>NZ_CP035119.1:2400000-3017361 GCF_004087835.1 Halorussus pelagicus
GACGCCGACGGGCGAGCCTCCGAGGTTGGTACAGAGACCGTCGCACTCCGAGAGAACCTTCCCGCTCGCCTTGTCGGTGGAGACGAGCAACATTCCCTCGCCGCGGTCGGTCGCGTCGGCGACCAGACGGAGCGCGAGACGGCGCGCGCCGCCCATCGTGGGACCGGCCACGAGCAGGTTCGTTCCGGGTTCGATACCGCCGAGCGGCAGGTCGGCGGCGAACTCGTACAGCGCGACACGCTCGTTGCTCATCGTCGTCCTCCTTCGCCGTCGTCCTCGGGCGGGTCCGCGCGGTCCTCGTGCAACTCGGACAGTTCGTAGTGCAGTTCGAGAATGTTCATCGCCACGTCCGCCAGCGTGGCGAGAAACTCCCGGTCGTCGTCCGAGAAGGTTCGCGGTTCCTTGCCGTAGGCACACAGCGTCCCCACGGTCAACCCGTTGTCAGTCGTCAGGTCCGCGCCAGCGTACGAGCGAATCCCGAGGTCGTCTAACTCTTCGTTGTCCGCGAACCGCGGGTCCTCCGTCACGTCTTCGATGACGGCCACCGGGTCGTCCTCGACGATGGCGTAGGTGCAGACGGAGTCCTCCCGTTGGATCGGGGTCCAGTCCGCGCCGTGACAGGCCAGAAACTCTTGGCTGTGTTCCTTTATCAGGCTGATCGACGACATCGGCACGTCGAGATGTCGGGCGGCGAGGTCGGTGATTTTCCCAACGTCGTCCTGTAGCGCCTCGGGGTCGAGGTCGTAGGGGTCGAGCGCGGCGAGTCGGTCCGTTTCGTTCTCTGGGAGCGGATACGCCGTCTGCGCGCGAAACGACGCGGTGAAATCCACGACGTTCCACAACTGGTCGGCGGCGTTCGGCGCGTCCTTGGGGACGTACTCCACGACGGTATCGCCGAACTCGTCGGTGGCCAGTTCTTCGCGGTCGGCCGCGGTGTAGACGATGCAGGCGACGCTCGGCCGAACGTCCCGGACGCGCGTGGCGAGTTCGAGACCGGTCCCATCCGGCAGGTCGTGTTCGGTTACGACGCAGTCGGCAGCGCGTTCGCACAACAGTTTCTCGGCCGCCGAGAGCGATTCGGCCGCGACCAGCGTCGGCTCGTCGCCCGCGGCCCGAAGTCGGTCCAGCGTCTCCTCGCGGGCCGACTCGTCGGGGTCCACGAAGATGATGATGGGTCCGGACATTTGGTTCGTTCGTCCGAACTGTGGTTCCTCCGCCTGATTAAGTTTGCTACAAACTATCCCGAAGGCAACCAGTCGCGGCAAGGTCGGAATCTAGTCGGGAGCAGCGCGAGACCGGTTTCGCACCGCTTAACCACCCGCGTTCCCAACCGCCGTCCATGGTCAGCGAGACGGTGGTTGCGGCTGGGGTCGCCCTCGTCGTCACTGCCAGCCTCCCGTTTTACCTCTACGGCGCGTGGTACATCCTCGACCAAGAGGTGGTTACGTGGGACGTGCTGATACACCACCTCAAGTTCATTACGGTCGGACTCCTGTTGACGGGGGTGCCGATGGTGACGTGGATGCTCCCGCGCTTTTTCGACCAACTTGGGGGATTCGCGGCGCTTCACGCCTTCCTCGGCATCCAAGCCTACGCGATGTTACTAGTCGCGCTGACGGGCATCGTCCGCATCTTTCAGGTCAAGCGCCAGCACGACCTCTACGAGACCGACGCGGCCGACCGCGACGTGGACATCAGCGAACTCCACGAGAACATGGGCGCGTGGCGCGGGCGACTCCGCGTCGGCGTCGTGGGCTACGTCCTCTTTTGGGTGCTAGCGTGGATCGTCGGGATGGCACGATTCTTCATCGACTACGTGTTGTACTGAATCGCGCGCTCCGATTTCCGGGTCGCTACGATTCCGTGGTTGTCTTACACGCTTCGCCGCCCGTCGTTGAATAGTACCCCACGCTCCCCTGCTCGTACTCGACGATGAGTCGGTGACACTTGTCGTCCTCGTAAGTCACTGAGTCGGCGGCGTCGGTCCCGAGAACTCGCGTCGTGACCGTGACCCGTCCGCGCTCGCTCGGCAGGTCGTTCACGACCGGAACCGGTTCCTCTTCGGCGGGCGCGACGGCGTGGGTCTCATCGTAGACCGTCTCGCCGTCGGCCTCGATTTCGAGGTCGAATCGGCGCGAGCTGTTGCTCTGGTTGATTAACCGTAGCTCTGCGACGCGGGCGGACGGTTCGGAGTCACCGAGACAGCCACTCAGCGAGAGGGTGGTCCCGGCGGCCAGCAGGAATCGTCTTCGGGTGAACATCGTCTCTGGCAGTGAACTACCACGCCTCGCCGCTGGCGAGGTCCACCTCGTGGTCAAGTTTCGAGGACGGACAGACGTTCTCCAGCACGCAGTCGTCACAGTCGGGGTTTCGCGCGGTGCAGGTCGCCCGCCCGTGACTGATACAGAGGTGCGTGAACTGTTGCCAGTCGTCCTCGGGGACGATACCCATCAAGTCCTGCTCGATGTCCGTCGGGCGTTCGTCCTCCGTGATACCGAGACGCCGCGAGAGGCGCTGAACGTGGGTGTCAACCACGATACCCTCCACCACGTCGTGGCCGTGCTGGAGCACGACGTTTGCGGTCTTGCGCCCGACGCCTTTCAGTTCGGTCAACTCGTCCATCTTGTCGGGGACTTCGCCGTCGTACTCCTCGATGAGGGTTCGGGCGGTAGAGACGATGTAATCGGCCTTGCTGTTGTGGTACGTAATCGAGCCGATATCCTCGGAGAGTTCGTCAACGTCGGCTTCGGCGTACTCCCCGACGGTCTCGTACTTCTCGAAGAGGTGGGCGGTCTCCTTGTTTACGCGCTCGTCGGTACACTGCGCCGAGAGCATGACCGCGATGAGCAGTTCGAGGCGGTTCGAGAAATTAAGCGAGATTGTGGTGTCGGGATACTCCTCGTAGAGGCGTTCGACGACCTCCTCGGCTTGCGCTTGGCGGCTATCGAGTGGCGTTCCCATGTCCGTTCGGTGGCGTGCGCGGGGTTTGAATGGTTCGCTACTCGCTCGGACGCTGAAGTCGAATCCGCGAAAAGCCACTATCGGAGTACCGAGAGTTTTAACCACCACAACCACCCCCGTCCAAGCATGAAGGCGACCGCGAAAGCTCACCCCATCCAAGGACTCGTTAAATATCACGGGATGCGCGACGAAGACCTGCGCCTCCCCTATCACGACTCCATCAGCGTCTGCACCGCGCCGAGTCACACCAAGACCACCGTCGAGTTCGACCCGGACCTCGACGCCGACACCTTCGTCGTCGGCGGCGAGAAGTTGGAGGCCCACGAGGCCGACCGCGTGGCCAACGTCGTCGCGGAGGTCCGAGCGCGCGCCGACGCCGACCACGCCCAGTATCCCGTCCGACTGGAGAGCGAGAACTCCTTCCCGTCGAACGTGGGTCTCGGTTCGTCGTCGTCCGGATTCGCCGCCGCGGCGATGGCGCTGGCGGAGGCCGCGGACCTCGACGCCACCCGGCCCGACATCTCGACCATCGCGCGCCGCGGGTCGTCCTCGGCCGCCCGCGCCGTGACCGGCGGGTTCTCGGACCTCCACACCGGACTCAACGACGAGGACTGTCGCTCCGAGCGCCTCGACAGTCCGCTCGAAGACGACCTGCGAATCGTCGCGGGTCTCGTCCCCGCCTACAAGGAGACCGAACACGCCCACCGCGAGGCCGCCGACAGCCACATGTTCGAGGCGCGACTCGCGCATATCCACGACCAGCTCGCGGAGGTGCGTGACGCGCTCCGCGAGGGCGACTTCCAGCGGGTCTTCGAGACCGCCGAACACGACTCGCTGTCGCTGGCTGCGACGACGATGACCGGTCCCTCCGGGTGGGTTTACTGGAAGCCCGACACCATCGAGATTTTCAACGCGGTCCGCGAACTCCGCGACGAGGGCGTGCCGGTCTACTTCTCGACTGACACCGGCGCGAGCGTCTACGTCAACACGACCGCCGAACACGTCGAACGCGTCGAGGAAGTCGTCGCCGACTGCGGCGTCGAGACGATGGTCTGGGAGGCTGGTGGCCCGGCCCGGATTCTCGACGAGAGCGAGGCGCTGTTCTGAACCGAACGCCGTCTCAGAGGCCCACGTAGTCCGTCGCTCGCTCGACGCAGGCATCGACCACTTCGGTTTCGAGCGTCCCCTGCCAGCGGTCGTGGTCTAAATCGTCGTGGTCCGGAGAGGCGAACCCCCACGTCACGACCTTGCTGTTTTCGGGCATTCCTCCGCGAATCCAGTCGTCGTCGCGCAGTTCGAATCCCTCGTCGTACCACGACTTCGAGGTGAGCGTCAGCGCGACGTACTGCTCGCCGTAGAACGGATGCGACTCGTCCGAGACGATGAGCCACGGGCGAGCGTGCGTGCTGTTGTCGAACGGGTCTTTTTCCGTAGACAACGTCGCCTCGGTCGTAGTTCATTCGTCGTCCTCGTCGCGTTCGGCGTTCGGATGCGGTTCGTCGGGCGCGTGAGCGGCCCACTCGTCGGGGTCTTCCTCTCCGAGTCGGTCGTCGAGAGCGGATGTGGTTCGGAAGTACGCACTGAACGACGCGAGTCGCTCTTCGTCGGCGGTGATGGCCCAGTAGGGACCTTTGTGCCGGACGAGTTCGCGGTCTTCGAGGCGACGGAGGACGTTCCCGATGGAGTTTTTATTCACACCGACCTGCTCGGCGATCTCGGCGGGCTTGAACGCGAGGTCGTCGTTATGGGCGAGAAAGCGGAGGACGCGCTCGCCGTTCGTCATGTCGGCGAGTTCGGTCTCGCTTTTCTCTTCGAAGGTGTCGATGTCGATAGACATGAGTGGATAGACGTAACCTATCGTAATACGTGTTACTGACGTACAGATGTAACCATGTACGCAATGTAACTCAGCTCTCGCAGTTGCTTCGCCAACCGTGACCTATCGGCGTCTCCCCCGCACTTCTAAGCCCCCTCGCTCCCTAGCCCCGACAGAATGCGAATCGCTGTCCTCGGCGCGGGCTACGCCGGACTGGCCCTCGCCCGAAAACTGGAGCGCACCGTCCCCGACGACGTGGAGATTCTGGTCGTAGAACGGACCGGACGCCACCTCGTCCAGCACGAAATTCATCGCGCGATTCGTCGCCCGTCGATTGCCGACGACATCGTGGTTCCGCTAGACGAGGTGCTGGACCGCGCTGAGGTCCGGCAGGCCGAGGTCGCCGAGGTGGACCCTGACGAAAACGTCGTCGCGCTCGCGTCGGGCGAGGAAATCGACTACGACTACGCCGCGGTCTGTCTCGGGACCGAGACGGCGTTCTACGGACTGCCGGGCCTCGAAGAACACGCCACGCCGCTCAAGACGCTGGACGACGCCGAGACGATTCGCGCGGGGTTCCTCGACGCGATTTCGGCCGGACGACCCGACGACCCGAGTCGCGTCGTCGTCGGCGGTGCGGGCCTGTCGGGCGTGCAGGTCGCGGGCGAACTCGCGGCGTTCGCCCGCGAGGAAGGCGAGAGCGAGTCCGTCACCGTCACCCTGCTCGAACAGTTGGACGAGGTCGCGCCCGCGTTCCCCGAGAACTTCCAATCTGCGGTCCGCGAGCAGTTGGAGACCCGCGATGTGGAGATTCGGACCGGTACGGCGGTCTCCTCGGCGGACGACGAGGCCATCGAACTTGACACCGGCGAGCGAATCGACTACGACCAGTTTGTCTGGACTGGCGGCATCCGCGGTCCCGACGCCCTCGGCGGCGAGCGCCCCGCGGTGAAAAACACCCTGCGACTCGGCGACGGCACCTTCGTCGTCGGCGACGCGGCCCGCGTGGTGGACGCCGACGGCGAACCTGTCCCGGCGAGCGCGCAGGCCGCGGTCCGGGAGGCCCGCGCCGTCGCGGAGAACGTCGCCAGCCTCGTGGCGTACGACCGCGAGGGCGACGATATGTTCGAACCGCGACTCGAACCCTTCGCGTTCGACTCGCCGGGGTGGCTGGTCTCCATCGGCGACGGCGCGGTGGCGCAGGTCGGTCCGACGGTTCTCACCGGCGCGGCCGCGAAGGCGCTCAAGACGACCGTCGGCGCTGGCTACCTTTCGTCGGTGGGTGCGATACGGAACGCCGCGGACCTCGTGGGAGAAGAGTTGGGATACGAAACGTAGTCGGCCTACAGTCCGGGCACGCCGAGCGCGCCGGTGGCGATGAGACCCACCGAATTGAGCACGACCAGCACGACCCAGACCGTGATGTAGGCGACGAGCGCGATACCGAGCGCCTTCCCCCAACCGCCGGGGTAGCGCGCGTTGATGACGTACACCCACGCCAGCAGGCCGAGGACGGAGCCGACGAGGCCGCCGACGATGGGGATGATGCTGAACAGCCCCGCGACCAGCCACCAGACGAGCGCGCCGACCAGCGCGGTCAGGATGGCGTACTCGTAGTCGTCTCGGTCGGCGATGACGCGCGCGCCGACGTAGATACCGAACGCCCCGATGAGGAGGCTCACGACGAAGCCGATGACGAAGTTCAGGAACCCTACCATGTGTCCGTATTTGCTTCGAGCGACCATTTATATGTAGCGTCTGTCGGTCGCGGACGGGGACCGCGGCCGCGACGGGCGTCCGGCAGGTCTCACTCGCTGAGACGGTCGCGCCTCGCGCTCACCGCGTGCGCTCGTCGGTTTCGAGGTTCATCTCCGTCTCGTCGGCGTCGCGGTCGGCGGAGGTGCGCTCGCTCTCGTCGCCGGTCCGCGCGCGCTCGATTCGCTTGCGCGCGCTCTCGGGCGTCTCGGTTTCGAGTAGCGCCTCGACCTTTCGCTCGAAGTCCGTCTCGCTGAGGTCGCCACGCGCGTATCGCTCGCGGAGCGTGTCGAGCGCGTCCTGTTTCGACTCCACTTCGGCGTCCTCAACTCGCTCGGCGCTCCGGCCGGACTCGTCGTTTTGCTGTGCCGTCGCGGCCCTGCCGTCGTGGCGGTGGCGTTCGCCCGTGCCGTCGTGGCGGTGGCGTTCGCCCGTGCCGTCGTGGCGGTGGCGTTCGCCGGTATCGTCGTACCGGTCGTATTCGCCAGTCTCGTCGTGTCGCTGATGCTCCCTCGTGCCGAGCCATGGGTCGTACTCGCCCGTGCCGTGGTCCCCGGTCAGGGTCGCCACTATCGGAACGAGGACCGCAAACCCGATGACGAACACGAGCCAGAAGTCCTCGACGCCCAGAAAGAGCGCACCGAGACCGGCACCGAGGATTCCGAGTGAGGTGAGTCCGACGAGCGCGTTCTCGTGAGACTCCGTCGGGTCGTTCATGCAGACTGCTACCACCGACGACGTTAAAAAGGTTGTAATCTCTCGGACACGACGAATTCTGTTGGGTACCCGGCGTCAATGGGTTTAAGTTTATACGCCGACCTTCGGAGCGCATGGCACGCGAGACTGCGTTCGTAGACAAAGCACTGGCGGGGGCGGTCGGTCTCGCCGCCGGAGTCGTTATCGGTGCCCACGCGCTGCGCCGCTACCGGCGCACCGGGGGCACGACGATTATCTGCACGGAGTGTGGCGAAGCGCTCCCGGTAGACGACGTGCTCGACCCGACGGTAACCTGTTCCTGTGTCGCACCGCGGGACTCGCACGGCTTCTGGTAGCGAGGCGTTTTCCCGGTTCGTGCCCAACGACCCCGCATGGACGATTCGGACCTGCGCGAGCGACTCGAACAACGACTGATGAGCCACGGCGTCTACGTCACCGACCTCACGACCGACGAGGGGACGCTCCGCATCGAGTACGAGACGGCCTCGCCGGGCGACGGCGTGCCCCACCGCGAGGTCGGCCGCGTCCTCAATCGCCTGCTGGCGCTCCACGAGGAAGGATGGGACCCTCTCGACGTTCGCGCCGACGTGTCGAGCATCGAGGAGGAGCCGCGAGGGACGTGGCGGGCCGACGCCGAGTGGTTGACCGCCCACGCTCGCGGCGACCTCTCGGACGTTGACCTCTCTCAGCGCGTCATCGACACCATTGAGGAACCCTGAGCCGTGGTTCCGTCCTCGCTCAGTCGAGAACGTCCGCGAGCGCGTCCATCGCGCGCTCGACTCGCTCGGCGTCGGCGTTGTACCCCATGTGCCCGACCCGAAGTACGTCGTCGGCGAGGTCGCCGAGACCGGTTGCGAGGGTGACGCCGTGGCGGTCGGCCAGTTTCTCTTGCAGGTCGCTCGCGTCTCCATCCACTTCGAACGCGGTCACGGTCGGCGAGCGGAGCGCCTCGTCGGCGGCGAACGGGTCGAGACCGAGGTCCCGGCCGCGCTCGCGGCACCGAGCGGCGACCGCCTCGTGGCGGTCGTAGACGCTGGCGAGACCTTCCTCAAGCAGTCTATCGAGCGACGCGTCCAGCGCGTAGAGGTTCGAGACGCTGTGGGTGTAGGGCAGATGGGGAGCCGAGCCGTCCGAAATCTCGATGTCCCGCCACGGTTCGAGGCTGGTGTAGAAGGTGTTCTGCTCGATATCTTCGACTCTCCCCCACGCGGCGTCGCTGACCGACAGCGTGGTCAGGCCCGCGGGCGAACTGAAACACTTCTGGGAGGCTCCGAGACACACGTCGATGTTCTCGGTCGGGACCGGCGCGCCCCCGAGCGACGAGACCGCATCGACTATCGTCAGGACGCCCGCGTCCTGCAAGATGCCCAGAATTTCGTCGAAGTCGTTCAACACGCCGGTCGGCGTCTCGCAGTGGACCATCGTGGCAACTTCGAAGTCGCGCTCCGCGACTAGCTCTTTCACGGTCTCTACGTCGAATCTCGCGTCGAAGGGCACGTCGTGGAGTAGCGGGTCGCCGCCGTGGGTCTCCACGAAGTCCGCGAACCCCTCGCCGTAGATGCCGTTGGCCAGACAGAGGACTTCGTCGCCGGGTGCGACCAGCGACGCGACGGCCGTCTCCAACCCGAGGATGCCCTCGCCGCTGAGGACCACAGTATCGTCATCGGTGTCGTACACCCGCGCCAGTTTGTCGAGCAGGTCTCGGTAGAACGTGCCGAACTCTGCCTCCACGTCGGGGTTGACCGGCGGGCGACCCATCGCGTCCAGTACGTCCGGCGGAACGGCGGTCGGTCCGGGCGTCATCAGCAGTTCGTCGTCGTTGGTCATGAGGTGGTTTGGCACTCGGCGCGGTAAAGAGGCGTCGTTTGCGCGGACGACGAAGCGGGTGTGCACTCCGAGGGCACGACCGTAGAAGTGTTAACGTCTTTCAGTGCCTATCGACCGCTATGGAACCGACTTCGAGACGGCGGTTCGTGGCCGCGGCAGGTGTCGCGCTGACCGGGCTGTCGGGATGCATCGGGGGACTCACCGCGGAGGGTGTCGAGGGGCAGGATGGGGAGTTGCAGGACAGTCGAGCGGGAGCGCAGGGGACGACCACCGCGAGCGAGCGCGTCGGCGGGATTCCGCTCCGTCCATCGGCGCTCCCGGTCGAGTACGACCTCGCAACGCTCCGCGAGGAGGTCCTGTCTGGCGGTCCGCCGAAGGACGGCATCCCGTCGATAGACGAACCGACGTTTCAGGACGCCGAGCAGGCGGATTCAGAGTTGCGCCCCGAAGACGTGGTGTTCGGTCTCGTTCGGAACGGCGAGGTCAAGGCCTATCCCCAGAAGATTCTGGTCCAACACGAGATAACCAACGACGTGGTGGGCGGCGAGCCAGTTTCGGTGACTTACTGTCCGCTGACCGGGACCGCGATGGGGTTCCGGCGCGGTGAGACCACCTTCGGGGTGTCGGGGAAACTGGTGAACAACAACCTCGTGATGTACGACCGAGAGACCGACAGCCGGTGGCCCCAAATCCTCGGGACCGCGATTTCCGGCGAGTTCGGGGGGCGGTCTCTGCAGGAGTTTCGACTCGTCTGGACGACGTGGGAAATGTGGAAGGCGACCCATCCCGAGACGCGAGTCCTCTCGACGGACACCGGGCACGTCCGCAACTACGAACAGGACCCTTACGGTTCCTACGTCCCGAATCCGTCGGGGTACTACGTGCGGGACTCGACGCTGTTCGCGCCGCTCGGGGAGGACGACCGCCTGCCGAACAAGCGGGTCGTTCTCGGCGCGCGGCTACCGGAGTCGGAGTCGCGGCTCGCGTTCGAGAAGCCCGCGCTCCGAGAGGCGGGCGTGCTGTCCGGTTCGGTCGGTGACGCCACCCTCCTCGGGGTCTACGACCCGAGGCTCGACACGGCCTACGTCTACCGGAACCCGACTGGCCGGTCGTTCGACTACGACAAGGGGCGGGCCGTCGCCGACGACGGGACGCGCTACGAACCCGCGAACCTCCCGCTCGACCGATTCTACGCCTTCGACGCGATGTGGTTCGCGTGGTCGGGGTTCTACCCGAGTACGGAGGTCGTGACGGGATGACGGGCGTCGAAGAGATGCGACGGAGAGTCGGGGTGGTGACCTAATGGCCACCGAGACGCGCTCGCGCGGTCCGGTCCGCCGGACCGTCTCCCGGACGGAGTTCGCGGTCCGGGCGTCGCTCGGGCGGCGCGACGGGGTCGCGGTGTTCGCGGGCGCGACGGCGCTCTATCTGCTGGCGTATCTCTGGCTCGGCGACCTCCTCGCGTTCGACGGAAGCGGTGAGGTCGGGATACTCGTCGCCGAGAATCCGCTCGGACGCCTCTTCCAACCGGCCAACAGCGCCCTCTCTTTCGAACCGGTCGCGCTCGTGGAGTTCGGGTTCGGCACGTATCTGTTCTCGCTGAACACGCTCCTCGGTCTCGGTATCGCACTGCTGGTCGGGGTGAACCTCGCGGTGACGTACCTCGCGTGGCGACAGCCGAAGGCCTGTGGCATCGCCTCGTCGTCGTCCGGTCTGCTGGCCGGGGTTCCTGCGCTATTGTCGGGTGCGGCGTGCTGTGGCCCGGTTGTCCTCGTCATCTTCGGCATTCAGGCGTCGAGCGCGATGCTGACCGTCTTCCAGTGGTTGGTTCCCGTCGCAATCGTCCTGCTGGTCGGGAGTCTGCTGTGGGTCGGTCGGAAGGTAGACCCCGCACTGGCCTAACTGCGGGAGAGGACGAGCGTCGCCGCGACTCCTGCGAGTCAGACGAGGACGGCCACGTACGCTCCGCGACATTCCTTCACCGACTCGGCGTCGAAACCCGGAGTCGGCGCGTCGTGGACCGCAGGGTCGCCGCCGTGCATCTCCACGAAGCCCGCGGACCCCTCGCCGAAGATGCCGTTGGCGAGACACAGCACCTCGTCGCGGTCTTCGACCATGAGAGTGGTTGGCACTGGAGTGCGTGAAGAGCCGTCGCTTCCGCCGGAGAATGCGGCAGGGAGGGGTCACTTCCCGACGTATCGGACCTCGAACCGACCGGAGAGTCCGGCGATCAGCGAGAGGCCGACGAGCGGAGTGACCCACCGGAGGACCCCGGCCGCGAAACTCCGGAACGAGGAGGTGGTTGCCGAGGACAGATACACCCGGTAATAGGTGCCGTCGCTCAGTCGAATCGGCGTCTTCGGGCCGTCGAGGTCGCGGTGGGACGTTGCGGTGCCGCGTTTCGCGGCCGCTCTGACGGGGCCAGGAGCGCGCTCGGCGCGAATTGAGACCGACTTGAGTGCGTCGCGTGCGGACGTGGGTTCGAGCGCGAGGTCCACGCGGTACATCCCGTTCTCGTTCTCGTGGGAGCGATTGCTGTCGTATCGCAACTCGTGGACGGTCTCGTTCACGACGACGTAGCGGTACCGCTCGAAGGTCGGGAGGTCGTGATTGATGAGATTCGTCGCGTAGATGCTCGTCGGAACAGTGTTGTTGGCGAGGTACTGCTCGAAGAAGCACGCGCGAGACCTCATCGCTCCTTCCGTGCAGGCGACTTCGACACTGACGGGAGTGCCCGCTGGCGCGGCCGACTCGTTGGCGTACTCGATGGTTCCGTTTTCGGCGGTGACGCGAACGCGCTCGTAGCGGTAGTTCGTGTCGCCGAGATGGAGAATCGGTGCCCAGACCGGTGCGACGAGGAGCGCCAGCGCGATCACCGCGAGGAGGGCGTCGCGGCGGGGAGGAGTTAGCAGAGCGACAGGTGCCATCGGTGCTTGCCGGAACGCCGCGGAACTAAATCCTGTCGCTATCGAAAAGAGCGAACCGACGGGGAGAATGGGTGTCCGACGAAGCTACGCCTCGTCGAACAACGTCTCGCCTTCGACCATCTTCTCTTCGACCACGTCCATGTCCAGCGTCACGCCGAGACCCGGCTGTTCGGGAATCTCGATGTAGCCGTCCTCGATAACGTCCTCCTCCACGAGGTCGGACCACCAGCCGAGTTCGTAGGAGTGGTACTCGACCGCGAGGCTGTTCGGGATGGCCGCGCCGACGTGCGCACTCGCCATCGTCGCCACGGGCGAGGAGACGTTGTGCATCGCAACCGGCACGTAATACTGGTTGGCAACGTCCGCGATTTTCCGGGTCTCGCGCATCCCGCCGACCTTCGGCAGGTCGGGCGCGACGATATCGACGGCCTGATTCTCGATGAGACGGCGCTCCTCCGTGACTCGGTAGCGGTTCTCGCCGACCGCGATGGGGGTGGTCGTGGACTTCGTGACCTCCTCTTGCACGTCGAGGTTTTCCGGCGGGACGGGGTCTTCGAGCCACCACACGTCGTACTCCTCGATGGCGTCCGCGAGACGCTTGGCGGACCCACCGGAGAACGTCCAGTGGCAGTCGAAGGCAACGTCAGCGCGGTCTTTCACGCGCTCGGTGACCTTCTCGACGATTTCGGCCTTGTGGCGAATCTCGCCGGGCCGGAGGTGGCGGTTCGCGCGGTCTTTCTCCAGTCCGGAGGGCACGTCAAGGTCGAACTTGAGCGCGTCGTAGCCCAGTTCCTCGACGACGCGTTCCGCTTCGTCGGCGCAGGCGTCGGGGTCGGCCTCGGACTCGGTGTGACAGTCGCAGTAGACCCGCACCTCGTCGCGGTACTTCCCGCCGAGAAGTTGGTAGGCGGGGACGCCCAAAATTTTGCCCGCGAGGTCGTGAAGCGCGAGTTCGATGCCCGAGATGGCGGTGACCGTGACGCCCTCGACCGACCCCTCGCCGGACATCTTCTGGATGAGGTGTTCGTAGAGGCGGTCGATGTCTAGCGGGTTCTCGCCGACGACGAACGGCTTCATCCGCTCGATGAGTTCGGGCACGCCCGCGCCCCAGTAGGCTTCGCCGGTCCCCACGACACCGGCGTCGGTGTAGACTCGTACGAGCGTCCACGGGAAGTTACCATCAACCATCGTGGTCTGCACGTCGGTTATTTCTACGTCGCGTCCGTTCGGACGCGAGTTGTCGCACTCCATCGTCTCCGCCGAGAGTTCGCGCATCGTGTACTCGGCGTTCGGGTCGTGGAGCGACTCGTAGTCTCGAACCATGACAATTACTTACTCCGGGTAGAGTAAAAATTTGTAGGTTCGTGCGGCTCGCTCGGGCGCGAGCGTCGTTCCGAACACGAGGTACGCACCGAGGGCGAACAGCGGCGCGGCGAGCAGGATGCCCCCGAGCATGAGCGTTAACAGTGCGTCGAGCGCGCTCAGTGCGCCGATTATCCAGCACTGCACGCCGAGGAGCGTTCGCTTGTTGAACAAGGAGTTGTCGCCGTTCGTGGCCGTGGATTCGGGGAGTCTACGGCGGAGAGGACCGGAGTTCATCTGTATCAGGTGGTTGTGAATCCCGTGGTCCGCGTGGGTCCATTTCCGTCGCCGTCACGCCGCGTGCGACTATCGAGCTATGACAAAGACTAGCACAACATCGGCATTAAAACCTCCGACCGTTCACCGAGGACAGAACAAAGCGAACGGAACGAACGGAACGGGACGGTCGTTGCCGCGCTTCAGAGTAAGCCGAGTTCCGAGAGGTCCGCGCGGAGCGCCTCGCGGTCGTCGTCGTCCATCGTCCGGAGCGGACTCCGGAGCGGGCCGGGTTCGAGGTCAACGTCTCGCAGGCCGAGCGCGGTCTTGACGCCCGCCATGTAGGGACCGCGCTTGAGCGCCGAGCGCACGTCGTAGACCTCGCTCTGCAACTCGCGGGCACGCTCCTCGTCGTCCCCGTCGTAGGCTTCGTAGAGGTCAACGACCAACTCGGGGAAGACGTTGGCGACGGCGCTGACCATGCCTGCACAGCCGACTTCCAGTCCGGGGAACAGAAGCGAGTCCGACCCCGCGAGGAAGGTCAGTTCAGGGTGGGCGTCGATAGCCTGTCCGAGCCACGGCACGTCCTTGCTCGAATCCTTCAGCCCGACCAGATTCTCGATGTCCGCGAGCGCGTCGAGCGTGTCGAGCGATAGCGAGTTGCCCGTCTTGCTCGGGATGTGGTAGACGTACACCGGGAGGTCCACCGCCTCGGCGACCCGCCGGTAATGGGTCAGGGCGGCGTCGTGGTCCACCGGGTAGTAGTAGGGCGTCACGACGACCACGCCGTCCGCGCCGACCGACTCGGCGTGTTCGGCGTGCGCGACCGTCTGGCGCGTACTTGGCGCGCCGACGCCCGCGATGACCGGCGCGTCGTCGCCGATTTCGTCCACGACTGCCTCGACTACGCCGTCGCGCTCGTCGGGCGTCAACAGCGGGAACTCGCCGTTGGTCCCCAGCGGGAAAACCCCGTGTGCGCCCCGGTCCACGACGAACCGCGCGTGGGCCGCAGTTTCCTCGTAATCGACTGATTCGTCCTCGTCGAACGCCGTAATCGTCGGCGGGACGACGCCGTGGACGCCGAGCGGGTCGTCCGCGCCGGGTTCGGGCGCGTTGTTCGCCATATCCGAAGCGACGGGTGCCCCGTCCTTAAGCGGTCGCATCTCGGTAGGACTTTTTCGAGTTTGAGTAAACTTTTAGTCGGTGGCGCTACAGGGTGTGTGTATGAACGTCACTGTAAAACTTACCGGAACCCTCGTCGCACGGACCGGCACCCGCGAGGCGCGCGTGGCAGTGCCCGACGACGCGACGGTCGCAGACGTGGTTGACAAACTCGCCGAGCAGCACGGCCCGCAGGTCCGCGCGGGCGTCCTCGACGGCCAGCGCCTCCGCTCGGACACCGTGGTCGTCCGCGAGGCGTTCGACTCGACGGAGACGCTCTCGACGTACAGTTCGCTGGAGAGCGGCGACACGGTTCGGTTCCAGTTGAACGTCTGAGCGCGACTCGGTCGGCGAGATTCGAGTGGGCTGGGACCGCCGCCGACCGCTTCTCGGCTTCTCGACTTTTCTTGGTTTCCGGTCTCGATGGGCGACGCTTCGAGACAGGATATTACGCAGTACGGTTGTTGAACGTCCGATAGAGCAGCTGAACGACTACTTCTGTGACTCTCCAGACGAGCGTCGCGCAGACGACGACGGTCGCCAGTGCCACGAGGCCGAGCCAGAGGACGATTCCGTACTGGAGTTGCGTCACGACACCGAACGCCAGTCCGACGGCGATACCGCCGCCTATCAGGACCCCCGCGCCCTTCAGCGCGAGGCGCTGCCAGCGGTTGAATCTGAGTCGGTCGTCGCGGCCCAACAGCGCGGGCAGGCTGACGCCGACCGCGGCGAGTCCGAGCGTCAGGACGACGACGATGCCACCGATAATCGCCGCCATTCCGTGGGCGAACCCGTCGCTCTCGGGCGGCGGTGGCGGCATCGAGGCTACAGTGAAGACTGTCGCAGCCGCGACTCCGACGCCGACGCAGACGAGAACGACGCGAACCGCCGCTACGAGGGTGGATTTCACGTTGGAGGGCATCGGCGTTCCTGTTGTGTGAGCAACGGCATAAGCTTTCGGAAAAATGACTAGTCGAGTTCGTATCGCCGCCGGGAGACTCATCCCAAGTTCGCCAGTCGGTTCAGTGCGTAAATCGTCCGCAGTACGTCGCCAGCCTTCCCGCGGTCGAACACCAACTCGTCGGTCTTGACGACGTGGTCCAGTACGTCACGAGACGAATGCTCGGGAGCGGCCGCGATACCCATCCCTTCGTCGGCGACCCACTTCATCACCCGGAGGTCGCTCTTGCTGTCGCCCATGACCGCGGCGAAGGGGTCGTCGATGCCCAGCACGTCGAAGGCCGACTCGACGCCCGCGACCTTGTTGAGTTCGAGGCTCCCGATTTCGGCCGCGTCGGCCTCGTAGTAGGCCACGTCGATGCGCTCGAAGGCGTTGCGAATCGGGGCGGGCACGTCCGCCGGGTCGGCGTCGGGCGTCCCGCCCTCGCTTTCGAGGACCCCCCGAATTTCGGGGTCTTGGGCCGCGTAGTAAGCCCGCGCCCAGTCGCTCGCCATGTCGGCGTCCGCTTCGACCGCTTCGCCAATTTTCTCGGTGACGGCGGACCCGAGCAGGTCGAGTTCGTAGACCAGCGCGCGGTCGATGACCTCGCGGGCCTCGTCGCTCCCCGTCTCGAAGTTGGGCTTGAGCGTGACGTTGAACTCGTTGCCCTGCAGGTGACACCCGCGGCGCAGGCGCTCGGGGGCCTCCGAGAGGACCCGCGAGCGCACCGCGTCGAAGATGGCCCGCACGTCGCGGTCCAAGTCGTCGTAGAGGAGACGCTTGGTGTCCGCGCCGTGGCCCGGCGTGAACACGCCGGTTCCAGCCTCGTAGACCACCGAGAGGTTTCCGGAGTGGACGATTTCGTTCCCGAGACCCTGAATCAGGAACCCCTTGACGTTCTCCAAGGTCTGGCCGGTACAGACCACGATGGGCATCCCCGCCTCGTGAAACTCGGTCAGAAGGTGCAGGGTCTCGCGGGGAATCTCGTTGTCGGTGCCGCCCGCCGAGCGAAGCGTCTCGTCCACGTCGAGGACGAGGACGTTCACGCCGCGGTCGTACTTGGCGTAGAGGTCCAGCGCGGTGAACGCTTGGTCGCGCGTGGCCCGCGACGCGAGTTCGCAGAACGTCTCGCCCGCCGCAGGGAAGGCGTCGCGCACCTCGGTTTTGCGCTCGTCCAGTTCGTCGCTGGCCTCCTGCCAGTGTTCGAGCGCGACGCGCGAGTCCACCGGGGGAAAGAGGTCCACGAAGTTCTGGAGGGCCCGGAGGGTCGCGGCGTCGAACTCGTCGTAGAGTCGATAGAGTTGGTCGTACCGCTCCATGGTGGGAGTGGGTCGCTAAGTGAAATAAAGGTCGGGGTCGGTGCGAAACGTCGGCGGATTACGTTGTGGCTTCGTTGTCTCCGTTACTCCCGGCCCATCCGACGCCGAAACTCACCCAAGTCGTAGGTATAGTCTCCCTTCGGGAGAATACCGACAACGACCATCTCGTCGTTGCTAATTTCGTAGATGACACGATAGCCACTGTTGCCGACTCGTTCCCGATAGAAGTTGTATGCTTCCGTTCCAGTAAGGTAGGTAAGATGGTCCTGTGGAACGCGGTCCCACTCTATTTTGTCCTGCCAATCGTCGATTTTCCGTAAAATTCGCTTAGCGTGGTCGGGATTGTGTCCCTGAATATCGGCCAAATCGTCGCGGGCCTCGGGGAGAAACCGGAGTGTAGAAGGTGCGCGCGGCATCTCCTACTCTAACTCAATATCTAACCCCTCGGCGACTTCCTCAACGGAGAGGTGGCTCGAATCGTCGTCCAACGACTCGACGCGCTCGGCGACTACTTCCCGTTCATCGGGGAGCATGTCGTCGTCAGACGGCGGTCGAGCCGGATTTCCGTCAGTTGCCATATAAAATGCTATGGCAGTCATCTGGATAAACGTTACTGTGTAAGCTACTCCGTCCCTCGGATTATCCGCCGAACATTAGACCCCAGCCCACCGAGAAACGGGTATGATCGGCAAACTCGACCCCGAAGTCCTCGTGCGCGTCCTCTCGCGGACGGGCGCACGCGACGATTCGGTGGTAATGGGACCGCAGTACGGCGAGGACGCCGCGGCGATGCGCGTCGGCGACCAACTGCTCGTTGCCAGTTCCGACCCGCTCTCGCTGGCGAAAGAGCGCCTCGGCACGCTCGCGGTCCACGTCGCGTGCAACGATGTGGCCGCGTCGGGGGCCGACCCGCGATGGCTCACGAACGTCCTGTTCCTGCCCGACGACGACGCGGAGACGGTCGATACCCTGACGACCCAGATGGACGAGGCGGCCCGCGAGTCGGGCGTCGCCATCGTCGGCGGCCACTCGGAGTACACCCCGGCGCTGGAGCGCCCGATGGTGTCGATGACCGCGATGGGACTGGCCGACGAGTTCGTCCCGACCGGCGGCGCGGAACCGGGCGACCGCGTGGTCCTGACGAAGGGCGCAGGCGTCGAGGGAACCGCGGTGGTGGCGACCGACTTCCGCGACGAACTCGACCTGTCCGCGGACCTGCTGGCGCGCGCAGAAGGCTTTTTCGCGGACATCAGCGTCCTGCCGGAGTCGCGGGTCCTCCGGGAGTCGGCCACCGCGATGCACGACCCGACCGAGGGCGGTCTGCTCAACGGGATGGTCGAGATGGCGACTGCCTCGGGGGTTCGTCTCGATATCGACCGGAGCGCGGTGCCCGTCCGCGAGGAGACCGAGAAAATCTGTGCGGCGATGGGCGTGGACCCGCTCTGCATCTTCGGGTCGGGCGCGCTGTTGGCGACCGTCCCCGAGTCCGACCTCGACGCGGCGCTCAACGCGCTCGACGCCGCGGGTATCGAGGCGAGCGAAATCGGGGTCGTGGAGAGCGTCGGCGAGAGCGACGCCAACGAGGACGCGGGCGTCGCACTCGACGGCGAACTGATTCGTGACGCGATTCGTGACGACCTCTACGACCTCTGGGCGTAGTCCCAACGAGTTTCCGAGTATCTACCGGAACGCCGTCAATCGCTAGCCAGAATGTGCGCGGTGGGCAGGACGACAGGTGTTGGGTTTCACCCCCGCCCGTATCAGATGTTTACTCGGTATAGAATAAATCTTTTGTCCCCCGCGGTCCTACCACCGGTCATGGAAGCAATCGTCGTCCGGCGGGGCGAGACCTCGCCGACAGTCGCCGAGGTGGCGCGTCCGGACCCCGAACCGGGTGAGGTGCTGGTCCGAACGCTCCGGGTCGGCGTGGACGGGACCGACCACGAGGTCATCGCGGGGAGTCACGGCGGATTCCCCGAGGGGGAAGACCACCTCGTGTTAGGCCACGAGGCCGTCGGCGTCGTCGCCGACGCCGAGGGCACCGCTTTCGAGGAGGGCGACGTGGTCGCGCCGACCGTCCGACGGCCGCCCGTCGAAGGCACCAACGAATACTTCGAGCGCGGCGAACCCGACATGGCTCCGCCCGAGGACTGCCGGGAGTGCGGTATCGACGGCGCGCACGGGTTCATGTCCGAATATTTCACCGCGCCCGCGAAGTCGCTCGTGCCCGTGCCGGAAAGCCTCGCGGAGTGGGGATTCCTCGTGGAACCGGTCAGTATCTCCCAGAAGGCCATCGAACACGCCGCGGCCTCGCGGTCGGCGTTCGACTGGAACCCCGAGTCGGGCCTCGTGCTGGGCAACGGAAGCCTCGGCCTGCTCACGCTGGCCATGCTCGACCAGCGCGGCTACGACCGGACCTACTGCCTCGGACGCCGCGACCGCCCGGACCCGACCATCGATATCATCGAGAAGTTGGGCGCGACCTACGTGGACTCCCGGCAGACGCCGGTTTCCGAGATTCCGGACGCCCACGAGGCGGTCGATTTCGTCTACGAGGCCACCGGCTACGCGCGCCACGCCTTCGAGTGCATCGACGCGCTCGCGCCCGGCGGGGTGGGTGCCCTGCTCGGCGTCCCCGAACCGTGGGACTTCGAAATCGACGGCGGGCGACTCCACAAGGAGTTCGTGATGAACAACAAGGCACTGGTCGGGAGCGTCAACTCCAACGTCTCCCATTTCGAGTCGGCGGTCGAAACGCTCGGGGCGTTCCCCTCGTGGTTCCTCGACGACCTCGTGACGGGCGTCCACGACCTCGGCGACTACGAGGCCGCATTTGCGAACACCGCCGAAGACGATTCGGCAAGCGCCGAGACGCGGTCTCGGCATGACGAAACGACAATAAAGACCGCGGTACAATTTAACCAGATATGAAGAACGTAGACGACCTCATCGAGAGCGCGGCAGAACTCGCCCAGCAGGGGCTATCGAAGGGCGAAATCGCCGACGAACTCAACGTCTCGCGCGAGACGGCGAGTTGGCTGGTCGAGCGGAGCGGCACCGGCGCGACGACGACCGCAACGCCGACCGAACCCTCGGGCGGTCCCCACGACATCCACGTCGATTGGTCGGCGCTCGGCCGGGACAGCAACCGCCTCCACCACGCCGGGGCCGCGATGGCCGACCTCCTCAAAAAGCAGGGCGAGGACGTGGACCTAACTATCGGCATCGAGAAAGCGGGTGCGCCGCTGGCCACCGCCGTCGCGCGCGAACTCGACACCGACCTCGGGACGTACGCCCCGAGCAAGCACCAGTGGGAGGAGGGCGACATCGAGGATTTGGGCGGCACCTTCTCGCGGAACTTCGCCCAGATTCGGGACCGCGAGTGCTACGTCGTTGACGACACTATCACCAGCGGGACGACGATGACCGAAACGGTCGAAGCCATCCGCGAGCAGGGCGGCGAACCGGTCGCCTGCGTCGTCCTCGTGGACAAACAGGGCGTCGAGGACATCGAGGGCGTCCCGGTCCACTCGCTCATCAACGTGGTGCGGGTGGGCAACGACGACTAACGCAACTTCTTTGCGACCGGGCCGCCTATCAGGGAGTATGACTTTCCAGCCGGAAAGCGACCTGACCGAGGACGAGGTTCGAGACCGCGTGGACTCGGCCATCGAGGGCAACGAGGTTGTCCTCTTCATGAAGGGCAACGAGTTGATGCCCCAGTGTGGCTACTCCCAGAAGGCGCTCGAACTCATCCAGCAGCACCGCGACGACTACGAGACCGTAGACGTGCTAGACGCGCTCGGAGAGTTCCGAACCGCACTGGAGGACCACAGCGGTTGGGAGACGATTCCACAGACGTTCGTGGACGGAGAGTTCGTCGGCGGAAGCGACGTGCTCGCGGAACTCGAGGAGCGCGGCGAACTCGCCGACGAGCTGTCGGCTTGAATAGTAATTTCAACGGACGTACTGAGGACCAAAAGAGTAGGCCATATATGTTCGGATACCTTAGAAGCCCGTGTACCGTGTCGCCAGCCGGGAACCTGCATGTCAATTACAAATGACGGGGCAAGTATATCGACTTCATTCGACGCTCGAACTGCCGCTAGAGAACGTTTACGACCACTTCGAGGAGGACCCTGACCTTCCCCCGAGCATCGACAGCGTCGATATCACCCGGCGCAAGAACACGCTCATCATCAGTGCGGTTTCGGACGACGACAGCATCAGCAAGTACACGCCGACCGCACAGCTGAAAGCGTCCATCTCGGAGACCCGCGTCTACACCGAAGAAGAGCAAAAGCGACGCGAGGGACCGCGCTGGAACGACGACGAGGACCTCGACGAGGAGGAAGACGACGAACCGATGGGCGAGCTCATCGAAGTCGCCGCGTTCAAGGGCGACCGCGAGACCGTGCTTCAGAACACGGCGCTCCAGTACCCGATGTTCCTCGTCCTCTGTGACATCGCGCGACTCGCCGAGAAGGGAACGCTGACCGCGATTACCGAGAAGGACGGCGACCTGCAAGCGACCCGCATCGTGGACGGCGAAGACCGACCCGCCTCCATCGAAGTGGTCGAAGGGCCGGACTCCTCGAACTCCGGGTCCAGCGGGGTCGATTGGCGCGACAACGAATTTATCTAGACAACCTTTTGCTGCACTCACGAACTGCGAGCCGACGGCTCGCAGTTCGTTCGCTGGCAAAACGTTGATGAAAAACACTGCGCTCCTCTCGTCGCTCACTACGTTCGCTTTGGTCGTCGCTTGGTCTGCTCGCTCAGTCGCTACGCTCCCTCGCTCGCAGTACGGTTGCTGGTGCGCGAGCCTTCGGCTCGCTGTTGGTGGGAATTTCGGCCGGGCCGGTCAGTCGGAAGTCGTCCTCGGGCGCGCTCGTGCGCTCACAGTTCGCTCAGCCCGTGTTTGTGTGAGAATTTGCCACGTTGGTAGTTGGCACTAATTAGGAGTTAGAACCCCGTCAAACGGAGCTTTCGGTTCCGCTGGCACGACTTGCGAGCGCGAAGAGCCGAAAAGCACTTTACGGTCCTAATTAGATGTAATTACGAACGATGCCCGAAGACTTCCCGAACTACGTCGACGTAGACTACACCGACGGCGAAGGCGAAGACCCCGAGAACTACGCCTCCATCGAGCACAAAATCGAGAAGGCCATCGACGTGACCCGGCAGGGACTCGAAGAGTACGAGAACCCCGCCGTGATGTGGACCGGTGGGAAGGACTCGACGCTCACCCTCTACTTCATCAAGGAGGTCGCCGAGAAGTACGACCTCCCGACCCCGACCGCGGTCTTCATCGACCACTTCCAGCACTTCGACGAGATTCACGACTTCGTCGCCAAGTGGGAAGACGAGTGGGACCTCGACGTGGTCTACGCGAGCAACGACGACGTGGGCGAGTACGCCGAGGCAAACGACCTCTCGCCGGGCGACGACATCCCCATCGACGCCCTGAACGACCACAATCAGCACCACGTCCGCGAGATTCTGGAGTACGAGGAGGACAGTTTCCCGTTCCTGCTCGACACCTACGTCGGCAACCACCTGCTGAAGACCGTCGCGCTCAACGACACCATCGAGGAACTCGACATCGACGGTATCATCTCCGGCGTCCGCTGGGACGAGCAGGAGGCCCGCGCCGACGAGACGTTCTTCTCGCCGCGCCACGACCCCGACATCTACCCGCCCCACGACCGCGTCCAGCCGATTCTCCAGTTCGACGAGCGCGCGGTCTGGGACGCCTTCTGGCACTTCGTCGTCCCGGACACCGTCGAGGACTACCCCGACGACGGCCACGTCCCGCAGTCCGACGACGACCTGCCGAACGGTCTCACGCAGGACGACATCCCGGTCAGTCCCAAGTATTTCGCCGGATTCCGCTCGCTGGGGAGCGAAGTCAGCACCGAGAAGTCCGACGAGGAACCCGCGTGGTTGCAGGACCTCGAAGACACGACCGAGCGCGCGGGCCGCGCCCAAGACAAAGAGGACCTGATGGAGCGCCTGCGCGATCTGGGCTACATGTGAAACTTTTGCTGCGCTCGGAAATTCGCCTTCGGCGAATCTCCTCGCTGGCAAAACTTTCATGAAAAACACGTCGTCACCCCCTCATTCACGCGCCTCTGGCGCGTGAGTTCGAGGGATTCCTCGGTCCGCTCGCTCACTTCGTTCGCATCGCGGTCGTCTACTCGGACTCGACTGGGTAGGGTCAGGATGACCGCAAAAGCGAGTCGGACCGCGCGCTTGCGGTTCTTTTCGAGATTATCGCGTCGCTCGGTACTCACCGTGCTTGATACCGAGGAAGAGCGCGACGAGGCCGAACGCCAGCATCGAGGGCGTCACCATCATCAACACCGTGTTCGTCGCCATGAAACCCATACCGATGAGCGCCGCCGTCCCGACGCCGACGATTGCGAGCAGTGCCGCCGCGGTTACGGGCAGATTAAACTCCATACGCGAATGTCAGGACGAGAGAAGCAAAAACGTTGCTCTACTCGCTTTTCGGCCGCGCCACGTCGGCCAGCGTCACCAGCAGGCCGAGGACCCACCCGGTCGGCACCGAGAGTCCGACCCACATCGCCACGTAGTTCGCGCCCTCAAGCGTGAACTGCTCGCGCAGGAACGTGTTGATTCCCCAGAGGTTGAGGGGGTTGTCGAGCAACCAGACCGCGAGGGTGTAGCTCTTCGGGAAGATGACCTCCGAGAGCGTCGGCGAGTAGAGCGCCGCGACGACCGGCGGGAGGAAGATGGCCGTCATGGCGAAGGGGTAGGCCAACAGGACCGTACTGACGCGCCCGCCGCGAGTCCCCGTAAGATACGCCAGCACGGCCGCCACGGTGGCGACGCCGCCCGCGGTCCCCACCGCGAGAAAGCCGTCCGTCGAGAACCGGAGTCGGGCGAGCGCCGTCAGGCCGCCCCACGCCAGCAGAGACAGCAGGAGGACGCCGACGACGCCGAGGCGCGTCGCCGTGCCGTCGATTTTCCGCGTGTAGTACCGGGCCGCGAAGCCGAACAGCGTCAGAGGGTAGAGGAGCGCGACGGCCGCCGTACCGACCGCGCTCCACCCCCGGTAGGCGACTCTCCCAGAGGTCGAGGAAGGTTCCCACTTCCCGAGGACGCCGCCCTGCTCGCTTCGCTGGCGAGGGAAAAACAGGGCCATCCAACTCTCGTGTAGTCGCCGTAGGTCGTACCGAATCGCCCCGACGAGACCGGTGTTGCTCGTTCCACCGTGCATCTGAGTTTTACTACGGTGCGGTCGTTATCAAGTTTCGGGGTCGTTTTGGGAAGTAAACGGAGGCTGACATTCGGGGGCGTCGTCAGACTGCCGCGCGTTCGGTTTCGAGACTGGCTACCGATTCCGAGCGCGCTCGCGGCGTTCGTCGTCGCGTCGCTCCTCGTTGGGGCGCGGTTTCTTGTGGTCGCTCTCGGACGTTTCCAGCAGCGCATTGAGTTGGTGTTCGAACTGCTCGCGGGAGAGTTCTCCGGCGGCGTATCGGCGCTTCAGGATGGCTTCGGCGCTCTCGCGGTTCTCGTTCGGTCTCGATTTGCTCGCGCCGTCGGGGTACATCGCCGCGGACTCAACGTTGCCGATGAGCGAGAGGTAGACTGGCCAGAGCGTCAGGATTCCGACGAAGAATGCCGAGAGTCCGACGACGAAGCCGAACAGTCCCATCAGGGAGGTGGTGAGCGTAATCACGGGAAACAGCATTTCGATACCGCCGAAGAACAAAAACGGGGCGAAGGTGAGGGCGATTCCGCCGAGCAGGGTTCGGCCGAGCGTTCCGTCGGGCGTGTAGTGTTCCACGAGTCGATGGACGGCGCGGAACGTGGAGGAGTCGGCTGACTCGTTCATCGTCCGCCAAATCGCACACCTTTCAGTAAAGAATTGTGTTTTCCGGGATAAACGAAACTCGTCGGAAGAAGCGGCGGGCTACCGGGTGCGATTCAGCGAAGCATGAATGCCGAGAGAGTCAGAATCCAGAAGCAGAATTTCGAGAACTTCGAGAAGTAGATTACTCTTCACCGACTGGTTCCACTTCAATCATGACGTACACTATCAGTTGTTCGGCGATGCCATCCGCAGTAGAGTACTCCGCATGCGTGTAACTCGTCCACTTCTCTTCAACGGTGTAGCGGCCAACCTCTTCTATCTCTAAATCTAACTCATACGTTTCCGGGTCCTCACTACCACCTGCTTCTCTCAATTGGACTTTTTCTCCTGTCTCCGGTAGTGGAACGGATTCCTTTTCCGTGAACGTGGAAATTGGGTTCCCCGGTTCTTCATCATAGAATACAAACATTTTTACAGGGTCTCGTGATTCCGTTTCGGTAGATTCCATCGGCATAATTAGTTCGGAACTTCGACTTCACCCGTAATCGTGTCACGGTTTCGCCTTCTGCTACGGGGTGGTGTCTTTTTCTTTGAACGTCTGTTTTGTGCCGATAGAACTTCTTCGATGTTCGGGAGTTCGGAAGACTCCGTCTCGTTCATCACTTTGCGACTGTACTCCAACAGTTCTGATTGCGCCCGCCCAAGAGTTTGCGCAATCGGACTGTCTTCGTTTAATTTGTATCGAGTCGTACCGGCAACAGGTTCGGTTTCCCGAACAACGCTGAGGTCTTTCAACTCGTTTATGTTCCGATGGAAGGTACTCGGGGAGACACCAGCTAGATCGGCAACTTCTGCAGCAGTCAACTCCTTGTAGTGCTTCCTCAGAAAGACATCGAGTATCCGAACTCTTCCTTGAGTCCCTAGCAACCGGACAAACGGCGAGTTCTCGCTATAAGACCCCTCTGCATTAGGCGCGTTGTTCACCGAGTCCATACACGTATTGTGTAGTGCACCGTGTATAAACCTATTCCTCCTGTGCAAGGAGTCGTTCCAACGCTGCAAAAGGACAACTCTAATTACTCGTGGCTGATAGTCCTGTAAAAGTGGACGGACGGAGTCATTACGACGAAACAAATCTGACTATCGACCTCTTAGAGACACTAGTAGGGCAAGATGTGGTCGAACCAGATAAAGTTCCGATGCGGACAGTTCGGTCGTGGTTCGGTGCCGAGGACCAAGAGGCTGCCAAAGAGATAGTACGCGATTTAGATACTGACGATGAAGCACCGTTCGTCTGGGAATCATCGGAACGCGGAGAAGGACATGTTTATCTCATAGATTACGATGAAACATTAATCTTCATCGACCATCTGCAAGAAAATCCGCCGTGGTACGAACGGCTGTAAAGTTTGAAGTCGTTAGACGGTCAGTTCCACGGGCCGAAGTCGGGGTCTACCTGTCGCTCGCGCCGGTCGATGCTCTCTATCTTCGCTACGTCCTCGTCGTCGAGTTCGAGGGCCAACGACTCCCAGTTGTCCCGAATGTGGGTCTCGCTGGAGGCCTTCGGAATCGCGGCCACGCCGTCGCGCTGGCGGAGCCACGCGAGACTGACCTGCGCCGCAGAGGCGTCGTGTTTCTCGGCGATTTCCTGCATCTCGGGCACGTCGAAGACCTCTCCGCGGGCCAGCGGCGAGTACGCGACGAGGTTCACGTCGTTCTCCTGCCCGTACTCGACCAGCTCGTCCTGCGGGAGCAGCGGGTGCATCTCGACTTGATTGGCGAAGACGGGCGCGTCGAGTACGTCTTGGGCTTCGTCGAGATGGCGCGGTTCGAAGTTGCTCACGCCGACGTTCTCGATGAGACCGTCGTCGTAGAGTTGGTCGAACGCCGGAAGGGTGTCCTCAGCGTCGTACTCGTTGGCTGGCCAGTGGACGTACAGCAGGTCCACGTAGTCCACGCCGAGTTTGTCGAGGCTCTCTTTCGCGGTGTGAATCACGTCGTCGTACGAGAGGTTGCTCGTCCAGATTTTCGTTGCCAGAAAGATGTCCTCGCGGTCAACGTCGGCCGCCGCGATGCCCTCGCCGACGTGTTCCTCGTTGTCGTATATCTGTGCGGTGTCGATGTGTCGATACCCCATTTCGAGCGCCTGCCGGACGCTATCCGCGCACGTCCCGGCGTCGGTGTTCTCCCACGTCCCGAGACCGAGTCGCGGCATCCCGTCCAGTCGCTGTCCGTCGTCGAAGTCCTCGCGTTGAGCCATAGCGTCTCCGTCTTGGGCGAGCGCGAGGAAAGTGGTTTCGGCGTCGGAAATCTCTGAGCGCCCGCGGTCGGGTCGCGGGACTTCGTACAGGGACCGACCGGCGACACTTTACCCAATCGCTATCGAAAGCGAAGAAAAGTCTTTTTATCCTATCTCTCGTATGAGGTTCAATAGCAAGGACAGAATATGATAGATATCACGATGGACATGGAGCAGTACGACTGCCCGTTCATCGACACTACCGACGACCACGCGGTGGGGTTCTCGGCCATCCAGTGGGACTTCGACCGGGCGAACGACCGGTTGGAGACGCGGATGATGGTCGAGGGCGAGGACCGCGGGACGCTCTCGAAGGGTCTCTCGTCGCTGCGCGACCACCAGAACATGCACGACTACGCCCTGTTGACCCGCAGGGACAACGTCGCGCACATCCGGACGGTCATCGGCGAGACCGACGCAATGGCGACGATTCGAGACAACGACGGCTACGTCACCGGCCCGTTCCACATCGAAGGTGGCAGCGAGGTCTGGCACGTCGGTTTCGACGGCATCGAGGAGGCCGACACGACGCTCTCGGAACTGGAGCGAGGCAACGAGTTCGACGTTCTCGACCGGAATAACACGGAACTGCCCGAGATGCAGGACTTCGTCCAGAACGCGGGGGCCGCGATGACGCTCATCGAGGGGTGTCGGGACCTCTCGGACGTGGAGCGCCAGACGCTCGAAACCGCGGTTTCGGACGGTTACTTCGAGAACCCGCGGGGCGCGACGCTCGGCCACCTCGCCGACGAGTTCGACGTGTCCAAGCCCGCGGTGTCGAAGAATCTCCGGCGCGGCCAGCAAAAGATGATCCAGCGCGTCGTGGAAGCCTTAGACGAGTTGGAGTGACCTGCCTCGCTCACCTGTAGCATTCCCGTCCCGGCTTGCGGATTGCGGTGGATTTATTCGGATTCGTCGGCCACGCGCCGGTAGGATGAGTTCGAAGTGCAACCGATACTCGTCGGGCGATTCCCCGACGACGAGATGGTACGTCCAGCGTTCGAGTTGGTACGCTCGGCGTTCGGGGTGGTGACTCCGTGGAGCGTGGCTGGCGGTCGGTCCTCGTCATCGCTGGCTGGCAGACGGCGGCCAGCCTCTGTTACTACAGCATCTTCGCCGCGACCTCATTCGTCCGGGAGGATTTCGACGTTTCGCGGACGCTCGTCGGCCTGTTCCTCACGGCCGCGCTGGTCGGCTACACGCTGAATCTCTTCCCCAGCGGCGCGGCGGTGGACGGATTCGGCGAGCGCCGGACGATGGTCGTCAGCCTGCTCGCGCTGGCGGGCGGGACTGTCGCCGTCGCGCTCGCGCCGACCTACCTCCTCCTGCTCGGGGCCGCCGTCGTCCTCGGGGGCGCCTACGCCGCCGCGATGCCCGCCTCGAACAAGGGCATCGTCGCTGCCGCGCCTCGCGGTCGGGAGAACCTCGCTATGGGCGTCAAGCAGGTCGGCGTCACCGCCGGGAGCGGCGCGGCCTCGCTGGTGGTCACGGGCGTTGCGGCCGTCTTCGTGTGGCGACGTGGCTTCTGGGTCGTCGCCGCGGTCGCGGGTGCCTACGCCGTCGTTTTCGCGTTCCTCTACACGGGGACCGGCGGCTCCGGTCGGTGGGAACTCCCCGACCTCTCGGGGTTGGCCGACGACAGGGCCTACCTCCTGCTGGTCGCGGCGGGTCTGTTTGTCGGCGCGACCATCTTCTCGATGCTCGGCTACATCATCCTCTACGTCGAGGACATAGTGGGTGCCGGGGCCGCGGCGGGCGGCGTCGTCCTCGCGCTGACCCAGACCACGGGGAGCGCGGGCCGAATCGGCGCGGGGTCGCTGGCCGACGCGCTCGACGGCGACTCCGGCGCGGCGACGGTCTCGCTCGCGCAACTCGGCGGGTCGGTCCTGCTCTTCGGGTCGCTCGCGCTCGGCATCACGGACCTCGCGGTCGCCGCGGCGGTGTTCGCCGGACTCGGCCTGACCGTCCTCGGGATGCCCGGCGTCTACTACTCCTGTCTCGGCGAACTCGTGGCCAGCGAAGACCTCGGGGCCGCAACGGCGGGCGGCCAGACCGCCATCAACGTCGGGGGCCTGCTGACCCCGCCAGCGTTCGGCTACCTCGTGGACACGACCGGGTACGGGGTCGGGTGGGCCGCGCTCGGCGCGCTGTCTGCCTGCGGGATGGTCCTGCTGTGGGGCGTCCGACGCGAGATGGCCGGGCGCTGACGGGCGACTTCCCCGAAAATTTTTGTCGCGTGCCTGAGCAGAATCGGACATGCCACGCGTCGAACGCACCGACGGAGCGAGCGTCACCTGCGACGCCTTCGAGGAAGGCCGCGAGGGACTGATTCTGAAAGACAGCCACGGCCGAAACGTCGGATGGCTCCCCTTCGAGAACGTCGAACACGTCCTGCCAGAGAGCGGGTGAGACCTCCCGAACGGCGGTGACGCGCCGCTCGGAGAGCGGCGCGTCGGCGACCGCACGGACTCACTCGTAGGTCAGCGTCATCCCGCCGTCGAACCGCAGGTCCCCGCCGTTGAGATGCTGGCCGTGCTTCGAGAAGCCGAACGCGAACAGGTTCCCGACCTCGACCGGCGTCATCATCTCCGTCGTACGCGACTGGCCGAGCATCACGTCCTCGACGACCTCCTGCACCGAAATCCCGCGCTGGTCGGCGGTGTCGGGAATCTGGTCGGTCACGAGCGGCGTCTTCACGTAGCCCGTGCTGACCGAGAAGGCGCGGATATCGCCGTCGCCCTCCGCGGCGATGGACTGGGTGAGACCCCGAATGCCGAACTTCGCCACGTTGTACGCCACCTTGTCGCCGGTGACGTAGTGGCCGTGGACCGAGGCCATGTTGCCGATACAGCCAAACCCGTTCTCGCGCATGCGGGGCAGACACTCCTTGGAGAGTTCGACCGGCGCGCGGACCATGACTTCCTGCATCCGGTCGTAGGTCTCCATCGGAAACTCCTCGATGGGGTCGATGTGTTGCATCCCCGCGACGTTGGCGAGGAAGGCAACGTCGCCGTACTCGGCCGCGGCGTCCGCGATTTCGGGCACGTCCTCGCGCAGGTCACCCGCGACCGTCTCGACGGTGCCTGGCGCGTCGTGTTGCTCGGCCTTCGCTTGAGTCTCAGCAAGTCCGTCCTCGTCCACGTCCGTCCCGACCACGGTCAGGCCGTTCTCGGCCAGCACGAGCGCGGTCGCGCGTCCGATGCCCGAGGCCGCGCCCGTCACGAGCGCGACGTTCTCGGGCGCGAAGCGGTCGTCGTCCACGACGAGGGCGTCCTCGCTGGCGAACTCGGGAGCGGTGACTTCGTCGGTCATGACCGGTGAGAGTCGCCCTGTCCATGAGAAACCGGAGGTTAACGTGTGAAGCGTCGGGAGGACGACGCCGCCGGACTCGCGGAGTCTCGCACCGCTGTTCACATGTTAACCCCGCAGTACTTGCCGGATAGAATGTATCACTCCAATCTGTTATGGTGGATGACAGCGTTTCACGGCGGCGATGGCTCACTGCGCTCGGCGCGACCGGCGTAGCGGGACTCGCCGGGTGTACCGGCGACGACGGCGGACAGAGTACAACAACGACAACTGCGAGCGACGAGACAGATGGCGGAATGACAGAGACCACGGCGACGACGACGGAGCAGGCATCAACCTCGGGCGTCAAAATCGGCGTCCTTCAGCCGACCTCGGGAGACCTGAAATACTACGGCCAGCAGGCGCTGTGGGGTTTCTACTCGGGTCTCGCGTACAAGGGCGACACCGACCCAATCGAGGACGCCAGCACGGGCCGGAAGTCCGTCACGGTCGGCGATGTCGAGTACGAACTCATCGTCCGGGACACGCAGTTCGCGGCCGACAAGGCCCAGTCGCTGGCGACCGACCTCGTGAAAAACGAGGAGGTGGACATGCTGTTCGGATGTGCCTCCTCCGGGGCGGCCAACCGCGTCATCAAGACCGTCTCAAAGCAGGCCCAAGTCCCGTACATGGTCGGTCCCGCGGCGTCGGCCAGCACCACGGCGAGTTCCGATACGTGCAGTAACCTCGTCTTCCGTGCGAGCGAGAACACCGCGATGGACGCCCGCTCGGGCGGGAAGTACGTCGCCAACCAGACCGACGTGAGCAAGGTCTATCTTTTCGGCGCGGACTACTCGTTCGGCAAGGCGGTCGTCAACAACTACGAAGAGGTACTGAAGAACGAGGGCGTCGAAATCATCGACAAGAAGTTCGTCCCGCAGGGTTACTCCGAGTGGAAGAGTCTGCTCGACAACGCCCAGAGCGCGGGCGCGGAGGGTATCGTCGGCGGCTTCACGGTCGCTACCCTGCCCAAACTGTTCACCTCGTATCTCAACGGCGACTACGACTACCGGGTGTTCGGCGGCTTCGCCACCCAGATTACCAACAGCGTCGTCGGCCAGACGCTCCAGAAGGCGCTGGGCAAGCCGCTCACGACGGAGAAACTCGCGGACACCGGTCTCGGGCCGTTCACGACGCGCTACCACTGGAACCAGTACGACAACGACATCAATAGCGAGTTCGTGGACACCTACACCAGCACGTACGGCGTCGTCCCGGACCTGTTTACCTCCGGTTCGTTCACCGCCGCGTCGGCCATCTCGCAGGCGGTCACGGAGAGCGGTTCGACCGAAGGCGCGGACATCGCCGAGGCGCTCCGCGGGATGACCGTCGCGGACACACCGAAGGGCGAGGGTGCGTACACCTTCCAGAAGTACAACAATCAGGCCCGGTCGGCGATGACTGTCGCGGACCCGGTTCCCACGAGCGACGAGTGGGCTGACAACTGGGACGCCGCCATCATGCCTAGCGAGCCGCTGGCGACCATCGGGGCCGACGAATCCACGATTCCCAAGAGCGGCGTGGACTGCTCGCTGTAGGCCATGTTGCGAACTTCGGAACTGACGAAGGATTTCGGCGGTCTCACGGCCGTCGATGACGTAGATTTCGCGCTCGACGACGGGGAGCTGTGTTCGCTCATCGGACCCAACGGTGCCGGGAAGACCACGTTCTTCAACCTACTGACGGGCGTGTTGACCCCGACCCGCGGGACCGTCGAAGTGCGCGAGCAGGGAGGCTGGCGCGACGTGACCGACGCCACGCCCTACGAGACCGCGAATCTCGGCCTGCACCGCTCGTACCAGATAACGAACGTCTTTCCGACCAGCACGGTACTGGAGAACGTCCGGGTCGCCGCGCAGGCCGCCTCGAACGACGGCGCGAAGCTTTGGCGCAACGCCGAGGCGTTCGAGCGCCACCGCGAGGAGGCCCACCGAATCCTCGACCGCGTGGGTCTCGCCGACGAGGCCGACACCGCGGCCGAGAGCCTGAGCCACGGCGCGAAGCGCCAGTTGGAGGTCGGTATCGCCCTCGCGGGGGACCCCGACGTACTCCTGCTGGACGAACCCAACGCGGGGGTCTCCTCCGAGAGCGTGGACCGCATTATCGACCTCATTGAGGACGTGGCGACCGACCACGCGGTCCTGCTCGTGGAACACAACATGGACATCGTGATGAACGTCTCTGACCGCGTCGTGGTGCTGAATCAGGGCGCGGTCATCGCGGAGGGACCGCCCGAAGAGGTTCGGGGCGACCCGACCGTGCAGGAGGCGTATCTCGGCGGCTACGAGGCCGGGAGCCTCGACGCCGACGAAACTGCGCCCGACGCCGACGCCGCGGACGCCGGGACCGACCCGGAGGAGGGGACGGCGTGACGCCGACGCTCTCCGCCGCGGCGCGCTCGGTGCGACGGACCACGGGCGAACGCTCGGTGACTCGTAGAGAATCGGGCGGGACTGAAAGGGGCCGACCGCTCGCGTTTACGTGGTCGTCTCAGCGACCCCTATCTCGGCCGGGCGGTGCAGAGAGGCCGAGATATGTTGGTGAGCGACCGCGAGCGGTCGGGGGCTTTCGAGAACTTCGTAGTACCACATGCGCCCTCGGTCGCTCGACAGACGCTGCAGACGACCACTCCACGGAGGAATTACCATGACCCTACTCGAAGTCGAGGACGCCCACACCTACTACGGCGAGAGCCACATCCTCGAAGGCGTCTCGCTCGAAGTCGAGGAGGGCGAAGTCGTCGCCCTCGTGGGCCGCAACGGCGTCGGCAAGACGACCACGCTCCGGACCATCCTCCAGTTGACCCCGCCGAGCGAGGGCGCGGTCCGCTACCGCGGCGAGGACGTGACCGGACTAGAGACCCACGAAGTCGCCAAGATGGGCGTCGGGTGGATTCCCGAGGAGCGGCGCATCTTCACGCAACTCTCCGTCGAGGAGAATATTCGCGTCGCGGTGCCCGACGGGACGGACGCCGACGCGGCGGTCGAACGCGCTTTCGAGACGTTCCCCGACCTGCGAGACCACAAGGGCCGCGACGCCGGGAACCTCTCGGGTGGCCAACAGCAGATGCTCGCGCTCTCGCGCGGGTTGGTCGGCGACAACGACCTCCTGCTGGTGGACGAACCGAGCGAGGGTCTCGCGCCGCTCATCGTCGAGCGCGTGGCCGAGGCCCTGAACGACGCCGCAGACGACACGACCATCCTGCTGGTCGAGCAGAACCTGCCGCTGGCGCTCGACCTCGCGGACCGCTTCTACGTCGTGGACAACGGGCAGGTGGTCGAGTCCGGGAACGCCGACGAGACTTCGGCCGACGACGAACGACTCAGGAGGTATCTCAGCGCATGACTGGATTCGAATCGACACTGGCGAACCTCGTCGTGATGGCGGGGTTCGCAGACGCACTCGGACAGTTCCTCCGGCCGGAGAATCTGGCGGCCGTCCTCGTGGACGGACTGGCGAAGGCCGGACTCTACGTGATGATTGCGAGCGGTCTGACCCTCATCTTCGGACTGATGGGCGTGCTGAACTTCGCGCACGGTTCGATGACGATGATCGGGGCGTATCTGGGCGGCCTGATAATGGTCGGTCTCGTCGGCGGGAGTACCGGATTCGGCGCGAACCTGCTGTTTTTCTTCGTCGCGCTCGCGGCGACGTTCGCGCTGCTGGCGGGTCTCGGCGGCGTCGTGGAGGTCGGTCTCATCCGGCAACTCTACGACCGACCGCCGGTCTACCAGATTCTACTCACCTTCGGGTTGACGCTGATTCTGGACGAAATCGTCCGCATCGTCGTCCTCTTCTACGGGATGCAACCGACTAGCGACTGGCAGGCCGCGCTGGGCACCAAGCCCGCCGCGCTCGCCGAGTCGGTCGATTTGGGCATCGTCTCGGTCAGCGGTCTCTCGCTGTTCGAAATCGCGTTCGGGACCGCCACGGTCGCGGGTCTCTGGGCGTTCCTCACCAAGACGCGCTACGGGATGATAATCCGGGCCGGGAGCGAGGACGCCGAGATGACCGAAGCGCTGGGCATCGACGTGCGCCGGGTGTTCACCGTGGTCTTCGCGCTCGGTGCGGGCGTCGCGGGCGCGGCCGGGACGCTCCTGATGTGGGACCCCGCGTGGGGTGCCAGCGTCCCCTTGGCGGCCGACACCTTGCTCCCGGCATTCGTCGTCGTCATCATCGGCGGTCTCGGCACCTTCCGGGGCACTGTCGTCGCGGCGGTCATCGTCGGGATGACGGACGCCACGATGACGTGGTGGTTCGTCAACGAGATAGAGTTCGCGGGCCTGCCCGAGATGACCATCTTCCTCATCCTCGTGGTGATGCTCGTCCTGCGCCCACAGGGACTGTTCGGCGTCGAGGAGGTGGGCGGCCATTAGCACCGAAACCGCAGACGCCGCTTCGTCCGATTCCACCGCGGAATCGGCGGCGTCGTGGCCGGTTCGCTACGCCCGCGAGCAGACTGCCCACCTCGTAGTCATCGCGCTGTTGGCGGCCTACCCCGCGCTCTACTCGGCGCTGATAACCTCGCCGCTGAGTTCCGAGATGGTCGCGGTCCTGCCCAAAGTCGAGACGATGGTCGCGGTCCTCTACTTCGGACTGTTCGCCATGTCGTTCGACTTCATCAGCGGCTACACGGGCTATCTCTCCTTCGGCCACGCGGCCTTCTACGGCGCGGGGGCGTACTTCGTCGTCCTCGCGTCGAACGGGAAGATACCCCTCGTCGCAACGGACACGTCGTTCGTCGTCCTGCTCGCGCTGGCGGGACTCGTCGCGGTCGTCCTCGCGTTGCTCATCGGCGCGGTGTCGTTCCGCCTCTCGGGCGTCTATTTCGCCATGATTACGCTTGGCTTCTCGCAGGTGCTGTACGTGTTCGTCCGCGGATGGGACTACGCCGCCTCGAACCCGCGGGATGGTCCCGCGGTCCTCGAACGCACCGACCCGTTCAGCGTCGGCGTCCCCGGCGTGGACTCGCTGAACCTCGCCATCGGCCAACTCGCGGGCGACAGCGTTGAGGGCTTGCTCGGCGTCCTGAACTTCGGGACGACCGAGGTGTCGTACTACATGATCGGTCTCGTGGTGTTGGTCTGTTACTTCGCCATGCAGCGCATCATCCACTCGCCGTTCGGCCGCGTCCTCGTCGCTATCCGCGAGAACGAGGAGCGCGCCGAGGCGGTCGGCTACAACACCTTCTGGTACAAACTCGGCGCGTTCGCGGTCAGCGCCTTTTTCGCCGCGGTCGCCGGGGGCCTGTTCGCGGGCTTCCAGCGGTCGGTCTCGCCCGAGAACACCTTCTACTTCCTCGTGACCGGCGACGCACTGCTCGCGTCCATCATCGGCGGATTCGGCACGCTCGCCGGGCCGCTGTACGGGTGGCTCTTCGACGAGAGCGTCACGGAGTTCCTGTCGAAGACCGGCGAGGGCGGCGGACTGCTCCCGTATCTCCGGGAACACCTCGGCGAGGCGACGATGACGACCGAACTCTACAACGGGCTGACGGTCGGCCAGACCATCGACACGTTCCTGAACGGCCACGCCGAACTCTACGTCGGCGTCATCTTCGTGCTGTTCGTGCTGTTCGTGCCGAACGGTCTGCTCGGCACCGTCCGAGACCGCCTCGGCGGTCCGGTCGGCGAGCAAGTCGCCGCGCGACTGCGAGGTGACGAGGAATGAGCGGGAACGAATCGACGGGCGACGGTCCGACGAACGGCGAACCGCCGAGCGACGACTCCGCGGTCGGACTCACGGGCTACGGAACCTACGTGCCCGAGCGAGTCCTCACCGGCGAGGAAATCGCCGCCGAGAGCGACATCCCCGAGGAGGTCGTCGTCGAGAAGATGGGCGTCCGCGAGAAGCGGGTCTGTCCGCCCGACGGCGACCACGCCACCGACATGTGCGTGAGCGCCGCCGAGGACGCCCTCGCGGATGCCGACCTCGCGCCCGCAGACGTGGATATGGTCCTCTACCACGGGTCGGAGTTCAAGGACTTCGTGGTCTGGAGCGCCGCGGCGAACGTCGCGGAACGCCTCGATGCCGAGGACGCCTTCGCGGTCGAGAGCTACGCGCTCTGTGCGGGCGCGCCGTTGGCCATCCGGCAGGCCAAGTCCCAACTCCTCGCCGACACTCCCGAGACCGCACTGCTGGTCTCGGCGAGCCGGGAAGAGGACTTGGTGGACTACGAGAACGAGGACTCGTCGTTCATGTTCAACTTCGGGAGCGGGGCCTGCGCGATGGTCTTGGAGGAGGCTCCCGACGAGTCGCGCACGCGGGCGGTCGTCCGCGAGAGCGCTGCCGTCACCGACGGCAGTTTCTCGGAGGACGTGGTGATGCCCGCGGGCGGGTCCCGAAACCCGACCAGTCATACGACCGTCGAGCAGGGGCTTCACACCCTCGACGTGCCCGACCCCGAGGGCATGAAGGAACGACTGGCCGACGCCAGTCTCCCGAACTTCCTCGACGTGGCCGACGACGCCTTGGCCCGGTCGGGCTACGACCGCGACGACCTCGACTTCGTGGCGCTGACCCACATGAAGCGGTCGTTCCACGATATTTTGACCGGGAAACTCGACGCCGAGAACTACTACCTCGACGAGTACGGACACGTCCAGAGCGTTGACCAGATTCTCGCGCTCGACGAGGCGCTATCGCGCGGACTGGTCGCGGAGGGCGACCTGCTCTGCTTCCTCGCGGCCGGAACCGGCTATACGTGGGCCGCCACCGTGTTAGAGTGGCAGGGCTGAAGCCCGGCGTCGTTTTTCGCGTCGCCGCGAACGAGAACCGACGCCCGAGACGGCGAGAGGGAAGTTTATATCCGTCAGTTGGGACAAGACGTTCCCGTGCCGGTACCTACGGATTCGATACGGTCCGGGTTGAACTACCTGAAGGCGTTCCTCGACAACGAGGGAGACATCTTCGTCATCGACATCGGACGGGACGATATTCACTCGGAACCGCTCCTCTTGACGACATGGGACGGGGCCACATCACCCCAAGACGAGTCGTTCGCGCACGCGGTGTTCGACCCCGAACACATGACGCGGTCGTACGCCCCGGAGGAAAACATCCGAGTGACGTACGACGACGGTGCCGCCCCGGCAGGCGGAGAGTACGTTGGCGAGTGGTCGTCGGTATCGGTCTACGACGTGGGACGCGAGTACCGCGACTACTACAGAGAAGAGAGCGGCGATTTCTACGACCCAATCGAGAACCCGGCGGGGAAGATAGCCGAAACGCTCGACTTCTACAAGTAGTCCGACACTCCGCCGCGCCGAACTCCGAACCATCCCCAGAGATGTCCGGACCCTGCACGAATGCCACGGTGGAACGAAATCGGCTTTGTTTCTAAATCGGGTTTTATACCCTTTCGTGATTGGCGATGTAAACGATGACAGAATCCAGTTTTACGCGCTCTATCTGACGCGGTTCGAATCCGGGTTCGGCGTCGTCACGCTGTTGACGCTCCTGCCGAGATACATCATGCGGAACTCGCCGCCGCCAGAGGCGCGAGGTCGGGAGGGGTCGGGCGGTGTGGTGCAGAGTGAGGCGGACTGATTTCCATCTCGTTGCTTACAAATACGACGCGTCCCACCGAACCGGCTTCTTCGTGTTCCCGCAGTCGTTGCACTCCAACCGCTCCATCGAGTCCATCGCGGTGTCGAAACTCTCGCAGTTCGAGCAGAAGTAGCCGTAGAGGTCCTCGCCGTCCTCGTCGGTGTAGGCCGCGTAGAACGGGGCCTTCGACCCGCGGTCGCTCTCGGCCCAGTTGACCGAGAGCGTCTGGCCCTCGAACTCGCGGGTCTCGTACTTCGCTCGGCCCTCGTGGACGTAGACGTTCTCGACGTGGCTCTCGCCGCCGATGTCGCGCTCGCGCTCGCTGGCCTTCTCGAAGCCGTTGGCCTCGTAGAAGGCGCATCCGGCCTCGTTCTCCGCGAGGACTTCGGCCGCGATGCGCTCGACGCCCCGCTCCGAGAGCGTGGCCAGCGTCTGATTCAGCAGGGTCGTCCCGACGTTCTCGTCGCGGTTGTCAGGGTTGACGTGCAACCAGAGGATGGTACCGTCCTCCTCGGCCACGAGGTTCTGTGAGAAGCCGACGACCTCGTCGCCAGCGACCGCGAGGAGATAGAGCATCCCCTCTTCGTCGATTTCGGCTTCCATCGCGTCGTCGGCGTACCACTCCCCCACTGCGGTCTCGATGACCTCCTCGTCGAGTACGTCGGCGTAGGACGCCCGAAGCGATTCCAGCGCGACGCTCCGAATCCCGTCCACGTCCCCCGATTCGGCCTCGCGGATTTCGATACTGTCGGAATCGGCCTCTCTCTGTCCCATGCTCCCTGCATTCAACGTTCTCACTGATAAACGTTCGACCCGATTCGCGCAAATCAGACGAAAAGCCGACGTTCGTAGCGAGGAATCCTGTATTCTACCTCGACTGTCCGGGAAATAGTCCAGAACTGTCTACTCGTCGGATTTCCGAGTCCAGTAGGTCTTTGGGACCGGGCGACCAAGCGCGGGCATGGACACCGCACTCGTCATCGGCGGCACCCGGTTCATCGGCCGCCACCTCGTCTCGGAACTGCGCGACCACGACTACGACGTGACGATTTTCAACCGCGGGAACCACGACAACCCCTTCGCCGACGCGGAGGGCGTCACCCACTACGAGGGCGACCGGAGCAACGAGACCGCGCTCGAACAGGCCCGCCGTGAGGTGGACCCCGACGCTGTCTTCGACTGCGTGGCCTACAAGCCCCGAGAAGTTCGGGCCGCGACGGAGATATTCTCGGACGCCGACGCCTACGTCTACATCTCGTCGGGCGACGCCTACGGCAACGAGGAGATTCCCAAGCGCGAGGACGAGACCGAACTCCGGCCCTGCACGCGAGAGCAGGCGACCGACGACTCGGGTGACACCTACGGCAACCGGAAGGCCGAGGGCGACCGCGCAATCGAGGCGGCCGCCGAGCGCGGCGTGAACGCCTACAGCGTCCGGCCCTGCATCGTCTACGGTCCCCACGACTACACCGAGCGACTGGACTACTGGATAGATAGAGTTGCGAACTACGACCGCGTGGTCGTCCCCGGCGACGGCGACAACGTCTGGCACCGCGCCTACGTCGAGGACGTGGCGAGCGCGCTCCGGGTCGTCGCCGAGGAGGGGACGCCCGGCGAGTCCTACAACGTCGGCGACCGCCGCGTCGTGACGATAGACGAGATGCTGAACCTCATCGCCGACGCCCTCGATACGGACCTCGAAATCGTTCACGCTGGCGAGCGCGAACTCGCGGCCGCGGACCTCTCGTCCGACGACTTCGTGCTATATCGGGATTATCCGCACGTCCTCGACACCGACAAACTGGCGAGTCTCGGATGGGACTCGACGCCGCTCCCGGCGGCGATGGCGACGACTGTCGAGGAACACCTCGACAGCGACCGCGACGGGAGCGAGTACGACCCCGGACGCGAGGCCGAAGAGCGCGTGCTGGGCGTGCTGGACACGCTCTGACCGCGCGAGGCGGGCGAATCGTCAATCCGGGCGAACCGTCGCGGTGGGCGGTCCGACGCGATACGTACCCGACTCTCGGCTGAAGCGGCCGTTACCCCCGACGTTCGACCGTTCGCAGGCCCGCGCTACCATCCTCAGGTAGTTGATAACAAATACCCTCGATGGCGATTGCCAAGCTATGCCACTGCATCGTCGTCGCAGAACGTCGGTCTCACCCCTCCGACGATGATACGCGAGGCGATTCGGACGACCGTCAGAGCCGTCGGCGTCGTCTGCCTGACGGTCGTCGAGGTCACCGCGCTGTCGGTGTGGCTCGGGTTGGTCGGCGACGCCGCCCCGCTGTCGGCGTCGGCGCTGGTCGGCGTCGTCGGTCTCTCGGCCGGGATGCTCGTGGAGGCGTTGCTCGCCCACGTCACGGTCAACGGGTGGGGTCGGGCGATTCCGGCGCGGGCGCTCGCTGGTCTCGCGCTCGCCGAGACCGCGCTCTGGGTCGGGTGGTTCGGCGCGGTCGAGGTGACCGCCGGACTCGTCGGCGTCATCGGCGTCGGTCTCGTCTTCGCCGCCGCGCTCGTGGCCCGCCACACCGTCGCGGACAACGTCGTCCGTGGTCGGAACGCGCTCGCCTCGCTGGTCCAGCGCGCGACCATCGGGACGGCGGTGCTTCAGGCCGCGGGCGCGACGGCGTGGGTCGTCGTCGTCACGGGACGGGTGGCCGTCCCGCAGTGGGTCGTGGCGGTCCCGACCGCTGGCTTCTCGACGAACGCGGTGGTCGGCGCGGGTCTTCTCGCGGCCGCGGCGTTCGCCCGCCACTTGCTGGCGGTCCGCCACGCGCTCCGCCGACCGCCGCGGGCGTCGCAGTCGGCGTGGCGCTCCTCGCGGAGTCCGCTCCGGGAGTAGTCGAGCGCGGAGTGTCATTGTCCACGGAATGCGCTCGGTGGGAGGGTCCACAGGATGCGCCCCATGTCGCAGTCCACGGGACGCGCCGCGTCTGCGCTCGCGCTTGCGGTCCTGCGCGAGCGCAGACGCAAGCGGGGAGGTTCGGGGCGCGGTGCTGTGCGGGGCGGTGCGGTCGCGGTGACTCCTCGTCATCGGCAGTAGTCCGTCTCTCGCGTTCGTCACCTTCCTCCGCGGAGAGCCGAACAGCAATAGTTCGCTGGGAGTCGGACACAGTTCTTCCACCGAAACCCAATCTCGCGGAACCGCCAGAGACGTAAACTGTTTTGCCCGAGCACGAGAGAGTAGCGGGTATGTTCGACAAAACGACGTGGATTCGCCTGCCGCGGAACGTGCTGGTGGGCCACGGCGTCCTCGACCAGACCGTCGAGGCGGTCTCGGAACTCCACCTGCACGGGCGGCCGCTGGTCGTCACCAGCCCCACGCCCCGGCAGATCGCCGCCGAGCGCGTCGCCGCCGACTTCGAGGACGCGGGCGAGAACCCCGCGGTGGTCGAAATCGCGGAGGCGAGTTTCGAGGCGGTCCAAGAGGTCATCGCCGTCGCCGAGGAAGTCGATGCGGGCTACCTCGTCGGCGTCGGCGGCGGGAAGGCCATCGACATCGCCAAGATGGCGAGCCACGACCTCGGCCGGGGGTTCGTCTCGGTTCCGACTGCGGCGAGCCACGACGGCATCGTCTCGGGCCGCGGGTCGGTCCCCGAGGGCGATACGCGCCACAGCGTCGCCGCGGAGCCACCGCTGGCGGTCGTCGCCGACACCGAGATTCTGGCGGACGCGCCGTGGGAACTCACCACGGCCGGATGCGCCGACATCATCAGCAACTACACCGCCATCAAGGACTGGCGGCTGGCAAACCGGCTTCAGAACGTGGAGTACCACCACTACGCCGCGGCGCTCGCCGAGATGACTGCCGAGATGCTGGTGGACAACGCCGACTCCATCAAGCAGGGACTCGAAGAGTCCGCGTGGGTCGTCGTCAAGGCACTGGTCTCCTCGGGCGTGGCGATGTCCATCGCCGACTCCTCGCGGCCCGCCTCCGGCGCGGAACACCTCTTTTCCCATCAGTTGGACCGGATGGTCCCCGACGCCGCGCTTCACGGCCATCAGGTCGGCGTCGGCACAATCGTCGCGGAGTATCTCCACGGCGGCAACTGGCAGGGCGTCCGCGACGCGCTGGCGACCATCGGCGCGCCGACCACGGCCGCACAACTGGGCATCGACGACGAGACGGTCGTTGCGGCGCTGACCGCCGCCCACGAGATTCGGGACCGCTACACGATTCTGGGCAACGGAATGAGCGAAGCGGCCGCCTACGAGGCCGTCGAGACGACCGGCGTTATCTGAGAAGCGCGTCTCTTCGAGAGGCGAGCGATTCGACGCTTACTCGTCCTCTGCGACGCGGAGGAACGCGAGCGCACCGCCGAGCAGGGCGGTGTTTTTCAGGAAGTGAATCATGTGCTGTTCTTTCTCTTGGTCGTCCTCTTTCGCCCAGAAGTCGTGCATGACCGGCGTGATGGCTACGAGGAAGGTGGCGACCGCTCCGGCCGCGAGTCGGGGGAGTTTCCACGCGGCGACGCCGAGACCGCCGAACAGCAGGCTTCCGCTGATGGCCGGGACCGACCGGTCGGCCATCGGTGCGCCCTCGCTCTCGGCGTAGGCGATCATGTCGTCTAGCTCCCGGAAGTTGTCTATCGCCGTGAACGCCAGTACGCCGCCGAACAGGACGCGAGCGAGTTTGAACGACGAGGAGTGAGTCTCGACGTTCTTGCTACTCGCGCTCTCTTGGTTCTGTTCTGCGGTTTCAGCGACGCTATCGGCCGATTCGCTGTCAGATGGTGACATGGAAATCCGTAATCGCGTGGGCGACTTACGTCTGTTCGCCGCGTTCGAAATCGCCGGTATCGGTTGGGTTGGGTTGGGTTGGGTTGGGTTGGGTTGGGTTGGGTTGGGTTGGGTTGGGTTGGGTTGGGTTGGATTGAGTGTTTCGTCGCAACTGCCGAACTTCGCTACTCGTGAGCACGCTCCGAGAACGAGAACGACGCTACCCGAGGTCGGTCCGCTCGAAGCGCAGGTAGCCCACCAGTAGGGGCAACAGAATCCACGCGCCCAGAATGACGAGCGAGAACTCGGCTTCGAGGTAGAACGGCGTCGAGGGGTCCGCGGGCGGAATGTCACGGTAGCCCTCGGGGAACGCCAGTCGGAGCGATTGGAGGTACGCCGCCGCGGGACTCAGCGACTGGACGAACGCCTCGGTGTTTTGCGAGAGCGCGACTCCCAGCGTGTCCTCGAAGACGAACCGGAGCGCGCCGACGACCGAGAACGCCGACCCCTGAATCCAGAGGATGTTGAACACGAAGAAGTAGCCGACCGACCCGGCCATCGCCCGCGAGCGCGAGGCGGTCAGCGCCGAGATACCGATGGCGACGGCGACGTACGCCAGCGCGAAGTAGAGGACGAGCGCGACGACCCGAGCGAACGTTGCGAGTTCGAGAGCGGGGTAGAGCGCCGCGGTCAGCGCCGCGCCGACGGCGAACGCCACCGTAATCGCGCCACAGACCAGTCCGGCCCGCGAGAGGAACTTGCCGAACACCACGTCGCGGCGACGGTTCGGAATCGACAGCAGGAACTTGATGCTTCCCGACTCGCGCTCGCCAGCGACGGCGAGGTAGGCCGCCACCAGCGCGACTAAGGGGATGAACAGGATGGCCAGCCCCGACATGTTCCAGAGCTGTCGCAGGACCGAGGGGTCCTGACCCGTACTGCCGGTGTAGAAGAACAGCGCGGCGAACAGCGTGTAGATGCCCCCGACAAACCAGAGGAGTTTCGCGCGGCGAACGTCCTTGAAGTCCTTGCTGACAACGGCGCGGAGACTCATGCCGTCACCTCCGAGGCGTCTTCGGGTTCGGCGTCGGTTTCATGCGCCTCGCTCCCGGTCGCGCCGGTTCCGTCGCCGGGGTTAGTCGCGGTGTACTGGTTGAACAGGTCTTCGAGCGACGACTCCTCGGAGTGGATGTCCCGAACCGTCGTTTCCTCGTCGATGCGCTTGAGGACGGTCATCTTCGCGCCGGGGTCCGAGCAGACCGCGGTCACGTCGGTTCCCTCGACGCTCGCGCGCTCGACGCCCCCGAGGTCCGCGAGTGCGGTTGAGTCGAAGCCCTCGGGCACGCGGTCCACGGTGGCGGTAATCTGGCTGGTTCCGCCGGTCGATTCCCGGAGACCCGCGATGGTGTCCTCGGCGACGAGGCGGCCGTTGCTCATGATGCCCACGCGGTCACAGACCGCCTCGACCTGCGGCAGGATGTGACTGGAGAAAAAGACGGTCGTTCCCCGGTCGGCCTCCTCGCGGAGCAGTTCGCGCATCTCCTGAATCCCGTTGGGGTCGAGTCCCGAGGAGGGTTCGTCCAGAATCAGCAGGTCGGGGTCGCCGACCAGCGCCATCCCGAGCGCGAGGCGCTGGCCCATTCCCTTTGAGTACCCGCCAGCGCGTCGCTGGCGGTCCTCGCGGCCGAGACCCACCCGGTCGAGAATCGCGTCGGGGTCGGCGTCCGCGCCCTTGGTCTGGGAGACCCACTCGACGTGTTCGCGGCCGGTGAGTCGGTCGTAGAGGGTCGCGCCCTCGGGGAGGACGCCGACGCGCTCGCGGATGGCTTGAGTTTCGCGCTGAGCGTCGTGGCCCAGCACCTCCGCGGACCCCTCGCTCGGCCGGATGAAGTCCAGCAGGAGGTTGATGGTCGTGGACTTGCCCGCGCCGTTCGGCCCGAGGAAGCCGAATATCTCGCCGGACTCGACGGTCAGGTCGAGCGAATCGACGGCGACCACGTCCGCGCCGAACCGTTTGGTCAGTCCGCGAGTCTCTATCGCGGGCATGAGTGGAGAATCGTCGCGTCGGGGTCGGTCTCTCGGGCGGCGCTGGGCGATACCCGGAGTCGGTTCGTCGGGACGTCAGTGGCGGACGGCGGGTGTCTCGTCGGTTTCACGGACGAACGAAAGGCCACGAGGAATATAAAAGCTCCCGCACAGTTGCCAGCTCTGCAACTGCGCCCGGCGTTTTCGCGGGCGAGTCGGAGAGCGCGCACACGCGATTTCGGGCGGTTAGGCCGGGCCTACTCAGACGTGTTTGCCGAGGAAATCGGCGACCGTCGTGTACGCCTCGATGCGGTTCTCCAACTTCGTGAATCCGTGGCCCTCGTCCTCGAAAATCAATTTCTCGACGGGCACACCCTGCTCGGCCGCCGTCTCGGCTATCTGCTCGGCCTCGCCCACCGGGACCCGAGGGTCGTTCGCGCCGTGGAGGACCAGCAGGGGCGCGCGGATGTTCTCGACGTTGTTCGTGGGACTGATGGACTCCAAGAACTCGCGGTCGTCGGCCAGCGACCCGTACTCGGCCTCGCGGTGTTCGCGCCGCCAGTCGCCCGTGTTTTCGAGGAACGTGACGAAGTTGGCGATGCCGACCACGTCCACGCCCGCGGCCCAGAGGTCGGGATACTCCGTCAGGGCCGCCAGTACCATGAACCCGCCGTAGGACCCGCCGAAGGCGACGACGCGCTCGGGGTCGATTTCGGGCCGGTCGTGAAGCCACTCGACGCCCTCCGCGATGTCCCGAACCGAGTCCATGCGCTTTTCCACGTCGTCAAGATGGGTGTAGGCCGTGCCGTACCCCGTCGAACCGCGGACGTTCGGTTCGAAGTAGGCGTAGCCGCGGTTCAAGAAATACTGCTTGACCGGATGGAACGTCGGTCGGCGTTGGCTCTCGGGACCGCCGTGGATGTCCACGATGACGGGCGTCTCGCCCGGTGTCGCGTCTTCAGGCACCGAGAAGAAGGCCGGAATCTCGCGGCGCTCGCCCGACTCGTCGTCGTCAAACGTCTCGTAGCGAACCAACTCCGGTTCCACGAAGGACTCTTTGGGCAGGCCCGCGGTCGCGGCGTCGGTCCAGCGCTCGGTCTCGCCGGATTCCACGTCCACGACGGAGACGTTGGTGTTCTCGGCGCTTCCCGTGACGCCGAACGCCACCCGCTCGGCGTCGCGGTCGAAGACCCCGGTGCCGGTGACGGCTTTCGGGAGGTCGGGCGTGGGGAACGTCTCGAACTCGGTCTCGCCGGTGAGTTCGCCGACCGTGAGGTCGGTGTAGCCGTCTACGTTTCGACCGAAGACGAACCGACCGGTGTCCTCGTCCACGGTGACGCTCTCGACGTTCCACTCCCCGCCCGAGGCGACCGTCTCCAACGCTCCGGTTTCGAGGTCGAGACGCGCGAGGTACATCGTATCGGCACCCTCGTCGGTGCGCAGGTAGAGCGCGTCGCCGTCGGGACCCCAGTTAACCGACTGATAGCGAACGTCGCCCCCGTGGGGCGTCACGCAATCGAGGTCGCCGGTAGCGAGGTCGAGGACGTACACGTCGTAGTCGAAACTGGAGTGCATCTCGGTGACGGCGAGGCGGTTCCCCTCGGGACTCCACCCCGCGACCGTGAGCCAACCGTCGCCCTCGTAGACCATCTCGGCGTCGTCGCCGCACTCGTCGCGGCCCTGCACGTACACGTCGAAAACCGACTCGTCGCGCCGGTTCGACGTGAACGCGAACCTCGACCCGTCCGAGTTCCACTCGCCCCAGTGGTGGATGGCCTCGGGCATGTCGGTCAGCGGCGTGACGGTCTCGCCGTCGGCGTCGAGTCGGAACAGTTGGGTGCGCTCGTCGCCGCCCTGGTCCATCCCGAAGACGAGTTCGTCACGCTCGGGCGACCAGTCCGCGAAGCTGACTTCCTCCTCCTCGAAGGTGAGTTGCTGGGGCCACTCGCCGGGTTCGTCGAGTCGCCATACCTGCGGTACGCCTGTCGTATTCAGCAGGAACGCGAGTTCCCCGTTAGGACCGAACGTCGGGACCCTCGCGCTCCGGACGTTGAGATAGCGCTCGAAATCGTACGTTGGCATGCGAACAGATTGCAAGCCGACGGTCAAATCGCTTTGGTCTCCGGAAGTCGTCGCGTGCGCCGGGGACGCGCGCGGAAACAGTCGATTACGCCGCCCCTCGCGGGAGTAACGGCGGGTTCCGACTGCGCCGCGACGCGCCGCCTGCCGGGGTCCGAGCGCGTCGAGGGTCCCGTTCAGTCGGGTGGTCGCTGATGGCGGTCGGTCGCCGAGCCTCGACCCGACGGGTTTGGCGACTGGTCTCGTTTCGGGTATCTCCCGGAATGGAGAGTTTCGTCCGGCAGCGAGCGCGCAACTTTTGGTTGAACCGTTGAACGATTCTCGCCGGGAAGTGAACGGTCGAATCCGTTTATCCGGCGTTCTATCGTCTGTTTTCTACGGTACGCATGGCTACTGAAACCACACGCCCCTCTCGGGAGGAAGTATTCGACGCCGTCAAGAATCTCCGGCGTCGGTACGTTCTCTACTATCTCCAGCGATACGGCGGCGCTGTTGACCTCGGCGAACTCGCCGAGCAGGTCGCGGCGTGGGAGAACGACACGACCGTCTCGAACGTGTCGCCGGGAGAGCGCAAGTCCGTCTACAGCGCGCTCCATCAGACCCATCTCCCGAAGTTGCAGTCGGCGGGCGTCCTCCGGTACGACCCCGACCGGAGTCTGGTCGAACCCACCGAGCGAGCCGAGCGACTGGAACTGCAACTGGCCAGCGACCCCCAGACCTCGGTCCCGTGGCACCGGCTTTACCTCGCTCTCGCCGCCGTGAGCCTCGTCCTGCTGGCCTCGGTCTGGGTTGACCTCTACCCCTTCACTCTCCTCTCGGGCGTCCAGTACGCACTCGTAGTCATCTCGGTGTTCGGTGCGACCGCGCTGTGTCACACCTACGACCTCCGGCAGTGGCGTCGCCGGGCCGACAACGCTGCGCCGGATTTCATCCTCGAACTGAACGACTGAGCGCCACCGCACGCACCGAGAGAGCGAGCGCCACCGAGCGACCCCCGACCGGCCGCCCCGCGGACCCAAAGAGTTGGGTTTTTAGTGGCCCGCTTCGTGGCGAAACGTATGCGCGTCGCGTTCGTCTCGGAAACGGTCGCTCAACACCGCCAGACGGGGGCAACGCGACGAATCCGGCGCACCGCCGAGGCGCTCGCTGGCCGGGGTCACGACGTGGTCGTCTGCTGTGGACAGTGGTGGGACGGCGACCACGAGACGTTCGAGCAGGACGGCGTGACCTACCGGGCAGTCACCGACGGGCGCGGCGAGGGCCGATTCGCCGTCTCGCTCCCGGCCGCCCTCCGGGCCGCCGACCCGGACGTGATTCAGGCCACCGCCGCCGACCCGACCCACGTTCTCGCCGCGAAGGCCGCGAGCGTCTTTCTGCGCGCACCGCTTGTGGTGGACTGGTACGAGTCCCCGCAAGCGGGCGACGCCGACGACCCCGTCTGGCGACTCGCTGCGACGGTGCCCGAACTCGTTTTAGTTCCGTCCGAAACCGTCCGGACTCGCGTTCGGGAACTCGGCGCGGACGGCGAGGCGGTCCGGGTCGTGCCCAACGGCATCGACGTGGACGCCATCCGCGCGGCCGACCCCCGCGAAGTCGCCGACATCGTCTACTCCCGGCGACTCGACGCCGACGCCAACCTCGAAAGCTTGCTCCTCGCGCTGGCGGAACTGCGCGACCACGACTGGTCGGCCGTCGTCATCGGCGACGGTCCCGAACGCGACGTGTACGAGCGACAGGTTCGTGACCTGCGAATCGAGGACCGCGTCTCGTTCGCTGGCGACCAACCGCTGGAAAATCGGCTGGCGGCGTTCAAGGGCGCACACGTCTACGCCCAGACCGCCCGCCGCGAGGCGTTCCCGACCGACCTCCTCCGGGCGCTGGCCGCCGGATGTGCGGGCGTCGTGGAGTACCACGTCGAGTCCAGCGCCCACGAACTGGTCGAGCAGGAGGACCGTGCGTTCCGGACCACCAGCGAGCAGGAACTCACCGACGCGCTAATCACGGCCAGCGACATGGACCCGATGGAGTTCAACGAGAACTTCGCAGAGTACGACGAGGAGCAAGTCCTCGACAAGTACCTCGCGGCCTACGACGAGGCCGGAGACCGGATGAGTTGGGTCGAACCGGCCGCGGTGGCTGGCGGCGTCGTGTTGGTTGTTGTGTTGGTGGCGCTTCTGGTCTTCTTGCTGTAGAACGAGACCGAAATCGAAACTCCGTCGTCTCTCCTCCGAACCGTTCCGGTCGTCTATTCTCCGAACTGCTCCGGAGTATCCGCCGCCTCGACAGCGTTTACGGCGGCGACGTTCTCGGCAACGTCGTGAACCCGAACGATGTCGGCCCCGCGCTCGGCGGCGATTGCGGTCCCGGCCACCGTCGCCGCGGTCCGGTCGTCGTCTTCGCCGATGAGGTCGAACATCGACTTGTGGGAGTGGCCGACGAGGACGGGACACTCCAGCGCGTGGAACTCGTCGGTCCGGCCCAGTAACTCAAAACTCTCGGAACTCTCCTTGCCGAAGCCGAGTCCGGGGTCCACGAGTATCTGCTCGCGGTCGAGTCCGGCCTTCTCAGCCAGCAGGACCTTCTCCTCTAACTCCTCGATTACGTCCTCGACCACGTCGTCGTAGTGAACGTCTCTGTCCGGGACGACCGGGGCGTCGATGCTGTGCATCACGACGATGGGCACGTCGCGGTCGGCCGCGACGAAGCGCATCTCCGGGTCTTCGAGACCCGACACGTCGTTAAGGATGTCCGCGCCCGCGTCGAGGGCGGCCTCCGCGACGGCGGCCTTGCGGGTGTCGATGGAAATCGCGGCGTCGAGGTCTGCGATGGCCTCGATGACCGGAACCACGCGCTCGATTTCGTCTTCGACCGAAATTTCGTCCGCGCCGGGGCGAGTGGACTCGCCGCCCACGTCGATGATGTCCGCGCCCGCTTCGACCATCTCCTCGGCGCGGGCGATGGCGTCCTCGACGGCCTCGTAGCGCCCGCCGTCGTGGAACGAGTCGGGCGTGACGTTCAGGATGCCCATCACGGCGGTGCCGTCCTCCCACGGGTAGCCCCGGCGCTCGCTCTCGGTCTGGATGCCCAGCGCCTCGCGCACGTCGTCGGCGAACACCGACAGGCCGTAGGGTTGGCCGTCGAGTTTCCCGGCGAGGCGCTTGAACTGCGCGAGCGTGCCCATCAACACTACGTCCACGTTCTGGTCGTCCTGCTCGTTGGTTCCCGAGACCGCGCACTCGCCGCCGAGACTCAGCATCTCCTCTTTGAGGTAGCGCGCCTGTCGGACCTGCACGCGGGTCTTCAGCACGCGGTGGACCGCCTTGCCGCGCATCCGCCAGACGCCGGGGTCAGTCACGTCCGCGCCCGAAAGTGCCTCGCGGGCGTCGTCCAGATTCCGGATGCGCTTGGGAATCTCGGCGCGAGTCCAGCGCGTCCGGGCCTCGGCGACGGCGTACAGCGACCCCGCGACCAGTACGAGGTCGTCCTCCTCGGCGGCGTTCAGCGCGTTCTCGACCGCGCCCTCCACCGCGTTGCGGGTCAGCACCTCGCCAGCGCCCGCCTCCTCGAAGGCGCGGGCGACGACCGCCTCGTCCTCCGCGCGGTCCAGATTCGGTTGGCAGGCGACCACTCGGTCTGGCGTCGGCAGGGCCTCGGCCATCCCCCGGAGGTCCTTGTCGTGCATCGCGCCGAAGACGAGATGGAGGTCGTCGTACTCGCCGTCGAACTCGCCGACGGTCTCGGCCAACGCCTCGCACGCGCCAGGGTTGTGCGCCCCGTCGAGGGCGACGACGGGGTCACGGCCCATCACCTCGAACCGGCCGGGCCAATCAGCCTTCCGGAGGCCGCGGGCGAGTGTGTCCTCGTTCAGCGCGGTCTCCGGCAGGTCGCGGCGCGCCGCGACCTGTCGGGCCAGCGCGGCCGCCACACCCGCGTTTTGCGCCTGATACTCTCCGAGCAGGGGAATCTCGGTCTCGACGCTCCAGTCGGGACCGGCGAGCGAAATCGCGGCCTCGGTGTGGTTGGTCCGGCCGCCGTACTCGACCTGCACGTCCGGCGCTTCGGCGTCCTCACCCACACGGACGACCTCGCCCGCCTGTTCCCGTACCGCGTCCAGCGCCTCGCCGGTCGTCGCGGTCACGAGCGGTGCGTCCGCGGGCGCGACGTGGGCCTTGTCGCGGGCGATTTCCTCGATAGTCTCGCCGATGATGCCGGTGTGTTCCAAGGTGACGCTCGTGACCGCGCTGGCGACGGGGTCCACGACGCTGGTCGCGTCGTACCGCCCGCCGATGCCGACCTCCAGAATCGCCACGTCGAGGTCCTCGCGGCCGAACTGCCAGAGCGCGAGTCCCGTCATCACCTCGAAGAAGGTGGGGGCCTCGCCGTCCGCGGCCCGGTCCTCGACGTACTCTTTCACCGATTCGACGTACTCGACCAGCGCGGACTTGGGAATCTTGCGACCGTTCGCTCGGATGCGCTCGCGCACGTCGTCGAAGTGCGGAGAGGTGTAGAGTCCAACGTCGAGGTCCGCCTCGCGGAGGGCGCGCTCGGCCATTCTGGCCGTCGATCCCTTCCCGTTCGACCCGGCCACCTGCACGAAATCGACCCCCTCGTGGGGGTCGCCGAGGTGGGCGAGAAGTTCCGCGGTCGATTCCGTCCCCGGTTTGGGGCGGAACCGACGCAGGTCGAACAGGAAGTTCGCCGCCTCGTGGTAGTCCATGTCTGCGTGATGCCACGCGGCGCGCTTAGGAGTATCGGAGTCGGAAACGGTCGGGACCGCGAGCGACTGCCCGAACGACCGCGCCGAATTTTGGGTAGCACTTACAGACTTATAAATATATATTAGAAAATTATTTGTATAAATATGAAATCCGATAATACGGAGGTGACAACGTATGTTCTCGTTCCCCGTTTCGCCGCTGGATTGCGTCTGTAACGACGAAGGATGCTACTGTGGCGACTTTTAAGTAGCTCCCAAAGTCGTTGCGCCAAACTGAATCATATTTTTGCCGGTCAACCATCGACATTGGACTAGCCGCTGGTAGCGAACCGGTCTGCTCGCTCTGCCGGGATGGCACCCGTCTCGAAAGACGATACGACGAACCTACACATCGCTTATAGTTCGAACTCGCGGTCGCGCTGGTCGCGCTCCCGACGCACGCGCTCGTCGCTCACGTCCTCCTCGCGCATCAGGTCTTGAAGTCGCCGCTCGTACTCCAACTCGGTTATTTCGCCATCGACGTATCGCTCTTTCAACTCGTCGATGCGGTCCTCGGTCGTGGGTTCGAACGTTTCGGAGAGACCGAGGTCCCGAGCGCCAGCGGAGTAGCGTTCGACCGTCCGGGCGAGACCCGCGAGTCGGGCGCTCCGAGGTATCGACGCGCTCCGGACGGCGGTCACGACGAGACCGACCAGCAAGAACAGCGAGACGAACCCCAGCATCGCGGCGACGGCGACGAAGGGCGCGGCCGTCTCCAACAGGACGACCAGAATCGACGCCCCCGCGGCCGGGTCGAGAAGCGCCGTGAGGACCGCGAACGCGCCGAGCGCGGTGACGCCGACCAGCGCGAGAAGCGAGAGGATGAAGCCGCCGAGAAACACCGTGACGCGAGAGTCGTCTGCCAATCCCATCGTCGGGGTTTGGGGGCGCGAACACTTGAATATCGTCCTTCGAGCGGGGCGAGTCGTTCGTTACGAACGACTCGCGTCCGCCTCAGCTCTGCTCGGGACTCTCCGGACCGACTCCCGCGAAGTCAAAGCGGTCGGTCCGGACCAGTCCCGCCGAGAGACCGACCGCCAGCGCGACGGCGACCCAGTTGCCGAAGTAGGCGTTCATCGCGCCCCAGAGGACGACGAAGCTCACGAAGTCGTCGAGCGCGAACTCGCAGTCGGCCAGTCGGTCCGCCAGCGCCTCGCGGTCGAAACTCCACTCCACGACCGAGACCGCAATCAGGCCGCTCAGGACCCACCCGGCGTAGTTCGAGAGGGGGACGCCGTAGTAGACCCCGCCGCCGTAGTCCCAAAAGTCGAGACCGACCGCCGCGGGGTCCAGCACGAGGTCCACCACGAGGACGAGCGCGAGCGCCGCGAGGGTTCGTTTGGCGCGGGACGCCCGCGGGAGCAAGAGTAGGACCAGCAGATAGCTGTTGAGGACCAGCGGAAGGAAAAACACCGGGAGACCAATCGGGACCCCGCCGACCATCGGCCCGAGTTGAAGCTCATAGATGAACTCGCCGTAGGGAACGCCGTAGTGGACCCCGACGTACTCGATGGCGTAGCTGTAGGCCGTGATAAGTAGGAGACCGACTCCGGCCTTTCGGTCCACGAGGGGCGCGAGACCAGCCACCAGCGGCAGGCGCATCACGAGGGTTCCGAAGAGAATGAGCAGGGGGTGCATCGCCAGCCACGACGGGAGCAGCACCTGCTCGTGGCTCAGGACGAACAGCGCGGCCCCGACGAGGGGGAAGACGACCGCGATGGTGAAACGGTTCTCGCGGACGAGTCGGGAGAGTTCCGCCTCGACTCGCGCTCTAGTCACGGAGTCGCGGGTCGAGTTATCCACGCACGACCCCCCAGAGACCGCCCAAGGTCAGCACCATCCCGACCAGTCCGTTGACCGCCGGGAACCACCAGTAGGCCCGCGCTACGTCCACGTCGGTCTCGGCGACACCCGCGGCGAGCAGGGGGTACAGCAGGAGGAGCGCCCCGGCCCGGAGGTCCAGCAGGCCGAACGCTCCCGCGGCGACAAGCCAGACCGTCCCGCAGTACGCCAAGGTCGCTCGCTCACCTAGCATGGTCGCCGTCGTCCGAATCCCGGCCCGGCGGTCGGGTTCGATGTCGGGAATCGCCGAGAAGGTGTGCATCGCCATCGCCCAGAGCCACCCGCCAGCGACCGCGAGCGCCGGGGGTTGGCGGCCCGCCAAGGCGACGAACGCCGCCGCGCCCGGCAGGACGTAGAGACCGTTCGACACCGAGTCGAGCGGCGGGACGGTCTTGAGGCGGAACGGCGGCGCGCTGTAGGCGTAGCCGAGAACGAGGAACGCGACGACCCAGAGCGCCGCGCCCGCGCCAGCGGACGCGTTCGTACCGAGCGCGCCCGCGAGGAGCGCACCCGCCAGCGCGAGGCCCGCGAGACCGCAGACCGCGACGACGGCGGCGACCGCTTTCCCGCCCCGGAACCGGGCCTCGGGAGCGCCTTCACCCGTCTTCTTCGGATTCTCGGCGTCGATGTCCGCGTCGAAGATGTCGTTGACGCCGTAGAGGTAGACGTTCGCGGGCACGAGGAAGTACGCGAACAGCGCGACAGCGACGGGGGCGAACAGGTCGCTCGCGCTCTCCGCGCCGTAAGCGACCCCGACGAGGACCGGCCCGGCGAGATAGAGCCAGAACCGGGGCCGCGAGAGTGTCAGGAGATAGCCCGGCGTCGCGTTCGGTGAGCGTCCGGCCATCGCTGGCTACCGGCCGTAGTCCTCCAGCACGGCGTCGGCGGTGTGCTGGCCGCTGATGAGACACATCGGGACGCCGATGCCGGGCGTTGTGAACGACCCCGTGAAGTAGAGACCGGGAACCTCCGAGGAACGGTGGCCGGGCCGGAGCGGGCCGGTCTGGCGGAGCGTGTGTGCCAACCCGAGCGCGGTGCCCTCGATGGAGTTGTACCGGTCGGCGAAGTCCGAGACGCAGAAGCTCTCTTCGAGTACGATTCGGTCCCGCAACTCGACGCCGGTGTTCTCGGCGATGTCGTCCAACACGAGGTCCCGGTAGCGCTCGCGGGTCTCGGGACCGTCTTCGAGACCCGGCGCGATTGGCACCAGCGCGAACAGGTTGCTGTGGCCCTCGGGCGCGACCGTCTCGTCGGTCTCGCTCGGCACGCAGAGGTAGTAGGCGGGGTCGTCGGGCCACTCGGGGTCCTCGAAAATTTTGTCGAAGTGGTCGTTCCAGTCGCTGGGCAGGACGAGCGTGTGGTGTTCCAGTCCGTCCACGTCGCCTTCGACGCCGAGATACAGCAGGAACGCGGAGGGCGCGTAGGTTCGAGAGTCCCAGTAGTCGGCGTCGTACTGGCGGCTCTGGGGCGGCAGGAGTTCCTGCTCGGTGTGGGCGTAGTCGGCGTCGCTGACCACGAGGTCCGCGCGGAGGTAGTCGCCTTCCTCACTCCCGTCGGTGTCCAATTCCACCCGGAAGTTCCCCGCGGACCCAAGGATGGACTCGACCTCGCTGTCGGTGCGGTACTCGACACCCAACTCCGCGCCCAACTCCGCGATGCCGTCCACGACGACGCCCATCCCGCCGCGGGATTCGCCTTCCTCGTCGTTCGCCACGGGATAGTGGACCCCGAGGTTGAAATCGACGTGGCTCATCAGGTTGTAGAGCGCGGGCGTGTTCTTCGGTGACCCGCCGAGGAAGACCAGCGTGTACTGCATTATCTGCTGGAGTTTCGGGTGGTCGAAATACTCCTCGACGTGGCCCTGCATCGACCCGAGGAAGGTGAGTCCGCGGGCGTGGCGAACCACGTCTAGGTCCACGTAGTCGCGGAACCGCGGTCGGTCCTCGTAGACGAAGTGTTCCATCCCGATATCGTAGGTCTCCTCGGACTCCTCGAGGTAGGCGTCCAGCGCCGCGCCCGCACCGGGTTCGTACTCCTCGAAGGTCGCCTTCGTCGCCTCGCGGTCGGCCGTGACGGTCACCTCGTCGCCGTCCTTGAAGAAAATCCCGTAGTGGGGGTCGAGATGTTCCAGTCCGTAATACTCGTCGGGACTCCGACCGAAGTGGCCGAAAAAGCGCTCGAACACGTCGGGCATCAGATACCACGACGGACCCATATCGAATCTGAAACCGTCGCGTTCGAGGACGCTCGCCCGGCCACCCAACTGTTCGTTCTTCTCAACTACGGTCACGTCGGCCCCCGCGTCGGCGAGGTAACAGGCCGTCGAGAGACCGCCGAAGCCGCTGCCAACGACCACGACGGACCGGTCGGCGAGTTCCATATCGGATTCTCAGGGCGCGAGTCACATAAATCGACGGACCGGACTCCGACGAATCCGACGGCTGAGACGCCGCGCTATCGGTGATTTTGCGGAAAATATCACCGATACACTTATATCTGAACCATGACGGTCTTGCAAACGTGAAATGAACCCCGCGAAGTTCGCCCTCCTGCTGGGCGTCGGCCTGCTCGCGTTTCTGTTCGTCACGTCGCTGTACGTCGTCTGGACCCGAATCGTGGGTCTGGACCCGACGCTCGCCCAGCGGTGTGCGAACCTCTCGCGGCCGGGCCGGACGACCATCGCCCTCGCATCGGGGGCACTGCTGGGCACCGGGAGTCTGGCCGCGCCCACCGTCGGCGTCGGCATCGCCGGGATGATCCTGTTCGCGGCCAGCACGTTCGCGTCGCTGATGCTGTTCGAGTTGGCCCAACAGCGCGAACGCGCCGCGAGTTAGGCTTTTTCGAGCGCGACCCGGTAGTGGGGTCCTTCGTCGCCGTACCGCACCTCTTCGACCGACCACCCGGTCCCGACCGCGGCCTCCCGAATCCGGTCGGGACCGAACAACCGAAACAGCAGGGTTTCGCCCAGTTCGCCCTCGTACTCGAAGGTCATCACGCGCGCGGCCATCCCCGGCGTCGGGTCCGGTCGGTAGCCGAGCAGTTCCCCGGTCTCGATTCGCGCCGGGTCGTAGCAGTCCACCACCGCCGTCGCGTCCGGCGTCGTCACGACCGCGAGGTCCCCCAGAAATCGCCGAAGGCCGTCCATTGACCCCGCGAGACCGAGTTGCGTCCCGATGGCGAGCGCCGACCGGAACCGGTCGCGCTCGAACTGCTCGCGGAGCGCGAACATGTCGCCTTCGCGGGCGTCTTCGACGCCGCGCTCGCGCATCGTCGCCACGAGGTCGTCGCTGACCTCGACGGCGACCGTCTCGAAGCGCTCCTGAAAGTACAGCGCGTGGCGGCCCGCGCCAGCCCCGAGGTCCAACAGCGGCCCGTCGAGTCGGGCGTCGAGCCAGCGGCCGTTCTCACCCTCGCCAGCAAACTCCGTGAAGTAGAACTGCTCGATGGGATGCTCACGGGTCTGCTCGCCGTCGCGCTGAGCCAGCGGTTCGTCGCGCTCGCCGCGATGGTGGTCCCGGACCGCGCGGCCGAAGGGGTCTGCCATGCGTGAATTGGCAAGCGGCTGTCGGAAAAGCATTCGTGAGTAGTGGTAGCATGCGACGCTACAGGGCGCGCTCGCGTCGTCGCTGGCGACGACGCGAGCGCGTCAGCCACAGTACCGAGGCGAGCGCGCCACAGTTACTGACGCGAGTGCGTCACTCGTCGCCGACGAACCGCAGTCGGAACTCGTAGTACCTGCCGTCGAGTTGGAGCAGTTCGGGCGTCTCCGGTTGCGCGAAGGCGTCTTTCCGGACGTTCCCGTCGATATACGCCCGGCGTTCGAGTCGCTTCAGTATCGACCGGTACGCCGACGAGTAGGGATGGGTCTCGCTGTAGGCGTCGTGACCTCTCGCTTCCCGGAGAATCGTCCGTTCGTCGGCCGAAAGGTCGTCTCTGTCGAGTCGAGGGCCAACGAAACGCGCGCGGAGAACCGCCTCCATCTCGTCGGGCGACTCGGCGACCGGTTCGACCTCGGCGCGGTAAATTCGCTCGTAGAACGTCTCACGGGCGACTTCGACCGAGTAGATTTTGTCTCGATACTCGACGTGGCTCGGTCCCGAGTCCCCGAGGAGACTGCTCGCCTCGATTGCCTCCTCTCTCCGGTAGACGTAGCCCCCTCGCTGGACGAGACCCCGCGGAACGCCACCTGCGTTACCCCGAGCGCGGGCGGCCATCTGCGCGATTTTGACCGCTCGCTGGTCGGTCCCCGGTAGGTCGCCGTGCGCGACGTGGTCGGGCACGGAGTCGAGTTCGTCGGGTCGCCCGACCGTTTTCAGACGGAGAACGGGGTGAGTCACTTCTGCCTCGCCGACGACGATGGAGCCGAGTCGGTAGTAGGTTCCGTCGCGTTCAGCGTACGTCGGGTCGTCGCGCGCGAAGAACGGCTCTCGGTACTGAATGGTGTACGTCTCGCCGTCGAGCGCGGCCGCGAAGGCGTCTTCATCCCAATCGGGACGACTCTCTTCGAGGTCGGTGACGTACCTGTCGCGGAGCGATTCCGTCTCGCGCAAAAGCGTGAGCCTGAGTCGTCGCTCACCGTCCTGACCGTCCGTTACTCCGTCGATGGCGTCGAGACAACCGCTCGCTCCCGCGAGACCGACCGCGCCGGTCGCCGCCAGCAGTCGCCGCCGCGAGATGGTGGAGGGCATCGCCCGTCAGTTTCGCCACAGTTGACAAATTCCTTGCGTCTCGGTGCGACTCGAACCGGTTCCCTGACGACTCACTCCACCTGCGCGCTCGGTCGCTCGCCCGGACCGGCCACGGCCGCCTCCACCGCCGAGAGCAGTTCGTCCGGTCCCACGACGCGCCCGCGCTCGCTCAACTCGCGGTAGAGCGCCGCGGCGTCGCTCCCGGCGTAGTTGCGCTCGGCGAAGGGTCGCTCCTCGACCACGACTACCGAGTCGGCCTCGCGGGCGGCCCGGAGGTTGGCGAGGTTGCCCGCGCCGACCTCCACGTCCGCGAGGACCGTCGCGTCCGCCCGGCGAATCCGGTCCTCGACTGCCCGGCGGGCCTCGTCGCCGACCGGCGCGAACGGTTCCTCGGTCACGGCGTCGAGACCGAGCGACCGGGCGGTTTCGAGGTCCGAATCGCCCTCGTTGAGCGCGCCGACCGACACCTCGTAGCCCGCCGCCGAGAGGACGTAGAGAAGTCGTGAAACCGTGCCGCCGCCTCCGACGACGTGAACGCGCCCCTCGCTCTCGGTCGGGCGCTCGGGCAGGGCCGTGACGTACGTGGACCCCGTGACGGGGTGACTGGAGACCACCGCGCGCGTGTCGAAAGCCGCTTCGAGGTGGTCCTCCGCGAGGACCGCCTCGGGGTCGCCGCTGGCCTGAATCTCGCCGCCAGCGAGCAGGCGGAGTTCGTCGCAGTAGTGGGCCGCCAGATTCAGGTCGTGGATGGCCGCCACGACAGTCTTGCCGTCCTCGTTGGCCAGTTCGCGGACGAGTTCGAGCGTTCGCACCTGATGGTTGATGTCGAGGCTCGCGGTCGGTTCGTCCAGCAAGAGTGCGGGGGTGTCCTGCGCGAGCGCGCGTGCCAGTAGGACGCGCTGGCGCTCGCCGCCCGAGACCGCCGTAATCGACCGGTCGGCGAAGTGGTCTACCTCGGTTCGCTCCATCGCGGCCTGCACTCGCTCGCGGTCGGACTCGCCCCCGTCGGAGGGTCCCGAGAACCGCGACCGATAGGGGTGGCGACCCATCGCCACCACGTCCTCGACCGGGAAGTCGAACGAGAGCGTCGTGTCCTGCGGGACGACTGCGACCCGGCGACTGGTCTCTTTCGAAGCCAACGAGGAAACGGAATCGCCCGCCACCCGGACCTCGCCGCGGTCGGGAGTGAGGACGCCGTGAATAGTCCGGAGCAGAGTGGTCTTCCCGGCACCGTTTGGACCGACCAAGCCGACGAACTGGCCGTCCTCGATAGTCGTTGTCACGCCGTCGAGGATGGCGTTCTCGCCGAGTCGGACGGATACGTCGTCTATCTCTATCATCGGTTTCTACGTGGGGTTTCGGTCGTCGGAGTCGTGAGAATCGTCGGAGCTGTGACTGTCGCCGGAGGAACGTGGTTTTAGAAAGCCCCCGACCGCTCGCGGTCGCTCTGCGGGATACTCGCGCCTCTCGGCAACGCCCGGCGCGAGTAGTGCCCGCAGAGACGACCACGGGTCGAAGACCCGCGAGCGGTCGGTCCCTTTCATCCACCCACACGGTAGTCGGTAGGAGTTAGCGCGTTCCCGTCGGCTGGTCGGTTGAGCGTTCGCCTGCCAGTTGGTCGGCCGAGCGCATCCAATCGAACGTCGTCGCCTTGCGCGCGTGTCCAAATCCCGTCTCACAGCGCATGCACCTCCCGCGTGCGGAGGAGATAGAGGAAGAAGGGCGCGCCCAGAAACGCAGTCACGATGCCGACTGGTAGCTCCGCCGGTCCCGAGCGCGCCAGCGTGTCCGTGGCGACGAGGAACGTCGCGCCAGCGAGCGCGGAGGTGGGGAGTAGGATTCGGTGGTTCGGGCCGACGAGCAGGCGCATGACGTGGGGCACCACGAGACCGACAAAGCCGATGACGCCGGTGACCGCAACCGCCGCGCCGGTCATCACGCTGGCGACTCCGAGCAGGAGGCGCTTGGTGCGCTCGACTTCGACGCCGAGCGCGTGGGCGTCCTCCTCCCCGAGCAGGAGGACGTTCAGGTCCTCCGCGTACGCGTAGAGAATCATGAACCCGGCAAGCGCGACCGGGAGGACCATCGTCACGTCGGTCCACGACGCCAGATGGAGGTGGCCCATCAACCAGTAAACCGCCCGGCGGAGGCTCTCGCCGCTCTGGAGGAGTAGAAAGGAGACGACTGCGCCGAGGAACGTCTGGACCGCGACGCCAGCGAGCAGGAGCGTTGCGACGGGCGTCCGGCCGTCCTCGGTGGCGAGCAGGTAGACGCCGAAGGCGGCCCCGAGCGCGCCGAGGAACGCCGCGGCCGGGAGCGCGAGGTGGGGCGCGAACGGGAGCGCGAAGGGAAGCGCGATGGTCGCCACCGCGCCCACCGCCGCGCCGGACGAGACGCCGATGATGGAGGGGTCGGCCATCGGATTCCGGAAGAACCCCTGCATCACGACCCCCGCCGTCGAAAGCGCGAGACCGACGACCGCCCCGAGCGCGATGCGGGGCAGGCGCAGCGTTATCACGATTGTTTGGGCGGTCTCGGGCACTGCGAAGTCGAAAATCGCCGCGAACGCGACGGTCGGGGTCGGGACCGAAATAGCGAGTCCCGCGATTCGGAGCGTCCGCTCGGCCACGCCGACCCCGGCGGGCACGGCGACGGCGTTCAGAAGCACTTTCCCGACGACGAGATAGTCGAGCGCCACCGGCCCGATTGCGGCGCTGACAACCACGACGACCGCCAGCGCGGCGGTCAGTCCGGCCGACCAGCCGACGACTCGCGCGGAGCCACGCATCGTCTGAAAGCCAGATTGCTTTAGGTAAATACTTATTGGATACAGCCGGAGTTGGGCACGCATGAGTAAGAAGTTCACGAGCCTATTCGCGGTACTGCTGTTGCTCGCGGCGGGCGTCGCCCCGGTCGGTGCAGTTTCCGGCGACGCCGCAGTTGCGAGTACCGGAGCGACCGCGACCCAGACTGATTGTTCGTTCCCCGTCACGGAGACCGACGCGACGGAGACCGAAGTGACCGTCGAGCAGAAACCCGAGCGCGTCGTCACGCTCGCGCCGAGCGCGGCCCAGACGATGTGGGAAATCGGCGGCGAGTCGCAAGTCGTCGGCGTCTCCCAGTACGCCAACTACTTGGAGGGTGCCGACTCCCGGACCAACATCTCGGGCGCGGGCCAGAGCTACGTCAACGTCGAGAAAGTCGTCTCGACCGAGGCCGACCTCGTTCTCGCCCCGAACGTCATCCCGAACGAGACGGTCCAGAAGCTCCGTGACGCCGGACTCACCGTCTTCAAACTCGGCTACGCGTCCTCCGTCGAGGACATCTACGCGAAGACGAATCTGATTGGCACGCTCACTGGTAACTGCGAAGGTGCCACCGAGACGGTCTCGTGGATGCAGGACCGCATCGGCACGGTCCGTGACGCCGTTGAGGGCGAGGACGCGCCGGGCGTCCTCATCTCGCAGGGCGGCGGATGGACCGCCGGAAGCGGCACGTTCGTCGGCAACGTGGTCGAACTCGCTGGCGGAACCAACGTCGCCGCCGAGGCGAACGTCTCGGGCTACGGGAAGATTAGCGAGGAGGTCATCGTCCAGCAGAACCCCGAGTGGATTATCCAACTCGGCGCGTTCGGCGCGTACCCACAGACCGAGGCGTACAACGGCACCAACGCCGTCAAGAACGGGCAGGTTCTCACGGTCAGCAACGAGAACATCAGCCAGCCCGCGCCGCGAGTCGTCCACGCCGTGGTGAAGATGGCCCAAGCGTTCCACCCCGACGCCTACGCCGAGGCGAACACCACGACGACCACGGTCGAAACGACTGAGGCTCCTGACACGACGACCGACGCCGCGACGACGGCCGAGGACGCGATGCAGGAGGCGACCACGGAGACGACGACCGCCGACTCCTCCACGGGGTCCATCCCCGGATTCGGCGTCTCCGCGGCGCTCGCCGCGCTGGCTGGCGCGGCGATGCTCGCCGGTCGGCGCTGACGCGACACCCTTGAGCCGTCCCGAGGAATCTCTTCTTTCGCGCGTTTCCTAAGGTGTTTAGTGGCCGGAGTGAGAGGGTGAGATATGGTCGAGAAAGTGCTGTGGCCCGCCTACTTCGACGCGGAGAAGACCCGCAACGAGGGCCGACGGGTCGCCGCCGAGATGGCCGTCGATGAGCCGACGGTAGACGAGATAGCCCAAGCAGTCCAGCAGGTCGGGTACGACGCGATAATCGAGCGCGACAAGGCCTACTCCCGCGAGAACTGGGACGAGCGCGGCCGCGTGCTGGTCCAGAACGCCGACGATTCGACGAAGAACGACCTGATTCAGGCGGTCGCGGCGTACGTCGCGGCGCTCCGAGACTGATGGCGATGCAGAAACTCGGTGCGGTCGTCCGGACCGCGCAGGGACTCGCGGTCGTCCGCTGTTCCGACGACGACCATCCGGACGTGGGCACCGAGGCGGTGGACGAGCAGTTGCGTAGCGTGGGCCGAGTCGTGGACGTGTTCGGCCCGGTCTCGCGGCCCTACGTCGCGGTCACGCCCGACGAAGGGGTCGCGCTGGCTCCCCTTCTCGGCAAGAAACTCTACGCGCGGTAGAGCGGCCGACGACTGATTTTTCACCCGCTTCCGACTCACCTACTCGCTCGCGGACCGTCCGACTAGTAGCGCGACGGTCCCGACACCGACCGGGACGAGCGCCGAGAGACCGTCATCGGACTCTCCGGAGGCCGACGCGAACGTTGTCGTCCCTCCGGCGGTCGTCGCGGTGTCCGTGGTCGGAAGCGCCTCGGTCGTCGTGGCGACCGCATCGCCGCCGAAGTCCACGATGGCGGTGTCGAAGACGAACTCGTCGGTGGCGTTCGCGTACGGCACGTCCGTCGAACCGCCGCTCTCCACGAAGTCGAACTGCTGGTCGGCGTCGGTGTCTCGGTGGGGAACCGCGAGGAGGACCTGTCGGCCCGAGAGGTCGGCGAGTAGCGACACCTCGACCGCCTCGTATTCGCCCGGCGCGAGGTACTCCGAGACGCCGACGACGTTCCCGTTCGCGTCGTAGGCCGCGACGAATCCGCCCTCGGGCAGGACCGCCGACTCGACGACGACCGCGTCGTCGGCGCTCTGGTTCTGGAACGTGACGCTCGCCGGGGTCACGGTCGTGGTAGTTTCCGTCGCGGTGGTTGTGGTGGTTTCCGGTGTGGTAGTTGCGGTGGTCGTGGTGGTTTCTGGCGTCGTGGTTGTCGTGATTTCCGTCGTTGTAGTTGTAGGCGTCGCGGTTTCCGTGGTGGTCTGTTCGGTCGTCGTCTCGGTCATCGCGGTTGTCGTCGTTTCCGCTGTCGTGGTGGTCTCCTCAGTCGTAATGGTCTCGGTCGTCGTTTCTGCTGTCGCGGTCGTCTCCTCAGTGGTCTCGTCCGTGGTCGTGGTCTCCTCCGTTATCGTGGTCTGAGTCGTCGGGGTTGCGGTCGTAGTTGTCTCCTCTGTCGTCGGGGTTGCGGTCGTTGTCTCAGTCGTGGTTGTCGTCAGGTTTCTCGTAGTCGTCGCCTCGGTTGTCGTGGTTTCAGTTGTCTTCGGAGTTTCCTCGGTCGTTGCCGTAGTCGTGGTCGTCTCGATAGTCGCGGTTTCGGTCGTCTCGGTCGTCGTCGCGGTTGTCTCCGTGGGTTCGATTACGGTCTCCTGAATCGGGGTCACGGTCTCCGTGGTCGTGGTACGAACCGTGGTCGTGCCCGGCGTCTCCGTCGGTTGCGTGGCAACCACCTCCGCGGCGGCCGAGGCGGCGCTCTGCTGCAACTCCTCGGGGGGCACGTCCTCGCCCTCAGCGACCAGTTCCGCCGTCTCGACCGCGGCCTGCCGACTCGCGTCCAGTATCTCCGCGGCCGCGGTAACGCCCTCCTCGGCGGCGGACTCCGCGGCCCCGGCGGCCGCGCCGCTGGTGATAGCGAGGGTCTGCTCGGCGCTGGCGTCCTCGGTCTCGGCGGCCGACGCGACGCCGCCGGAGGCGGCACCGCGGGCGGCGGCCTGTATCTGGGTGACGCTGGCCACCTGACTCTGCGAGACGCTTCCGGTCGCGGCCCCCTGCGCGGCGGCGAGAATCTGGACCTGCGTCACGTCCACGCGCTGACTCTGGACGACCGCACCGGCGGCCGACCCCTCCGCCGCGGCCTGAATCTGCGCGACGTTCGCGGACTGGGACTGGACCAGCGACCCGAACGCGGCCCCGCGAGAGGCCGCCTGCACCTGTCGCACGTTCACGGTCTGGACCTGCGTCACGCCGCCCTTGGCCGCGCCGAGCGCGGCGGCCTGCACCTGCTCGACGGTCACCTCTTGGCGCTGGACGACGGACTCGACCGCGCCGGTGGCCGCGCCCGCGGCGGCGACCTGAATCTGGACGACGTTCACTATCTGGACCTGCACGACCGTCACCTTGGTCAGCGCGCCGCGGGCCGCGCCGAGCGTCGCGGCCTGCACTTGCTCGACGTTCACCCGCTGGACCTGCTTCACCACTCCGCCTTGGGCCGCACCCTCGGCGGCGAGTTGTATCTGCTCGACGGTGACGCGCTGGGTCTGACTGATGGCACCCGAGGCCGCCCCGCGGCAGGCCGCCTCGACCTTCTCGGCCGGGACCTCCCTCGGCTTGGGCTTTTTCACGCCGCCCTTGGCCGCGCCGAGGGCGGCGACCTGCACCTGCTTGACGTTCACTCGCTGGACCTGGACGAGCGCGCCGCCCGCGGACCCGCGCGCGGCCGACTGAAGCTGACGAGCGCCGACGCGCTGGTGCTGGGCGAGCGACCCGAACGCCGCGCCTTGGGCGGCCTCCTGCACCTTACCGATGGCCGTCACGTCGTTCCGACCGGCCGAGGTCGCCGCGCCGTGGGCCGCCCCGCGCGCCGCGACCTGTATCTGGGTCACGCTCGCGGTCTGTCGCTGGGCGACCGACCCGTGGGCCGCCCCGAACGCCGCACCTTGCACTTGGACGATTTCGGCGGCTTGGGTCTGGACGATGCCGCCCGTCGCGGCCCCGCGGACCGCGGACTGAATCTGGCGGACGGTCGTCTCTTGGGACTGCAACAGCGCGCCGTGGGCCGCTCCGCGCGCCGCGACGAGAACCTTGCCGACGTTCGCGTCGGAGTCGTTCGGTGCGGCCGCGACCGCACCGCGGACCGCCGCCGTCCGCTTTCGGTCGGGAACGGTCGCGCCCTGAATCTCGGCGAGTTGCGCACCCTGTCTGGCACCGAGTTCGGCCGCCTCGCGCGGCGTCAGTTCGCCCACGTCCTGTTCGGCCCGCGCCGCGTTCGCGGGCGCGACGCCGAGTCCGGTCGCGTCGGTGTTCGGAAGCGTTTCGAGCGTTCGCACGACTTGCAGAGCGTCGCCAGTGCGAGCCGATTCGGCGTCTCCTTGCGCTGTCGATTGGTTCGACTGCGCCGCGTCGTCTCCGGCCGAGAGACCCACGGCGGTCGGGGCCGCGAACCCGGCGACGAGGATGACGACGAGGACGAGCGCGCGAGCGCGATTCGAGTGCATGCGAATCGGCGACGATGCGTCTCCGGTTCAATCCCGAGAACGGTTAATTCCGTTCGGCGTCGCTCGCGCCGGGAAATCGCGGATGGCACCGATTCCAGCGGTCACTACTCGCGGGCAACGCGCGTTACCGACAGCGAATCCACAACCACAAAGGCGGCCGGGTGGCAACGCCACGGCATGGAGAATCGAACGCGCGTATTCGCGGCCGTCGGGTTGACCGTCGCCATGTTCCTGCTGGTCCAACTCGGCGCGCTGGCGCTCGTCGAGCCGTTTCAGCAGGCGGGCTACCAGCAGGTCGAGAACCCCTCCGACCCGACGAACAGTCTGTTCTACGTCGCGGCAGTGCTAGTCCTGACCGGCGTGATGCTCGCCATCATCAAACTCGAAGTGCAGTGGTTGCTCCGCGGGGCGCTTATCTTCACCAGCGGACTGCTCTCGTGGTACGTCTTCTCGGTCGTAATTCCGGGATGGCTCCTCGTGCAGTTCGGGGGCGCACCCCTCAACGTCCTCGCGCTGGCCGCGGCGGCGGGCGTCTCGCTCGCGCTCGCGGTTCATCCGGAGTGGTACGTTATCGACGCCGCGGGCGTCGTGATGGGCGCTGGCGCGGCCGGACTGTTCGGTATCAGTTTCGGTCTGCTCCCGGCCATCCTGCTGTTAACCGTGTTGGCCGTCTACGACGCCATCAGCGTCTACGGCACCGAACACATGCTGACGCTGGCCTCGGGCGTCATGGACCTCAAGATTCCCGTCATCCTCGTGATTCCGATGACGCTCTCGTACTCCTTCTTGAACGACGACGGCGGAATGACCGGTGAGGAGGACGAAGCCGAAGCCTCGATGGAGGACGAACCGAGCGCGGCCGACGGCGGCGACCCCGCGGCGACCGACGCCGACGCCGAGCGCCCGGACGTGACCGAGCGCGACGTGTTCTTCATCGGTCTCGGCGACGCGGTGATGCCCTCGGTGATGGTCGCCAGCGCGGCGTCGTTCGCGCCGCCGGAACCGCTCGTCTCCGGTCTCGCGCTGAATCTGCCCGCGCTGACCTCGATGGTCGGAACTATCGCCGGACTGCTCGCCCTGCTCTGGATGGTGATGAAGGGTCGGGCGCACGCCGGACTGCCGCTGTTGAACGGCGGCGCTATCGGCGGCTATCTGGTCGGCGCGCTGGCGAGTGGCATGACGCTGATGCAGGCGTTGGGGCTGTAGACGGCAGACAAGTCAGGTTCTGTTCGCTCATTCTCTCTCCTGTTCTCTTTTCGTTTCCTCTCGTTCAGAACCACTCGCGCGCTGGCGGAACGACGCCAAGCGTCGCCGCGCCGAGATAGAGTCCGAAGGCGACGGCGACGACGCCAAACCCTGTCGCGGCCGCGCTCACCGACTGAGTGGCGAGCAGAATACCGGTCCACGTAATCACGAGCGCGACGCCGACCAGCAGGAGGGTGCCGATGACGCCGAGGATGGCGTCCTCGACGGCCGTTCGGACGACGCCGTAGAGCGCGGCCTCGTCGAAACCGACATCTCTGCCGCCGTCGGTTTCCGGGGCACCTTCGGCGTTGTCGGAAGGCGAGTCGGAGTCTTCGTCCATGGCGGAGACCATGCGTCGGCTTCGAAGTGACGATACAGAAACCTGACGGTAGGGTAAGGTTTCCGTCGGACTCGCGTCCTACCCCGTGCCGTGCCATCCCCAATGATTTGCGAGCCGCTGACAGAGACCTAACCGAGATAATATCTCAAGTACGAGTAAATATTTAGCAAGGCTGTGCAGTGGTAGCACCCCGCCTAACCGACGCAGAGCGCAAAAAGCAAGAAACCAAAGCCGGTACCGACTCGTCGTTCATCGCCGCCGTGATGCTCGCGGCGCGAGAGAGCGTGCGACGACTCAGTAATTATCCTCTTCTTCGAATCGCTGGCCCGTGAGCGGTCTCACCGTCCCTCGATGAGCGACCGAACTACCTCCCGGTCAGCGCCTCGCTCGCTGGCGCGAGCGAGATGTCCGACCCGAGACCCGCCTCGCTCGCTTTCTCGTAGAGCATGTGGGCCGCGGCGACCGTCTCGATTCCCGTCCCGCCGCTGTCGAAGACCGTGATGTCCTCGTCGCTCTCCCGGCCCGGCGCTTGCCCGGCGACGACCTCGCCGAGTTCCGCGTGAATGTCGTCGTCCGAGACCGCGCCGTCTTCGACCGCGGCGATGAACGACCCGGCGTCCTGCATGACGCGCTCGCGGAGGTCCGGGACGTAGGTCGCGCGCTCGATGGTCGTCGCGTCGAGTTCGCGCTTGTCGGGATGGTACTGGCCCATCGCGGTGACGTGGGTGCCCGGCGCGAGCAGGTCGCCATCGAACACCGGGTCGCTCGCGGTCGTCGCCGTAATCACGATATCGGCCTCCTCGACTGCGGCCGCGCTGGAGGCGACCGCCGCGACCGAGGGGTCCAGTTGTTCGTTCATCTCGGCGGCGAACGACTCCCGAGACTCTTTCGTCGGCGAGTAGACCCAGACGCTGTCGAGGTCCCGGACGGTTTCGGTCGCGCGCAACTGCCCGCGGGCCTGCGACCCGGTGCCGATGACTGCCAGCGTCTTGGCGTCCTCGCGGGCCAGCGCGTCGGTGCCGACCGCGCCCGCCGCGCCGGTCTTGAAGGGGTTCATGCTCGCGCCGTCCAGCAGTGCGAGCGGTTCGCCCGACTCGGCGTCGAACAGTGGCGCGACGAACCACGCGTCCTCCGCCCCGAACCCGGCGGCGTACATGTACCCGCCCATCGCACCGGTCTCGGGGAGGACGGCCGCGTAGTCGGTGAGCATCCCCGGTGGCTCGGCATTGGTGAGTTTCGCGCGCGGTCGGGCCGGAGCGCCCTCGCCGCGCTGGCGGTAGCCCTCGCGGACCGCTTCGACGTACTCGCCGGGCGACGCCAGTCCGGAAACGTCCTCGCTGGTCAGAAAGACTGCGTCCGTCATGCGCGAGTTAACACAGTCCAGTCGGAAAACGATTGAGGCACCGGCCGAGACGACTGGTTGTTCAGCGTCGCTCGACGGTCAGAAACTGTCGGACCCAAAATGAAAACCGAAGTGAAAAATCGAATCGAGAGAGCGGAGAACCGGATCAGTCAGCGGCTTCGAAGGAGGTCGAAGACGAAGACTCGACCGTTTCGGGCGAAGACTGGGTGTCCTCAACGGGACTGTTGACGAACAGTGCGTGACCGATGAGTGCAACCGGGATGCTGGCCGCCAGCGGGACGGCGGACGTGAGTGAGAAACCGAGGACGCTCAGGGTCGCGGTTACACCGATCAGGGAAAGCGGAATCAGGCCGAGGATGAAGTCGTAGTACCCAGTCATAGTCTATTACAAAATATGCCCCATAGGTATATAACTCTTTCCCGTAGTTGACCGGTTCAATACCGATAGGCGAATCGTATGCACTCCGTGAGATTTCCATAAGTTATGAGTACGATACTGGTCTGTTTTCGGCTCTACAGTGCTTCAAATGAATCAGAAAGCGGCTCTCTGGCGGGTCTAGAAATTCCTGTCAGTAATTTCTACGTCGTGACTAGAAATCGTGTACGTCTCTGAAAATCGCTCGAACGAACTCACTCTCCGCGCTCGGGCAGGTCCGCGACCGCGGGACCGTCCAGCACCTCGCCGTCTATCGAGAAGCGCGACCCGTGACACGGGCAGTCCCACGACTGCTCGGCGTCGTTCCAGTGGACGATGCAGTCCATGTGCGTGCAGACCGCCGACGTGACGTGGAGTTCGCCCTCCTGGTCGCGGGCGACAGCGAGTTGCGTGCGGTCGCGTCGGACCACCTCGCCCTCGCCGGGCGCGACCATCGGGTCCTTACCGCGAAACGGGGCCTTCGCCCAGTCGCGGGCGAACTCCGTGCCAACGTCGAGATTCTCCTTGAGAAACTCCTCGCCCCCGGCCTCGGGGTCGAATCGCTGCGAGTCGAAGGCCTCGGCCCACCGCGGGGACTCTCCGCGGGCGTACGCCGCGAGCATCCGCCCCGCCGCGGTCCCGTTGGTCATGCCCCACCCGCCGAACCCCGTGGCGACGTACACCCCGTGAGTCGTCGGACCGAGTTCTCCCACGAAGGGAATCTGGTCCACGGAGACGAAATCCTGCGTGGACCACCGGTACGCGACCGATTCGACCTCGAAGTGGTCGCGGGCCTGTCGCTCCAGTCTCCGGTACCGCTCGGCAGTCGAATCGCCCTGTCCCGTCTTGTGGTTCTGGCCGCCAATGAGCACCATCTGCCGGTCCGACCCCTGTCCGCCCGCCCCGGACCCCAACGCCTCAGTGCTCGGCACCGGCCGGACAGAGAAGTACGGCGACTCGTCGCGGTAGAACATCCCTTCGGGCGGTTCCTCGGCGAGTTCGACCGCCAGCACGTACGACCGCTTGGGGTACTGGCGCGCGAAGTAGAACGCCGGGTCCTCGATGGGGAAGTGGGTCGTGACGAGGACGCTGTCGGCGGTGACGGTTCCGCGCTCGGTCTCGACCCGGCAAGGGTCGTCTTGCCCGCCGTCGTCCACCTCGGTCACCTTCGTCTGCTCGAAGACGTGGGCGTCCTCGCCCGGAATCTCGTCGGCGAGTTCGAGCAGATACTTCCGCGGGTGGAACTGCGCCTGCTCGGCGAACTTCACCGCGCCGGGCGTCTCGTCGGGGAACGGCGGGTCGGCGACGAACTCCGCGGGCAGGTCCAGTCCTTCGGCAACGGTGGTCTCGCGGCCGACCGCCGCGCGTTGGTCCTCGTCGGCGGCGTAGGTGTAGGCCGGAAGTCGCTCGAAGTTACAGTCGATGTCGTGGCGCTCGACGCGGTCGGCGATTTCCTCGATTGCGGCCGCGTTGGCGCTGGCGTACTGCTTGGCGGCGTCCCGACCGTGCTTGTCCAGCAGGTCGTCGTAGACGAGTCCGTGCTGTGCGGTCACCTTCGCGGTCGTCCGGCCGGTGACGCCCTCGACGATGCGGTCGGCTTCGAGCAGGGCGACCGACTGACCCGCCTCGGTGGCGTGGAGCGCGGCGGTAACCCCCGCGATACCCCCGCCGACCACCGCCGTCTCGACGTAACGGTCCCCGTCGAGCGCCGGAAAATCCGTCCGGTCAGTCGTCGCCAGCCAGAACGATTCGTCTTCCCCCGGTAGCGGATGTTTCTCGTCCATCGTGAACCCCCAGAATCGCGTCGCAATTCGGTCGCCGTGCGCTTAACCTCGGTGGCTGGCGAGGTCGCCCGACTACTCGGAGACCGGAGAGTCGATAATCTCCGGCGGTCCCGCGTCGGCCTTCGCGGCCAGAAAGTCGCGCTCGGCGTCGCCGAGGTCGTCTCGCTCGCGGTAGGCGTCGAGTCCGGTCCGGTAGCGCTCGGCCGACCGGTCGCCGGGCGAGACGAGGACTAACTCCGCGAGACCGGTCTCCTCGCCGGTGTAGCCGAACCCGGCCTTGTAGAGCGCGTGGTACGCGAAGGGGTTGTTCACCGCGATGCGGACCCGCTCGTACCCGCGCTCGCGGAGGCGCTCGGTGGCAAATCGACAGAGGCGCGCGCCGACGCCCGCTCCGCGGCGGTCCTGCCGGACGGTGACGTACCGAAGCCACGCCGTCTCGGGGTCGGTCCGGTCTTCGTTGAACGCGACGGCGGCGATGATGCGGTCGTCTTCGACCCAGTCGCGGTCCGGGGCGTCGCTCTCGGCGGCGGTACCGGTCTCGCTCTGACGGGTCGGGCGCGCTCGGCCCTCGTCGTCGCGGACCACCGCCTTCCCGGTGTTGGACATGACGAACTTCCCGGCATAACTGAACTCGCGGTGGTCGAGTCGGAGTTGCGGGCCGTCGTCGGGCCACCCGAGTACCGCGTACTCCATGACCCAGTTTGGGGTTCGTACGGTAACTGCTCTTCGCTCGCGGGAGGATGGGTCGGCGTGCGCTCGGATGAACTCAGAGTCAGTGCGTGCGGGCGCGATGGGGCAACTCCTCGGTGTCGGCAGTAGCTAGTCGCTCCCCCGTCCCAATCCTCAGTCCGTGAGCCGATACCGGAAGCCCGACTCGACCGCCCACGCTCGCCGACACGCTCTTGACACCGACCGACGTACGCTCGGCATGGTCGTTCGCCTCACACTGCTGGCGCTCGGCGTCCTCGAAGCCGTCTATCCCCGCCGAGTCGTGGACTTCTGGATGAACCTCGCCGCCGCCGACGGCGACGTGGAACTCCGACCGTGGGTGTACCGGATGGCTCGCCTCGAAGGCGTTCTTATCGTTCTCTGGGCACTCACGCGCCGACGCGAGCGAGAGTCATAACCGAGCGTCCGGTTTTTTCTCGCTCCGGCCCGTCTGCATCGACATGTCCAGCGCACTCGGCGACACCGCCACCTTCGACCGCTTCGCCCGGTTCTACGACTGGTTTTCGCCGACGCCCGACGCCGAGGAGTTCCGGGCGGCGCTCGACTTCGCCGACCGGGAGGTAGAGCGCGTTCTCGACGTTGGCGGGGGCACCGGCCGCGGCGCGTCGGCGCTCGGTGCGCGCGAGCGCATCGTCGCCGACGCCGCGGCGGGCATGACCCAGCAGGCCCGCCGAAACGGGTTCGAGGCGGTCCGGGCCGACGCCGCACGCCTACCGTTCGCCGACGAGAGCGTCGATGCCGTCCTCGTGGTGGACGCGCTCCACCACTTCGGCGACCCCGAGCGCGCGGTCGAGTCGGCCGCCCGCGTCCTCCGACCGGGCGGCGTCCTCGTCGTCCGCGAAATCGACCCGACCGCGCCGGTCGGGCGACTCGTAGAACGCGGCGAACAGCTCTACGGCTTCGACTCCACGTTCTTCGCGCCAGCGGACCTCGGCCGGATGGTCGCCGACGCGGGTCTCGACGCCAAATATCGCTCGCGGGGGTTCGAGTACACCGTGGTCGGAACGCGGAGCGAGTAGACGGTGATCGGGTGCTGGAAAGCGACCACGGTCACGTACCGGGGGAAACATTACCGACGGGTCCCAACGCGAAGCTATGAGCAACGCCGACGGACTCGCTCGCTCGCGGTTCGACCGCTCGCTCGCTACCGCCGGAATTGCCCTCGGCGATCTGCTGGTGCTGAGTGCCTTCCTCACGGTCGGGTCTATCAACCACGGCGTTGACCCCATCGCGTCGCCGGGGTACGTCGCCGAGACGATTGCCCCGTTCCTCGTCGGGTGGGTCGTCGCCGCGCTGGTCTCGGGCGCGTACGCTCCCGACGCGACGCGCACGGTCGGGACCGCAGTGGTGCGCGCGGTCACGACGTGGATTCCCGCGGCGGCCATCGGACTGACGCTCCGCTCGACCGACTTCTTCCACGGGAGTTCGCCGGTGACGTTCATCATCGTTATCAGCATCGTCGGGACCGTCTGTTTCTCGGCGTGGCGCGGTCTCGTGGCGTACGCCCGGTGAGCTTCTCCGACGACCCTTTTTCGTGACGACCGCCTGTTTTGAACAAACAGGTGACCTTTTCGTCGCACGAGCCAATCTGTCCGAACATGGCGACCATCGCGGAGTTCACTATCCCGGCGCGCGACTTCGCTCTCGGCCGACTGTTCGAACACCTGCCGGACGCGGCGATAGAACTCGAACGCGTCGTTCCGACCAAAGACCACATCCTCCCCTACTTCTGGGTTCGTGACGACGACATCGAGCAGGTCCGAGAGACGCTGGCGGCCAACCCCGCGTTCCTGTCGGTGACGCTGGTGGACGACCTCGGCGACGAAGGTCTCTTTCGCATCCAGTGGAATCCCGAAGACGAGACTGTCCTGAGCGGCGTTCTCGAAAGCGAGTTGACGCTCCTGTCCGCATTCGGGTCGCAGGGAAACTGGACGTTCGAGTTTCGGGCCACGGACACCGACCAGATAGCGACGTTCCAGCGACACTGCACCGACCACGACATCGGCGCGACGCTGACGCGGCTCAACTCGCTCGCGGAGATGCAGGTCGGCGACGAGTACAACCTCACGACCGACCAGCACGAGGCGTTACTTCTCGCGTTCGCTGAGGGGTACTACGACGACCCCCGTGAAACCGACCTCGAAGCGCTCGCTTCCCGAATCGGTATCTCTCGCCCGGCGTTTTCGAATCGTCTCCACCGGGGCATTCGCAACCTCCTCGGCAGTACCATCGCTCGACACGACTCGTCGGGCGACGCGACGCAGTGAGACCTTCGACGGCATATAAAGTGGTTTCATAGTTAACACCAACTGTCAATCGTTTCCTCTGGCTATATAGCGAGTATGCCTGACGAAGCTATTGCCGACACTACCCACCATTCTACTGATAATTCCTCTGCGTTCGAGTACCGTTTCGACGAGGACGAGAGCGTCGTCGAAGCGGTCGTTCGCGCCGTCGAAACGGTGACCGAGGCCCGTCTCCTGCCGATGCCGGACGAACTGGCCGCCGATGGTGGTGTCGGGCACACGGACGCGTGCCCGCTGCACGACGTTATCGATCCCGACGCACTCGCCAACCTTTCGGCTGTCGATGCCCACGTAACGTTTCCCTACGCCGGATGTACGGTGACGGTCGCCGGTTCCGACGCCGTGTTGGTGAGCGAGAAGTCCCCGTAGTCGAGTTCGGGAGCCTTCTCGGCGGACGGCGTGAGACTCGCGGTCTCGTTTCCGACACTACGTGCTGACGTTCCGATAGGCCACGTAGGAGTAGACCGTGCTGTACAGCGCCACGGCGAACACCGGGGCCGCGAGGAGTAGTTCTGCGTAGGCCGGAACCACCGCGCCGAACGCGGCCACGACGCCCGCGAGTTTGAACAGCGGCGCGGCGCGCTCGTGGGTCCGTCTCCAGACCTCGTCGTCGGAGATGGTCCACGGCGTGCGGATGCCGACGAACCAGTTGCGCTCGGCGTGGGCCGACAGGACCCCGACGTAGTAGTAGAGCGCGCCGACGGCGGGCGCGAGCGCTTGGACCATCTCGAACTCGTAGCCCGCGTTGGCCGCGAGGACGAGCGCGTGGACGTACGTCAGGAAGGCCAGCAGAAGGACGACGAACGTGTCGTACTGCTCGCGGAACGCCGCGACGTTCTCGCCGAGCGGGTCGATTCGCGGGAGGAGCGCGAACAGCGCGAGCATCCCGGCCGACAGCGCCGGGAAGAGAGCGAGCGCGACTATCTTCGGCGTCTGACCGTCGATTTCGCCCGCGGCGTTCCAGTGGGTCGCCATCTCGGCGGGCATCTCGGAGACCGCCAGCGCGCTCATCGCGGCCGAGAGCGCCACGAGTGCGAGTCCCGCGAGGTGACTCCGTCGAAGGGACATATTCGATTCTCGTCCGCTTTCGGGTATAAACCTACGGTCAACCTTCGCGCGGCCGGGTCCCTCCCCCACGCGAGGGTTTAAACCCGAGGACGGGACGACCCCGGCCCATGCGAAACCCGCTCGCGCGCTTCCGCGACGACGACCCGGACTGCGCCTGCGACCCCCGATTCGAGGACGACCGCCTCCTGCTCGACGCCGCGGACTGCCCCGGCGCGGGCGACCTCGCGGCCGAACCGGCCTGCCGCCGGACCGCAATCGCCGCGCTGGCAGACCGCGAGGCCAGCGCGGTCGTGACCCGGACCGAGCGCATCGAACGCGCCTACGAGGGCGAGTCGGCCGCGCTGCTCGTCGCGGCCGGACGGTTCGCCGAGCGCGCGGCGTTCTACGACCGAACGCTCGCCGACCGCGCCGAATCCGACCCGCTCGCCGCCGCTCGCGCCGCCCTCGGCCGCGCGGGACCGGTCGGCGAACTCGTCGCCGAGACCGGTCTCGCCGAGTGCGCGCGCCGCGTCGAGGGGTACGCCGACGCGCTCCGTCCCTTCGTCGGCCCGCCGATTGCGAAGGCCCGCGTGGCCGCCGAACCCCCGCCCGAGGCGACGTTCGCCGAGACCCGCGAACTCGACACCGGCGCGACGGTCCGAATCTACGCCGACGAGCGTGCGCTCCGGACCTACCACCTCGAACCGGTCGAACACGCGTTCGACGCCAGCGCGCTCGACGCGCTCGCGGAGGCCTACGGTCTGCTCGCCGACGGCGCAGTTGCTAGTGAGAGTTCCACCGCCAGCGAGCGCGCGCCGGGCCGAGCAGTCCGGGAAGTCGCCGACTCCGACGACCCCGTAGACGCCCTCGCGGCCGCGCTCCGGAAGCACACCCGCGGCTACGGCGTCCTCGCGGACCTCTTCGCCGACCCCGCGGTCTCGGACGCGTTCGCCACCGCGCCGGTCGGCCGGAACCCCCTGCGGGTCACAGTGGACGGCGAGCGCATGCGGACGAACGTCCGACTCACTACTGGGGGCGCACAGGCGCTCGCCTCCCGATTCCGGCGCGAGAGCGGCCGTGCGTTCTCGCGCGCCGCGCCGACGCTCGACGCGACGGCGGAAGTCGGCCCGGACGAGGACGACTCCGGCGCGGTCCGCGTCGCGGGCGTCACCGACCCAGTAAGCGATGGGCCGGGGTTCGCGTTCCGCGCCCGCGACGCGACGCCGTGGACCCTGCCCGCGCTGGTCAGCAACGGAACCCTTCCCGTTGACGCCGCCGCGCTCCTCTCGCTGGCCACCGAACGCGCCGCGGCCGGACTCGTCGCCGGACCTCGCGGTGCGGGCAAGACCACCTTGCTGGGCGCGCTCTGCTGGGAACTCCCCGCGGCGACCAGAACCGTCGTCATCGAGGACACGCCGGAACTCCCGGTCGCACCGCTCCAGCGCCGTGGCCGCGATGTCCAACCGCTTCGGACTGAGACCGGTGACGGGCCGGGTCTCGCGCCTGCGGAGGCGCTCCGGACCGCGCTCCGACTCGGAGAGGGTGCGCTCGTCGTCGGCGAAGTCCGCGGCGAGGAGGCCGCGGTCCTCTACGAGGCGATGCGCGTCGGCGCGAACGGCGACGCCGTCCTCGGAACCATCCACGGCGACGGCGGCGCGGGCGTCCGCGAGCGCGTCGTCTCTGACCTCGGCGTCTCGGCTTCATCGTTCGCCGCGACCGACCTCGTGGTGACGCTCGAAGCCGTCTCGACGCCAGCGGGCAAGCGCCGCCGCGTGAAAGCTGTCGAGGAACTCGTGGACGGCGACCGGTTCGAATCGCTCTACCGAGTCCGGGACGACGAACTCGCGCCCACCGGACGCATCGACCGCGGAAACAGCGCGTTGGTCGCCGCGCTCGCCGATGCCGGGGAGTCCTACGCCGACGTGCGCGAGGCGTTGAGCGAGCGCGAGACCCTGCTCGCCGACCTCGCTCGGAAGAACCGAACGGACCCGAAAGCGGTCGTCTCGGCCTACGCCGACCGGAGGGTGTCGTGAGCGAACCGGACTGGTGGGCGCGCCTCGTCCGACGGCTCGCAACCTGCTGGCCGTGGTCGGTCGGGTGCGGCGACGACGAGAATCGCGCCGACCTCCGGCGGGCGCTGGCGTACCTCGATGCCGGGGTGGACGCCGAGACGACGGTCCGGGCGGGCAACGGGACCGCCGCGCTCGTCGCGCTGGTCGGAGTTCCCCTCGCGGTAGTCGCGCCAGCACCGCTCCGGATTCCGGCCGCGGTGGCCGTCCTCGCCGTCGCGTTCGGCGTCGCGCACGCCGCGCGGCGAGGCCCGATTGCGCTCGCCACCGCCCGGCGGACCGCCGCGCTCGGGACCGCGCCAGCGCTCATCGCACGGGCAGTGTTGCGGATGCGCGTCGAACCTGCCAGCGAGCGCGCGGCGGCGTTCGCCGCGCGAGGCGAGGGGCGATTGGCCGCCGACCTCCGCGAACACGTCCGACGGGCGGAGGGCACGCCGCGGTCGGGTCTCGCGTCGTTCGGCGCGGCGTGGGCCGACTGGAACCCGCCGCTCCGGCGCGCGGCCCTGCTGGTGGAGTCGGCGGCCGACGCGCCCGCTGGCGAGCGCGAGACCACGCTGGACCGCGCGATGGCCGCGATTCTCGACGGCACCCGCGACCGGATGGCCGAGTTCGCCGAATCCGTCCGCGGGCCGACCACGGCGCTGTACGCCTTCGGCGTCCTGCTCCCCCTCGCGCTGGTCGCGGTCCTCCCCGCGGCGCGCGTGGCCGGTCTTCCCCTCTCGATTCCGGTTCTCGTGGTCGTCTACGACCTACTCCTGCCCGCGGCGCTGGTCGGCGCTAGCGCGTGGCTCTCGGTCCGGCGGCCCGCCGCGTTCCCGCCGCCGGAGGTGTCGCCCGACCACCCCGCGATTCCCGACCGACGTTGGCCGACGCTCGCGGTCGGGGTCGGCGCGGGTCTCCTCGCGCTGCTCGCCACCGCGCCGCTTCCGGGGTGGACGTGCTGGCCCGTGCTCGCTGGCGGCGGACTCGGCGCGGCGCTGGTCTGGTGGTTCCGGCCGGTGAAAGCAGTGCGCGACGACGCCCGCGCCGTCGAAGCGAACCTGACCGACGCGCTCTATCTGGTCGGTCGGCGCGTGAGCGACAGTGCGGCGGTCGAGTCAGCGATTGCGGACGCCGCGCCGGAAGTCGCCGGGCGCACGGGCGAGACGCTGGCCGAGACCGCGGAGATTCAGCGACGACTCCGGGTCGGCGTCCGCGAGGCGTTTCTTGGCGAGTACGGCGCGCTCGCCGACGTACCGAGTCCGCAGGCCCGGAGCGTTGCCGCCCTGCTTGCGCTCGCGGCGCGGGAGGGCCGCCCCGCCGGACGCGCAATTGTCGCCATGGCCGACCACGTTGACGATCTTCAGCGCGTCGAGCGCGAGGCCCGGCGCGAACTCGCCAGCGTGACCGGGACGCTCCGGAACACCGCGGCGGTGTTCGGCCCGCTAGTCGGCGGGGCCACGGTCGCGCTCGCGGACGGGATGGCCGCCGGAACGCTCGGCGACCCGCTCCCGACCGCGGCGCTCGGTCTCGCCGTCTCGGCCTACGTCCTGCTGATGGCCGCCGTGCTGACCGCGCTGGCGACCGGACTGGAGCGGGGGTTCGACCGCGCGCTCGTGGGTTATCGGGTCGGTCTGGCGCTCCTCGGCGCGGTCGGGTCGTTTCTCGCTGGCTTCGTCGGCGCGGGGTTCGCGGCGTGACGGTGACGTTTTGGGCACCGCCCCGCCGGTGGCCTGCGTCACCGAGCGCACCCCGACGTTTAAACCCGAGGACGGGACGAACCCGGTCCATGTTCGACGCACCAGTCGAGACGTGGTATCTCTGGGTCGGCCTCGCGTTGGCGAGCGCCACCGCAGTCGGTGTCGCGGCGACGCTCCCCCGCGCCCCGCCGCCGGACGCCGCGGGCGCGGCCGCAACCGTCGATTCCGTCGCGGCGAGCGCTCACCAGACAACCGGTCTTCATCCGCTTTCTGCCGAGCGCGCCCGCATCGGCCCGTACCGACTCTGGCTCAGCGAGGACGGCGAGACCGGCCATGCGACGTTCGCCTACGGGCCGGTGACGCCGGTTCGGCGCGACACCGCGCTCTGGGACGTGCTTCACGGAACGCCACCGGAACGGGCCTTCGGCACCCCCGCCGACTTCCAGCGGGCCGCGGCCGACGCCCGCGACCGGACGCCGGAGTGGCGCTCGCGCGAGCGACTGACCATCCGCCGAGTCTCGTGGGAGGGCGTCGATGTCACGCTCGTCGGGTAGCGACGCCGCGAACCGCGCGCAGGTCGAACCCCTCGCGGCGCTCGTTGCCGTCTTCGTCGTCGGCGTCGCGCTGACTGCCTACACTGGCGTCCTCGACGCGACTATCCCGACGCCCGACCGGAACGTCGCCGACCCGACCGTCGAGCGAGCGAACCGCGCACTCACGGAGACCGGCATCGCGGACCCCGAGGCGCTCGCCGCGGGCCTGCGCGCCGGGCCGGATGGCTACCGCCTGAACCTCACGCTCCAAGCCGCGGGACAGTCGTGGCACGCCGGACCAACCCCACCGCCGAGCGCCGACGACGCCGCGCTCGCGGTGAGCGTCCGCATCGCGCCGGGGAGCGTCCGCCCAGGCCGCCTCCGCGCGGAGGTGTGGTCGTGAGGGCAATTAGTACGGTCCTCGACGTGTCGCTCTGCCTCCTGCTGGTCTCGGCGAGCGCGCTGACCCTCGCCGGGACGCCCGCGCAGGACCGCCGGTCCGGACCTCCGACGGCACCGGACTCTGCGGACGAAGCCGCGACCCTGGTGGCGACGAGTACCGCGAGCGTGACCTACCGACCGGCGGACTCGGCCAACGAGAACACCCGGAATCGGACGGTCCACGACACGCTGGCCGGACTGCTCGCCAGCGCGTCCGCGGCGAACGCAGAGCCGGAATCGGCGACCGACTTCGTGCGCGCCGCCACGGCAACGGTCGGGCGGGCGCTCCGACGCGCCGGAATCAGCGCGCAGGTGGTCGCGCGACCGTCAGAGACTTTGCCCACCTCGTACTCGCCCACTTCGCAATCGACTCCCGAGCGCTCCGGCCGAGTCGTCGCTGGCCCCGCGCCGCCGCCCGACGCCGACGTGTACGCGGCCGCGGTAGCGGTCCGGGAGGTCCGCCTGACCGTCAGGACGTGGTCGAGATGAGACTGGCCGAGGACCGCAGGGGCCGGGTCCCCTTCGCGCTCGTCGGCGTCCTCCTGCTGGTCGGGAGCGCGGGCATCAGCGCCTCGTTGGCGGGCGGGCCGACCCCCCGAACGGACGACTCGGTGGGGGTCGCCGTCGAGCGCACCACTGCCGCGACGAACACCGCGCTCCGCGGCGCGGTCGCGCGCGCCGGGCGAGCGGCCGCCAGCGCGCCGGTCACCGCGCCCGGAAACTCCACCGCGGGACGCGCGCTCAACGACTCGACGCCGTTCCGCGACGCGCTCCGACTCCGCATCTATCTGGCGGCCCGCGAGGACCTCTCGGCGGTCGGCGTCGGGCGGTCCGACATCGGCCAGTCCGAGGGCGTTCGCACCTCGGTCTCGCTTCCGGCGATTCGGAACGCCTCGGACCTCCGGGCGGCCAAGCGCCGAGTCGAAATCGAACCCGCGGGCGGCGCGGACCGCGCGGAGAACGCCGGACTGCGGGTCCGCATCCGGAACGTTACCGTCACGGCGACCCGCGGCGGCCGGGTAGTCGAGCGCGAGCGAATCGCGCCGGAGTTGGTCGTGGCGACGCCCGCGCTGGCGCTCCACGAGCGCACGGTGCGCTTCGAGTCCCGGCTGAATCGCGGCCCGCTCGCGCCCGGTCTCGGCCGCCGACTCACCGCGCGACTCTACGTCGCGGCGTGGGCGCGAGGGTACGCCCAGTACGGCGGCGCGCCGGTCCAGAACGTCGTGGCGAACCGCCACATCGAACTCGCCGCGAACGGCGCGCTCCTGCGCGAACAGCGAGACGCCTTCGGGAAGAGCGACCCGCGAGCGCGGCGCGCGCTCGGGTGGGCGACCGCCAGAATCGGCGCGACAGACCTGTTGACGGCCGCTGACAACCAACGCGGGTCGGCGTGGACCGGGCGACTGCTGGCGACGGCAGAGCGGTACCAGCAGGACAATCCGATGCCCGGCGGGGTGACGAGCAAAAATCTGACCGAGAATCCGCGCGAGACCCGGCGGTCCCTCCGCGTCGGCGTGAATCGGACGGCCGACCGCGCGTTCACAGACCTCGTGTCGGGTGCGGACGGTCCCGGCCTCTCGGAGGTCCTACGTTCGGCCTACACCGCCGACGCGCGCGTCGTGGCCGCGGTTCGGGAGAACCCCGCAGAGAGCGAGGCACGACCTGCGCTCGAATCGCCGGGCGCGAACTGGACGCTCCGGTCGAGCGAGGTCCGGACGCGGACGGCGGTCGAGCGGTCGGCAGATGGTCCCGCAAGCGCGCCGACGCTTGGCGCTCCGGAGGAGTGGCACCTGCTGGACACCGAATCGCACCGAGTCGTACGGAGGCACGCGCTGGTCGCCGAGTGGGAGCGAGAGGGCGGCATCGAGGGCAACGACGGCAACGATGGCGGGGAACGCGGCAACGAGACGAACACTCCCGAAACGCGCCAAACGGTCCAGCGGTGGACCGAGACGTTCGCGGTGCGCGTCGGCGTCGCGGGCGACCACAGCATCGAATCCGACCTCGCGCCCTCGCGGCCGGTCTCGGGAATCCACGAGCACGGCGGCGCGCTCGACGGACCGAACTTCCGGGAGTTTGGCGAGCGAGCGACCGAGCAGGTGGTCGGTTCTCGCGGTGGGTTCGACGCACTCGCCGAGCGAGCGGTCGCTGGAACGCTCGATACTCGCTCCGAGGAAGTCGCAAGTCGCCGACCCGCCGACCTCCGGGAGTGGGTCTATCGAGACCTCGTGGCACTGCGCGAGCGCGTCCGGAACCTCTCGGTGACCGTCTCCCGGAATCGGGCGGTCGGCGGCGAACCGCCGACCGCCGAACTCGCTCGGACGGTCCGGAGTCGGCGCGCGGCGCTCCTCGACGCGCCCGCCCGCTACGACGGCGTGGCCGACCGGGCGCGAGTCGCGGCGCGGGCCGCGTACCTCGACCGAGTGGTTTCTCGATTGGAGACGCGTGCCGACCGCGAGGAGCGGACTCGGACGGGCGTCGAGGGTGCGCTCGCCGACGCGGGGGTGTCGCTAGACCGCGCTCGGAAGATTCTCCGCGAGCGGACGACGCCGGAGACGCCGCCGCCGCGGCCCCTGCCCGCCGACGGGCCGGGGCGCTCGCTCAACCTGAGCGTGTCAGGCGCGCCGCCGTACCTCACGCTGTCCTCGCTCGACCACGAGCAGGTCGCCGCGATTCCGGACGGCGAGACGGCCCATCCGCTCGCCGCTCGGAATCGGAACGTCTTCACGGTCCCCTACGGCGATGCCGCGAAGTCGGTCGCCTCGGCGGTGGTCGGCGACGGCGAGTCGGGCCGGACCGACCTCCGAACCGCCGCGCTGGCGCTCCGGGCCGCGAACCGGACGCTCGCGGAGGAGGACAACCGGAGTCTGGCGCGGCGGCGCGACTCGCTTCAGCAGTCGCTCGCCTCGTCGATGGCGGACGTTCGCCGGGAGTTGGTCGCCGGGATGGCGCTGTCGCGCTTCGACCTGACCGAGACCGAGCGCCGGGCCGCCGTCGCGTCGGGACTGGCGCAGTGGGACACGACCGCTGGGCGGGCGCTCGCGGTGGCGAACGGGTCGGCCGCGGAGGCCATCGCCGAGGCTGTGGTCCGGAACCGGCCCGCCCTCCGGCGCTCCGACCGACGCGACTGGGTGGACCTGCGGACCGAGTTGGCCGTCGAGTCGGTCCGCGAGGAGGTCGAAGGACCGCCGCGCTCGACGGTGAACGGGACGGCGAGTGAGACCCGGAACGTGGCGAAGACCGCGCTGAAGCGCGCGGTGAAGGCCGGTCTCGGAAACGCGACGGAGGTCGCCAGCAAGCGGTGGTTCGGCGAGGTGTTGGGCGCGGTCCCCTCGGGTCTGCCCGTCGCGCCCGTACCGGGCTACTGGTACGCGACACTCAACGTCTGGTCGGTCGGCGTGGAGGGCGAGTACGCCCGCTTCGCGGTGAGCGCGCCCCAAGGGCCACCCGGCGAGTCGGTGGCCTACGTCCGCGAAAACGGGACCGTGAGTCTCGACTGGGACGAGGACGGCGAGTCCGAAGTCCTCGGGCGCACGACGCCGGTCTCCTTCGAAACGGAGACGACCGTCGTGGTGGTCGTGCCGCCCGGTCCGCCGGGCGTCGGCGACAGGGACGGCACTCGGGACGAAACCTCGCCGGGGTGGTCGTCGTAAGCAGGCGTCTCTGGGTGGTTCGAGAGTCGGTGGCGTGACGGCGGTATTCTCCACTCCGGCGCGTGCGGGCGCGACGCCGCCGGGCGTCGCGCCGTTCCGCGCGAGGTCGTCGTGAACGGACGTGAACGACGGCTCGTCGGACGGGGTTTGTCCGACGGTGGATGAGTAGCGCAGGTCGGAGCGAAGCGGAGACCGAGCAACGCAGGCGGTTGGGGAGGCGTGAGGCTTGCTGTCGCGGTGCGGTGCCGTGCGGGCGACTCCATCGCTCACGCCTGAAGCTAGCTTCTTCCCCGCCTTCCAGACAGCTGCCCCGCGGACAACATCAACCCCACCGAACCACCGAGAACACCCGTCTATCGAAGTGAAACCCCTTTCAATCAGGGGACCCTCGCTTCGACCATGATTTACGACGACATCGAGGACCCCGAATCGACCTCTGCCGACGAGGTACGCGCGAACTACGTCACGGACCTCGCCGCCATCGTCGCGGCCCGCGGCGTCGATTCGGTCGCCGAGGAGACCGGCGTGGACCGCGAGACGATTGCTATGCTGGCCGACGAAGACGCCGGGGTCGCCGACGAGCTGACGCTGGAGGACGCCGCCGCCGTCGCCGCGCTCGACGAGGATGCGCCGCCCGCCGACGCCATCGTCGCCGAGATTCGAGACACGCTCCTGATGGGGATGACCACGGCGGTCCTCGATGTGGACACCATCGCCGCAGAAATCGACGAATTGGACGGCAAGCAGGTTCACCAGAAGGTCGAGGGGCGCGCGCCGATGACCCTTGACGAGTACGCGACGCTTCACCACTTCATCGCCAGTCGCCAGCGGTAGCGTTCTGGGTGGTTTGGGTCGTCTTGCTGTTTGCTGATTCACGATTCGTTTCTGGTCGGCCTCATGGGCGGTCGAACGAGACAGTGGGCTAGCTTCAGGCGTGAGCCAAGGAGTCACCGCAACCGCACAGCACCGCGACGGCCAGGTCCTCCCCAACCGATTGCGGTCCTCGGTCGCTTCGCTCCCTGCGGTCCTCATCCACCGTCGGACAAACCCCGTCCGACGAGCCGTCGTTCACCTCCGTTCACGACGACCTCGCGCAAATGGGCGCGACGCCGTGGGCGTCGCGCCCCCACGCGCCAAGTCGGAAACTCAATCCTACGAAAAACAGAAACGAAATCTCACAGAATGCTCCTACGCCGCGGGAGTTATCCCGGCCACGGCCCAACGCCCGAGCATGCACGTTGCGATACTCGGGTGTGGCTACGTCGGTCTCGAACTCGGCCGCCAACTGACCGAGGCGGGCCACCGCGCGGTGGGTGTCCGGCGCTCCGACGACGGTCTCGCCGCCATTGAGGACGCGGGGTTCGAGGCGGTCCGGGCCGATGTGACTGACGCGGACTCGCTGACCGCGGTGCCCGACGTGGACGCCGTGGTCTTCGCGGCGAGTTCGGGCGGACGCGACGCGGCGGCCGCACGCAAGATATACGTCGAGGGGTTACGCACCGCTATCGAAGAGTTCGGCGGGCGAGAGAACCCGCCCGAGCGATTGGTCTACACGTCCAGCACGGGCGTCTACGGCGACCATAGCGGTGACTGGGTGGACGAGGAGACGCCCCTCGACCCCCGGACCGACAAGACCGAGGTGCTGGCGGAGGCCGAGCGCGTGGCGCTCGAAGAAGCCCCCAAGCACGGCATTGACGGCACCGTCGCGCGCCTCGCGGGAATCTACGGTCCCGGCCGGACACGACTGGAGCGCTATCTTGAGGGACCGGTCACGGAGGGCTACCTGAACATGATTCACCGCGACGACGCCGCTGGCGCGGTCCGGTTCCTGCTGGACGAGGACCTCGCGCGCGGTGAGGTCGTGCTGGTCGCGGACGACGAACCGGTCTCGAAGTGGGAGTTCGCCGATTGGCTGGCCGAGGAGTGCGGGGAGCCGACCCCGCCCAAGCAGACTGCCGAGGAGCGACTGGCCAACGACGACCTCTCCGAGCGCGTCCGACGCCGGATTCTGACCAGCAAACGATGCGACAACGAGACGTTGCGGACGCTCGGCTATGAGTTCAGCTATCCGACCTATCGGGAGGGCTATCGGGACGCAATCGAGACCTACCGGAACTAACTCGGCCGAATCGCTCAACGTTCTACATTTCGGGAAAATTTCTTGTTCGTCGGGACCGTCCATGCGAGTCATGCAACTGCCAGCCCTTCCGCAACTGCGGGTTCGGGAGTTCATTCGGGCCGCCGAGGCGTGGGGCCTGAGTTCGCCCGAACTCGCGGGGGCCGTTGCCCTCGGCGCGATTGCGCTGGTGGCGTCGCTCTGGTTGGTCGTCCGCTGGATTCGGCGGCCGATGGGGACCCGTCTGAAGCGCGCGCTGGCCAAGCGCGAGGCGGTCGCCATCCTGATGCACCCGAATCCCGACCCCGACGCGATGGCTTGTGCCATCGGCGTCGCCCACTTGGCCAGCGAGGTCGGCACCGACGCGACCCTCCAGTTCGCTGGCCAGATTCGCCACCAGCAAAACCGGGCGTTCCGAACCGTCCTCGACCTCGAACTCGACCAAATCGACCACGTCAGCGAGGTCGCCTGCGAGGACGTGGTTCTGGTTGATCACAACACGCCCCGCGGGTTCGAGGGGGCCGAGGGACTCGAACCCTACGCGGTCGTGGACCACCACCCCGGCAACGGGACCGGCGAGCGCTTCACCGACCAGCGAACCGACTACGGGGCCTGCGCGACCATCGTCGCGGAGTATCTGGAGGACGTGGGCGCGACTCCGGTCGGTCCCGACGACGAGAGCGCGAACGACTTCGAGGTCCCTCCGGAGATCTCGACGGGCCTGCTCTACGGTATCCAGTCGGACACAAAACATCTCACGAACGGGTGTACCGAGGCGGAGTTCCACGCGGCGGCGTACCTCTACGGGGGCGTCGATGAGGACCTGCTCGACCGAATCGCCAACCCGCAAGTCAGCGCCGAAGTGCTGGAGGTCAAGTCCCGCGCTATCACGGGCCGCGACGTGCGCGGGTCGTTCGCGGTCAGCGACGTGGGGCGAGTGAACAACGTTGACGCTATCCCCCAAGCGGCCGACGAACTCCTCCAACTGGAGGGCGTGACCGCGGTGGTCATCTACGGACGGCGCGACGAGACGGTCCACCTCTCGGGCCGGTCGCGCGACGACCGGGTCCACATGGGGAAGGCCTTGGAGAGCGTCGCCGACGAGATTCCCGGCGCGAGCGCGGGCGGCCACGCCCGCATGGGCGGCGGACAGCTTCCCGTCGAGGGCGCGACGTTCGCCAGCGGCGGGGAGACGGCGATGTGGTCGCAGGCCGAACTCGCCGACGACGTGTTCTCGGCGCTCAACGGCGACGTGTGAACCGGGCTACCGTCCGAGGGTCCCGGCCGTACGCCGTGACTTTCGCGCGACTCTAATGACGGATGCGCTACTCCACGACGATTTTCCCCGTCATGCCCGCGGCCTCGTGCGGGATGCAGAAGTACTCGTGGGTCCCGGTCGTCTCGAAGGTGTGGACGAACGATTGGCCCGACTGGACGGCGCCGCTCCCGTTCTCCCAGCCCTCAGCGGCCGCTTCTTGGGAGTCGAAGTCACCCGACGCCCAGTAGTTCGCCCCCTCCGGAATCTTCTCTCCGTAGGCAGTGACCGAGTGGGGTTCACCGGCGGCGTGTTCGAAGGCCACCGTGTCGCCCTGCTGGACTGTCAGTTCCGCCGGGTCGAACGCGACGGCGTTCAGTTTCACCACATGGTCGGCGTCGTCCGGAACGCCCTCGACGACGTTCGGACCGCCGCTCAGTTGCTCGTCGCTCTCGCCGTCGCCGCCGGACTCGCCCTCGCCGACCGGTGCCTTCTCTGTCGCTCCCGCCACGGCGAACTCGGCCCGGACCGAGGCGCGCGCGAACGCTTCGAGCGCGTCGGACACGCCCGACTCGTCCGCCAGTGCCCCGATTAGCGCTTCGAGACTGCCCTCGAAGCGCTCGTAGGCGTCGCCGTCGGCCTCCTCCAGCGTCTCGTGGACGTTCGCTTCTTCGAACCCGGCGAAGGCGTCCTGCGCGACGCTCTCGGCCGCGCCGCTGAAGTCCCCGCCCGCGTTGGCGACGACGTCGTAGCTCGCGGCGACGGCCTCCTCGTTGAACGATTTGGCTTCTGCGTACGCTCGCCCGTTTTCGCCGCCCTTCGCCGCGCTTCCCGCGGCGTTCAGCGCGCTCTCGAACGACTCGTATCTCGATTCGTTGGCGCTTTCGAGCGCCTCGTGGAACCCGCCCGCGCCCGCCTCGAAGTGCTGGAACGCCGACTGGACGACCGTCTTCGCGCGGGCCGACTCTCCGAACGCCGAAAGTGCCGCGGCGTCGAAGACGCGGGCGCTCATCAGGCCGCTCTCGGCGGGACTCACCTGCGCCGCGGACCCGACCTGCGTCTCGAACTGGAACAGCGCGTCGGTCGCGCCCTCGAAGTGGGTCGCCACGCCCTCATCGTCTCCGTTCTCGAACGCCGGAATCAGCCCCTCCTTGAGGTGTTCGTGTTCGAAGGTCTCGTAGAGGTCCTCGCTCGCGCCTTCGAGCGTCTCGTGGAAGCCGAGTTGGTCCGCCTCGAATCGCTCAAAGAGACCGCTTGCGACGGTCGCCGCCGCCTCGCTCTCGCCGAGCGCGTGCAGTTCGCGGGCGTCGCCGAATCGCGCCCGGAAGAACGCTGCCTGCAGGACCGCAGCCTCGGTGTCGGTGGCGAGCGCCGAGATGCCCGCCCGGAGGTGCTTCTCCACCGAGTCGGCGGCCTTCGCGGCGGCCTCCGCGTCGCCGTTCCCGGCCGCGCTGGCGAGGTCCTCCAGTCCGCTCTCGAACCCCTCGTAGGCTTCGCCGTCCGCCTCTTCGAGCGCCTCGTGGGCCTTCGCGCCCTCGAAATGCGCGAACGTGTCCTCGGCAACCCGCTTCGCGCGCTCGGTCTTCCCGCGTGCGGTCAGCCACGCGGCGTCGTACGCTCTCGCTCGGTAGCCGTTGAGCGCGGCGGCGTGCGCGAAGTCTATCGACGGGCCGCCGAGCGAGGCCAGCGCCCCGGCGTCGTAACCGCGGGCCTGCACAGCTGCGAGGTGGCCCGCTCCGGCGGCGCGCTCGCTGTCGGCCAGGGCGTACGCGCCGGTCGCCGCGGCGTCGAGCGCCGCGCTCGCCTGCTCGCGGAGGTCTCCCGCCCGCTCGTCGCTGGCGGCGTTCTTCGCCGCTTCGAGCGCGGTCTCGAAGGCCTCGTAGCTCTCGGCGTCGGCGTCTTCGAGCGCGCCGTGAGCGTCGGACTGCTCGAAGTCCTCGGCGGCGTCATCGACCACTGTCGCGGCGGCGTCGAACTTCCCCGCGCCAGCGAGTGCGGCTGCCGTGGACGCCCGCGACCCGAGCGCCAGCAGGTCGAGCGCGCGGGCGTTCGCCTCGCCGACGCGCTCGGTCTGGGCCGCCCCGAGGTGCTTCGAGACGAGGTCGGCCTCGACGCGCATCTCCTCGATGTTCTCGCCGGTCGCTTGCTCTCGGAGTTGACCGAGCGCCTCCTCGAACTCCTCGTAGTGGTTCCCCTCGGTCGATTCGAGCGCTTCGTGCGCGCCCCACTCGCCGGACGCCTTCTCGAACTTCTCGAAGGCGTCGGCCGACCGCCGCGCCCCGGCGTCGAACTCACCCGCCGCGCCGAGCGCGAGCGCGTCGCGGGCCACCGACCGGTAGACGTTCCACTCGGCCGCGACCGCGAGGGCGGCAGAGTCCGGCGCGCTCGCCTCCCCGTCCTCGGAGGACGTCGGAGCCGCATTCTCCAATTGACCGCCACAACCAGCCAACGATACGCCTGCAAACAGTGCGCTCCCCGCTTTCAGCAGATCGCGTCGATTCGTCGCCATAGTGTTTTAGGGGCACCTAAAAACTAAAAGCGTTCTGATTTTGGCGAGACTAAAAATTACTCGGACTCGTTTCGGTTCGCGGGCGCGAAATCCTGCGGGCTTATCCCGATAGAACTGCTACGCTCGGACATGGCCACCGACGACGGCGCGTACCAGTACAAACAGGAACACGGCGACGACTTCGGACGGACCTACTTCCGGCGGTTCGACGGGTTAGCCATCTCCTCTATCGGTCTCGGTACGTACCTCGGCGACCCGACCGACGAGGTGGACGCGCGCTACCGCGACGCCATCGCCACCGCACTCGAACGCGGCGTCAACGTCGTGGACACCGCCAGCAACTATCGGTGCCAGCGGAGCGAGCGCGCGGTCGGTCGGGCCATCGAGGACGCCGACGTGGACCGCGATTCGGTGTTCGTCTCCACGAAAGGTGGCTTTCTGCCCTTCGACGGGTCCCGGCCCGAGGACCCTGGCGAGTACGTCAAACGGGAGTTCGTCGATTCCGGACTCGTGGAGCGCGAGGAGTTGGCCCGCGGGAGCCACTGCATCGCGCCCGAGTTCATCGACGACCAGTTAGACCAGTCGCTCGACAACCTCGGCGTCGAGGAAATCGACCTCTACTACGTCCACAACCCGGAGACGCAACTCCACGCTCGCTCGCGCGAGGAGGTCTACGACCAACTGGAAGCGACCTTCACGCGCCTCGAAGAGCGCGCCGCGGCGGGCGACATCTCGAAGTACGGCGTGGCGACGTGGAACGGTCTCCGGGTGCCCGAGGGAGACGACGAGTATCTCTCGCTGCCCGAAATCGTCTCGCGCGCCCGGAAGGCCGCGAAGGCCGCCGAGAACACGGCGACTCACCTCCGCGCAATTCAGTTGCCGTTCAACGTCTTCATGGCCGACGCGTTCACCGTCGAGTCCCACGAGGGACCGGAGGGTCCCCAGAGCGCGCTCTGGTTCGCTCACGAGGCGGGCCTGAACGTCTTCACCAGCGCCAGCATCGCGCAGGGCGATTTGGCCGCCGAGATTCCCGCCGACGTGGGCGAGCGCTTGGAGGGCGACACCACGGTCCAGCGCGCCATCAACTTCGCCCGGAGCGCGCCCGGCGTCACCTCCTCACTGGTCGGGATGAGTCGCCCGGCACACGTCGAGGAGAACGTCGAGGCGGGCCGGTTCGAACCCCTCGGGGCGGACGCCTTCGACGCCGTGTTCGAGTAATCGCGGCCGCGACAGCAGACCCACACTACCCGCCGGTCGTCCGCCAGCGCGGAGTCGCCCTCGTCTTCCACGCGCGGTCGCAGTCGGGACACCACCGAACGACGCCGCCGTCCTCGGTCTCGGAGTGCGCCGCCAGACGCTCCCGGCAGATGCGACACGAGAACCTGCCGCGGGGGTCCTTGGCGACTTCGCCGTCCCAGAGACCGCGACGGATTGATTTCATGGCCAGATATCTACGACCAGAAGAATGAAAAGAGTACGGGCCACTTCGCCGGATTCGGAAGGTTTGACTGTCCCCTCGGAATAGCCTCGTGTGTGTCACGTGGTCGGGTCTTCGCGTCGATGTGCTCGATGGTGTTTCTGGTCAACCTCGGACGGGTGGTGTTCGCGCCGCTGTTGGAACCGCTCTCGACGGCGTTCACGCTCACTGAGTCCACGGCAGGACTGATAGCCACGCTGGCGTGGTTGGGGAGCGCGACGCCGCGGATTCCGACCGGCTATCTGCTGACTCGCGTCGAGCGCCACAAGGTCGTCCTCGGAACCGGCGCGGTGCTGACCGGGTCGGCGGCGTTCATCGCCCTTGCGAACTCCGTGGTCATGCTCGGTCTCGGCGCGTTCCTGATGGGCGTGGCCAGCGGCGCGTACTTCATCGCCGCGAACCCGCTCATCTCGGAACTCTACCCCGAGCGAGTCGGTCGGACGCTCGGGATTCACGGCACCGCAAGTCAACTCGCCGCGGTCGCCGCGCCGCTGTTCGTCGGCGCGGTCCTGACGGCCGGTCTCTGGCAGGACCTCTTCGGAACCGTGCCGTTCGCCCCGTGGCGGGGCGTCTTCGTCATCGTCGCGGTCGTCGCGGCGACCGCGACCGGAGTATTCTACCGGACCGCCAAGCGGACCGAGATGCCCGACGCCGGGTCCGAGGACCGTGCGCTCCTCGCCGCGGCCCGCAGGCAGTGGCCCATCATCGTGAGCGGCGTCGCCATCCTCGGGATGGCCGGGTTCGCGTGGAACGGTCTGTTTAACTTCTACATCAAGTACGTCACGGCGACGAAGGGAATCGACCCCGGAACCGCCAACACGCTCCTGACGGTCGTGTTCGCGGCGGGCGTCCCGGCGTTCTGGCTCACGGGGCGACTCGCCGACCGACTGCCCCACGTTCCGCTGATGCTGTCGATTCTCGGCGGGTTCATCGCCTGCCTGTTCGCGCTGACCGCGGTACAGGGACTCCTCGCGCTCGCGGTCGTCACGGCGATTCTGGGCTACGTCATCCACAGTCTCTTCCCCGCGCTCGACACCTATCTGCTCGACTCGCTCCCCGACGAGAACCGCGCGAGCGCCTACTCGCTGTACAGCGGCGCGATGATGATCGTCCAAGCCACCGGGAGCGTCGCCGTCGGGACGCTCGTGGACGCCGGGTTCGCCTACGACACGGTGTTTCGGACGTTCGGCGGCGTGTTGGTCGGCGTGCTGGCCGTGCTGGTGGTCCTCTGGGCGGCCGACAAGTTGCCGAAGGGCAAGGAGGACCCCTCGGTGGCTGGCTAAGTGTCGTTAGGGGAATCGGGAAGTCGAGAAACGATACGGTTGGCGTCGTCGTCCCACGGTGTCGTCTCCTCGCAGAGGCGCGCGACGTACTCCTCGGTGGCGTACTCCAACTCGAACGCGAGTTGGCGCATTGCATCGACCTGCTCGGGGGTCACGTCGTGACTCCAATAGACGGTATCTGCTACGGGTTCGATAGTTGACGCCGTGTCGTCGAGGAGACAATCCAATGAGTGGGCCACCGTCCGACGAGCAACTTGTTCCCAGTCGTCGGTGTTAGTCACGGGTCGGACCTCCTCGGGATGTTTGGTTAGCAATCAATACCCTCGAACGTTGGGAAGGTAGCGCGTACATGATGATGTGGAAGCAGACTGCCCTGAGTGGTAGCGCCGAGTTTCATCATCGGACCGAGACTGCTCCCATCGTTGGGTTATCCCCTGAGTCAAATATAGTTTACTCATAGTCTGTAAAATACCTACAAAGACAGTATAGTTTACTATACGCCGCAAATATACGACTTTCAGCTAAATCGAGGGGCATGCGTCTCTCCGCCGAGTGGATGTCTATCGCCGACGACCGGATTCTGGAGTTCGTGAACGAACACGGTCCGGCGACCCCGACCAAGATGTACGAAGACGACCGAGTGCGGTTCTCACGACAGCACATCAATACGCGCTGTCAACGATTAACGGAGTACGGCTTACTCGTGAATTTGGGGAACGGGGTCTATTCGATCACCGAAGACGGGAAGCGGTATCTGAACGGCGACTTGGACGCCGCGGAGATAGAAGAGTAAGACGCGAAATCGACAGTCGTTGAACTGGGCGAACAGTGTCGTAGATGACCCTCGCGCGACGTTCGAAGCCGACGAGGCGCGTGGGAAGATTCATTCATATACGAACCTAAAGCATCCGTATATGTCCGATGCCGCCACCGGGACTGGCAACGACGGGCCGGAGATGGTCCAAATCAACCTCCGGTTGAGCAAAGCGTTCCTCGAAGACATCGACACGACGTGGGAGGAACAGGGCTTCAGCTCTCGTAGTGAGTTCCTTCGCTACGCGGCCCGTGACGCGGTGAAGCACCCGAACTTCTCGCGTGAAGGATGGAAGAAAATTGCGGCGAGCGAACACGAACTGCGGTCGGGTAGCGCGGAGTTGGTCTCACGAGAGGAAGTCGCCGAGATGATGGGCCGGGACGAGGATGACGAGTGACGAAGACTGGACGCGGAGACTGACCGAAAATCGAGACGCCGAGAAGCCACCCGCCCGTCGCCGCTTTCGCTCCCTTTTCAATCCCTCCTTCCTAAGCCCCACGCGATGGAGTACGGACAGGAGCGAGTCGCCACGCTACACGACCTGACGGGCCACGTTCCGGATGCGCCGACCGACCGCGCCGCGGTGGTCGTGCCGATGACCGAGCGCGAGTACGCCGGACTCGCCGCTGAGCGCGTCCTCTCGGAGTTGGAAACGGTCGCGCCCGGCGAGGTGGTCGTCGCCCTGCGCGCGCCCCCCGAGAAGGTCGCGCCGTTCTTGGACTGGTTGGAGGGGTTCGACCTGCCGCTGTCGGTGGTCTGGTGCAACGGACCGGGCGTAACCGACCTGCTGGGCGAGTGCGGCCTGAACGGCGAGGCCGGGAAGGGCCGGGACGTGTGGCTTGCGCTCGGGGTCGCCGCCGCGCGCCGCGAGTACGTCGCGGTCCACGACGCCGACGCCGAGACCTACGAGGGCGGCGACGTGGCGCGTCTCCTCTATCCGCTCGCGTCCGGCTACGAGTTCTCGAAGGGGTACTACGCGCGCGTCGAGAACGGGAAGCTCTACGGGCGGCTCTGTCGGTTGTTCTACGCACCGCTCGTGCGCGCGCTCGCCGACGCCCAGCCGGACGCGGCGGTGTTGAAGTATCTCGATTCGTTCCGGTACGCGCTTGCTGGCGAGTTCGGGGCGACGGCGGACCTCGTGAACTCGCTCCGGGTCGAGCGCCACTGGGGGTTAGAGGTCGGCACGCTCGGCGAGGCGTTCGCCCACGCCGGGTTCGAGGCCAGCGCGCAGGTAGACCTCGGGCGTTACGAACACGACCATCGCGCCGTCTCGGGACCGACGGGTCTCTCGGACATGAGCCGTCACGTCGGGGCGGCGCTCCTGCGTGCGGTCGAATCGCACGGCGTGACTCCCGACTACGAGACCCTGCCGGACCGCTACCGGGCGGTCGCCGAACAGTTCGTCGAGCAGTACGCCGCCGACGCGGGGTTCAACGGACTCGACTACGACCGGAGCGAGGAGCGCGAGCAGGTGGACATCTACGCCGAAGCCATCGCTCCGCCAGAGGGCGACCGGCGGCTTCCGGCGTGGCGCGAGGTCGAACTGGCTCCCCGCGAGGTGCTGGACGCCTCCCGGCGCGACGTGGCGGACCTCCGTGACTGAGGGCGAACTCGGGCACCTTTTGAGGCGGGTATTTTCTCAGACCACGCGAGAGCGAATCTCCGCGAACCACGCGAGAGCGCATTTTCACGGACCACGGAACGCGCCGCGCTTGCGCTCGGCGAGAAGCGGGGAGGTTCGGGGCGCGGTGCCGTGCTGTTGCGGTGGGGTGCTGTGCTGTTGCGGTGGGGTGCTGTGCTGTTGCGGTGGGGTGCTGTGCTGTTGCGGTGGGGTGCTGTGCGGTCGCAGTCGGTGGCGGTGCGGTTGCAGTCTGAGTGGCGTCGGCAGTAGCTCGCTTCTCGGGTTTTCGACGGCGTTCGCGGTTGTCGGGCAAATCCTCGACTCCAACCGGCGTGACGACGTACTCCGACCGGGCCAACAACACACCCAACTGACGCGACGATTTCGAATCCGTGAGGTGAGAGACCGACGAGTACACAAGTCCCGACTGACTACCCTCGGGCAATGAGCCAACTCGACGTTGAGCCGGTCGAACACATCGACGAGAGCGACGTGCCGAAGGGCGTTGACGCCCCCGAGTATGTCCTCTACGGGGGGAAAGGCGGCGTCGGCAAGACCACGATGGCGGCGGCGACGGGACTGGCGAGCGCCCGCGACGGCACGCCGACGCTGGTCGTCTCGACCGACCCCGCACACTCGCTGTCGGACACCTTCGAGACCGATATCCCGGCCGACCCCGAGCGCATCCGGGAGGACGTGCCCCTCTACGCCGCGGAGATAGACCCCGAGGCCGCGATGGAGGCGGGCGAGACGATGCTCGGCGGGACCGCGGGCGGCGAGGCGGGCGACGCCGCGACCGACGACGGTTCGGGGGCGGCGGGCGGCGCAGGACCGATGGGCGGCGACGGCGGTCCGCTCGGCGGACTACTCGGCGGCGACAACCCGATGGACGCGATGCTCGGCGGGCCGATGCCCGGCGCGGACGAGGCCGCCGCGATGCAGAAGTTGTTGGAGTTCATGGACGACGAGCGGTTCGAGCGCGTGGTCGTGGACACCGCGCCGACCGGCCACACCCTCCGACTGCTCGAACTCCCGGAGATAATGGACACGATGGTCGGGCGAATCATGAAGCTCAAGCAGAAGTTTCAGGGGATGATGGAGGGGATGAAGGGGATGTTCGGCGGCGAGGATGCCGACCCCGAGCAGGGGTTAGACGACCTCGACGAACTCAGCGAGCGCATCGAGCGCCTGCGGGCGACGCTTCAGGACCCGAGTCAGACCGACTTCCGGGTCGTGATGGTGCCCGAGGAGATGAGCGTTTTCGAGTCCAAGCGCCTGCTCGGCCAACTCTCGGAGTTCGGCGTCCCCGTCGGCACCGTCGTCGTCAACAAGGTGATGGAGGACCTGACCGACGTGGCGGGAAGCGCGGCCGGAACTGACACCGATACGTTCGTTTCGCCGAACCTCGACAGCTGTGAGTTCTGTCAGCGGCGCTGGTCGGTCCAGCAGGACGCCCTCGCGGAGGCCCAAGAGGTCTTCCGCGGCCACGACGTGAAGCGCGTCCCACTGTTGGCCGACGAGGTTCGGGGCGAGACGATGCTCGCGCTCGTGGCCAGTTGCTTGGAGTGAGGTCGGTGACGCCGCGGGGTCCCCGACGGCTTCGACCGCCCTAGTCATTTTGAAAGTTTTTGTATGTAGAGACGAAACCTCGATGCGAGATGAGAATTGTTCGCGTAACTGCATTTTTGCTTACAATATCTGTATTAATATCCGCGCCGAGTGCATTTTTGACACCTAGCGCGGCGACGGCAACCGCGGCGAACGACACGCTGACCGCCTCGATTTCCTTCTCGCCGGACGACCCCGCGCCCGACGACACCATCACGTTCGACGGGTCGGACTCGACTGCCCCCGGCACCATCGAGGAGTACGAGTGGGACCTCGACGGCGACGAGTACGTCGAGGAGGACGGCGCCACGGTCACGACAGCGTTCGACAGCGCCGGAACGTACACGGTGACGCTCTGGGTCACCGACGACGAGGGCGAAACCGACGAGACGACCGTCACGGTTTCGGTGGAGAACGACGCGCCGAAGGCGGCGTTCAGTTACTCGCCGAACGACCCCGCCCCGGACGACACCATCACGTTCGATGCCGGGGAATCGAGCGACCCCGACGGTCGCATCACCGACTACGAGTGGGACCTCGACGGTGACGACTACGTCGAAGAATCCGGGTCCACCGTCACCACGTCGTTCGAGACCGGCGGAACCTACACGGTGACGCTCTGGGTCACCGACAACGGCGACCGCACGGTCAGGAAGACCAAAACCGTCGAGGTCGGGAACTCCGCGCCGAAGGCGTCGTTCGACTACTCGCCGGGCGAACCCGCGCCTGACGACACCATTACGCTCGACGCGGGCGACTCCACCGACGCCGACGGTCGCATCACCGACTACGAGTGGGACCTCGACAACGACGAGTACGTCGAAGAATCCGGGTCCACCGTCACCACGTCGTTCGAGACCGGCGGAACCTACACGGTGACGCTCTGGGTCACCGACAACGGCGAACGGACGACGAGACAGACCAAAACCATCGAGGTGGACAACGCCGCGCCAAACACCACGTTCAGCTACTCGCCGTCGAACCCCTCGCCGGACGATACCATCGAGTTCGACGCGGGAAGTTCGGCCGACCCCGACGGGAAGATAACCGACTACGAGTGGGACCTCGACAACGACGAGTACGTCGAAGAGCACGGGTCCACGGTCACTACGTCGTTCGAGACGGCCGGAACGTACCCGGTGACGCTCTGGGTCACGGACAACGGCGACCGCACGGTCAAGACGGTCAAGCGGATTCGAGTCAACAACAGCGCCCCGGACGTGTCGGCCGACTACTCGCCGTCGAACCCCTCGCCGGGCGACACCGTCACGTTCGACGCCGGGGGTTCGACTGACCCCGACGGGAAGATAACCGACTACGAGTGGGACCTCGACGACGACGAGTACGTCGAGGAGTCCGGGTCGCAGGCCTCCTACACGTTCGAGGAGGAGGGCGTCCACTCGGTGACGCTGTGGGTCACGGACAACGGCGACCGCACGGTGAAAAAGACGCTCCGGGTTCCGGTCGGCGACGTGACCACGACGCCCGCCGCGAGCGAGACGAGTTCCGGTGTCGCCTCCGAGTCCGGAACCTCGTTTGCGAACGGTGAGTGGTTCCAAGTCGCCCGCCTCTACACGCCCGAGAAGGTTGTCGAACCGGGTGACCCCGGCCGACTCGCGGGCGCGTTCACGGCGGACGTGACCAACCAGAAGCCGATAAAGGTCCAGATTACGCTCCAAGTTCCGAGCGGTCTCCGGGTTCAGGGCGGGAGCGACGTGCAGAGTAGCGGCGGCGGACTCCCGACCGCGACGTTCGTCGTGGACCCCGGCGAGACCAAGGACATCTCGGCGGAAGTGAGCGGGTCCGACCCCGGCACGTACACGCTCCGGGCCGCCATCACGTACTTCCCGGTCGAGAACACCAGCGCCGCGCGCGAACACGACGACCTGACGATGAACTTCGAGGTGCGAGACGAGTCCGCGGAGGCCCCAATCGAGGACGAGTCGAACACCGGCACGGACGGCGAGGGTACGTCAAGCGGCGACACGCCGGGATTCTCCGTCGGCGCGACCGTACTCGCCCTACTCGCGGCCGCGATGGTCGCGCGCCGAGCGGAGTAGCCGTCAGTCGCCGAACGGATTTTTCGTCACGAGCGAGAGCGCGAGGCGGTAGAACTTGTCGCGCAACTTCGCGGGCACGAACCGACCGAGCATCGCCACCTTCGCCACCTGTCCGACCGGGTAGCGCGCGGCGGGGTCGGTCAGGTTCGCGGCGTCGAGAATCGTCTCGGCGACTTCGCGGGGGTGGACCGAACCGGGACCGCCGCCGCCGACGGCCTCGGTGTCGTCCAGAATCGAGTAGAGCGCGTCGTAGGCGTCCGAGCGCTCGATGCCGTCGATTTCCGACGACGCGCGCTCGGTGAACGCGGTATCGACCGGGCCGGGTTCGACCAGCACCGCGTCGATGCCGTACTCAGCGACCTCGGGGCGGAGCGCGTCGGTGATGCCCTCCACGGCGAACTTCGACCCGTTGTAGATGCCCATGCCGGGCGTGGCGAGTCGCCCCGCGACGCTGGAGACGTTGACGATGGTGCCGGTCTGGCGCTGGCGCATGTGGGGCAGGACCTCGCGCGTGAGCCGGTGGACGCCGAAAACGTTCACCGCGAACTGGTCTTCGACGCTCTCGACGGGTACGTCCTCGACCGGGCCGAGTTGGGCGTACCCCGCGTTGTTCACGAGGCAGTCGATGCGACCCTCCTCGTCTATCATGCGTTCGACCACGCGCTCTACGTCGTCTTCGTCGGTCACGTCGAGCGAGGCGATGTTCGCCCCGGCCTCGCCGAGCGCTTCCACGTCGGCGGGATTCCGGGCGGTCGCGTACACGTCCCACCCATCTTCGAGAAAGGCGTGGGCCGTCTCGCGCCCGATACCCGACGAGCAACCAGTGATGAGAACGGTTTCGGTCACAGTTGCCCTGTCGCGGTACGGACAGTTAAATTTCGTCGGTTCGAGGCGTGGTGAGGTCGGTTCGAGGCGTGGTAAAATCGGCACGCGGTCGAAGTCGAAATCGCAAGTCAGCGAGCGGTGACGAGTGTCGAAAAATCCGTTCGGTGCGGAGTGGAATCGCCGCGGGACGCTCAGTCGCCGACTTCGGCCTTCACCTCGTCGGCGTAGCTATCGGCGAGTCGGGTCGGTTCCGGGAGTTTGTACCCCGCGCAGAGCCGACCCACGAGGTCGGTCGCGGTGTCGGCGCTCACGCGGTGGCCCGGACTCACGTAGAGCGGGTTCACGTAGCGTTTCTGCGGATTGTCGTACTGCCGGGACTGGTAGACGTGGCCGATGACGGTCCCCTCCGGCGCGGTCACGCTGTCGTCGGCGACGATGGCGACGCGCGCGCCCTCCGGCAGATGGTCGTCCAGCGACTCGGCGGGTCGCCCGCAGAGCAGGTTCTTGGCCACGCCGATTGCGGGCAGGTCGAGCATGACGCCGACGTGGGTGGCGATGCCCGCCTGCCGAAAGTGGATGCGCCCGCTCCCGTCCACGACCGCGAGGTCCGGGTCTACCGACAGCGCCTCGAACGCCGAGAGGACGGCCCCGCCCTCGCGGAACGAGAGCAGGCCGGGGATGTACGGAATCTCGGTCGGTTCGACCGCGTGGACGCGCTCGACGACTTCGCCGCCTTTCGAGGCGACGATGGCGCTGACCGCCTGCTCGCCGTCGGCGGTGAACGCTTGGTCCACGCCCGCGACGACCGGAGGTTCGCCGTCGGGGTCCGGACGGGACTGCTCGAACGTCGTCTGGGTCGCGTCGCCCGCCGTCGCGGACACGGCGGTCGGGTCGAAGTCGAACGCGTCTTCGAAGACGGCGACCGCGGCGAGGTCGTTCTGGAGTCGCTCCATCTCCGCGCGGGAGAGACCGGCGTCGGGCGCGAACTCAGGATGTACTGGGTTCATGGAAATCGAGGGGATGAGGTCGCGCTGAGGGGATTGTGTCCGTACCGACTTGGAGGTGGCGGGACGCGCGTGGTTATCTATCTCAACAGCTTAAATGAAGCACAATAGAAGATTATAAATAATGCTAGTGCATGTGTATTACATGCATGATTCGAGTGATCTTCGGTAGCAATTATCCGTGCTGTGAGCTGCCTTACCCCGGCAACTGAACGGACGGATGTAACCGGCGGCACTCCCGTCGGTCGTCGCGGCGCATCGAGCGGCATCACCAACCCACTTTTCCGAGCGGTCGGTCTCGACGTTAGCCGAGACCGGGTGCTCGAAACGTACCCTTCGCTACGCGGAGTCGGAGCGACCGCGAGAAAAATGACCGTACGACGGCGTCGATTCCTCAGAACCGTCCGCCCGGACCGCCCGGCCCTCTGCCGGGACCGCCGCGGCCGCCGCCGAGTTGGAGTTCCTGTGGCGCGCGCTCGCCCTCACGCTTGAGTTTCGCGCCGTAGGCCAACCCGATGCCGACGCCCGCGAGGTGGGCCAACTGGGCGACGCCGCCAGCGCCGATACCGCCGGTCGCGGAGACGAACACCGAGTAGCCGACGAAGAGTCCCGTCGCAACCCAGAGGGGCATGGGGAGGATAAAGTAGAGGTAGATGGTCAGGTTCGGGTTCAGGACTGTCAGCACGCCCAAGATTGCGGCGATGGCACCGCTCGCGCCGACGACGCCGCTCACGAGTCCGGGCGACATCACCGCCGAGACGGCGACCTGTGCGAGACCCGCGGCCATCCCCGCGACGAGGAAGAGGGCGACGAACTTCTTGGTCCCGATGCGACGCTCGACTACCGGGCCGAAGAAGTACAGCACGATGGAGTTCAGCGCGATGTGACCGAAGCCGCCGTGGGCGAAGATGGACGTGACCCACGTCCAAACTCGGAAGATGTGGTCCGACCGCAGGACGAACAGCAACTCCGCGAGTCCCGGCAGTCCGAGGACGGCCGAGACCAGCAGCTGAAGGGCGAAAGTTATCCACATCACCCCGAGGAACACGAAACTCATGTTGTTCCGGAAGTAGCCCAGTGGACCGCCCGGTCCCGTGTTCAGGCCGATGCGGTCGGTGATGCCGTTCGACCCGCGGCCGTCGTCCACGCTGTCGTCGAACCCGCTGTCGAACACGCCGTCGGGGTCGTTCCATTGGTTCAGCCCCGGACAGTCGTGACTCTCGGGGAGCCGATGGGCCGAGCAGTAGGTGCCGCCGCACCGTCGGCACTCGTAGGGCATGTTCTCGTGTTCGCCACACGCGTCGCACTGCGCCATTGGCAGACTCTTGGGGACCGGACCTGAAAGGGATTTGGGTCGTCTTCGGTCGGTCCGGGACGATGGACGCGAGAATTCGACCTGTCGAGCTACCGACTGGTAGGATACGCCGGTTAAAAAGTCATCTCGTTTATATTTAGGCGCACAACCCCCGAGCTGTCGCCCGAGCGACCGGTTTCCCGCGGGGCGATTCCGACGTTCGCCACGCCGACGGCGTCCTGCCACTGGCGTTACGTTCATGACGCGTCGGGACGTAGAGCCAGATACGGAATGAGGCGCGACTACTTCACGCTAGAGGTTCGGAACGTCGATTGGATCGAGGACGACGCCGAAGCCAAGCGACCGACAGTAATCATCGACTTTGAGGGGCCGTCCTCGACGCTCCACGAGCGCCTCACGGGGACAGACGACGAACTGCTCGACGCCGGAGAGACCGACGTGGCTTTCCGGTTGCAAGGTCCCGTTGACGACGCCGACACCACAGGGGTCGTCAGCGTGACCAACCGCATCACGGGTGACTTCGTGCTCGAACTCAACGAGGACGCCGACGACGTGCTGAAGTTCATCACCGCGGCCCGCGAGTACGGGAAATCGACCGGGGATATGGACGGGCGCTACCACGTCGAAATCAGCATCAACGGCGACGACCTCGTGGAGTACGACAAGAGTACCTTCCTCGTCTACGACGACGAGGGGAACCTCCTCCGCCAGCACAGTCTCATCCCGAGCGGCGTCGAACTCTGAGTCCCCGCCGCCGCTCGTCGGCGACTCTACCTCCACCTGACCACTTCCGGCGAATCGCTATGCGACTCGCTAGTCGTCGGTTCGTCTCTCGATAGAAACTTCTCCGTCCGGCGATTCACAGCGTACCGAACAGCAACAGGACCGCGAGGACGACGGCGGATAGCAGGACGATACTCCACAGAACGATGTCGAACAACCCTTGCGGGTCGGTGATGTCCGGAAATTCCATGTCTGAAGCTATGTCCGTTAGGAGTATTTCTTTCCTTGGAATTTGACCGAACTGTCCCGTTGTCGTGCGGAACCGCCGGGCGTCTCACCTCGGACTCGCCGTGCCGAATCGCGGCAAGCTAAGTATCCCGCTCCCCGAAGTCGGGGTATGACTCTCTTCGGGACCGCGGGAATCCGCGGCAGCGTAGTCGAGACGGTGACGCCGGAACTCGCGCTGGCGGTCGGGCGGGCCGCCGGACGCGACGGGACCGAGTTCGTCGTCGCGCGCGACGGTCGCCAGACCGGGACCGCGCTCGCGGCCGCGATGGAGGCCGGACTCGAAAGCGCCGGGACCGACGTGCGCCGGGCGGGCCAACTTCCGACCCCGGCGTTGGCGTTCGCCTCGCGGGGCCGCCGCGGCGTGATGGTGACCGCCAGTCACAACCCGCCGACCGACAACGGCATCAAACTGTTCGTGGACGGCGAGGAGTTCGACCGCGACGCCGAGCAGGCAATCGACTCGCGCGTCGAGACCGACGACCCGCCGGTCGCGTGGGACGAGTGGGGCGACAGCGAGCGCGTGAGCGTCCTTGAGGACTACCGAGACGCCGTTGTGGGGTACGCACAGGAACAGGGCGCGCCACTCGACGGCCTGCGCGTCGTGGTCGATTGTGGCAACGGGATGGCCGCCGTGGCGACCCCGCAGGTCCTCCGTGCGCTCGGCGCGGAGGTCGTCACCCTGAACGCCAACGTGGACGGCCACTTCCCCGGCCGGGAGAGCAAGCCGACGCCCGAAACGCTCGAAGACCTCCGGAACTTCGTGGAGAGCGACCCCGACGCGGACCTCGGCATCGGCCACGACGGCGACGCCGACCGAATCGTCGTCCTCGACGGCGCGGGCGAAGTCGTTCACGAGGACACCGTAGTCGCGGTTCTCGCGGAACACTACACAGACGGGAGCGACGCCGACGACCCCGTGGTCGTGACGACGCCCAACGCCTCGGGCCGAATCGACGAGCGAGTCGAGACCGCGGGGGGTCGCGTCGAGCGCGTCCGCCTCGGGGCGCTCCACGAGGGCATCGCCGCGGCGCGCGACGCCGGGAGCGAGGATACCGAAGTCGTCTTCGCGGCCGAGCCGTGGAAGCACGTCCACACCCAGTTCGGTGGGTGGATAGACGGCGTGACGAGCGCGGCGGTCATCTCCCGACTCGTCGCGGACGCGGGCGGTCTCGCGCCGCTCCGGGAGCCGGTCACCGAGCGACCCTACCGGAAAGTCAGCGTCTCCTGTCCCGACGACGCCAAGTCGGGGGTGATGGGCCGACTGGAGACCACGGTTCCCGAGCGGTTCCCCGACGCCGAGGTGGCGACCGAGTACGGCGTCCGGGCGACCCTGCCGGACGGGTCGTGGGTGCTGGTCCGACCGAGCGGCACCGAACCCTACGTCCGCATCTACGCCGAGAGCGACGACGTGGACGCGCTCGTGGCAACCGCCAGTGAGGTCGTGAAGAACGCGGTCGGCGAGGTGCAGTAAGCCTCGATAGATTCCGCGGCAGAACCGCTCGAAACAGTATTTTCCACGGTTTCAACTTTGAAGCGACGGTTTTATAGCGCGGTGTCGAAGTATGTCGGATACGATGGCGAAAATTGACACGGGTAGACGGCGGATGCTCAAGGTCGGCGGTGCTGGACTTCTCGGAACTGGACTCGCGGGCTGTCTTGGAGGAGGCAGTGGCGGCAACGAGACCACCACCGACTCCGACGACGGAACGACCGAGGACTCCGACTCGGAGACGACCACCGAGTCCGATCCGCTGAACGTCGGCATGGTGTACGCGACCGGCGGTCTCGGCGACAACTCGTTCAACGACATGGCCCACCGGGGTATCCAGCAGGCCGAGTCCGAGTTCGGTACGACGTACAAAAACTCCGAACCGAGCAGTCCGAGCGACGTGGCGTCGCTCCAGCGCAAGTTCGCCCAGTCGGGCAACTACGACCTCATCAGTTGCATCGGCTACGTGCAGGCGAGCGCGCTCAAGGAAAACGCCGACCGGTTCAGCGACCAGAAGTTCATGGTCGTTGACACGGTCGTCGAGAACGACAACGTGGCGAGCTACACGTTCAAGGAACACCAAGGCTCGTTCCAGGTCGGCCACCTCGCTGGCCTGCTGACCGACATGGACTTCAGCGCGGGCGCGGGCGAGACCACCGACGACCTGAAGGTTGGGTTCGTCGGCGGCAAGGAGGTCCCGCTCATCAAGAAGTTCGAGACCGGGTTCAAGGCTGGCGTCGCACACGCTAACTCCGACGTGGAACTGACGACCACCTACGCGGGGACGTATCAGGACCCCGGACAGGGCCAGTCTATCGCCAACTCGATGTACGACAACGGCGCAGACATCATCTACCACGCGGCGGGCGGCACCGGCAACGGTATCTTCAAGGCGGCCCAGAACAAGGGCCGCTTCGCCATCGGCGTTGACTCCGACCAGTCCAAGAGCCTCTCGGACTACAGCGACGTGATTCTGGCCAGCATGGTCAAGTACGTTGACGAAGCCGTCTACCGCTCGGTCGAGCGCACCATGAGCGGGAACTTCGGCGGCGGCTCGGTCCAGACGCTCGGTCTCGAACAGAACGGCGTCGCCGCGGTGTACGGCGACGAACTCGGCTCCGAGATTCCCGACTCGGTCAAGTCGAAACTCGAAGAGTCCCAGACGAAAATCGCCGACGGCGACATCGAAGTTCCGTCCAGCCCCGACAACGCCTGAGTCGCGGAGTCTCGGCTCTTTGCTCTCGGTTTCGGTGGGGACGGCGGGCAACAAAGCGTCGATTTCATCACGTTCGATAATGACGTAGTGGGTATGCGGGGGAAAGACAAACGGCGGCGTCGGTTTCTGCAAGCGTTGGGCGGGGCGGCCGCGTTCGGAACGGTCGGGCGCTTACAGGAGACGACAACCGTCGGGATGGTGTATGCGACCGGTGGACTGGGGGACAACTCGTTCAACGACATGGCTTTCGCCGGAGTCCAGCGGGCGGCCGAGGAGTTCGCGGTGGCGTTCCAGAACGCCGAGCCATCAACGCCGAGCGATGTGGCGACGCTCCAGCGGCGATTCGCCCGCTCTCGGAATCCTGACTACGACCTCATCTGTTGCATCGGATTCGTGCAGGCCGACGCGCTCCAACAGAACGCACAGCAGTTCTCCGACCAGAAATTCATGGTCGTGGACACGGTCGTCGAGATGCCGAACGTCGCCAGTTACGTCTTCGAGGAGCAACAGGGGTCGTTCCAAGTCGGCCACCTCGCTGGCCTGCTGACGACGATGGAGTTCGGCGCGGGCGGGGGCGCGACCAACGACCGACCCACGGTCGGGTTCGTCGGCGGGCAGGAGGTGCCGCTCATCAAGAAGTTCGAGGCGGGGTATCTGGCGGGCGTCCGGTACGCGAACCCCGACGCGAACGTCTTGTCGGCGTACGCCGGGTCGTTCAGCGACCCCGCGCAGGGCCAGTCCATCGCCAACTCGATGTACGAGAACGGTGCCGACATCATCTATCACGCGGCGGGCGGCACCGGCAACGGCGTGTTCAGGGCGGCCCGGAACAACGAGCGGTACGCCATCGGCGTCGATGCCGACCAGAGCCGGAGTCTCCCGGAGTTCGCCGACGTGATTCTGGCCAGCATGGTCAAGCACGTCGATGAGGCCGTCTTCCGGTCCATCCGTCGCGTCACGAACGGCAACTTCGAGGGCGGCGCGGTCAACCGCCTCGGACTAGGGGCCAACGGCGTCGAGGCGGTGTACAGTTCGGAACTGGAGGGCGAGATTCCCCAAGCGGTCACGTCGGCGCTCGAACGGTCCGAGCAACGAATCGTGAGCGGCGAGATAACGGTTCCGACCACGCCAGCGGCAGTCGGTCAGGAAACGACCACGGGGCAGTAGCGACCCGGTCGGGAAGACCACCGACCAGTAGCGACGAATCGCTAGCGGGCGAGCCTGCGGGCGGACCGAAAGAACGACCGACTGGGACTCTGAAAATAGGTATTCTCCTTGAACTCTCCTTCGCAAATCCGGGTTGCTTAAGCGGGCAGACCAAGAACACCGACCAAAGATGAGCGTAGCCGTCCACTTACAGGGAATCACGAAACGATTCCCCGGCGTCATCGCCAACGACGAGGTCACCCTCGAAGTCGAGGAGGGAAGCGTCCACGCCCTTCTCGGCGAGAACGGCGCTGGCAAGACGACGCTGATGAACGTACTGTACGGTCTCTACCAACCCGAGGGGGGGACCGTCAACCTGCACGGCGAACCACGCGAATTCGAGACGCCGCGGGACGCCATCGACGCCGGTGTCGGGATGATTCATCAGCACTTCATGCTGGTCGATACCCTGACCACCGCGGAAAACATCGTCCTCGGTCACGAACCCCGCAAGTGGGGCGGACTCGCCATGGACCGCCAGCAGGCCCGCGAGGACGTTCGGGAGTTGAGCGAACGCTACGGCTTCGACGTGGACCCGACCGCTCGTGTCGAGGACGTGAGCGTCGGCGTGCAACAACGCGTCGAAATCCTGAAGGCGCTGTACGGCGGCGCGGACGTGCTAATTTTGGACGAACCGACCGCGGTGCTGACGCCCCAAGAGGTTGAGGACCTCTTCGGCGTCTTCGACGAACTCGCGGGCGAGGACAAGACGATTATCTTCATCACGCACAAGTTGGGCGAGGCGATGGAGGCCGCCGACGACATCACGGTCCTCCGAGACGGCAGGAACGTCGGTTCCGTGGACGCCGACGCGACCAACCGTGAGGAACTCGCCGAGTTGATGGTCGGTCGGGAGGTCCTGCTCGAAGCAGACAAGGACCACGTAGAACCGGGCGACGTTGGCCTGTCGGTGTCGAATCTGCGGGTCACCGACGGCCGGGGCGTCGAGCAAGTCAGCGGCGTGGACATCACCGCGCGCGAGGGTGAGGTGTTCGGCATCGCCGGAGTGGACGGCAACGGACAGTCGGAACTCGTGGAAGCGATTACGGGCCTGACGACGCCCGAGAGCGGAACGGTCTCGATGGACGGACGAGACGTGACCGACCTCTCGCGGCGCGAGCGAATCGACGCCGGGATGGCCTACGTGCCCGAGGACCGCCAAGAGCGCGGTCTCGTCATGGACTTCGACCTCGTGGAGAACGGCCTTCTCGGGAGCCAGCACACCTCGGAGTTCGCCGAGGGCGGCCGCGTCGATTGGGACTACACCCGCGGTCACGCCGAGGACATCATCGAGGAGTACGACGTGCGCCCGCCGAACGCCGACGCCGAGTCGAAATCGCTGTCGGGCGGTAACCAACAGAAGTTCGTCGTCGGCCGGGAGTTCGCCCGCGACCCGGAGGTCGTGGTCGCCTCCCACCCGACTCGCGGGGTGGACGTGGGGAGCATCGAGTTCATCCACGAGCGCATCCTCGACCTGCGCCGAGCGGGCAAGTCGATTCTGCTCGTCTCCTCGAAACTCGACGAGGTCCAACAGCTTTCGGACCGACTCGGCGTGATGCATGAAGGCGAAATCGTGGACGTGGTGGACCCCGACCGTGTGACTGAGGAGGAACTCGGCCTGTTGATGGCTGGCCAGATACCCGAGGACGCGCCGAGCATCGCCGACGCCGTGGGAGGTGACCGATGAGCGACGCGCCCGACGGAGACGACTCGGGCAGTTCGTGGCGGACTCAAGCGAACCGCGCGCTCGCTCGCCTCGTGGACGCCTCGGCGGCCGAGCGCATTCTCATCAGTCTCGCGGCGCTCGTGCTGTCGGTCGTCATCGGCGCGGTGATTATCCTCGTCTCGGGGTGGGTCGCAACGTGTGACTCGCCGTTCTTCGCGCTGTCTGGTGTCGGGTCGTTCTGCTACGACCCCATCGCGGTGTATCGGGTCATGCTGGTCGGCGCGCTGTGGCCGCCGTACAACTTCGCAATCACGCTCAAAGAGACCACACTGTTGCTGTTCACCGGTCTCTCGGTCGCCGTCGCGTTCCGCGCCGGGATGTTCAACATCGGGACGCAGGGCCAACTCGTGTTGGGCGCGCTCGGTACCGCGATGGCGGTTCTGTGGGTCGCGCCGTTCGTCCCCGCGAGCGTCGTCGGCGGACTGCTTCTCATCGCTGTCGGCCTGCTCGCTGGCGCGCTGGTCGGCGGCGTCTGGGGCGCGATTCCGGGCGCGCTGAAGGCCTACGCCGACGCGAACGAGGTTATTACGACCATCATGCTCAACTTCGTCGCCACGGGCATCGCGTTCACGCTCGTCTCGGAGGTGTTCAAAGACCCCAACAGCCAGACGGTCCAGACGCGCTCGATTCCTGAGTTCGCACAGTTACAGGCCGTCGTCTTCGACTCGACGGTCTTCTCGATGTTCGCGCTCGTCGGCGCGCTGGCGCTCGTCGTCGGCGTCTACTGGATGCTCAACAGCACGTCGTTCGGCTACGACCTCCGGACCAGCGGCGTCCAACCGGAGGCCGCCGAGTACGGTGGCGTCGATTCGAAACAGATGACCGTCTCCAGCATGACCGTCTCCGGGGCGCTCGCTGGTCTCGGCGGCGCGGTGTACGTGCTGATGGTCGCCTCGCGCTGGCAGACCGGCATCCCGTCGCTTGGGTTCGACGGCATCACCGTCTCCATCCTCGCGGGTAACAACCCGCTCGGCGTGATTCCGGCGGGCCTGCTCTTTGGCGCGCTCAAGACGGGGAGCCTCGCCATCGAGTTCCAACTCTCGGTCCCCAAGCAGTTGGTCGGCGTCCTGCGCGGTCTCATCATCCTCTTTATCGCCATGCCGGAGTTTTTCCGGATGGTCGGCTCGCGCTTCCGATTCGGCGACGAATCGCCCGCGGTCGCCACCGACGGTGGGAGCGAGCGAGCGGACGAGACGACAGACGTAATTCCCGGCGCGGACGACGGAGGTGACGAGCAATGAGCTACGTCGAATCCGACCGCAAACGCCGCTGGCTCGCGGGAACCGCGGTGTTGGCGGTCGTCGCGCTGTTCGCCGTCGAACTGTTCTTCCCCGAGAGCCCCGTCTCCGAACTCGTCCGCATCGTGGACGCCAACTACGTTCGGTCAGTGCTTCGACTCGCGGTTCCCATCGCGTTCGCGGCCCTCGGGGGTATCTTCGCCGAGAAGAGCGGCGTCATCAACATCGGGCTGGAGGGTCTGCTCATCATCTCGGCGTTCACCTCCATCGCGGTCGCCGGAACCATCGGCGGCGCGGACCCCACGCAACTGCACCTCTGGGTCGGCTTCGTCGCCGCCGTGCTGGCAAGCGTCCTCTTCGCGCTGCTGTTCGCGGTCGTCTGCATCGAGTTCAAGGCCGACCAGATTATCGCCGGACTCGCGGTGTGGCTCATCGCGCTCGGTCTCGCACCGTTCGCCAGCAAGGTCATCTGGGGGCAGGTCAACAGTCCCCCCGTCGCCACGCTGGGAAGTTTCGACTTCGGCTTCATCGAGGTGAGTCCGCCGGTCGTGATGATGCTCGTCTCGGTTCCGGCCGCGTGGTACGTGCTGAACCGGACGGCGTTCGGCCGCTGGATAGAGGCCAGCGGCGAGAACCCGAAGGCACTCGACACCGTGGGCGTGGACGTGCGGAAGGTCCGCTACTCGGGCGTCCTGCTGTCGGGATTCTTCTCGGGACTCGGCGGGGCCGGACTCGCGCTCGGCCGCGTCGGCCAGTTCATCGGCGGCGGGGCGACGATGGTCAACGGCCGGGGCTGGATCGGCATCACGGCCTACCTGTTTGGCAACTACAACCCGCTGGGCGCGTTCGGCGCGTCGTTCCTCTTCGCCAGCCTCGATGCGCTCCAGATTCGACTCCAACAGCTCGGTTACAGCATCCCGAGCGAACTCATCGGCATCATTCCGTACGTGACGGTCATCGTCGTGCTGGCGTTCGTCGGTCGCACCCGGATTCCGGACGCGGCGGGCGACCACTACGAGTCGGGCGAGGAGTAACGACCTGCCCGAGCGGTCCCGAGTTTTACCACGCTGGCTCTCGACGTACTGGTGTGACAGTCGAATCAGCGATGCGCCGCATCGAGGAGACCGACGACTCCCGCACCGACGCCGACGACCGCGACAGCAGTACGAGATGTACCGGAAGACGCTCCGGGCGCTCGAAGCCATCGACTCGGACGACGATGACGAGGGAATCGCGGTCGTGGCCGACTGGATAGTCGAGCGACTGGAAACCGACGGCAAGCGACCGGGGTCGAGGGAGGTCCGTCGCCGCGCGCGCAAGTTCTGCAACCGGAACGGCTACGACGTATCCGACAACGATTGGCTCGGGAGCTAACGGGCGAACGAGTCGTCGGGGGCGAGCGTGGGCGTCGAACACAAGGGTTGAACGGGAGGATCGTCAAGCGACCGCGAGCGACGACGGCGCAGACGGGAGATACTTGACCGATGGCTGCCAACCTCGCCATCATGGACGAACTCATCGAGGCCGCCCGCGACGTGCAGGAGCAGGCCCACGTCCCCTACTCGGACTATACGGTCGGCGCGGCGCTCCAGACCGCCGACGGAAGCGTCTACGTTGGCTGTAACATCGAGAACGCCAACTACAGCAACAGCCTCCACGCCGAGGAGGTCGCCATCGCCGAGGCCGTCAAGGAGGGCCACCGCGAGTTCGACGCGCTGGTGGTTAGCTCCGGCGCTCGTGACGGCGTCACCCCCTGCGGGATGTGTCGCCAGACGCTCGCGGAGTTCTGCGAGGACGACCTGCCGATTGTCTGCGACGCGGGGCAGGGGGACGACGGGAGCGACGAAGTGACCGAGTACACGCTCGGCGAACTCCTGCCGGACACGATTACCGAGGAGATGTTGGAGTAGCGCGAGGGTCGTTCAATTCTTCTCTATCGCCGGTGGTTAGGCCAACTGCCGACCCGCGAACGCGACCAGCGCGTCGCGTTTCACCAGCGAGAACCCGGCGAGAATGACCAGAAAGCCGCCCATCGTCGTCGCGGTCAGCGTCTCGCCGAGCAGGACCCACCCGGCCACCGCCGTCACCATCGGCACGAGGTAGGAGACGAGGTTTACCTGCACCGGACTGTGACGCTCCAGCAGTCCGAAGTAGGCGGCGTAGGCTCCCGCGGTGGCCACCACCGCGAGGTAGGCCAGCGGGACCGCGACCTGCGGAGCGAGCGCGTCGGCGACTCGCGGCGTCTCGCCCGAGGCGAGACTCGCCGCGTGCATCAACAGCGCGCCGACGAACATTCCCCACGCGGTCGTCGCGGTGCTGTCCATACTGGGGCTGCGCCGCCGGAGGAGAACGCTCCCGAGCGCGACGCTGGTCGCGGACCCGACGACCAGCAGTTTCCCAGTCACGCCCGCGAGCAGGTTCGCGGGATCGGGTCGCACGACCAGCGCGACGCCCGCGAGTCCGACGAGCAGGCCGAGCAGTCCGACCGGCGACAGTGTGTCGTCGGGGAGTAGACTCCGAGCGAACCCCGTCGTCAGCACGGGGTTCAGGCTGTAGAGAATCGCGGCGACGCCGCCGGTCGTGTACTGCTGGCCGACGAAGAGTAGTCCGTTCGCTGCGGTGATGAGGAACACGCCGACGACGAGGACTGCGAGGTAGTCGTCGCGGGTCCGGGGCACCCATCGGTCGCAGGCGAGTGCGGCGTAGACGACGAGAATGATCGCGCCGATGTCGTACCGGAGCGCCGCGAACAACAGCGGCGGGAGCGAATCCAATCCGATTTCGATGGCGACGAACGACCCGCCCCACGCGACTGCGAGGAAGACGAACAGTAGGGCATCTCGATAGCGCGACACGCAATTCGCTCGGCGCGCACCGGAGAAAAATCTCTCGCTTCCGGCAGTTCGACCGCGATTTTGGCGACAAAAAGAGTTCAAGAAACGGTTCACGCGCGCCGTCGGCCGTGACCGCTGACGGCCCGACGGCCGCGATTCGACCGACGCGGATTAATCCTTGTACCGGAAGGTCACGTTGGCGTCGCTGGAGAACGTCGAGGCGTCTTCGAGAGCGCCGATGACGCTGAACGTGTCTGTGTCACTGAAATCGAGCTTTCCGGCGACGTTGGCGTCGTTGCTCACCGACTCGGTAGACTCACAGTCGCTGGTCTTCTCGGCGCTGTAGCCGACGATGAACGCGTAGGACGAATTCGACCCTTCGACGACGAGGTCACCGTTCGGTGCGTCGTCGGTTCCATCTACGATGGCGTCTAGATTGCCGTCGAGATTGAGGGTCGTGACCCACCCATCGAAGTCGATTTTATCCACGTCGCCGTTGACCGACCCCTCGACAATCGTCTTGTCGTCGTCGCTTCTGATGGAGTCGCCGGATTCTAGATTCCGTCCGGTGGCGTTCGGGTCGTTGACCACCGCGATGTAGTCGCCTTGCCCCTCGATGAAGAGGGTCTGCGGGGAATCGGCGGCGACCGACTGGGTGCTTCCGAGGACGCCACCGGTGAGTCCGGTAGCGACGACACTCTTCTTGACGAACGACCGACGCGAAACGTTTCTTTCTCCAATCATCACCTCAATATTTATATCCACAAATATTGTATTTTTATGAATAAAATAAACATAAGAATAAATCAATACATGTGGAGCACAGGGGGAAACGTTGGCCGGAAGCGAGACACGCACGGGTACGCGGCGGCAAAACGACGACCCCCGGAGTGAACGCGAAGGACTTTTTATTCGGGGGAGCAACCTGAGCGGGTATGACCGGCGACAGCGAAGACCCGAACGACGACGTGCAGTACCACATCGAGGTCGGCGAGGGCGACGTGGCCGACGCCGTTCTCTTGCCCGGCAACCCCGAGCGCATCGAGAAGATAACCCAGTTCTGGGACTCGGCCGACGAGATGGCCAGCCACCGCGAGTACCGGACCGTCACCGGCGACTACGAGGGTGCGCCCATCAGCGTCACCTCGACGGGCATTGGAAGTCCCTCCGCCGCAATCGCCGTCGAGGAGTTGGCCCGAATCGGCGCTGACACCTTTATCCGAGTCGGCTCCTGCGGTGCCATCCAGCCCGAGATGGACGTCGGCGATTTGGTCATCTCGACTGGCGGCGTCCGCCAAGAGGGGACCAGCGACGCCTATGTCCGCGAGGACTACCCCGCCGTCGCCGACTACGAGGTCGTCTCCGCGCTCGTCGCGGCCGCCGAGCGACTCGGCTACGACTACCACACCGGCGTCACGATGAGCGCCGACAGCTTCTACGCCGGGCAGGGCCGCCCCGGTTTCGAGGGTTTCGAGGCCGCCGGGAGCGACGAACTCGTCGAGAATCTGAAGGAGGCGAACGTCAAGAACATCGAGATGGAGGCCAGCGCCATCATGACGCTCGCCAACATCTACGGACTCCGAGCGGGCGCGGTCTGCTCGGTGTTCGCCAACCGCGAGACTGGCGAGTTCCTGACTGAGGGCGAGAACCGCGCCGCGGAGACCGCAAGCCTCGCGGTGAAGCTTCTGGCGCAGATGGACGAAGTGAAGGCAGAGGCGGGCGTCGAGCGGTGGCATCCCGGTCTGAGTCTCGACTGAACGTTCGACAATTCGTTTCAGCGAACGAGCGAAGCGAGTGAGCGCACCACCAAACTGCGAGACGCGAGCGACCGGTGGGAGCGAGCGTCCCGTTTTTCATCCACGTTTTTACGAGGCGTGGTGCCCGCAACGCCCGAGCGAAGCGAGGGCGTGAGGACACCCAACGAAGTAAAAAGGTGGGATCGGACGAAGTGAAGGCAGAGGCGGGCGTCGAGCGGTGGCATCCCGGTCTGTGTCTGGAGTAGCTACTCTCAGTCGTCGCCGATGTCCGGCGACTCACCCGACGACCCACCGGCCGACGCGGTGCCGACGTTCTCGCGGAGGTCGGCCTCGATTTCTTCCAGCGAGCGGCCCTTGGTCTCGGGAACAACGTAGTAGGTGAACACCAGCGCGATTGCGCTGAGTCCGCCGAACAGCCAGAACGTCGAGGAGGTGCCGACGTTTGCGGTCAGCATCGGGAACGTCAGCGAGACCAGCAGGTTCGCGCCCCAGTTGGCCACGGTGACGGCTCCCATCGCGGTCCCGCGGACCGACAGCGGGTAAATCTCGGAGATAATGAGCCAGAACACCGGTCCGAGACCGATGGCGAAGAAGGCGACGTACAGCATCAGGCTCCCGGTGGCGAACCACCCGAGCACGCCCGAGAACCCCGGCATGTAGAACACCGCGCCGAGGATGCCCAGCGTCAGCACCATCCCGCCGACGCCGACGAGCAACAGCGCGCGCCGCCCGACGCGGTCGATGAGCGCGATTGCGACGACGGTCATCACGACGTTGATGACGCCGATGCCGACCGTCGCCAGAATCGAGGTCGTACTCCCGAAGCCGGTCGATTCGAGGACGGTCGGTGCGTAGTACATCACCGCGTTGATACCCGTGACCTGCTGGAACACCGCGAGTCCCAGACCGACGACCAGCGCCGGGCGGAGCCACGGCTGAATCAGGTCGCCGAGTCCGGTGCCCGACTGCTCCTCGACGGTCTCCTCGATTTCCGCCAGCTCCGCTTCGACGCCGCCCTCGCGGGTGCGTTCGAGGACTTCGCGGGCCTCCTCTCGGCGGCCGTGTTCGAAGAGCCAGCGCGGACTCTCGGGCATCTTCAGCATGCCGACCGCGAGGATGACCGCCGGAACCATCCCGGCCCCGAGCATCCAGCGCCACGCGCCCGCGTCGGCGAAGGCGTAGTTGACGAAGTACGACGAGAGGATGCCGACCGTGACCATGAGTTGGTTGAGCGAGGTGAGCGCGCCCCGAATCTTCGGCGGCGCTATCTCCGAGATGTACAGCGGCCCGACGATGGACGCGAAGCCGATGGCGACCCCGTCGATGAGTCGGCCCAGCACCAGTATCGGAACGTTCGGCGCGAGCGCCATCGTCCCCGACCCGATGAAGAAGACGACCGCGCCGAGCAGGATGAGCCGTCGGCGACCGATGCGGTCGGCGAGTTTCCCGCCCAGCGCGGCCCCCACCGCAGCGCCCGCCATCGCACCGCTGACCACGATGCCCCGGACGAGCGGCGACATCGTGAACGTCTGTTTGATGTACAGGAAGGCACCCGAGATGATGCCCGTGTCGAACCCGAACAACAGTCCGTTGAGGGCGGCTAACGCGGCGGCGACGTAGATGAACCTGTTACGGCCAGCGCCGACACCCTCCGTATCTATCGTGGACATGAAGGAGTTTCAATTCGGCGTGTTCTCGGCGGCGGGTAAGGAAAGTTTTGAAAACTTACTACGAGTGTAGTTAATATTCTACAATTATGAATTTTGTCCGAGAAGTGGGGCAGACAAGTGGCCAGATTGATACGAACCGACGGCGAACTGCCGGGCGATGACCGACCCCGAGACGATTTCGACCTACCAGTCGGTCGCCGACGAGTACCGAGAGCGCCACGGCGACCGGTCGGTAGTCCGCGAACTGGTCGAGCAGTTCCTCGACGCGCTCGAACCCGCGACCGGCCGCGAGTCGGCCCGAATCGCCGACGTGGGCTGTGGTCCCGGTTGGGAGTCAGCCACCTTCGCCGAGCGCGGCCACGAAGTCGTCGGCGCGGACCTCACGCCCGCGTTTCTCCGGGCGGCCAACGCCCGAGCGCCCAGCGCGTCGTTCGCCCGTATGGACATGCGCAACCTCGGGTTCGCCGCCGACTCGCTGGACGGACTCTGGGCCTGCGCGTCGTTCCTCCACGTCCCCCGCGCGGACGCTCCCAACACTCTTCGGGAGTTCCGGCGCGCGCTTCGACCCGAGGGCGTTCTCTGTCTCTCGGTCGCTCGGGGCGACGGCGAGACGGTCGGCGACACCTACGACGAGGACCACCGACAGTTCACGCTCTACCGGGCCGACGAACTGCGCGAACTGGTCGCTGACGCCGGGTTCGCGGTCGAATCGGTGTCGGACGGCGAGTGGATTCAGTTGTTCGGGCGAGCGTAGGTCGGCGACCCCGTTCCGTTTTCGGCGCTTGCCTTACTTCTCGTCTGCGCGCGGCGCGCGAACCGACAGCACGGGTACTTCGGAGGTTCGGACGACTTTCGCTGTCGTACTGCCGAGGAAGTAGCGGTCGATTCCGGTCCTGCCGTGCGTGCCCATCGTGAGTAAGTCTACCTCGCTGTCGTCCGCGTAGTCGAGCAGTCCCCTCGCAGGAACCCCCTTCTCGACCGCGGTTACGGCGTCCAGTCCCGCCTCGCGGGCGCGCTCGGCGACTCCATCGGCGGCGTCTTGGGCCTGCGCTTCGAGTTCGTCCAGTATCTGGGTCTCGCCCATCGCGTCGGACGGGTCGCCCGACGTGCCGACCGCGATTCGGATGTCCACGACGCTGACCGCGTGGACGGTCGCGTCGTACCGTTCGGCGACGGCGAGACCGTGTTCGACCGCAACGTCGGCGCAGTCGCTGCCATCGGTCGGAATCAACACGTCGTCGTAGCCGTCCGCGACGCTCCGGTCGGTCGCCTGAACCGTGAACACGGGCACGTCCGCGAGACGGAGGACGCGCTCGGTCACGCTCCCGGTGACGTATCGGTTCAGTCCGGTCCGGCCGTGCGTTCCCATAAACACGAGGTCGGCGTTCGACTCCTCGGCGTAGTCGAGGATGCCCTCCGAGGGCTTGCCGTGGACGACTGCCGTGCGAACGTCGTCGTCCGAGTCGGCGAGCGCTTCGAGGTCCGAAATCGTCTCACGGGCGCGGTCTTCGAGTTGCTCGATGAACGCTTCGTCAACGCCACCCGCGCTGAAGAGACCGCCCTCGCTCTGTACGTCCACGACGTTGACGAGGTGGACCGCAGCGTCGAAGCGCCGCGCGAGGTCGAAGGCGTGTTCGGCGGCGCGCTCGGCGTGGTCGCTCCCGTCGGTGGGGACAACTACGGTGTCGTACATGATGAGTACCGGTAGCTACGACGGACTGACTCTTAAGAGGATTGGGAGGTTCTCGGCGGGCGAGAATCGTGAAAAAGGGTCAGTCTACAGCAGGTCGGCGTCCACGAGTCTGTCCACGGCCTCACCGATGCGCTCCTTACTGTTGGCGTAGGAGATGCGGGCATACCCCGGCGCGCCGAACGCGCTCCCCGGCACGGTGGCGACGTGAGCCTGTTCTAAGGCGTCCTCGCACCACGTCTGGTCGTCCTCGGCGACCTCCATCATCAGGTAGAACGCGCCGTCAGGTTCGGGAGCAGCGACGCCCTCCGCGTCGAGTCTGTCGAGCAGGAACTCGCGGCGCTCGGCGAAGGCCTCGACCATCTCGTCTATCGCCTCGTCGGTGTTTTCGAGGGCTTCGACGCCCGCGTGCTGGACGAAGTTGGTCGCACAGGACACTGAGTGGGAGTGAAGCTTTCCGGCCTGCGAAATCAGTTCCTCGGGACCCGCGAAGTAGCCGAGTCGCCACCCCGTCATCGAGTAGGCCTTCGAGAAGCCGTTGACAGTGACGGTCCGGTCGGCCATCCCCTCGAACGTGCCGAGACTGGTCGGGTCCGGTCCGTAGGTTATCTCCCCATAGATTTCGTCGCTGATGACGGTCACGTCGTGTTCGACCGCGAGGTCGCGGACGCCCGCGAGCGCGTCGTCGGAGTAGACTGCGCCCGTGGGGTTGTTCGGGGAGTTGACGACCAGCAGTTCGGTCTCGTCGGACATCGCGTCGCCGAGTTCGTCCAGCGCGGGTTCGAGTTGGAAGTCGTGGGGCGCGAGATCCACGCGGTTCAAGTCTCCGCCCGCGAGTTTGACCATCGCCTCGTAGGAGACCCACGCGGGGTCGAGCAGGACGACCTCGTCGCCGTCGTCCACGAGCGTCTGGACGGCCTCGTAGAGCGCCTGCTTCGCGCCCGGCGTCACGATGACGTTCTCAGCCTCGTGGTCGAGACCGTCGTCGCGCAACTTCTCGGCGACGACTTCGCGGAGTTCGGCGATACCGTTCGAGGAGGTGTAGCCCGTGTGGCCCGCGTCCATCGCTTCCTGCCCAGCCGAGACGATGTTCTCGGGCGTCGGAAAGTCGGGTTCGCCGACGCTCAGGTCTACCACGTCCGCGCCCTCGGCTTCTAGTTCGGACGCGAGGTTGCTGATGGCGAGCGTCGCGCTCGGTTCGACTCGTTGGATTCTGTCTGAGAAATGCATGTTAGAGTTCCTCCGCAAGTTCGATTGCTGCCGCTACCGCCTCGCTACCCTTGTCCGCGCGCTCGCGGGCCTCAGCACCGGACATCCCCGGTCCGCTCACGCCGAAGGTGACGGGCGTGTCGCGGTCGAGGCTTACGTCGGTCAGGCCTTGAGCGGTCGCGTCGGCGATGACTCGGTCGTGGTCGGTGTCGCCGGTCACTATCGTCCCGACCACGGCCACGGCGTCGATTTCGTCGCGCCGGGCCAAGCGGTCGGCCGCGAGCGGCGAATCGTACGCGCCGGGGACGCGGAGCGTTTCGACCACTTCGACACCGCGGTCGGCGGCGGCCTCGTGGGCGTGTTCTTCCATCTGGTCGGTTACCTCGCGGTTGAACCGCGAGACGACGAGACCGAGCGAAACCATATCGTGATGAAGGTTTGGGCGAGTAAAAGAACTACCGTTCTCCGGAAAACTTGTATCCCTCGGGATGGTTTCGGAAAACGATGACCGCAGACGAGAAGTCCGCCAACGCTCGGCGGTGGTCCCGCGAGTCCGCGACCGCGTTCGGCCGGGCGATTGGCGCGCGCACCGCCGTCGCCGTGCTGGCGGTGACGGCGCTGTCGCTGTCGCTCCGGTTCTTCGCGCTCGGGTCACGGGCGTTCCACTGGGACGAGGCGCGGGTCGGCTACTGGATTCTGCGCTACGCCGAGAACGGCATCTGGGAGTACCACGCCGTCATTCACGGGCCGTTCGTCTATCACGTCAACAAGTATCTGTTTCAGCTCTTCGGCGCGAGCGACTTCGTGGCGCGCGCCCCGGTCGCGGTGGTCTCGGGCCTGCTCCCGCTGACCGCGTGGCTGTTCCGCGAGCGACTCAACCGCGTCGAGATGGTCACTGTCGGTCTCTTCTTCGCGGCCAACCCCATCGTCCTCTACTACTCGCGGTTCATGCGCAACGACGTGCTTCTGGCGGCGTTCATGGTGTACGCGCTGGCGTTCTACGTCCGCCTGTTCGACACCCGCAAACCGCGATACCTCTACGCCGGGACGCTGATGCTCGCGCTGGCGTTCACGACCAAGGAGAACGTGCTGGTCTACGTCGTGACGTGGGCGGGCGCGGCGGTCCTGCTGTTGGACCACCGATTGCAACTCGTCGCGGGGACCGACGACCGCAAGCAGTTCCTGCGCGAACAGGCCCGCGAGACGTGGACCGCGCTCTGGCACGGTCGCTGGGGACTCCACCTCGTGTTCGGCCTCCTGTTTTTCTTCGCCGTCGTCGTCTTCTTCTACGCGCCGCGGTCGCGGGGCATCCCCGAACCCGGTCTCTGGAAGGCATTCTCGAACCCCGGCATGTTCCCCGCGGTAATAGAGGAAGCGACGGTCGGGTCGTGGGAGTCGTTCATGGGGAAGTGGGGAGAGGGCAACCAGAAGTCGTATCTCGACACGTTCGAGTCGCTGGGAGGGGTCCTCCGGCGGAGTTCGCTCGCGCTCCTCGTGCTGGCGGGGGTCGGCTTCCTGACCGACCGCTACGTCGGCGACAAACCGCGCGACCTCGTAGCGTTCACCTTCTACTGGGGGTTCGTCAGCATCATCGGCTACCCCGTCATCGTGGAGAACGCCTTCCCGTGGGAAGTCATCCACGCGGTCGTTCCGCTGGCGATTCCCGCTGGCGTCGGTCTCGCCATCCTCGTCCGGTGGGGAAGCGAGTCCGTGACCGATGGAGACGCCGTGAGCGCGACGCTCGCGGCCCTGCTCGTGTTGCTGGTCGCCGGACAGGTGGCGGCCACCGCGGCCAGCACGACCTATATGCATCCGGCCGACCAGTATCTCGACGAGGGCGCGTCCGAACGGAACGCGCTCGTCCAGTACGGCCAACCCGCGGAGGGAATCCAGCCGACGCTCCAACGGGTGCGCTACGCCGTGACTAACAACGACGGCACCGACGTGCTGTACTACGGGTCGGACTTCTACGTCGCTGACGAGTCCGAGAACGACCGATGGGCCGCGGGCGGCGGGTGGTACGACCGCCTGCCGATTCCGTGGTACACCGAAATGTACGGCGCGGAGGTAGACAGTACGGACGACGTGCAGGCGGTCGGGTCGAATCCGCCGCCGGTCGTCGTCGCACGCGCTGGTGACCGCGACGTGGTCGCCCAGCAACTCGACGGCTACCGGGCCTTCGAGGAGGGACTGACCCTCTGGGGGAGCGAGACGGTCTTCTTCGTGGACGAGGACGCCCTGCCGCCGGAACAGCGAGCGCAGCGAGGCGCGGTTAGTTGAACGCCACCGCCGATTATATCCACATTCTTGAACATCTGCTGTCCGAGTTGGCAAATCTTATGCAGGGGCGTCTACAATCTTCGACCGAATGACCGACACAGAGACGCTCGGCGTCGTCGGCGGGGGACAGCTCGGTCGGATGCTGGCGGAGGCGGCCGCGCCGCTCGGAGTCGAGGTGGTCGTCCTCGACCCCACGCCCGAGTGCCCGGCCTCGCCGGTCGCCCGCGACCAAATCGTCGGCGAGTTCGACGACGAAGAGGGCGTCCGAGAGTTGGCCGCGCGCGCGGACTACGTGACCTACGAAATCGAGTTGGCCGACCCGGACCTGCTCGCGGCGGTCGAAGACGAGTACGACGTGCCCGTCAACCCCGACCCCGAGACGCTCCGGACGATTCAGGACAAGTTGGTGCAAAACGAGGCCCTGCGGGACGCCGGGGTTCCGGTGCCCGAGTTCCGGCGAGTCGGCGACCGCGAGGAGTTGGACGCCGCCGTCGAGCAGTTCGGCTACCCCGTCATGCTCAAGGCCCGCGAGGGCGGTTACGACGGCCGAGGTAACGTCCCGATAACCGACCCGAGCGAGGCAGACGACGCGCTCGATGCGGTCTCCGGCGGCGCGGTGGTCGAGGAGTTCGTGGACTTCGAGCGCGAGGTCTCGGTCATCGGCGTGAAGGGCGCGGACGGCGAGACGGCCGCCTTCCCGCTGGGCGAGAACGTCCACCGCGAGGAGATTCTGCGCGAGACGGTCGTTCCCGCCCGGACGAGCGAGACCGTCGCCGAGCGCGCCCGCGAGGTGGCCGAGGACGTGCTGGCGATGCTGTCGGGACGGGGCGTCTACGGCATCGAGCTGTTCGAGACGAGCGAGGGTGAGATTCTGGTCAACGAAATCGCCCCGCGGCCCCACAACTCGGGCCACTACACTATCGAGGGCGCGCTGACCTCCCAGTTCGAACAGCACGTCCGCGCCGTGACGGGGCGACCGCTCGGCGCGACCGACCTCCGGAGTCCCACGGTGTCGGCGAACCTGCTCGGTGGGGGCGACGAGCGCAGACCCGCCGACTGGTCGGGCGACGACGCGATTTTGCGCCATCCGGGCGCGAGTCTCCACTGGTACGGCAAACACGAGGTCTACCCCCTGCGGAAGATGGGCCACTTCACGGTCGTCGGCGACCGTGAGGAGAACGATGCGAGCGGCGAGGGCACGACGACCGACCGCCTGCTCGATACGGCGCGCGACCTGCGCGACGAGGTGACTTTCGAATGAGCGAGACCAAACTCCAGACACTCATCGACGACCTGCGAGCGGAGGCACAGCGCGACAGAGACCCCGAGAAGACGCCCGACATCGGCATCGTGATGGGGAGCGACTCGGACCTCGACGTGATGGCGGGGTCTGCGGACGGCCGACCCGGAGCCTACGACGCGCTGACGGAACTCGGCTTCGAGGAAGTGACCGACTACGACGACCCGCCGGAAGCGCGGTTCACCTTCGAGACCTACGTGGTCTCGGCCCATCGGACGCCCGAGTTAATGTACGCCTACGCCGAGACCGCCGAGGAGCGCGGTCTCGATGTCATCATCGCGGGCGCTGGCGGCAAGTCCGCCGACCTGCCGAACATGACCGCCTCGCTGGCCTACCCGCTTCCGGTCATCGGCGTCCCGGTCCAAGAGAAGTCTCTGCCCTCCGTCGTCGGGATGCCACAAGGCGCACCGCTTGTCGCGGTTGACGCGGGCAAGTCGTTCAACGCGGCGCTGTCGGCGGTTCAGATTCTCTCGCGCCAGCACGAGGCGTTGCGCGAGGAACTGGTCGCGTACCACGACGACTTGCAGGAGGGCGTCGCCGACGTATCCCGACGACTCCACGAGGAGGGGACGCCGGGGTTCCGCGAATCGGAGGAGTGACCGACTCGCACGCAATCGCCACTTGATTTCTTCGCGTGCGGGCGCGACGCCGCGGCGTCGAGAGCCGACCGACCCGACCCCGTATCCGACGGTCCGGACCGTTCCGCCCGGCATTTCGGCGGTGTGGTCGGGTTAACGTCAGCGAATCGGTATCGCGCTGTGACGGTTCCGAGAAGGCTCCCACTCGGAACACCGATTCCGAGTAGAAATATCCGGTTTCCCGACAGAATCTGTCAATCCGACGAACGGGGTGTGAGGCGGCCAGATTCGTCCGAATCGGAAGAATCAACGCTTATGAGGGTGCGCTCATAATCTCGGGATGGTAGGAGAATATCGGCATGAATCCATGGATAGCTATTGGCGCGTTAGCGCTGGTGGGGCTGTTGATACCGTTCGGGATGATGACGGTGTCCAGCCTGCTCCGGCCGACCGTGCCCGAGAAAGGTAAATACGCCACCTACGAGAGCGGCGAAGTGCCGACGGGCGGCACGCGAATCCGATTCAACATACAGTACTACATGGTCGCGTTGCTGTTCGTCGTCTTCGACATCGAGACCGTCCTCATCTTCCCTTGGACGGTTATCTACAGGAACGCGGTCTCGATGGAGAGCGTCGGCCTGATGGGAGCCTTGTTCCCGATGCTTGTGTTTGTCGGCATTCTCATCGTCGGTCTCGGCTGGGCGTGGCGTAACGGTGCCGTACGGTGGGTTCGCAACCCCGACCGTTCGCAACGGAGCGTGGATAGATAATGAGTAACGAACCACGGGACACGATTCACAGTAGTACAGACCCACAGACAAAGACCCGCGAAGCCCGGATGTCGGGCGTGGACAACCGGTTTAACTCGAAGCTTCGGGAGGCGTTCGGCTCGACGCCGTTCATCCTCACGAAGTTCGACAAGTTCATGAACTGGGTCCGGGGCTCGTCGATGTTCATGCTGCAGTTCGGTATCGCTTGCTGCAGCATCGAGATGATGCACACCTACGCGGTCAAGCACGACCTCGACCGATTCGGGTCGGGCGTGCCCCGCGCGTCGCCCCGACAGGCCGACGTGATGATCGTTCCGGGGACCATCGTCTCGAAGTTCGCCCCCCGGATGAAGCGGGTCTACGACCAGATGCCCGAGCCCAAGTTCGTCGTCAACATGGGGTCGTGTGCCATCTCCGGCGGCCCGTTCCAAGAGGGCTACAACGTCATCAAGGGTGCCGAGGAGGTCATCCCGGTGGACATCCACGTCCCCGGTTGTCCGCCCCGCCCCGAGGCGCTCATCTACGGCGTCGTGAAGATGCAAGAGCGCATCGCCAACGGCGAGACCTCGCCGGTGACGGTCAAGCCCTACGAGTTGGAGCAGTTCGGCGACCTCGAACGCGACGAACTCATCGACACGCTCGCAGACGACATCGACGAGGAAACCCTCGTCATGCGCTACAACTGGGCTGATTCACCATGAGTTCCCAAGAGAAAGCACCCGAGGGAGACCTTCCGCAGGTCGAGGGCGTCGATTACGACGCCATCGAGTCCCTGCTCGGTGAGCACGTTCTCGGACGCGAGACCCACCTCAATGCCGAGGGGTTCGTCGTCCGACCGGACGAGGTCGAGGAGACGCTCGAACTCCTCCGCGAGGAGGCCGGGTTCGATCATCTCTCGATGGTCACCGCGCAGGACTACGAAGACCGCTACGAGAGCGTCTATCACCTCAAGAAGTACGACGACCCGACCCAAGAGGTCAGCGTCGTCGTGCCCACCGACCCGGAGAATCCGACCAGCGAGTCGGCGGCGTCGGTGTACAAGACCGCAGAGTGGCACGAACGGGAGGCGTACGACCTCGTCGGCATCGACTACGAGAACCACCCGGACATGCGGCGCATCCTCCTGCCCGAGACGTGGCAGGGCCACCCGCTGAGTTCCAACTACGATCAGGACAAGCCCCAGATCGTCACGCTGCAGGAACACGTCAACCCCATCGCCGAGAACCAGCGGGGCACCGACTCCGAGTCGGACACGATGTTCCTCAACATCGGTCCCCACCACCCCGCGACGCACGGCGTCCTGCACGTCAAGACGGTGCTGGACGGCGAGCAGGTCGTGGACGTGGACCCCGACATCGGCTATCTGCACCGCTGTGAGGAGCAGATGTGCCAGAACGGGACCTACCGCCACCAGATTATGCCGTACCCCGACCGGTGGGACTACGCTTCGGCGGGCCTGCTCAACGAGTGGGCCTACGCCCGCGTGGCGGAGGACTTGAACGACATCGAGGTGCCCGAGTACGCCCAGATAATCCGGACGATGAGCGCCGAGCTGTGTCGCATCGCGTCGCACATGCTCGCGCTCGGAACGTTCTGTCTGGACATCTACGGCGACTTCACGGCCATATTCATGTACGCCATGCGCGACCGCGAGAAAATCCAGAACATTCTGGAGGACTTGACCGGCCAGCGCATGATGTTCAACTACTTCCGGCTCGGCGGAGTCGTCTGGGATCTGCCCGAACCCCGCGAGGAGTTCTTCGAGCAGATTCGGGACTTCATGGACGAACTCCCCGAAACTCTCGAAGAGTACCACGACCTCATCACGGGCAACGAGATTCTCCAGAAGCGGACCATCGGCACCGGCGTCCTCGACGCCGAGACCGCGAAGGAGTACGGCTGTACGGGACCGGTCGCCCGCGGATCGGGCGTCGATTACGACCTGCGCCGCGACGACTCCTACGGCTACTACGACGAACTCGACTGGGACGTTATCACCGAGGACGGCGGCGACAACTTCGCGCGACTGCTCGTCCGGATGCGCGAGGTCGAAGAGTCCGCCAAGATAATCACCCAGTGTGTCGATCTGCTCGAAGACTGGCCCGAGGACGAGCGCAACATTCAGGCGAACGTCCCCCGGACGCTCAAGCCCGACCCGGACACCGAGGTCTACCGCGCCGTCGAAGGCGCGAAGGGCGAACTCGGCATCTACATCCGGTCGGACGGCACCGACAAGCCCGGCCGGTTCAAGATTCGGAGTCCGTGTTTCAACAACCTCCACTCGCTGGAGGCGATGGCCGAGGGCGAGTACGTGCCCGACCTCGTCGCGGCGCTGGGTAGCCTCGACGTGATTCTCGGGGAGGTGGACCGTTGATGTTCGTCCCGCTGCAGGCCGAACCGACCCTGCTCCCCGAGACTATCGGGAAGGTGCTTTTCGGCTCCGAGATGGCCATCTGGCAGGAGGCCATCGCGGCGTTCCTTGGCGCGTTCCTCATCGCAAACATCATGCTGGCGAACGCCGGGGTCGCCGGACCGTGGGCCAAGCGGAAGATAACCGCGGCGTTCACCGATCGCATCGCGGTTGACCGCATCGGACCGTTCGGTCTCCTCATCATTCCGGCCGCGGCGGTCCAGCTGATGGCGAAGGAACTCATCATCCCGGACGGCGCTGACCGACCGGCCTACGACCTCGCGCCAATCGTGCTGGCGGGGTCGGCGCTGGTCGGGTTCGCGGTCATCCCGATGGGTTCGATCTTCGGAATCAATCTTCAGCTCGCCGACCCCGAAACCGGGTTGGCCTACGTTTTCGCGGTCGCGTCCATCGCCACGCTCGCGCTGACGATGGCGGGCTACTCCTCGAACAACAAATACTCGCTGATGGGTGGTCTGCGGGCCATCGCGCAGAACATCGCTTACGAGATTCCGCTGGTCGTCACGGCGGCGTCGGTCGTGCTGTTCACGGGGACGCTCCAGACGAGCGAAATCGTCGCACAGCAGGCCGAACCGCTCGTGACGATTGCCGGTGTCACGATTCCGTCGTGGTTCGCGTTCGTGAACCCCTTCGCGTTCGTCCTGTTCATGGTCGCAAACCTCGCGGAAGTCGGGCGTAACCCGTTCGACATCCCGGAAGCGCCGACCGAAATCGTCGCCGGGTACATGACCGAGTATTCCAGTATTTACTTCGTCCTGTTCTACATGGGCGAGTTCATCCACATCTTCCTCGGTGGTGCCATCGTGGCGACGGTGTTCCTCGGCGGTCCGTCCGGGCCGATTCTGCCGGGATTCATCTGGTTCATTATCAAGATATGGGCCGTCTTCCTGTTCACCCAGTGGGCGCGGTCGGCAGTTCCCCGCGTCCGCATCGACCAACTCATCGAAATCGGCTGGAAGGGTATGCTCGTGTTGAGCTTCGTTAACCTCGTCCTGACGGCCGTCATCGTTGGGGTGATGCTCTAATGATCGGAGTCCTCAAATCAATGGCGACGACGCTGAAGCACGCACTGGACGGGTCCACGTTCACGGTCGAGTACCCCGACGTGGCACCCGAAGTAAGCCCCCGATTCCGCGGGGTCCACAAGTTCAGCCAAGAGCGCTGCATCTGGTGTCGCCAGTGCGAGAACGTCTGTCCGAACGACACGATTCAGATCGTTCAGGACGACCAGCGCAACGGCGAGCAGTACAACCTCCACATCGGACAGTGCATCTACTGTCGGCTGTGCGAGGAGGTCTGCCCGGTGGACGCCATCCTGCTCACCGAGAACTTCGAGTTCACGGGCGACACCAAAGACGACCTCGTGTACAACAAAGAGCAGCTAAAGAACGTCCCGTGGTACAAGGACATGGACCCCCTCGAATCCCGCGAACCCGACCGGGGCGCGTGGATCGGCGAGGGCGAGGGCGAGGTGGACTACCAGTAAGTCCGTCTCGAAACGTTAAAAGGACGAATACGAGAACTTCAAGGTGACTGAAATGGTATACGAACTACTAACGTTCGGGCTGTTCGCTCTCGTCACGATAGCGAGTAGTCTGGGCGTCGTCCTGGTGCGGGACGTGTGGCACTCCGCGTTACTGCTGGGTGTCGCGTTGCTCTCCGTCGCGGTTCACTACGTGATGTTACAGGCGGAGTTCCTCGCGGCTATGCAGGTACTCGTCTACGTGGGCGGAGTGCTCATCCTCATCACGTTCGCCGTGATGCTCACGCGCCAGGCTACGACAGATGAACAGAACGAGGAGGTGACCGACGTATGAGTGATTACAACGACGACAGAGGTCGGAAGTTGCCCGGCATCGCCGCGCTCGCGCTCTTCGCAGTGATGGCGTGGGTCTTCGTCGGCGCGAACTTCGGCGACGCTGCCGGATTCCCCGAAGGCGCGTCCGTCGTGGCCAGCATCGGCTACGCGATGTTCAACATTCAGGCCCCCAACGCGATTCCGAGCGAGGGCTTTCTGGTGGCGTTTATCCTCATCGCGGTGGTGCTGGACGCGGCGCTCGACGGCGCAGTGTTGCTAGCCAGCCGCGAAGAGGACGGCCAAATCGTCTCGGCGCTCCGCTCGGGCGCGGTCGAGCAGGAGTCTGCAGACGGTGAAGTCGTCGCGGACGGTGGCGAGAGAACCGACGGAGGTGAGCAGTGATGGTTCCGGCTCAGTATTACCTCCTGCTCTCGGCCGCCGTGTTCGCAATCGGCGTGTTCGGCATTCTGACTCGCCGGAACGCGCTGCTGTTCCTGATGAGCGTGGAGTTGCTGTTGAACGCGGCGAACATCAACCTCGTCGCGTTCTCGAACTACCACGGCAACCTGACGGGCCAGACGTTCAGCCTGTTCACGCTCGCGCTGGCGGCCGCGGAGGTCGCGGTCGGTATCGGCATCATCCTCGTGTTGTATCGTAATTTCAAGGACGTGGACGTAACCGAAGCGACGACGATGAGGTGGTAAACGTATGGCAGCACTCCCCTTCGAACTGGCACCGGTCATCGCGGCCCTGCCGTTCGTATCGTTCCTGATCGCGTTGCTCGTCGGAGCGTTCGCTCCGCGACTGCTCCCGAAGGGCGGGGCAATTCCGGGCATCCTCGCCACGGCTGGCTCGCTCCTGCTGTCGGTGTGGGCGTTCGTGGCCGTTCGCGGCACTTCCGACGGCATGTACCACGAGTACGTGACGTGGGTTGCGGGCGCGGGCGAAGCCACGTTCGACCTGCATCTGGGCGTTCTACTCGACCCGCTCTCGACGATGATGCTCATCATCGTCTCGCTGGTCGCGCTGCTCGTCCACATTTTCAGCCTCGGCTACATGAACGACGAGGGCGAGACGGGCCTGCCCCGCTACTACGGCGGACTGGGCCTGTTCACCGCGAGCATGCTCTCGTTCGTCTTCGCGGACAACCTGCTCATGGCGTTCATGTTCTTCGAGCTGGTGGGTCTCTGTTCGTGGCTCCTCATCGGCTTCTGGCAGAGCGACGACGGCCCGCCGAGCGCGGCGAAGAAGGCGTTCCTCGTCACTCGATTCGGGGACTACTTCTTCCTCATCGGCGTCGTCGGCGTCTTCGCCACCTTCGGCACGTCGATGTTCGTCGGTAGCGAGAGCCTCCATTCGTTCCCCCACGTCGCCGAACAGGCTCTGCTCGGTGAGAGCGTCGAGGTGACGACCTACCTCGGACTCGACCCGCAGGCGTGGTTCGCAGTCCTCGGACTGCTTATCCTCGGCGGCGTCGTCGGCAAGTCCGCGCAGTTCCCCCTGCATACGTGGCTGCCCGACGCCATGGAGGGTCCGACCCCCGTTTCCGCGCTCATTCACGCGGCGACGATGGTCGCGGCGGGCGTCTTCCTCGTCGCGCGCATCTACGGGTTCTACGCCCTGCTACCGCAGGTGTTGGCCCTCATCGCGTTCATCGGCGGCTTCACGGCCCTGTTCGCGGCGACGATGGGCGTCGTCAAGAAGGAGATAAAGCAGGTGCTGGCGTACTCGACCATCTCCCAGTACGGCTACATGATGCTCGGACTGGGCGCTGGCGGCTACGTCGCCGCCTCCTTCCACCTGATGACCCACGCCTTCTTCAAGGCGCTGCTGTTCCTCGGTGCGGGGTCGGTCATCATCGCAATGCACCACAACGAGAACATGTGGGACATGGGCGGTCTGAAAGACCGGATGCCCGTGACCTACTACGCGTTCCTCTCGGGGTCGCTCGCGCTCGCGGGCATCGTCCCGTTCTCGGGCTTCTGGTCGAAGGACGAAATCCTCTACGAGGCGCTCGTCCACGGTCTCAACAGCCCGATACTGCTCGCAGCCTACGCGATGGGCCTGCTCGCGGTGTTCTTCACCGGGTTCTACACCTTCCGGATGGTCGCGCTGACCTTCCACGGTGAACCCCGGAGCGACACCGCGCGGGACCCCCACGGCGTTCGCTGGAACGTGAAGGGACCGCTCGCGGCCCTCGGGACGCTCGCGGCTGTCGCTGGCGTCGCAAACCTGCTTCCGGTCCAGAAGGTGTTGGGCGTGGAGAACATCGACTTCCTCCACCAGTGGCTCGACGCCGGTCCGGAGGCGCTGTCGGCTCACCACTACGGTGAACTGACGCACGACTTCGCGCACTACTCGGCCGGATACGTCGGTTCGGAGGTCACGACGGTTCTCCTCGGTGCGGGCGTCTCGCTCGCACTCGCGCTCGCGGGTGCCGGACTCGCGTGGAAGCTCTACGCGGTGCCGGACCCCAAGGAGCACACCGACAAACTGGGCGGCGCGAAGACAGTGTTGTTCAACAACTACTATCAAGACGAGTATCAGGTCTGGCTGGCGACCGGCTTCACCCTGCCGCTGGCCCGCGCCGCGGACAAGTTCGACCAAGGCGTCATCGACGGCGTCGTGGACGGCGTCTCCAGCGTGAGCCTGTTCGGCGGGAGCCGCATCAAGCGCATCCAGACCGGCGTAGTGTCGAACTACGCCTTCCTGCTGACGGCGAGTTTCGTCGTCTTGCTCGTCGTTATCGGACTCGTGGGAGGTTGGTTCTGAATGTGGATTGAAGCACTCATCGCGGTGACGCTGGCGAGCGCGTTCGCGGTGTTCCTCGCCCCGAACAAGGTGGCGAGCAAGCTCGCGTTCGCGCTCAGCCTGCTCCCGCTCGCCGGGAGTCTCTGGATGTACAGTACGTACGAGGCCAGCGGTAACGCCCTGTTGGCGGGCAGCGAACTGGCCTTCGAGACGAACTTCGAGTGGGTCACTGCCGGACCCTACACGCTGAACTGGCACGTCGGACTCGACGGCATCAGTATGCCGCTGGTCGCGCTGACCACGGTGCTCACGTCGCTGGCCCTGCTGGCGTCGTGGACGCCCATCGACGAGCGCCAGAGCCAGTTCTACGGGCTGATGCTGTTCCTCGAGGCCAGCCTGCTGGGCGTCTTCTCGGCGCTCGACTTCTTCCAGTGGTTCGTCTTCTGGGAGATGGTGCTGGTTCCGATGTACGTCCTCATCGGCGTCTGGGGCGGTCCGCGCCGCAAGTACGCCGCAATCAAGATGTTCGTCTACACGAACATCGCCTCGCTCGTGATGTTCATCGGGTTCATCGCGCTGGTGTTCGGACTCGGCGACTCGGTGACGAGTCTCGACATGCCCGCTATCGCCCAAGCGCTTCGCGCGGGCGAACTCGGCGGTCTCGGACCGCTCACCGCGGGCACGCTGAAGGTGGCGGCGTTCGTCGCCATGTTCGTCGGCTTCGCGGTGAAGGTTCCGATCGTCCCGTTCCATACGTGGCTGCCGGACGCCCACGTCGAGGCCCCGACGCCGGTGTCGATTATGCTGGCGGGGGTCCTGCTGAAGATGGGTACCTACGCGCTGCTCCGGTTCAACTTCACAATGTTGCCGGACGTTGCCCAGAACAATGCGCCAATTATCGCGCTGTTTGCGGTGATTAGCGTCATCTACGGCGCGATGCTGGCGCTGGCCCAGACCGACCTCAAGCGCATCGTGGCGTACTCCTCGGTCTCCTCGATGGGGTACGTCATCCTCGGACTCGTGGCGTACACGCTCTACGGCATGGGCGGTGCGACCTTCCAGATGGTCGCCCACGGTCTCATCTCGGGGCTGATGTTCATGTCGGTCGGCGTCATCTACAACACGACTCACACCCGGATGGTCTCGGACATGTCCGGGCTGGCGAGCAAGATGCCGTTCACCGTCGCGGTGTTCGTCGCGGGCGCGTTCGGATATATGGGCCTGCCGCTGATGGCTGGCTTCGCCGCGGAGCTGTTCATCTTCCTCGGCTCGTTCGGCGCGTTCGCTGGCTCGGTGTGGTTCACGGCCGCCGCGATGTTCGGCATCGTCGTGGTCGCGGGCTACCTGCTGTTCGCCATGCAGCGCACGCTGTTCGGGACCTTCGAGACTGAGACGGACTACGAGGTCGGTCCGGCCGCGTTCCACGACGTGGCTCCGCTCGTGGTCCTCATCCTGCTGGTCATCCTGTTGGGCGTGGACCCGAACATCTTCTACACGATGATTCAGGACGCAGTGAATCCGCTGGTTCCGGCGGCCGGAGGTGGTGTATAGATGGCGGTGCAACTTCCGACGTGGACGGCGCTCGCACCCGCCTACGCGTTCGCGGCGACAGCGCTCCTGCTGTTCATCATCGATAGCATCGACCCCGGCTCCGAGAACCGGCCGCTAATTGCGGGAACCGCGACTCTCGGGTCGCTCGCCGCCGCGGGCGTCTCGGCGTGGTATCTGCTGGCTGGCACGGGGACAGAGCCGATTCGACTCTACGCGAACTCGGTCGTCGTGGACTCGATGAGCCTGTTCTTCGCGTTCGTCTTTGCGAGCGTGACCGTGCTGGTCTGTGCGGCCAGCTACGACTACATGCGCGACCACTCCTATCAGGCCGAATACTACGCGCTCGTCATGCTGGCGGCGACGGGGATGACGATGATGGCGACCGCGAACAGTCTCGCGGTCGTGTTCATCAGCCTCGAACTCTCCAGCCTGCCGTCGTTCGCGCTGGTCGCCATCCTCAAGAAGAACCGCGGGAGCGTCGAGGCAGGACTGAAATACTTCCTCGTCGGCGCGCTCTCGTCGTCTATCCTCGCCTACGGTATCAGTCTGGTCTACGCGGTGACCGGATCGCTCCTGTTGCCCGAGGTCGCCAACGCGGTCGGCGAAACCGACCTGACTGGCGTCCTCGGTATCGGGATACTGATGATACTGGGCGGGTTCTCGTACAAGGTCTCGGCGGTGCCGTTCCACTTCTGGGCACCCGAGGCCTACGAGGGCGCACCCGCGCCCATCTCGGCGTTCCTCTCGTCAGCCTCGAAGGCCGCCGGGTTCGCCGTGGCGTTCCGCGTGTTCATCGTCGCGTTCCCCGTTGACCAGTTGGTCACGAGCGCGACTGCGGGCGTTGACTGGGTCCTCGCGGCCCAGATTCTGGCGGTCGTGACGATGACGCTGGGCAACTTCGCGGCCGCGACCCAGGACACGGTCAAGCGCATGCTCGCGTACTCCTCTATCGGTCACGCGGGCTACGTCCTCATCGCGCTCGCCGCGCTATCGGGCGGTAGCGACCAGTTCGTGCTGGCAGGCGGGATGGCCCACCTGCTCGTCTACGGGTTCATGAACACGGGCGCGTTCCTGTTCATCGCCCTGACCGAGTATTGGTCCATCGGCCGAAAGTTCGAGGACTTCAACGGACTGGCCGCGCGGGCACCGTTCGCCTGCGTCGCCATGACCGTCTTCCTGTTCAGCCTCGCGGGACTTCCGCCGTTCGGCGGCTTCATGAGTAAATACTTCCTGTTCGCGGGCGCGGTCCGCGCAGGGTTCTGGTGGCTCGCCGCGGTCGGTGCCATCAACAGCGCGCTGTCGCTGTACTACTACTCGCGGGTCGTCAAGGCGATGTGGATAGAGGACCCGGTGGGCGAGTTCGACATCGAGTCCAAGCCCGTCGGTCTCTACGCCGCGCTGTCCGCGGCCGCCGTCGTGACCGTCCTGCTCCTGCCCGGATTCGGTTCGGTTTGGCAGTACGCGACCGACGCCGCCGCCGCGCTCGTGGCGTAATCGACGCCACCGTCTTCGATTCGACGATTCGCGGTTCATTTTTCTGACGCCGACCTCCGAGACGCGTCTCTCGACGCTCCGAAGTGCGCTGAAACGCCCGACGCCGCGCGAAGGCGGGCGGTAGACGGTAGACTTTAGGCCGCGCAACAGAAAGCCGCGGATAGAATGGTTTCGCGGCTGGTACTGGGGTGTGGAACCGTCGGTCAGACCCTCGTGGAGGCGATAGCCGACGGCGAAAGCAACATGTTGGTCGTTGACGACGCCGAGAGCCGCGTCGATGCGCTCCGTGAGGAAGGCGTCTCGGCGACCGTCGGTGATCCGACCGACCCCGAGGCGATGCGAGAGAGCGTTGACGGGGCCGACGTGGTCGTGGTCGCCAACCGAGAACCCGAGACCAATCGGCAGGCCGCCGAACTCGCGGTCGAGTTGTTCCCCGAGGCGTACGTCATCGGCTACCTCGGCGAGGGGTGTGGTCCCGGCCAGCGCGAGCGTATCGAGACGCTCTCGGACCACGTCATCGACCCGACGCAGGCGTTGGTCGAACAGGTGCTGGCGGTCACGCTCGGCGAGTACGCGATTCGGACCGTCAACCTCCGGCGGACGATTCGGCGAATCGACGGTACCTTGGCGGTGTTCATGCACGACAACCCGGACCCCGACGCCATCGCCAGCGCCGTCGCGCTGTGTCGGGTCGCCGAGGCGGTCGGTACCGAGGCGGTTCCCTGCTACTTCGGCGACATTTCCCATCAGGAGAACCGGGCCTTCGTCAACCTGCTGGAGTTGGACCTCCGGAACTTCGCGGCCGACGAGGCGGTCGATCCCGAGGAGTTCGCCGGTATCGCGCTGGTCGATCACTCCCGGCCGGGCGTCAACGACCAACTGCCCGAAGACACCGCCATCGACATCGTCGTCGATCACCACCCACCCAAAGAGCCGCCGGAAGCCGAGTTCGTGGACCTCCGAAGCGACGTGGGCGCGACCTCGACCCTGCTTGCCGAACACATCCAGCGCCTCGGTATCGACTTCTCGGAAGACGTTGCGACCGGCCTGCTGTACGGCATCCGTGTCGATACCAAGGACTTCTCGCGCGAGGTCTCGACCGCCGACTTCGAGGCGGCCTCCCACCTGCTTCCCCACGCCAACGTCGGGACGCTGGAGCGCGTCGAGAGTCCGTCGGTCAGCGCCGACACTTTCGAGACAATCTCTCGTGCTATCCGGAACCGGCGCGTCGAGGGAACGGTGCTGGCGACTTGCGTCGGGGCGCTGTCGGACCGCGACGCCCTCGCGCAGGCGGCCGACCACCTGCTCAACATGGAGTCGATAACGACGACGCTGGTCTACGGGTTCCGCGACGGCACGGTCTACGTCTCGGCGCGCGCCCGCGGCACCGACATCGACCTCGGCGGGACGCTCCGGTCGGCGTTCGGCCAGATCGGAAGCGCGGGCGGCCACGCCGACATGGCTGGTGCCCAGATTCCGCTCGGCCTGCTCGGCGAGGTCGAAGACGAGGAGGAGGCGTCGCTGACAAGCGTCGTCAGCGAGGTCATCACCGACCGCTTCTTCGAGACGATTCAGTCGCTACCGGAGGACGACGGCGAGTACGCTCCCGGCGGTGAGGCGAACTTCGAGGCGACGGTCGTGGACCCCGAGAACTGACGGTCAGGTCATCTCAAGCGCGCCGATGCGCGCGCAGGCGAGCATGGCGACCAGAAACTTTGTCGGAGACGGAGTCGTCGCGGCACGGTCGGCGGCGACGTGGCCACGATAGTTCCGCGAGTTCAGTTCAGCGTCTCGACTTCGTCGGTCAGGTCCTCCGCCCCGTCCACCGGCCCTCTGACGAACAGACCGTGGGCGATGAGCAGGGCCGCGGCCACGCCCGCGAGGGTGACTGCGGTCGGGAGCGCGAGCGGCGTCAAGACGCCGATTCCGGTCCCCACCGCCATCGTGGCGAAGATGGCGACCAGAACGAGGTCGTAGTACTGGACGGTGTAGCTCATAGAGAAGCTAACGCGATACTCTTGGAAGAACATTGTGCTTAGCGTGGGCAGGCTCTTTCCGACTGAGTTAGGATCACTCCCTTGCCGTCGTCTTGTATACGGACGACGACGCTCAAACAGTCGCTTTCTTCCGGATTTTCGAGCGTTCGTTGTCGCCACGGACCATCGTCTATTTTTATGGCGACAGTGTGTTTCCCAGAGTCTTTTTCCCAGCCATCGGATAAGACGTAACCGCCTGTAACTTCGTCTTTCTGTGCACTCGCGGTCCGTTGGTCAGCAAAAATGACTGAATCTTCCCGAAGAAGGACGATACTCACTTCGTGCCGTTTTTCATTGGAATTTATAACTCTGATAAATTCAATATTTGTTCTAGAATTATGTTCCATGAATGAAGTACAACCGCTAAGCGCGAGACTACCTGCGAAAGTCGTGGTGAGAAATCTCCTCCTTGTTTTCATCAATATACAGCTTCCTTCTTTCACTTCTTAAAATAAATGATGTTTAAATATGAGCTGGGAAACGGTCGTCAATTTGGAATTAGGAATGGTTGACGAGGTCGATGAAGTAGTCCCAGTCCCAGTTGTCGCCGGGGTCGGTGTGGGAACTGCCGGGAACTTGGTCGTGGCCGATGATGCCGCCCGTCTCGTTGTCTCCCGCGTTAGTAGGCACGTAGGTGGCGCGCTGTTTCGGGATGCCGTACTGCTCGCAGAGGTAGGCGACGAGGTCGGCCGACTTCTGGAGTTGGGCGTCCTCGTAGGTGCCGCTGACGTAGCCGCCGTGTTCGATGCCGACGGAGGACTGGTTGTAGCTCCAGTCGCCCGCGTGCCAGCCGACGTTGACCTCCGAGAGGCTCTGGTAGAGGTAGCCGTCTTCGGCGACGGTGAAGTGGGCGCTCACGTTGGCGTCGGGGTTCTGGAACCAGCTAACCGCACCGCTGGCCGACCCTTGGACCGTGTGAATGATGATCCAGTCGATCTCGGCTCCACCGCGGTTCGCACTCGTGTAGTTGCTGGAGTCGGCTGGCACCCACTCGACATCCGGCATGTCCGCCGCCGCGATTCCCGAGAGGGCACTCGCGCCAGCGAGACCGGCCGTGCTTGCCGCACCGAGCTTCTTGAGGAAGTTTCTTCTGGAACTCATGCGCATGAGAATAAGTGCAGCGACGAGTAATATAATTTTTTGATTTCTGAGTTAGAAATGAAATTGGTGCAGAGAAACGCCGCCAAGTCCCCACGGTCTCGTCCGAGCTATGCGACGTTAACCGTCTCCTGATAGCTCCCATACTCGGTCTCGAAGACCTGCATGATTTCGCCCATCGTCGCGTAGGCCTTCACCGCGTCGATGATGGCGGGCATCACGTTCTCGTCGGCGTCGATGGCGTCCTGTAACTCGCCGAGCGCGGACTCGACTTCCTCGTCGTCGCGCTCTTCCTTGACCTCGGCGAGGCGGTCGAGTTGGCGCTCTTGGGTCTCCTCGTCCACTTTGAGAATGTCGGGTTGGGTGTCCTCCTCGATTTCGTACTTGTTGACGCCGACGACGGTCTCCTCGCCCTCCTCGACGCGCTCTTGGTACTCGTAAGAGGCGTCCTGAATCTCGCGGTGGAAGTAGCCCCCCTCGATGCCCTCCAGCACGCCGTCGCGGACCGAGCCGTCGCCCATCTCCTTTATTTCCTCGATGTAGGCCATCGCCTTCTGCTCGGTCTCGTCGGTCAGGCTCTCGACGGCGAACGACCCGCCGAGCGGATCCGCGATGTCGGCCGCGCCCGACTCGTCGGCGATTATCTGCTGGGTCCGGAGCGCGACCCGGACGGCCTTCTCGGAGGGCAGGGCCAGCGCCTCGTCGAAGCTGTTGGTGTGGAGACTCTGAGTGCCGCCGAGGACGCCAGCCAAGGCCTGAATCGTCACGCGGACCACGTTGTTCAGCGGCTGTTGGGCGGTCAGACTCTGGCCCGCGGTCTGGGTGTGGAACTTGAGCTGTTTGCTGGCGTCCTTCTCGGCACCGTACCACTCGCCCATCACGTTCGAGTAGATGCGCCGCGCGGCGCGGAACTTGGCGACTTCCTCGAAGATGGAGTTGTGGGAGTTGAAGAAGAAAGACAACTGGGGCGCGAAGTCGTCCACGTCCATCCCGCGGTCGAGACAGTCCTCGACGTAGGCGAACCCGTCCGCGAGCGTGAACGCGAGTTCCTGAATCGCAGTCGAACCGGCCTCGCGGATGTGGTAGCCCGAGATGGAGACGGGCTTGATGTTCGGGGTTTCCTCGACGGCGAACTCGATGGTGTCGGTCACGATGTCCAGCGAGGGTTCGGGCGGGATAACCCACTCCTTCTGGGCGATGAACTCCTTGAGCATGTCGTTCTGGAGGGTCCCCCGAATCTCCTCGCGGGGGACGCCCTGCTGGTCGGCCAGCGCGATGTACATCGCGTAGATGACCGGCGCGGAGGGGTTGATGGTAAAGGAGGTCGAGACCTCATCGAGGTCGATGCCGTCGAACAGAATCTCCATGTCCTTGAGCGTGTCCACCGCGACGCCCTCCTTGCCGACCTCGCCGTCAGAGAGGGGGTCGTCGGAGTCTTTTCCCATCAAGCTCGGCATGTCGAACGCCGTCGAAAGACCGGTCTGGCCCTCGTCGATGAGGTAGTGGAATCGCTCGTTGGTCTCCTCTGCGGTGCCGAACCCAGCGAACTGGCGCATCGTCCACGTCCGACCGCGATACATCGTCGGGTACGGCCCGCGAGTGTACGGTTCCTCGCCGGGGAAGCCCAAGTCCTCGTCGTAGTCTACGTCGGCAACGTCCTCGGGGGTGTAGAGTCGGTCAACTTCGAGGTTCGACACCGTGGCGAACCGGTCTTTCCGCTCGCCGTACGCGTCGAGTACGGGGTCTAAGGTCTCCTCTTCCCACTCCTCTTTGGCGTCGCGTATCTCCGCGAGGTCGTCGTCGTCGTACATGATTGTAATAATTGCTCGAAGGATAATGAAGTTGCGTGAATTGCGCCGTCACGGACAGCGTATCCAGAATCGAACGACGAGTCGGTGCAACGAACGCCGAGGCTCAGTATTCTCCCAGCACGCCGCGTTCTCGCGCCTTCGTCTGGATGACCCGGAAGATACCGTAGCCGAGACCGAGATAGACGACGCCCACCGCGACGAGTAGACCGAGGTCCGCGGTCGGCATCTCCAACAGCGTCTGCTGTTCGCTCATGGCCTGTCGGAGCAGATGGCTCCCCAGCGCGAACGGCGCGAACTTGAGCGCGGCGAACTGCTCGACGGGGGCCGCGATGAGTCCGATGAACGCGAACTGCATGAGTTGGAACGCGCTCTCGATTCGCTTGTAGAGCAGGGCGAGACCACCGAAGATGTAACCCAATCCGACCGCGGGCGCGAGCGTCAGGACGATAATCGGCGTGATGGTGAGCAGATTGAAACTCAGCGTAACGCCGGTCGTCAACAGCATCAAGACCAGTAGCGTCGTCGCAATCAGCAGACTCACGAAGACGTTCACGATGGTCTTGATGCCCACGATTCGGTCGAACCCGAGCGGCGACATGTAGAGCTGTTCGAGCGTGCCCCATTGGGCCTCCTTTGTGATGTTGCCCGCGATGGACGAGTAGGAACTCATGATGAGCATCCAGAGGAAGTAGCCGACGACGATGCCCTCTATCGAGTTGGTGATGGCCGCGCCAGCGAGTTGCTGGCCGCCGAAGAACATCACCGCGAACAGCAGGTACATGCTGACGATTTGGGAGAGCGTGTTGACGAGATACCGCTTCATCAGAATGAGCGACTTGTAGAACGAGGCGCGACTGAACAGATAGAGGTGGTGGAGACTCATGCGCGGCCCTCCACTATCCGGGCCGCGTCCTCGGTCTCGCTCTCCTCTTTGTCTTCGGTCTCGTCTTCGTCCTCGTTTCCGCCGGTCACTTCGAGGAACACGTCTTCGAGGTCGGGTTGGACGACCGACACTGACCGAGGCGTCAGGTCGAACTCCGCTAAGGTCCCCATCAGGTCGTGGATTCGCTCGCGGTCGTCCAGCGACACCTCACAGACCGTCCAGTCGCCGCGCTCGCGCCACTCGTTCACGTCGAAGTCGCGTTCGAGCGCCTGTCGGGCCGTCGTCGAAACCGCCTCCTCGACGATGACTTCGTAGGCCTGCGTCTGGAACAGTTCCACTAACTCGGTCACGTCTTCGTCGGTGACGACCTCGCCCTCGTCCATGATGATGATACGGTCACAGAGGTCCTGCATCACGTCCATGTCGTGGCTACTCAGGATGACCGTCCGGTTCTCCTGCGTGACGAGGCGTTCGAGTTCCTGTCGGAGGTCGTGAGAGGCCTCCACGTCGAGACCGAGCGTCGGTTCGTCCAGAAAGAGAACGGGCGTTTCGCGGACGAGCGCGCAGGCGAGGGCGGTCTTCTGCTTCATGCCCCGCGAGAGGTCTTTGACCACCTCGTCGGCTTTGTGGTCGATGTTCAGCAGTTCCATCAACTCCTCGTGTTCCTCGCGGTGGTCCCGCGGGTCGATGCCCTGCAGGGACGAGAAAAAGGAGAGGTTCTCCTGTACCGTCAGTCGCCAGTAGACGTTTCGCGCGCCTTCGAGGACGGCACTCACTTTCTCGTACATCTTGCCGCCGCCCTCGTGGACGTTCACGCCATCAACTTCCACCTCGCCTTCGTCCGGCAGGACGACGCCGAGGATGGACTTGATAGTTGAGGTTTTTCCGGCCCCGTTGGGTCCCAGAAGACCGACGACGGACCCTCTCTCGACCGAAAAGGAAACGTCGTCAACCGCGACGACACTGCCGTCGCCGTACGTCTTTCGCAGGTCCTCGACCGAGAGGACCGTCTGTTTCTGTCTCTGTTCCGGTGAATCCATGCTTGTCAAAAGTAATCAATGGTGTGTAAAATTTTCTATCTCGATTTTTACTTGTCTTCGGCAAGCCGCGGGTTCGATATCGCTGCGGTCGGTACTCGCCATTTCGGAATACGAAACCCACGCAGAGGCATGCTAACTGCCTGCACGCCGCCGAAACGTGTTCGAGAGGAGACCGAGACGACCGTCGAAAGAGCGCTCGGGCGAGCGCGACTACTGCAATCGCTTCGTGGTCTCTACGAGCGGGTGGCGAGCGTAGTCCACGACTTTCACGTCGCCCAGACTGCCTAAACCCTCCTTCTCGGCAGTCTTGGCCATCCCGAGTTCCACGTCCTCGTCCACGAGGATAACGTAGGCGTCCATCGTGTCGAGGTCGATTCTGTCGGCGGCCATCACCCGATGGTGGCCGTCGGCCAGCAGGAAGTCGCCGTCGTCGCTGTTGGGCGCGCAGTCGATGACGACGAGCGGTTCGGCCAGTCCGCGTTCGAGTTCGTAGCTCCGTCCCTCCAACTCGTCGGCGTAGACTTTCCCCTGCGTCGGGGTGAGTTCGTCCAGCGGAACGTCTCGCCGGGTCTGCTCGACCTCGGTGTCGTGGATGGATTCGAGCGTGCGCATGAGTTTCCCGACCTTCTCGGGCGTCGCGCGCTCGATTTGGGACCGAATCACATCCGTGTTCGAGATGATGCCCACGAGGTTGCCCGCATCGTCAACGACGGGCAACTTCTGGATGCCCGACCGAAGGATGACGCGCGCGGCGTCGTTCACGTCCATGTCGGGGTGGGCGACGATGAGGTCTTGGCTCATCACCTTGAAAATCGGCTCTTCGCTGTCGGCCAACAGGAGGTCGCGGGCGCTGACGAATCCCTCGACCCGTCGGCCGTCACAGACCGGATAGCCGTTGTGTTCGTCGCTCTCGGCGATTTGATGCGACACCTGCTCGACGGTGGCGTCGGGCGACACCGTCACGACATCGCGGGTCATGTAGTCTTTGACTTTCGCCTTGCCGCCGGTCGTCCCGCCGTCCGCTGCCGCCACGTCCATGCGTCCAACGACGCACCGGTCGGTGAAAAGGGTTCGCGGTTCGCCCCCGCTCGGAGCGGTGACCGGTCGGAGTTTGGAACGGTCTGGCGAGCGAGAGCCAACGGAGACGCCGTAGATTTACCACCACCATAACGTATTTCGTGAAAGTTCGTGAACTTTAGAGCATGCAGAAACCGTTGCTGGTGACCGACTTCCTCGACCGGGCGCGGAGACATTACGGCGACCAAGAGGCCATCGTCGCCACGACCGGGGAGCGCTACACTTACGACGAGTTCGGGGAGCGGGCCGACCGCCTCTCGGCCGCGCTGGCCGAGCGAGGTATCGAGAAGGGCGACCGGGTGGCCGTCCTCGACCCGAACACCCATTACCAACTCGAAGCAGCCTACGGAATTATGCAGTTGGGTGCGGTCCACACCCCGCTGAACTATCGGTTGACGCCCGACGACTACGAGTACATCCTGTCGGACGCGGGCGTTGACGCGATAATCGCCGACTACGCCTACGCCGAGAAAATCGAAGCTATCCGCGAGGAGGTCCCGACGAAGGTGTTTGTCTCCAACGACGCCGAGGCGACGGCGGGCGACTGGGAGGACTTCGATGCTGTCGTCGCCGACGCCAACCCCGACGACTACGAGCGCCCGGAGATGGCCGAAGACGAGATTATCACCATCAACTACACTTCGGGCACCACGGGCGACCCGAAGGGCGTGATGCGGACCCACCGCACCGAAACTCTCCACGCCTACATCCTCTCGGTCCACCACGAACTCTACGACGACGACGTGTATCTCTGGACCCTCCCGATGTTCCACGTCAACGGGTGGGGCCACATCTACGCGATTACCGGCGTCGGTGCCAAACACGTCTGCACACGGGGCGTGGACGCCGCCGACGTGGTCGAGACGATTCGGGCCGAAGACGTGTCGTTCCTCTGTGGCGCGCCGACGGTCCTCAACATGCTCGCGGACTACTACGAGGAGAACGACCGTCCGGAGATGAGCGGTGACAATGACGTTCGGGTGACGACTGCGGGGTCGGCTCCGCCGGAGGCGACCATCCGGACCGTCGAGGACGAGTTCGACTGGTATCTCAAGCATCTCTACGGCCTGACCGAGACCGGCCCGCTCGTGACCATCTCGGACGCGCGCCGCCTGATGGACGACGACGATAGTCGCTTCGCAATCAAGAAACGGCAGGGTATGGGCGTCCTCGGCACGGAAGTCGCGGTCGTGGACGACGACGGCGAGGAGGTGCCCCGCGACGACTCGACGCTCGGCGAAATCGTCGTTCGGGGCAATCAGGTGATGGACGGCTACTGGAACAAACCCCAAGCGACCGAGGCGGCGTTCAACGAGAAGTGCGAGGGGTGGTTCCACACCGGCGACCTCGCGGTCGTGGACGACCACGGGATGGTGTCGATTCAGGACCGTAAGAAGGACATCATCATCTCGGGCGGCGAGAACATCTCCAGCATCGAAATCGAGGACACCCTCTTCGACCACGACGAGGTCGCCGCGGTCGCCGTCGTCCCGGCCCCGAGCGACCAGTGGGGCGAGACCCCGAAGGCCTTCGTCGTTCCGGCGTCGGGCGACCCCGAAAACCCCGGCGTGACCGAACAGGAGATTCAGGAGTTCACGAACGAGCGCATGGCCTCCTACAAGACGGTCCACCGCGTGGAGTTCGTCGCCGAACTCCCCCAGACAGCCACGGGAAAGATTCAGAAGTACGAACTCCGCCAGCGCGAGTGGGACGACGAGGAGCGGATGGTCGGACAGGGGTAGTGGGACTCCCGCGAGGAAACCCGGAGTCGTTTTCACGGCCCGGCGTCGAACCGAACGCATGGACGAGGCGGAGGACCCAGTCGAGCGCCGCGAGGTTCGCGCGACGTACGACTACATCGCCGACCACTTCGCGCAGACCCGCGAGTACGCGTGGCCCGAGGTCGAATCGTTCGTACAGGACGCGCCGCAGGCCGCGACGGCGCTCGACCTCGGCTGTGGCAACGGCCGTCACGCCGAACTGCTCGCGGGCCACGCCGACCGCGTCGTGGCCGCGGACGCGAGTCGTGGGCTGCTCGACACCGCCCGCGAGCGCGCCGCCGAGCGGGGGTTCGACGCCGACCTCGTGCAGGCCGACGCCGCGCGACTCCCACTCCGGGACTCGACGGTCGAACTGGCGGTCTACGTCGCTACGCTTCACCACCTGCCGAGTCGGGCCGCCCGCGTCGGGAGTCTGGACGAACTGGCGCGCGTCCTCGCGCCCGAGGGCCGCGCGCTCGTCAGCGCGTGGAGTACCGCCCACGACCGATTCGACCGCGAGAAAGGCTTCGACACCGAAGTCGAGTGGACCCTGCCGGGCGGCGAGACGGTCGAGCGATTCTATCACATCTACTCGCCCGACGAGTTCGAGGACGACGTGGCCGCGAGCGGACTGGAACTGATTGATTTCGAGGTGTCGAGCGGGAACTGCTACGGCGTCGTTCGTCCGGTCTCGGAGTAATGTCGTCGCTCCCGCGTGCGCGCGAGAAGAAATAGACAGAAACTCGCAGTTAGCTCCTCGACCGAAACAGTAAGGCCCTTAATGCAGGGCGGCCAACGACCAAACACGACGCCGCACGCCGGTGGTGAGAAAACGCGATGCGTTTTCGAGCCTCGGCGCGCGAGCGAACGAAGCGCGCCGGTGTCTTGCCGAACGAAGTGAGGCAAGGCTCGGGGCACAACCAAACGAAGTGAGCGCAGTGCGCCGGTGGTCTAGTGGTATGACTATGGCCTTCCAAGCCATTGACCCGGGTTCAATTCCCGGTCGGCGCATTTCTGTCGAACGCAGTGAGACAAAATACGCAGGGATTGAACCCTGCCAGTCGCACGCCCACGAGCGAAGCGAGTCGGAACGTCTGGCTCCGGTTCAATTCCCGGTCGGCGCATCTCTGTCGAACTAACTGGTGAGTGGTTACTCTATCCTCGATTCGAATCCCGACCAGCGTTCGGTCGTCGCGTCCCGCCAGCCCCGAGACGTGTAGGGCCGCATAGTTTTTGCCGGACCGCCCCGTAGTTGAAACAGACCTTCCCAGCGACTCACGACGCCTGCGTTCGACTACCAGTTCGGAGAATGAATTCGACGCCCCCAAACGCACCGACTGCTGGCCCGGTCCGCGCGCTCTACGTCACCGCGGACGCATCGAGAGGCGAGCGACTCGAAGCCGTCTTCGAGGAAGAACGACCGGCGGTGGCGTTCTCCTCGGTCACCAGCGTCGAGCGCGCGCTCGGCGTCGTGGACGCCGAGTGCATCGACCACGTCGTTCTCGACGCCGACCTTCCGGACTGCGAGGATGCGGCGGTCGCGCTCGTCCGAGAAACCGACCCGCGCGTCACGACTCTTTCGTTGTCGATGCCCGAGCATGCTCCCGAGTCGGCCGACGAGCACTCGCACTTGTCGGAGACCGAACGCGCCCGAGTGCTGGCGACCCGAATTGAGAGTGCGGTCGTCTCCGAGACCTACGTCCGAGACGACGCCGAGGGTGGAGAGTCGGAGCTACGCGACCGGATTCGCCAGCAGGAGGCGTTGGCTACGTTCTCCCGGCACGCGCTGGAGGACTGGTCGGTCGGCGACTTGATGAACGAGGCGGTCGAACTCGTGGCTGACGCGCTCGACAACGAGTACGCCGGAGTGCTGGAGTACCGCCCGGACGAGGACGACCTGCTCGTTCGGGCCGTCTTCGGGTGGGACGACGACCTCGTGGGCGCGGCGTCTATCGGGACCGAGCGCGACTCGCAGGCGGGCTACACGTTGCTCTCCGAGGAACCAATTGTCGTCGAAGACATGGCGAACGAGGACCGATTCGCGGGTGACGTGCTGCTCGACTCCGCGGAGGCGGTCGGCGGCATCAGCGCGATAATCGGGTCGCCCGAGAACCCGTGGGGTATTCTGGGCAGTCACAGTACCGACAAACGGTCGTACGCCGACTATCACGTAGAGTTCGTCCAGAGTATCGCCCGGATTCTCGCCGCCGTCCTCCAGCGCCGCGAGCGCGAGCGCCGACTCGAACGCTCCGAGGCGATGCTCGACGCGGTTGACGACGGCGTGTACGCCCTTGACGCTGACTCCCGATTCGTCGCGGTCAACGACGCCTACGTCGAGTTGACCGGTCACGCCCGTGAGGAGTTGCTCGGCGAGCACATCGAGGCGGTTCTCGGGTCGGACCGCTACGAGGAGAGTCGGTGGATTTGCGAGGCGCTCGACGCCGAGGAGAACTCGATGGCGATGGAGACGACGATGCCGAGCGCCGACGGCGGGTCGGTCCCGGTCGAAGTCCGGGTGGCACCGCTCCCGCTCGGCGACGAAATCGGTCGCGTCGGAGTGGTTCGGAACGTTTCCGACCGCAAGCGCCGCGAGCAGAAACTCACTTCGCTCAACGAGTTGTTCCAGTCGCTGACCGAGTCCGACTCCCCGACCGAAATTTGTGATGTCGCGGTTGAGGCCGCCGTCGAGACGCTGGACTTTCCGAACGTCGCGGTCGCGCTGTACGACGACGAGACCAGCAGACTCGCTACGACCGTCCAACGCTGGGACGGTGAGATAGATGACGCGCTTCTCGGGCGCCACGGCGAGGACGTGGCGTGGCAGACGTTCGTGGCGAGCGAGACGCGGGCGTTCGAGGATCTCGACGCCGCCCTTGATGCCGACGTAGAGATGGGAAGTGCGCTCGCGGTCCCGCTGGGCAAGTACGGAGTCTTCGTCGCCGCGGCCGCCGAGACTGACGCCTTCGACTCGGCCGACCGCTCGCTGGCGGACATGCTGTGTTCGAACGTCCGGACCGCGTTGGACCGGGGCGAGCGCGAGGAGACGCTCCGCGAACAGCGCAACAATTTGCAGGCGAAAAACCGCGAACTCGAACGCGTCAACCGGCTCAACAGCGTGATTCGTGACATAACTAAAGCGCTGACGCAGGCCGCTTCGGAGGACGAGGCGATGCGAGCGGTCTGCGAGCGACTGACCGAGACCGGTCCCTACCGATTCGCGTGGTTCGGGACGCACGACCGGACGACCGACCGAGTCCGACCGGAGACCGGTGCCGGGGTCGAGGATGGCTATCTGGAGGAAATCGAAGTTACCGCAGACGAGGGTGAAGCGGTCGGCGACGGACCGGCCGGGCGCGCGGTCCGGAGCCGAACGGTGCAGGTCCAGAACGACCTGCTCGGTCACCCGCCGTTCGACCCGTGGCGCGAGCAGGCGCTCGAACGGGGCTATCGGTCGTGCGTATCGATTCCGGCGAGTTACGACGAGCGACTTCACGGGGTCCTGACTATCTACGCCGACGGGACCGACGTGTTCGACGAACTGGAGCGTGCGGTGCTGTCGGAACTCGGCGACACCATCGGCTACGCGCTCAACGCGCTCGAACAAAAGCAGGCGCTCGTGAGCGAACGGTCGATAGAACTTGACTTCCGCATCCGCGGGTCCGAGAACCCGATTCTCGGGTTCATCGCCGAAAGCGGAGCGCAGTTCGAGTTCGAGAACGCGGTCCAGCGCGACGACGGTCAGCTACACACGTTCTTCACCATCTCGGGAGCCGACCCCGAGGACGTTCTCGCGTTCGCCGAGGGCGTGATGTGGATAGACCGGATTCGTCTCGTCACAGAGCGCGACGACGAGGCTCTTTTCGAGTGTACGCTCACCGACCGGGCGTTCCTCCGGTCGCTGATGGAACGCGGCGCGATGCCCCGGACGATAACAGCGACCGAAGACGGAGGCCGGTTCGTGATTCGAATCCCCCAGCGTGCCGACGTGCGAACGTTCGTCAATCACTTCGAGGACTACTACGAGAATGCGAAGTTGGTCGCTCGGCGGGAGTGCGACGACCCCGTCGTGACGAGACAGGACTTCGAGTTGGAACTCAGAGAACGACTCACCGAGCGCCAGCGCGAGGTTCTGCGGATGGCATACTTCGGCGGCTACTTCGAGTGGCCCCGCGAGAGTTCCGCTCAGGAGATTGCGGACACGCTCGGCGTCTCTCAGCCGACCGTCAGCCGTCACGTTCGGGGCGCGGAGCGCGCGCTGTTCGGTCTCCTGTTCGAGGACGAGTAGCCAATTCCACCAAATTTAGATGTATAATCCCGAAGCGGATTGAACGGGTATATGTATATCGTTAATTCCTATCCCTATAGCCCGCTCTAGAGTAGGATATAGAATGAGTACGAGTACAAGCGGAAAATCGTTTGAGCAGCAGTCGGTCAGTCAGCGCGTCATTGCCGCCGTGGCCGAGGAGACGGGCAAGGAACCGACCGAGGTGGGACCGCTGTACCACGTCATCGACCCCGACGCGCTCGACCGACTGTTCTCGACTGTCGGTGGGGGAGATCGGGCGCAGGGTCACGTCGAGTTTGCTTTTGCCGGATGCGATGTCGTCGTCCGCGGAAGCGGGGACGTGGAGGTCACCGAACGCGACGTAGCGACCGAACTCTCCGACGACTCTGACGACCACCGTCGAGTTGGAAACTACGAAGAGGCGTAGCGAGTGCCCACGAGTGAGAAACGTTCGAACCAACGAACCAAGACCGATGTCAGATACCGGTGAACCCGGCCGTAGTGCGTCCAACGGCCGACCGACCGACAGCGACGCGGTGAGCGACCGGTGTACCTACTGCGACTGTTCGGTGCCGACCGAGGAGTGGCATCCGGTTGCGACCGTCCGGGACGACGACGGCACGGTCGAGATTTACGATTTCTGTAGCGAACCGTGCCGGACCGCGTGGAAGTCCGAGCGCGCGACCGAAGAGTGAGAGAGGCGAGGCACAGCAGTCGTGTTTCGGCCGACGTTTTCAGGCGTCCGTGACTTCGTAGACGACTACGTCGCCCTCGCGGAACGCTTCCTCGATGCCGGGATACTGCTCGAACCGGAGGTCCTCGTCGTCGTACTGGTCGTGGGCGCTCGGACCGACGTAGACATACCGCACGTCGTATTTGTCCAGCAGTTCGGCCCGGTCGTCCCACGTTCCAGTGTAGACGAGGTCAACGTCGCTGGCCCGTAAGTCGGACTTCTCGCTCCCGCGATAGACGCCCTCCTGATACACCCACCCGACGACGGTCGGCAGGCCAGTCAGCGAGGCGGCGGGACTCGACCACGAGTATACTTCTCGGCCCGGCGGCGAGACGATGTGTGGTTGGCCCGCTCGGTCGTCCAACCACTTGATGGCGGCCGCCTCGTCGGGGTGGTCATCTTCGACGTAAGCCTTCCCGGCCAAGGTCGGGTCGTCGATTCGGTTGGCTTCGCTGGTGAAATGACCGCCGAGCGCGAGCGCGCCGTAGAGCGCGGTCGAGACGACCAGTAGCGCCGCGACGCCCGTCATGACGCCCTTCCGGTCGATACCGAGCGCCGGGAGTCGCCAGTCGGCGGGACCGGCCGAACTGACGAGACTCGCCAGCGCGGCCCCCGCGGCGGTCGCCCAGAGGACCCAGACCTGCATGTACACCTTGAAGACGGTGTTGAACCGGCCGCCGATAGCGTTGTCCTGCACGTAGACGAACTCCACGAGCGTCACGAGACCAGTCCCGGCGACTATCAGCACCGTCTCGTAGCCGACGCCGCGTTCGGTGCGACCGCCGACGGTTCGGAGCAACAGCCACCCGACCGCCAGCAGGGGAACGACCAGCACCAGCACGGGGTAGCCGAGTTGCCACGCGAACGCCGCGACCGCCAGCGCGAGAAGGCCCGCCCGCGCGGGTCGGACTGCGAGCGCGGTCCGCGCTCGCGGCCACAAGAACGCCGCAAACACCAACAGGAACGCCCCGTGGACGAGCAGGAGTCCGACCGCGCTCGACTGCTCGGGGAGGACTGCGAGGCTCCGATTGGTGGCCGAGCGCAGGAGGATGCCGAAGACGAACGGCGCGACCCACGCCACCGCCGCGGCGGCGACGACGCCCGTCACGGCGAACGCGCCGCCGATTCGGCGGGCCTCGTCGAGAACGAGCCTTCCGGCCGACTGGGTGGCCGTTCCGGTCGCGCTCGCGCTCTCGCCGCCGTCGGTTCGCTCCGCGTCCCGACGAGCGTCGCGCTCGTCGGTCGAGACGCCGGGGAACAGGCTTGTCGGGGTCGCTGGCGCGAACAGGACCGCGAGCCAGACCACGCCGAGAGCGGTCGGAAAGCTCCAGACGTTCACGAGACCGAGCAGGCCGACGACAATCGGGAGGACGCCGAAGACGAGCATTTGGCGACGCCGGAGCGCGCTCGGTCCGGTCCGGTAGTAGGCGAACCCAAGCGCGGCAATCGACAGCAGGAACGGCGTGCTGAGCATGTGGCCGTGCAGGTCGCCGTTGAGGAACGCAAACAGCGGGAACTCGTTGATGGTGCCGGGAATGACCCTACTCGGTGCCCAGTAGCCGAACTCGGACAGTCCCTCCGTCAACAGCGTCCCGGAGGTCGAGTCCGCGATGGGCGAGGCCACCCAGTCGGCGACGCCCCGCGCCGTCTCGTCGGGGAGAAGCCAGACGAGTCCCGTAACCGCAGTGACGAGGTTAGCCGCGAAGCCGACGAAGAAGGCTCCGAACGCGCCGCCGACGCGGCGGGAGGCCCCGCGGGCGTCCGCGAGCGCGCCAGCGAGTCCGTACGCGCCGGTGACAAGCATCGCGTAGAATCCCGAGAGCGCGAGGTTGTAGGCGTACTGGGTCTCGGTGCCCGTGAGGTGAGTCAGAAGCGCGGACGCGAGGTGGCCGCCGTAGTAGTAGAGGACGTGTTCGCCCGCCCACCACATGTCTTGGGGAGGCAGGACCTCGGCGCGCAACAGCGACTTGAGGATGCCGAAATCGAGGAACTTCTCGCCGCCGCCGGGGTGGACCGACGGGTCAACCGCTCGCACCGCGACGAGAAGGGCGAACGCGACGCCGAAGACAATAGCAGTTTCCGCGTACGCGCGAAGCGGGACGGCGTCCCCGAGCGGTCTGTCTCCGCCGGGCCGGAGCGACCCGGCGCTCCACAGGACGAGTCCGGAGAGTCCGAGGAGAACGCCGACACCGAGGAACGCTATCCAGCGACCGAACCCGACGTGTCCGACCCAGAAGCCGACCACGGTCATCACGACCACGGCAATCGGGAGGGCGAAGGCCGCGCCTCTGTCGGGGAATCGGGGGAACAGTCGGGCCGCGAGCGGTAGGGCGGCGAACGCGAGCGCCTGATACACGACGAACCACAGCAGGACGAGCGCGTACTCCATCGAGTTATAGGCGAGCGACCGAGCGATAAACATTTTTGGGTTCGACCCCCTCGAACGGGCGTTCGTCGCGCGCGAGGCGGGTACTCCGGCGGAAATCGTCGCGTTCCAGACGGCGCCCTGCTGAGGGAGAGATTAATTCGCATACGGCGTCGGAATCAGAACCCTTATCCGTAAGACGGCGTTACCATATGGTAGCGGGATGGGATAGCCAGGAGATTCCGGCGGGCTCATAACCCGCAGACCGGTGGTTCAAATCCACCTCCCGCTATACTTTTGCGAAACTCACCTCCCAGTGAGGTGTTTCGGTGTGATTACTCTCCGACTCGACTGCGGAGGGAAGCGTCTCGTCGCCGCCCGGAAGTTGCACCGACAATCCGCGACGTTGTGAATCGGTTCGTCTCCGAAGTCGCCGAGTGCGGACGGTCGATTCCGAATACGACTCCAACTATTTTTGTCTATCTTCTCTTCGTGACCAACAGGCGCGCCGTCGCGTATGAGAACTGGATAGGGGCCGACCTCGCCCCGGCCGCGACTTTATTCAACGTCGCGGGGTAACCACCGATGATGACATCGGTACTATTCGTGGTCAGCGAAGAGGGATACTGGGGAGAAGAGTGTGTAGACCCGCTGGAGACGCTCTCGGACACCGACGCCGACGTGGACGTGGCGACGCCGAGCGGGAACACGCCCGTGGTGGACGACCGGTCCATCGACCCCGAAAACGTGGGCGAGGAGACCGCCGAGTGGGTCAAAGAGGTCCACCGGAACGACCAGCGGCTCCAGAACCCGCAGCCGATAGCGAAGGCCGACACCGACGAGTACGACGCCGTGGTGTTCCCCGGCGGTCACGGGACCAACTGGGACGTGAACCAGGACAAACACGCACGGAAACTCCTCCGCGAGAGCGTTGAGGGCGACGACCAGAAGGCGCTGGTCATCTGTCACGCGGTCGGCCTGCTGGCGTTCACCCGCGACAGCGACGGCGAGCTTCTGGTGGCGGGCCGCGACGTGACGGGATTCCCGAACGAGTGGGAGGAGGGAATCGTGGACGACAACGACCTGATGCCCGGCGGCCGTAAACTTCCCTACTGGGTCGAAGACGAGGTGAAGGCCGCAGGCGGTAACTGGGACGCGGAACTTGACGCCGACACCAGCGTCACGGTGGACGGCGACCTCATCACCGCCCGCGGGCCGGAGTCGTCCCACGAGGGCGTGATGGCGCTCATCGAGGCGCTCGGCGTCGCACCGCCCGCATAACGGAAAGCACACTTTTATCAGTCGAGTCTCCGCATCGAAGAGACGAGAGTACGATGGCGTTAGACACTCGCGGAGTCCTCGCAATCATCGCTTGGCTACTGATGACCGTCGCGCTCGTGACCGCCCGACGGGGTGACCGACTGCTCGGAACGTGGATCATGATGCTCGCGTTCGCCGTCGCCACGCTGTGGTCGGTGCTAAGCATGCTCTGGTCCCAGTCGAATCCCAGCGCATTGACGCCGAAGCTCTGGATAACGATGGTGTCGATGGCGGCGTCGGCAACGGTCTACTTCGGATACATGGGTCTCCACGGCGAGGGCATCGGCGAGTAGTTCGGTCGAGTAATCGGTCCTTGCTCTGCGAATCGCGGGGAGAAGCCCGTGCGTAATTGGCTCAATAACACTATTTATGAGCCTGTTTTACCATCGTCATCTCATAACCATTAGATTTAAATGCGTGATTGCATACCACATTGGTATGCCACACCGGCGCAACCGATCGGATGGTACGAACGATAGCCGACGTAAGTTTCTGAAAGCGAGTGGTGCTGGTGCCGTTGCCCTCTCTCTTGCAGGCTGTAGCAGTGGTGGCGACGACTCGAACGACGCCACGACTGACGACGGCGGAAACGAGACGACCGAAGCGACTCCCACCGAGAGCGACCAGTCCGCCGAAGACATCGAGCGCGGCGGGACGCTCGTCTACGGGATGTCCTCTAAGCCGGACACGGCGAACATGCTCACGAGCAGTGGGGTGTATGCCGCCGTCGCGCTGAACCGCGTGTACGAGTTCGGTACCGAACTCGACCCCGTCGATCAGTCGGTTCAACCGAATGTCTTCACCGACTGGAGCATCGAGGAGGGCGACAAGCCGAGCGTCTTCTTCGACATGCGGGAGGGGCTGAAGTGGAACGACGGCGAGGACTTCACCAAGGAGGACGTTCTGTTCACCTACCGGTACTGCATGGAGAACGAGCCGGGGAACTACGCCTCCGTCGTCGAGCCGATAGAGAGCATCGAAGAGGCCTCAGACAGCGACTGGGACTTCCGCATTGATCTCTCTCAGCCCATCGGCTACTGGGAAACCGACACCCTCGGCGGTCTCCCGTTCCTGCCCAAACACAAGTGGGAGGGCAAAGACTACCAGCAGTACAGCCCGATGGAAGAGAACGAAAACGGTCCCGTCGGTCTCGGTCCGGCCCACCTCACGAAGTTCGACCCGGACACCTCGATGCAGATCGTCTTCGACCACGACAACTACTTCGAGACCCTCAGTACCCTCGACTGGAAGCAGGAACACGACCAGCTCATCGCTGGCGGTCCGTTCCTCGACAAGGTCAACTTCAAGGTCTACGGTAGCAAGACCGCAATGACCAACGCCTTCCTGCAGGGCGAAATCGACACCCACTACGGCTCGATGTCTACGTCCAAGATCGAGAAGGTGAAAAATACGGACGGCATGAGCCTCATCAACGGGGTCTCCAGCGGGTTCAGCTACCTCGGTTTCAACGGCCGTCGCAAACCGCTCGACGACGTTGGGTTCAAACAGGCGATAGCGTTCATGTTCGACGAACACTACTGGGTCAACCGCCTGAAACAGGGCTACGTGGTCAAGGGCGACTTCGCCCAGACGCCCGGATACGCCAGACCTCGCCCCGACTTCCAGTTCGCGGGCGAAGACGAAGTCTCGACCCACCCGGCGACCGAAGCCTTCGACTTCCGGAACAAGGAGGCGGCAGTTCCCGACGTGGAGGCCGTCCGCAACTTCCTCACCGAGGGCAAGGTCATCGACGGCTCGGAAGGCACCTACGCGGGGAAAGACTACCCCGGCAGTCTCTCGGGCGTCAGTGCGAGCCAGTCGGAAGCCAAGTACGACTACTCGTTCGGTAGCGTCCAGTCTAGCGTCCTGAAAGACTACGACGGAGCCGACAAGGAGATTCGCGTGGGCGGCAAGACCATTCCCGAGGTCATGGACGGCGAACCGATTACCTTCTTCATCGACCCGCCGAAGAACACGCCGAAAGAGGCCAAGGCAATCCAGCGATTGGTGGACAACCTCAAGCAACTCGGCATCCCGGTGAAGACCCAAGCGCTCTCGTTCAACACGATGTCTTCGAGAGTCTACAACGAGGAAGACTTCGACGTGTACCCGATGGGCTGGGGCGGCACCGGACCGTTCGGCAGTTCGGCCTACTCGTTCTTCCACAGCGACAACGCCGACGACCTCTCGGACGGCAACGACGAGAGCTTCATGTACAACTCCACGGGCTACGGTCTCTCCGGCGGCAGTGCCGACGACTTCCTCTCGACGGCTCGGAAGGAGTTGGACCCCGAGAAGCGGAATAAGACGACGGCGAAAGCGTTGGAGCGTATCTACCTCGACATGCCGTACTTCCTGATGCACTACGAGAAGATGCGCTGGCCGGTCAACGACCAGAAGTTCGGCGGATTCATCTCGAACCTCGTGGACCCGCCGTACGCCTCGTTCGGCTCGGAGATCAACAACATCCACCTGAAAGAGTAGCACGGTCGCTACTCCCTCTCGAACTTCGTTTTCGTCCGACGAGAACACCATTCGAATACTAGCGAGTGGTTGATTCGAGGGGGTGCTTTGCCGTGGTAAATCATCACATTGATAACGAACCTCCACAATGAATCTCACGTATTTGCCAGAGTCGCAGTTAAAACAAGCGAGCAAATGGTAACCGAATACAAAATATGACACGAATTAGCGCACGATACCTCGGCAAGCGGTTGGTCGTCTCCTACCTGACCCTGCTTGTCATCATGTCGCTGCTGTTCGTCCTCATCCGGAGCATGCCGGGGTCGTTCATCTCCTCGATGATTACCCCGGAGCTAGACCAAGCGGACATCCAGCAACTACGCCGGACGTGGGGTCTCAACGAACCGATTTGGAGCCAGTACCTCGACTTCATGATTAACTACCAGACCGGTAACTTCGGTCGGTCGCCGACGTACAAGGCACCCGTCTGGGACGTTATCATCAGTCGTCTTCCGCGGACGTTAGTCCTCTTCGGCGCGGCGTTCATCGCCCAGTTCATCATCGGCCCGCTCGTCGGGATGTACCTCGGCTGGTGGCGCGGCACTCGGAAGGACAAGACCATCTTCACGTCGAGTCTTGCGGTGTACTCGATGCCAGCCTTCTGGCTGGCGTGGTTGTTCATCTGGCTGTTCAACTACGAACTCGGCTGGTTTCCGAGTACCTACATGTTCACGAAGTTCGCCGAGTTCGACTGGACCGTGATGAACATCATCTTCGACGTTCTCAAACACATCACGCTTCCGCTCATCAGCATCGCATTCGTCTCGTGGGTCGGTGCGATGCTGGTCATGCGTCCGGAGATGAACAACGTCACCAGCGAGGACTACGTGTTCCTCGCGCAGGCCAAGGGCCTGAGCGAACGGACCGTGATGATAAAACACGCGGCGCGAAACGCGCTGATTCCGGTGGCGACCCAAGCCATCGTCGGTCTCGCGTTCCTGCTCGACGGGAGCGTCATCATCGAGAACGTGTTCAGTTGGCCGGGTCTCGGACAGGTCATCGTCACCTCGGTGCTGAGTCGAGACTACCCGGTCTCGCAAGCGGCGTTCTTCATGCTCGCCATCCTCATCATCGTCATGCGACTCCTGACCGACATCGCGTACACGTATCTCGACCCGCGGATCAAGTTCGGAGGTGACTCGTAATGTCCACGGAGACCGAAAGCTCCTCGCAGTTCGACTCGCTGAAGGAGCGCTGGCGACCACGCATCGAGCGGTTCCGTCGCGGTTGGGACCGATTTACCGCCGAGAAGATGGGCGTGCTGGGCGTCGTCATCATGGTGGTGTTCATCCTCTGGGCGCTGTTCCCCGACTTCTTCGCGCCCCACTCGCTGGAGTGGCGGGCGTATCTCGGGACCGAACCCGGACGGATGACGGCCGAGCAGTCCGAATCGCTCCCGCATCCGCCCGCGTTCGGCGACCCGTTCTGGGCACCGCTCGGAACGAACTACGGCGGAGAGGGCATTCTGACGCTCATCATCCATGCGGCCGACGACGCGCTGTACATCGGCTTCGCGGCCGGTCTACTGTCGAGTCTCGTGGGCGTTCCGCTCGGACTCATCAGTGGCTTCTACGGAAACACATGGATCGACGAGATCATCCAGCGCATCGTTGACGTGATGTTCGGCCTGCCGTTCCTGCCGTTCCTCATCGTCCTCGTGGCGATTCGGGGTATCACGACGACGAACATCATCCTCGGCATCGCGGTCACGTCGTGGCTCAACAACTGCATCGTCATCCGTGGCGCGACGCTCTCGCTGAAGGAGCGGTCGTACGTCGAGTCCGCAAAGGTCGCGGGCGCGAGCGACACGCGAATCGTGTTCCGACACATCATGCCCAACGTCCTGCCGCTGGCGTTCGTCTTCCTCGCGCAGGACGCCGCGACAGCCATCATCGCGCAGGCGTCGCTGGCGTACCTCGGACTGGCGGACTTCACCGCCAACTCGTGGGGACTGATGCTCCAGAACATCAAGTCGGGTGGATACGTCTTCGAGGCGTGGTGGTGGCTCATCCCGCCGGGCGTCTGTATCATGCTCGTCGCGGCGGCGTTCTACTTCGTCGGCTTCTCGATGGAGGACGTGACCAACCCGCAGGAGGACAGCTGAAATGTCATTACTCGAAGTTAACGATCTCTCGGTGCGATACGACGCTGGCGAGTCGAAAGTCCACGCCGTTGACGAAGTGGACTTCAACGTCGAACACGGCGAGACGTTCGGTCTCGTCGGCGAGTCGGGCTGTGGCAAGACGACGCTCGGCAAGTCGCTCATCCAGTTGCTCGACTCGAACGGCTCCGTCGAGAGCGGCGAAATCTGGTTCGACGGCACGCTCCCGCGGTGGGAAGACGAGAGCGGGAACGCCCGCCGCGAGATAATCGAGGACGACCAGTACCCCGTCCGCGAGGACGGGATGACCGACCTCTCGGAACTGGACGACCAAGACATTCGGGACATCCGGTGGCGCAACATCGCGCTGATTCCCCAGAGCGCGATGAACGCGCTCAATCCCGTCTACAAGGTCGGCGACCAGATTATCGAGGCCATCCTCCGACACGAACCGAACACGTCCCGAGAGGAGGCCGACGAGCGCGCCCGCGACCTGCTCGAACGGGTCGGCATCGAACCCGAACGGGCCGACGACTACGCCCACGAGTATTCGGGCGGGATGAAACAGCGCGCGGTCATCGCCATGGCGATGGCGTGCAATCCGGATATGCTCATCGCCGACGAGCCGACGACGGCGCTCGACGTTATCATTCAGGACCGAATCCTTGAGGAACTCGAAGAGCTACAGGAGGAGTTCGATGTCTCCATCCTCGTCATCAGCCACGACATCAGCGTCATGGCCGAAATCTGTGACAAACTCGGCGTGATGTACGGCGGCAAGATGATGGAGAGCGGTCCCAAGCGCGAAGTTCTCGAAGACGCCGCCAACCCCTACACGCTCGGGTTGAAAAACTCCTTCCCGACGGTCAAACAGGAACAAGAGCAGTTGGTCTCGATTCCGGGGTCACCGCCGACGCTACTCGACCCCGGCAAAGGCTGTCGGTTCGCCGACCGGTGTCCGTTCGTGACCGACGAGTGTCACACCGAACACCCGCCGATGTACGACGTTGACGCCGCCGAGGACGGGACGCGAACCGAAGCCACCGACCGCCACGCACATCGGTCGGCGTGTTACCAAATTGACGACCTCGAACGAATGCGCGAAGACGCAGCCAAGGAGGAAATATGGACAGAAACGCAGACCCACTGATCGAAGTCGAAAATCTCTCGAAATGGTTCGGGATGTCTCAGGGGATCGTAGACCGCCTGATGGGCAACGAACCCACACCCGTGAAAGCAGTTGACGACGTATCGCTCACCATCAACGAGGGCGACATCATGGGTATCGCGGGCGAGTCCGGCTGTGGAAAGACCACGCTGGGCAAACTGCTCGTTCAGCTCTACGAACCGACAAAGGGGAGCATTCACTTCGACGGCAACGACATCACCGAGATGTCCAACGACGAAGAAGAGGAGTTCCGAAAGCGGGTCCAGATGATCTTTCAGGACCCCTTCGAGAGCCTCAACCCGCGGATGACCGTCTTCCAGTCGGTCGTGGAACCGCTCCGCATCAACGACATGCACGACGGCTACAGCGAGCGCCGCGAACGCGTCATCGAGGTGCTCAACGAGGTCGGTCTCTCGCCAGCCGAGGCGTACCTCAACGAGTTCCCCAAGGAACTCTCCGGCGGCGAACTCCAGCGCGTCGCCATCGCGCGGGCGCTGGTCGTCAACCCCGACTTCGTGGTCTGTGACGAACCCGTCTCGATGCTCGACGTGTCTATCCGGGCGGGCGTGTTGAACCTGATGAAGGAGTTGCAGGACGAGTACGGCCTGACCTACGTGTTCATCAGCCACGACCTCTCGCTCATCCGGTACATGTGCGACCGGACCGCCATCATGTATCTCGGCGACGTTATCGAGCAGGGACCGACCGACGAGGTGGTGATGAACCCCAAACACCCCTACACCGAGGCGCTGTTCGACGCGGTGCCGGAGGTTGCGCCAGACGCCGAGCGACGCCGCGCGAACGTGACGGGCGAGGTCCCCAACCCGCGAAACCCGCCCTCCGGCTGTCGGTTCCATCCGCGGTGTTCGAAGATCATCCCGCCTCAGGACTGGTCCGGTAGCCAACCTGCGTTCCGGCGAGCGTTCCAGTTCAAGCGGAAGGTATTGAGCGAACAACTCGGGCCGGAGGACGTAGAGACCAGTCCCGAGACCGCGAGCGGTCGCGCCGCCGAGGAGTTGATGGAACACGGCCTGTCGCTCGAACTTCCGGAGGAACACCGCCCCGCCTCCGAGACCGGGAGTCGGATAGATATCGAGACGTTGGACCTGCCTCAAGCGGCCGAGACGGCGATTCGGGAGGCCGCCGAGCGCGTCGTCCAGAGCGACTACGAGGGCGCGCGCGACGCTCTCGACGGCGAGTTCCAAACGATCTGTGAACACGACCACCCCGACCTCCGCGAGGCCGGACCGCAGATAACCGCGTGTCATCTCTACGAGAGTGCAGCGCAGACGCCGAAAGCGCCGGGCGCGGACGACTGACCGCGATGGCTGACCACAGGCGACCGAGCGCAGGCTGACCGCAGGCGACGAACTCCGGCAAGCGACATTCGCACGGACTCCGCGTTCGCGGACTCGCGGAGCGGGTTTCCGGTCGCTCCGGTCGATTCTTCACGGATTTCGAAAACGCTTATCTTTCCGCAGTGTGGTAGTTGTGGTAACTTATGGCAGACCGAACGTTACCGCGGCCCCGAAAACCGATTACGCTGGGGTCGTTTCTGCTCGTCGCGCTCGTCGCCGTGGCGTTGTTCGTTCCGACGTTCTCGGGGCATCTCGCCGTGATGAACACGGTCAGCATGGATGCGACTGCGACCGACGTGACGCTCTCGGAGGACCGCGAACAGCTCGTCGTCGAGATAGCGGTCCGCAATCCGACGCGGGCCGAGTTCACGGCATCTTACGGCCGACTCTACGGAAAAGCCGACGGGACGCAACTGACCGGCACCGGGAATCAGGTCGAAGAGACGACGATTCCCGCGGGCGAGACCCGGACCGTGGCCGCCCGGATTAGCGTCCCGGAAAAACACCGCGAGCGGGCCGCCGAAGCCGTCGAGGCGGGCAGCGTCGTCGTGACGGGACAACTTGAGGGGTCGATACGCGACCAGCGCACCGAAATCGAGATCACGGAGGAGACGGATGGCTGAACGGACGCTCTCGGGGACGCGGTTCGGATTCGGGGCGATTCGGGGACGACTCCGACTGCTCGTGCTCGGGTCGCTCATCGGCGTCGTCGCCGGAACTGGCGTGTTCATGTTTCTCAAAGACCATTTTCTGCCGTGGGGTGTCACCGAGATGTGGGCGCTCGCTCTCGTCGGCGTCGCGGGCGCGTACGCCCACTTCCTCGCGGACGACCTCACGGAGAGTATCAGTCTCTCGCTCGTCGCGGTGCTGGTCGGGCTTGCCGTTCAGGTCCTCGCGTGGATCGCGCCGCTCTGGGTCCACAGCTACGCGCCGTTCACCCGCGACCTCCTCCTGCCGAAGATGATCGGCGAGGCGCTCGCTAGCGGCCTGCCACCCTACGTGATCACGTTCTACGGAACGTACTTCGGCGCGCTGATTGTCGGCGGGTACTTCGAGACCTGACGCGCGCGACGATGCCCCGCTCGATTCGTATCCCGAAATTTATACGCCGTCCCGCGCTACGTCATCCCGTGCCGAAGAACACGCCACAGCGCGAGAAGACGGTCCGCGAGGAGGGCACGTACGCCAGCCACGGCGACGACCCGACGCTCGCCGGATACCTCTCGTCGCTGTTTCTGGTGGTCTCTGTGCCGGGATTCATCGCCGCGGCCTACGGCGGCCACTGGATCGGACTCTACGCTTACTCGGCCATCGTGCCGGTGTTCGCCGGACTCCTCATGGCGTCGCTCGCCGTGGCGTTCGCCCTGATGCACTGGTTGACCGGACAGTGAGGTCGGTCAGAAGACGTTCGTCCGGAGCGTCATGTAGAACACAACGACCATCGCGGCGACGAGGAGCGAGAACTCGGTTCGCGTCGGGGAGTTCGAACTGCCGAGGAAGAAGAAAGCCAGACTGGTGAGACCCAGTCCCGCCGCCAACGCGAACAGCAGCATCGTCCGGTTTCGCTCGTCGGTCAACCAGACGTACACCGATTCCTTCGGGTCGTCCATGCGCCGAGTCAGTACCAGATCTCCTTGTAATCGCACTCGACCGGTTCGGCCGTGACGTTCTGGACGAGCGCCATCGAGGTCAGCGCGACCTGCGTGTCGGCGGTGAACTCCGAGTCCTCGTCGCGCCACTCGCAGACGCCGACGCCGACTTCCACTTTCCAGTCGCCGACGGTTATCAGCCACTCGTCGGGGAGGTCCGCCACGTCGTCGTCAAGCTTGACTCGGAAGAGGTACTTGTAGGTCCTCTCGCAGCGGTCGCTGATGTCCTCGCCCGCCATGTACTCGGGGAACGTCGGCGTGCCGAACAGCTGGACCAGTCGGTACAGCGCGGTTCCCACGTCGCCGTCAACGGGTTCGCCGGGTTCCTCGCTCATCGGCGCGCGAACGTCGAGGTCTCCACGGTCGTTGATTAGGTCTTCAGCCAGCGTCTCGCCGTTCTCACGGCGGCGGCGAATTTCGTCCTGCGAAATCGGTTCGAGGACGAGGTTCTGCAACTGTTCGAGATCGGGTGCGTCGGGGTGTGTGCGAACGTCGGTTGGCATGGTTAGTAAGCGAAGTAGTTGAAGCCGCGCCACCCGAGATAGCCGACGGCCAGCGTACCGACGCCGACGCCGGTTACTGCGAGTGCCTCGAAGCTAGTGACCGCTCCCTGCTCGATGGGGTCGAGGTTGAAATAGAGGGTGATACCCGTCGTGATGAGGATGTATCCGATTACGACCCCGAGAAGCATGACTGCCAACGATGCAAAACCCGCCGGACCGCGTAGGGGTTTCGGGACTTGTTCGCGTATCGCCATGGTTTGTGGTATTATTCGCCAAGGTTAAAACTTCCGCACTTTCAGTCGCGTATCGAATCGGCCGCCAGTTGCCTCTCCTCTCCGGAGCGATGGAGTTCGATAGAGACGGCGGAAAATCCCGAGAAAAACGCTCCGAACGGTCGCTATTCGCTGGTGTCGCGGTCGGCACGGGCGTCGCGGGTATCGCCGTCGTCGGTCTCGACGTGTTCGAGACCGTCGCCGCCGAGCGGCGACATCTCGGGGTCGAAGTCGCCGGACTGGTCGGGGTCGGGCGACGGCTCTTCGGACTCGCCGGACCGGTTGGGGTCGCCCGAGGGTACGTCCACGTAGTCTTCGACCGGCGTCCGAAATCGGTAGCCGAGTGCGATGAAGAGTCCGCCAAGAACGACTCGGACGACGACGTACGGCGAGGTCAGGGGTGCCTGCCCGGTCACGACGCCGCCGTGAAGCGCCTCGCCCACGAGGAGCGCGCCGACCACGAGCAGGGTCGTGCTCACCATCGCCAAGAACCGTACTGAAAGCACGACTAAAGGTAGCAAGGCACGTAAGTTACGCCTTCCGATTTTTCGACGAGAACGGCGACGTTTTCGATGTAATCGCGTAAGACGAGTGCCGTCGAGAAACGTCGCGTTACTCGACGGTCGAGTCGCCGAAAAGGTAATCGATGCTACTAGATAAGTCGAATCGTAATTCGGCGGCTGACGGTGTCAGCCGACCGTGCCAGACGTATCAACTACGTATCCTGTCGGCCACAATTTTGATTAACCTCCCATTGAGCATGTATGCTAAACTATGGCGACGTATCTTCTCTCTGTTACGAGGTTTTTTGCGTCATTAGGCGAGGGGAGTAGCCAATGAGCGACGAGCGGGACGGCGACGAGAAATCGCCGGGAAACGAACGGTCGGACGGGCAACGACCGGACCGCGACGGGAGCGAGGGAGACGCGCACGACGACTCGGGGTCCGAGAGCGCGCCAGCGGACGAGGACGCCGAGGAAAGCGTCTCCGACGCCACCGACCGCGGAGCGTCCGGCTATGTGGACTCGCCCGAAGCGGAGGCGGACGCCGACGACACGGACTCCGGAGACGATTCGGACGCTGAAAGCGATTCGACGGACGACGGGGACCTCGACGGCGCGGACGACTCGGCGACCGGCGACGAATCCGAAATCGCGGACGACGATTCCGGGACCGGCGAGAGTTCCGAAGTCGATTCCGAGACCGGCGAGACCGACGCTGACGGCGGAGACGCCGACGAATCCAGGGGCAACGAGTCCGAAGACGACGAGGCCGGAGGCAGCGAGTCCGAAGACGACGACTCAGGCGAAGGAGAGACCAACCCTGAAGGCGATTCCGAGGAGACTGACGGACCGCGCTCGCTCGATATCAGCGACGAAAAACTTGCCAGCGCGGGGGTCACGGTCGACGAGTACGACTGGGAGGAGTTCAAATCGGAGTTCTTCTACGAGGACGGCGGTCCGCCGACCAACTGGCGGGGCAAGCCCCAGCCCTTCGAGGCCGAGCAGTTCCTCGGCCACGACCCCGGCGAAACCGGCGAGCGCGTCCGAGACGGGACCGAGACCGCCGCGGGACTCAGCGCCTACTTCGAGGCGTTCCTCGACCCGGAGGAGACGCCGGTCGCGCTCGGCGAGTACCTCTGGGAGCATTTCCGCTACGAGTATTACTACGACGAAGCCGAGGAGGGGATGGCGCTCCCGCGCGACGAGTCGGGCGAAGTCGTCCCCTTCGACCGGAGCGAGTGGCTCGGTCACGACGACTTCTCGGCCAGCGTCTTCGAGGTCGGAACGGCAGTTACCGACGTGAGTGCGTCGTTCGAGGCGTGGCTCGACCCCGCGACCACGCCGGTCACGAAGGGGAGGTACTACTGGGAACACTTCAAGTACGAATACTACTACACCGACACCGACGTTACCGCGCCCGAGCGACCCCGCGACGACGAGGGAGAAATCGACCGCTTCGAGAAGGAAGAGTGGCTCGGGTTCCCCGAGGAAGACCTCGAACAGCGACTCGCGCAGGGCGCGGCCAACGCCGAACACATGCTGGAGGTTGAGGACGAGCGCACCCTCGACGTGCCCGAGGAGTTGGACGAGGACGCCTTCTTCTCGACGGTGGAGGGCCACACCACGGTGGTCAATCGCTACGACCTCGAAAAGGAGGTCTCGCTCCCGAAAAAACAGCACTTCCGGGAGACCGACCGCTACTGGGTCAACAAGCCCTACTCGTTCGTCGTCATCTTCCACTCCGCCAAGGAGAACGAGACGAAATACTACCTCGTCGAACCGTACTGCACCCCCATCGAGGACGACCTCACGGAGTTCCTGACGAAGAAGCTCCGGTCGTCCATCAAATACTCCAGCGACGACGTGGTCGTAGACGCCGAGGAGGAAGAGCGCGGCGACGTAATCCAACGCGAGACCCTGCAACTGCTCGCGCGCTACGACCTCTACGCCGAGAACGACGGCGAGCGCGCCGAGCAGTTGCAGGAACTGCTCGACCGCTACGACGAAACCAGAGACGCGGTGAGCGCCTACCTCGAACGCCTCCGCGAGGAGACCGACGCCGCGGTCCAACCGCTCCGGGAGTACATCAAGGAGCGCCGCGAGCGAAAGGCCGACGCGAGCGCCGAGCGCGACGCGGAAGACCGCGAACGCGACGGCGAGGATTCCGAGAAGGCCGCCGCCGAGGCGGCGGCCGACGGCGAAGCGTCGGAAGTCGAGGCAGAGAGAGAACCCGAACCGTCACCGGACGGCGAGAGCGACCCCTCGACGGACGCCGAGACCGACGACGAGGATGTCGCGGCGGACGGCGGGACGGTCGGCGACGACTCGGACGCGAACGCCGATAGCGACCCCGAAACCGCTGAGACTCCCGACGAACCGGAATCGTCCGACGAACCGGAATCGTCGGAGTCACCCGACAAACAGGAATCTCCCGAATCGTCCGATACCCCCTCCGACGAGACCGCAGGTAACGCCGAAACCGCAGGCGGGGATGTCGAAACTGTGGACGAAGACCTGCCCGCGACGAAGAAAGCCGACGCCGAGGCCGAGAGCGATCTGCCCGCGAGCGCGGACGAGGACGCCGAACCCACAGTCCGACTCGACGAGTATATCGACCTCGACTTCGAGGCGGAAGGGACGCTGCGCGAGCAGGTCCGGGCCGCGGTCGAAGCCAAAATCGAGGAACTGGAACCCGACGAGTCGGGCGGTCTCGACGGCATCATGGTCCGGCCCGAACCGGTCCTCATCGAGGAGGACAACGACGACCTCTCGGAGTACCAGACCGAGAAACTACTCTACTACCTCCGGCGGGACTTCGTGGGCTACGAGCGAATCGACGGCATCAAACACGACATCAACGTCGAGGACATCTCCTGTGACGGCTACAACTCGCCGGTGTTCGTCTATCACACCGACTACGAGCAGGTCATCACGAACGTCTATCACGGCGAGAGCGAACTGGACGACTTCGTGGTCAAGATGGCCCAGCGCTCGGGCAAGGGCATCAGCAAGCGCGAACCGCAGGTGGACGCCACCCTGCCCGACGGCTCTCGCGCCCAGTTGACGCTCGGCCGCGAGGTCAGCGACCACGGCACCAACTACACCATCCGGCAGTTCAAGGACGTGCCGTTCACCCCCGTGGACCTCGTGAACTGGAACACGTTCTCGCTGGAGGAGATGGCGTTCATGTGGCTCGCCATCGAGAACCACAAGTCGCTCATCTTCGCCGGAGGCACAGCGTCGGGCAAGACCACCAGCCTGAACGCCGTCTCGCTGTTCATCCCGTCGAACACGAAAATCGTCTCCATCGAGGACACCCGCGAGGTCGAACTGCCACAGCGCAACTGGATTGCGTCGGTCACCCGGCCGTCGTTCAGCGACGACGACAAGGGAGACGTGGACGAGTTCGACTTGCTGGAAGCCGCGCTCCGCCAACGACCCGACTACATCGTGATGGGCGAGATTCGCGGCGAGGAGGGCCGCACACTCTTTCAGGTCATGTCCACGGGCCACACGACCTACACCACGTTCCACGCCGACACTGTCGGTGAGGTGCTAAAGCGGTTCACCACCGAACCCATCAACGTCTCGAAGACGCTGTTCACGGCGCTCGATTTGGTCTCCATCCAGACCCAGACGCGAGTGCAGGGGAGCAAGGTCCGCCGGAACAAGTCGCTCACGGAAATCAACGAGTACAGCGCCGAGAACGACGAAATCAACGTTCAAGACATCTTCCAGTGGCGCGCAGAGGACGACGAGTTCATGCGCCTCTCGGGGTCGAACACGATGGAGGACATCATGTTCGACCGCGGGTGGGACCACGAGCGACTGGAGGACGAGATTCTCAAGCGCCGGGTCATCCTCGCGTACCTCATCAGGAACAGTCTCAACGAGTACACGCAGGTCGCCGCGACGGTGCAGGCGTTCATCAACGACCCCGAGACCATCCTGACGCTCGTTGCCAACGAGAAACTGGAAGATAGCTTGGAGGACCTCCGGGAGATGGAGAGCGTCCAAATCGACGTGGACCCCAAGAAAGAAGAGATGGTGCCTCGCCCGGACCCCTCCGAGGAGACCTACGAACTCGCCAAGGGCATCCTCGCGGAGGCCGAGGACCGACTCTTGGACGACTACCGCGGGGCCGACGCCAACGTGGACGGTCTCGCAGTCGCGCTGGCGAAGTCGGCCGAACCCACCGACGCCCCCGATGAAATCGAGGCCGAACCCGGCGCGGGCGACCGGCCGACCCGAAGCGATTCGGAAGGCGACGACTCGGAGACTTCCGAAACAAGCGACTCGCCTGACGCCGACCGGGGCGACGACGAGCGAGTCCGAGACACCGAGTCGGTCGGCCCGGAAGACAGCGTTCGGAACATCAACGAGGCCGGAGAACTCGGAAGCTTCCCCGACGAGTACGACGAGGAGGAGTACGACGAGGGCGAAGAGGGCGCGGTCGGCGACGACCGCGCCGACGCCAATTCCGGCGAGTCTACGGCGGCAGATGCGCCGGAGGGAGACGAGTCGTTCGGCGACTTCGAGGCCGCGTTCGATGGCGACGAGAATCGGTCATCTGACGACGAGGAGGACGCATGAGCCACGGAGCGTCCAGTCCCGAGCGGTCGGCCGACGCGCTGGCCGACGCGTTCTACCCCCTCTTCGACTACCTCTTCGACGAGGACGGCGACTTCGTGGCCGACGTGGAGACGAAACTCGCGGAGGCGCGGATGGCCGACACCGTGGAACTCTACCTCTCGCGGGGGCTGGCGGTCGGCGTCCTCGCGGGCGTCGTCCTCTGGTTGCTCGGCACGTTCGTCGGCTACGTGCTGTTCGTGACCGGCGTCGTCGAGGTGGGCATTCTCATCGGCGTGCCGGTGCCCAACCAAACCGTCGCGTGGATAATCAAGACGTTCAAGATTCCCTCGCTGGTCGCGGTCAGCGGGCTGATATTCGGCGCGATAGGCTTCGCCATTGGCTTCGGCATCGTCGTCGGGATTCCGTACATGCGGGCCAGCGAGCGCGAGCGAGAGATAAACATGCTCCTGCCCGACGCCATCTCGTTCATGTACGCTCTCTCGGTCGGCGGGCTGAACCAACTCGAAATTCTGGAGGCGATGGCGAAGGCCGACGACACGTACGGCGAGGTGTCCCACGAGTTCCAGTCCATCGTCCAAGAGACCGAGTATTTCGACACCGACTACCGGACCGCCATCCAGACGCGGGCGATTGAGACGCCGAGCGACGAACTGAGCCAGTTTCTCACCGACATGCTCTCCATCGTCAACTCCGGCGGCGACATGAGTGACTTCCTTGACGACAAGAAGGACAAGCACATGCGGACCGCCAAACAGCAACAGGAGATGACCTTGGAGACGCTGGAGCTGTTCGGCGAGATGTATATGACCCTCTCGTTGTTCCCCCTGCTCCTCATCATCATCCTCGTCATCATGTCGATGCTCGGGGAGGCCCAAGAGTCGATGCTCTACGCGACGGTGTACGGCCTGATTCCCCTGACCGGCGTCGGGTTCCTCGTGCTGGTCTCGACGGTCAAACAGGACGAACCCGGTGACGGCTATCTCAATCCCTCGGACGGCGGCGACCGACTCGAAGCATCGACGGGCGCGGGCCTGCTCCACCTCGGTCTCATCGAGCGCTACGTCGGCGACTTCTCGGTCTTCGACCGCATCAAAAGCCGCGAGGGAACCTACGAGACCGTCGAGTTGCTCAAGCAACCGCACGTCTTCTTTCGGGACCATCCGCTGTTCATCCTCGGTCTCACGTTCCCGGCGTCGCTGGTGCTAGTCGGTAACGCGGTCTGGACCGGGACCGCGCCCCGGACGTTCCAGCAGATGGTCGCTCGACCCATCTGGGGCACGTTCATCTACGTCTACGTCCCGGTGTACGTCAACTTCCTGCCGCTGGCGATTTTCCATACGTGGAACGTCCGGTCCCGGCAGGCGGTCGTCAGCAAACTCTCGGACAATCTGCGAAAGCTCTCGTCGGCCAACGACACCGGCCTCACGCTGCTCGAATCCATCCGGACCGTCGCCGACACTTCGTCGGGAAAGCTGGCCGACGAGTTCGACGTGATTCACGCGAAGGTCGAGTACGGGATGGGGCTGAAGCCCGCGCTCATCGAGTTCAACAACCGCTATCACATCCCGCGCCTCGCACGGACCGTGAAGCTCGTCTCCAAAGCTCAGGAGGCCTCCAGCCGGATTACGGCGGTCCTCTCGACGGCGGCCCAAGCCAGCGAGAATCAGGACGACATCGCCCGCGAGCGCAAGTCCCGCTCGCGGATGCAGGTCGTCATCATCATCATGACCTACCTCACCCTGCTCGCGGTGATGGCCATCCTGAAGGTGAGGTTCCTCGACGTGATGGCCGGACTCGCGGGACAGGCCTCCTCGGGCGACGGAGCGGGGGCCTCGCAGTTCGGCGGCGGCATCGACACGAAACTGCTGTCGATGCTGTTTTTCCACGCCGTGACCCTGCAAGCGATACTCTCGGGGTTCATCGCGGGCTATATCCGCGATGCGTCGCTGCTGTCCGGCGTGAAGTTCGCCGTCGTGCTACCGACCGTCGCGCTCGTCACCTTCGCGTTCATCTGACCATGCTCCGGAACACATCCACCGCCGAGGACGCGCGCCCCGCCGACGAGCGCGGCGACCGTTCGACCGCGGGCGAGGACGAAAATCGATACGCCTCTCGCGCGCAGACGAGCATCGACTTCGTGGTCGGGATGAGCGTCTTCCTGCTGACGGTGGCGTTCGTCGTCACGTTCCTGCCGAGCGCGTTCGAACCGTTCACCGCGACCGGGTCGGGCGACGTGCTGGCGGCCGACCGGACCGCGGGCCTGCTGGCCGAACAACTGCTCGCACATCCGACAACTCCCGGCGCGTTCGACCCGGCGTGTACCGCCGAGTTCTTCGACGCCGCGGGCGACGGCGCGGGCGGGGTCGCGGGGTGTCAGTTCACCACCGACGCCGCGGACTTGGACGCCGCGCTCGGTCTCGGTCCCGCGACGGCGGTCAACGTTACGATAGCGGAGGACGGAACTATCCGGTCGAGAAACGGCGTCACGCTCGCGGCGGGACCGACGCCGCCCGACTCCGAGAACGTGGTCGTCTCTCGCCGGGTCGTTCTGCTCGGCGGCGACGACGCCGACCTCTACGTGAGGATGTGGTAGCATGTCGGGGAAACGCAGTTCCGGACGGTCGCGCTCCCGCGGGCAGGCCCACACTCTCGAAGCGTTCATGGCCGCGCTGTTAGTCGTTTCTGGCGTCCTGTTCGCGCTTCAGGCGACGGCCGTGACGCCGCTGACCGCCAGCACGTCGAACCAGCACATCGAGACCCAACACCGGACCGCGGCCGCCGACGTGCTGGCGACGGCGGCCGAGAACGGCACGCTCCGCCCGGCGGTGACGTTCTGGAACGCCAGCGAGGGGGCGTTCGTCCGGACCGGAAGCCGCGGATTCTACGCGAACGGCGGGCCACCCAACGCCTTCGGGACCGCGCTGAACGACACGTTCGGCGACCTCTCAACGATGGACCGCCGCATCGCGTACAACGTCATCGTCCGGTATCGGACCGCGGAGAACGGCACACGAACGCAGACGATGGTCTACATGGGGTCGCCCAGCGACAACGCGGCGTCGGCGACCCGGACCGTCACGCTGGCCGACGACACGCCGCTCTCGGGCGCGAGTGGCACCGTCTCGTCGGCCAGTTTCTACGCGCAGGACGCCGCGCCCAACGCGAGTTTCTACAACGTCATGGAGGTGCAACTTGTCGTATGGCAGATGTGATGCATCGAGACCGCGGACAGCTAATCCTCGTGACCGGTCTCGCGGTCGCGGTGACGCTGGTCGCGCTGGTCCTGCTGTTGAACACGGTCATCTACACGCAGAACCTCGCCACGCGCGGGGCGGAAGTCGAGGACGGCGGGGCCGTCTCCTTCCAGCAGGAGACCATCGCGGGCGTCGGCGACGTCGTAGACGCCGAGAACCGCGCGGAGTACGACACCCGCACGAAGGTCGAGGCGAACGTCACCGCGGGCGTCAAGCGCTACGACAGGTTGGCGTCTCGCTACAGCGCCGAGCGCTCGACGCTCGCGGTCGTCGAGACCGAGACAGTGGACCTGACGGAGGGGCGCATCCTCCGCCAGACCGACGCCTCGCGGAACTTCACGAGCGACGGCGAGTCGGCCGACTGGACGCTCGTCGAGGACGCCGGGTCGGGAGACGGGCCGGGCGTACGCGGGTTCGCGCTGACCGTCGCCCGCGACGAACTGAGCGGGACGGCGGGGTCGGCGTTCGCGGTCCGCGCAGTGGGGAGTTCCGACGAGTGGCAGGCCCGCATCTACGACGACGGCGGGGCCATCACCGTCGCGGTGAAAAACGGGAGCGAGGCGTCGGCCACCGCGGTCTGCTCGGTGATGGTCTCGGAGGCGACCATTGACCTCACGTCGGGCACCGTCGGCGGCCAACGATGTCCGGCGTTAGTCTGGGCGAACGGCGTCGCCGCGCCCTACGACGTGGCGTTCGAGAATGCCGACGACGCGACTGGAACGTACGGAGTGACCGTTAACACGTCTGCGGCCGGGACCGACGTGCGGACGGGGAACGTCGCGGGACCGGGGACCTCGTCGTCGCCGCGGTCGGCACCCGCAGTGTACGCCGCCCGGTTCGAGATACACTTCGAGACGCCGACGCTCACGTATCACACCACCGTCCGGTCAGCGCCGGGTGAGCCGCGATGACGGGACGCGGAAGACGCCGCGATTCCTCCGGATTCGGTGGCGACACGCGGAGCGTCTCGGTTACGGTCAACTACGCACTCAACCTCGTGGTGGCGACGATGCTCATCGGCGGGGTGTTGACCGCGACCGGCGGGATGGTTCAGGACCGCCGGGAGTCGGCCGCCCGGACCGAACTGTCGGTCCTCGGCGAGCGAATCGCGGGCGACCTGATGGCCGCCGACAGGTTGGCTCAAACCGGGAGCGCCGGACCGGAAACTGACCCCACAGTCTCGATTTCGACGGCGGTCCCCGAGCGAGTCGCGGGCACGCGCTACGACGTGCGGGTCAACGCCACGGAGTCGAACGCCCGCCTCGTCCTCCAGTCGGACACGCCCGAGGTGACCGTCGAGGTCGGGTTCCACAACGACACCGCGGTCCGGAACGCGACGGTCCGGGGCGGCGACCTCCGAATCGTCCTGAACACGGATTCCGACCCCGACAGACTGGAGGTGCGTTCGAGATGATGGACCGCCGGGGCGTCAGCGAGACCATCGGATTCGTCTTCGTGTTCGCGCTGGTGACGGCCTCCGTCGGCGTCGTCTACACCACGGGTATCGGCGGACTGGCCGACGCCCGCGACGACGAGCAACTGACCAACGCGGTCCGGGCGTTCGACGTGTTGGACGACAACGTCGAGGACCTGACCCGCGAGGGCGCGCCCAGTCGGGCGACCGAACTCAAACTCTCGGAGGCCACCCTCGGGTTCGGCGACCCCGTGTCCGTCGAGGTGCAGGTCAACCACACCGTCACGGACGCGAACGCGACCTACCGGGGGAGTACCCGGCCGCTGGTCTACTCCGGGACGGCGGGGAAGGCGGTGTTCTCGGCGGGCGCGACGTTCCGTGTGGACGGCGACTCGGCGGCGATGCGCAACGAACCCGACCTGCTCGTGAACGAACGTCGCTCGCTGGTTCCCCTGCTGGTGACCTACCCCCGAACCGACTCCGGAGGCGTCGGCGGTTCCTCGACGGTCCTGCTGGTCGCTCATCGACAGTCCCAACAGCTCGACGGCGAGTTCGACACCGGACCGGATTCGGCTGACGAAGCGCGGGTCAACGTCACCGTCGAGTCGCCCCGCGCCGCGGCGTGGGGTCGCTACTTTGAGGAGCAGGGGATGGTGCCCCCGCCCTCGAACCCGTCGCTCGCCGACCCCGGCGACGGCGAGGTAACCTACCAGTTCCGGACCGACCATCTGCTCGTCCCCGAGACGGTCGTGGAGTTCGAAATTCAGGCCTGAGTCGCGGCTGTCGCCGGGAGTTCGGAGGGGAGACAAAGCGAACTGACGACCGATTTTACGCGCTCGTCACGTTCACGCGACTGACGCTGACGTGGAGGTAGGTCACTCGCGGAACGTCACCGCTCACGCCGACGACCGGCTGGACGGACCGGAGCGCCCGGTCGAAGTGAATCGACCCACCCGCCTTCAAGAGGGTGTTGCCGCCGCCGACGATGCCGCCAAACAGTTCCGACTGGGTGCGGACCGTAATCGAACCGCTCTGGGTGTCGGTGCCCGGTGCGTAGATGAGACCGACGAGTTTCGCGCTGTCGTCGAGTTTCACGTCGAGTCCCGGCCCGGCGTACACCCGGAAGACCGGCGACTCGTGGGTCGCCGTGTCGCCGACTTCGCCGCCGATGACGTGGAACCTCGATCCGGTCGTGTAGAGTTTCACCATGCCGCCGTCGGGGTCCGCAACGTCGATGTTCACGTCGTTCCAGACGATGTTGTCATCCACGACCAGCGTCACGTCGCCGCCGGTGTTGTCGAACTCCACGGTCTGTGAGGAGTCGAGTGTCTCGGTGTCCACGTAGTACGCGCCGGAGGGAAGGGTGAGCGTCGATTCGGACTCGTTCCACTCGTCGGTGCTCTCGTTGATGGCTGTCACGGCGTCGTTGTCGTTGTTCGAGGCGTCGCTGTACGTCGCGTCCTTCCGGGTGACCAACTCGCCGATGGGACTGATGTCTGGTGCCGTGCCGTTGTTCGCCTGCCAACCATCGACCGACTTGCATCCGCCACCGTTGTCCTTGCAGTTGATAGTTCCACCGTAGGAGACGTTGCCGTGGACCGCGACGCCGCCGCCGAAGTCCACGGTGCCGCCGCCAGTCCGGATGTCGCCGTAGACTTCTGCACCGCCGGTCAACTCGACGCTCCCCTTCGTGACGATGGTTCCCTCGTAGGGCATCGACGGACTGCCGGAGTACGGGCCGTCAGAGGAATTGTAGCTGTCGGTGAACGACGACCCGCCAGCGCCCTGAATGGTCATCTGGTCGGGCGTCGTCCCCGCCAGCGCGTTCGTCACGTTCTGGGTCTCGGTCGGCGCGACCAGCGTGATGACGACTCGCTTGCGGGCGTGGTCGTACGTGACCTCCCCACCAGTCCGTTGCTCGAAGAACCGGCCCCACGCCTCGTAGTACGCGCTCCGGACCGTGACGGTCACTTCGCCGTTTTCGAGCGGATTTCGGAAGGCGGCGTCGCCCTGCTTGGGGAACTTCGACTCGGTGGGACCGCCGCGAGCCATCCGAATCGTCCCGTCGAGCGAGTCGGTCCCGTTCACGCTGACCAGCGGGAGCGTCAGCGTGGTCCCCCGATAGTGGAACTCCGGCGGCGAGACCATCGTACTGCCGCCGTCAGTCCGTCGCCAGACGCCGCCGCCCTGATAGGCGATGTCGGTGTCGCCGTTCTCGTAGGTTATCGCGCCGAGCGTCCGGTTCATCACGTCGTGTTCGGTCGTGCCGTCGGTCCGGTTGACGACCCGGATTCGCATCCACCCGCTCCGATTCTCGACCGAGACGCCGCCGACGCCGAGCGAGGCTCGCTGTGCGGGCGAGGACCCGATGCCGACCAGACTCGCCTTCGAGTCGAGTTGCGTCATCGCGTTCTCGGCGCTGTCTATCTCTGAGGTTCGCTTAGAGTCGTCGAGTGCCGACGACCCGAACGCGACGATGAGACCCGTGCCCATAATCGTGATTCCGAGCAGGAGGACGACGCCCAACACCTCCGACTGGCCCCGCCGGTCCGAACCCCTCTCTCCCGACCGCGTGTCCCCGAGCGATGAACGCCGCCGACCGGTCATGTCCGCCCCATCGAACCGGGGACTTATAAACTAAGCCGCCACCCCTCGAGAAAAATTCACTAGCGCATTGACGAGATCGGAAGCTCCAAATCGGCGTCGGAGGCGACCGGATTCCGGAGACGGCGAGCAGATTCCGGAGCTTCCGGACGGAGACCACTCCTTCGAAAGTCCGCCATCAGGGTTTCTCCGGGCGGTTCTGCTCACCGGAAACTCTTTGTACGCCCCACACTGAGAACCGGTAGCAACCAGAATGAGTATGTCGAGAAAGAACATCGACCTCGTAGAAATCGAATCTACCTCCGAAAACGGCGCGGCCAACTCTACCTACGTCTTCAACATCAGCCAGCACATGCTCGACGGAGAAGTGTGCACAGGTGTCGCGCTCGCACTCTCGGAAGTCGTCGAGCGCGACCCCGCACAGATGACGCCGCTGAGTTCCGTGGTAGACTGTGACGCGCTCCAGTTGTTCTTCCAGACGCGGCGCTACGGCGACCTCCGGGACGACGTTTCGGTGTCGTTCCCCTACGACGTGTACGAGGTCACTGTCCATTCGAGCGGGCGCGTTCTAGTGCGGGGGTGACTGCGGCGTCGCGGCCGAGCCGACTTCTTGACCATCGGTCTCGCGCGCGGTCAGCGATACAACTACGGTCGTTCAGTTAGTGTGCTACCGTATGGCAATTGCGTCGAGGCGACCGGATTGGCGGGTCGTCGCGCTCGTCGGCGTTCTCGTCGGCGCAGGTGTGCTACAGGTGGTCGTCGCAGCGGGTGTCGGCGACGAGGACGCCCAACTCGTCGTTATCGGGAGCGCCAGTATCGTCATGTTGCTCGCGCTCGGCGTCGTGATGTTACTCGCCCGCAGCGGAGGCGAACGCCGACGGTGACGGTCCACACATGCCCGCCGACAGTGACATCCTCGGCGTCGCGTACCTCGTCGCTCGCTCTCCGGCGGTCCGGTACGCCGCGTGGCTGGTCGCGTTCGCGGTCTGAATGGCGTGGTTCGTCGCCGTCGCGCGCGAGTGGCTTTCGCGGACCGACTTCTAACTCTGGAGATGAGTTCCGACTGTGGAGGTACTTTCGGGCGACGGACCTCCCGCTGGTCGGTCGTCGGATTTTGAATACAGCAATAGCCGCCGCTCACGAGTTTGAACAGACGGAGTAGGTCAGACAGCGGTAACCCGTGTGGAAACCACGCGGGCTGAAAGGTCGCTTCCCGACCGTGCCGTCTACGTAATGAATTCGTCCATCGGTACAAAACACCTCCGATACGCGGATGTCGGAGGCGTCGATACGGTCTGGCGGAGCGCTCCGTGCGCATCTGTCGCTCGACGCCGAGAACGACGACTCGACGGGGTCAAAGAGACGTAACTCGGCGTTGTGCTTTTGGTCCCCGGTTACGGGCGAAAAATGCGGATGGACTCGGCGGGGTGTCGGCTTCTCGCGGGATGCGCGGGTTCTCGTTCGATGCCGGGTCTCGCTTCTCGTGGTGGGGGAGTTGCTCGAAATCATGCGTCTTGGAGGAACTCGCGTCGAAGTTCCATTTTCTCGCGCTCGGTTCGCTGGTCGTAGTGCTGGTCGAGGACATCACTGCTGACGTTACACCGGTCGGTGACGATTTCCTCGGGGGTGCCGTCGCGGAGGTGCTTCGTGATCGCGCCGCGCCGGATGCCGTGGGGCGACCGCGACGAAGGACACTCGCTGGCCCGGTCGCGGTTCATGTACGGACAGTCGTCAGGGTCCTCGTTGTGCGGACAGTCGGCGACCATGCACGGCCGCGTCCACTGGTAGACCGTCCGACGAATCGGTGTCTCGGTGAGACGGCCCTGCTCGCTGGTGATAAGCGGCTCGCGGCCGTAGTCGTCGGTCACGTCGTGGCGGTTGTGGTCGATGTAGTCCTGTAGGACCTCCGCGTAGTGGTCGCCGACCGCGATGGTCCGGTTCGCCGCCTTCGCGTTCTTCAGCGGCGTCTCGTTCTCGGGCCGATGCCGGAGTTCGAGGCACGGGGCGTCCGGGTCGAAGTCGCCCACGTCGAACGCGCGCAGGCTACCCAACCGGATACCAGTGTGCCACAGTAGCGCGAGGATGACGTGGTCGCGGCTCGCGTACTCGAACTGCTCGACGTATTCGAGGATAGCTTCCGCACGGTCCTCCGACAGCTTCTCGTCTTTTGCCTCCTCCTCTGGGTCGATTTCGGGGAGCAGAACACGCTCGCGCATTCCCGACTCGACGGCATCGATGCTCGCCGCAAATTCGAGGAAGACCCGGAGCGTAGCGAGGTTACTCCGGAGGGTTGTCTTCGAGACGCCGTCGTCACGGTACCCGTCGCCCTCGCCGTTCCGTCTCCAGACGCGGTACCGGTGGAGGTCTCGCCCGGTGAGTTCGTTCAGGTTCTCGATGTGCTCCTCTTCGCAGAACGCGATGAACGCGTTCAGCCGATAGCGCTGGTTCTCCAGCGACTTCTCCGACAGTTCCGGCTCTCGATGGCTGAGGTACAGGTTCACCGCCTCCGCGGGCGGGAGCGGTTCGAGGTCGCTACTCACTGAGCATCGCCTCCTGCCCGGTCCACTCCGCAAGTGCGTCTCGCTTGTCGTCGGAAAGTCCCGCACGGAGCGCTCCCGCACCCTTCTCGCCCTTCTCCGTCAGCGAGATGCTCTCCTCTCGGAAGGGAGTGCCATCGACGTAGCCCAGCTGGTCGAACCTGTCGATAGCGTCCTTACACTCCCACTCGGCGTTCGTGCCGTCAACGACCGTGCCGAACACCTCGATAGCGAGGTCCGAGGTTCGCGCGAAAATGTCGTCGCCGTCGAGGTCGTCGTCGGCCGCGCTCAGAGCGAGCAGAATCAAATCGTCTGCTCGGTCAACCGGCGCGGATTCTCGTTGGTAGAGCGGTTTCGCTGTCGATTCGTTGTTGCCGTTGTCCTGCGTGTTGGTTGCCATATTTGTCTCACTCCTCGATGGAAGCGGCCGCTCGTAGCTTGTACTGCTCATTTTCTCCTGCCTCGATGCTGTTCTCCTCTCGGAACTCCTCGCAACTCGGACAGTAGCGAGCGCACGGCCCAGAATGGAAGATGTACGTCTTCGTCTGTCGTCCGCACCCGTCGCACCGAGTCATGCGTCCTCCCAGCAGCGTCGAGCGGACCGATGTTTCGTCAGTCCGAGAAACGTCCGTCGAACTGCTCCGCAGTCGCAGACGAACCGACCCACGAAGCGGTCGAGGGTCGTCTGACGACCGGTCACGGCGACCCCTCCTCGGAGACGATGTCGGAGTTGAGGTTGTCCTCACACCTGTCGCACGTCGTGATGAGTCCGTCCGGGTTCTCCACCTCAACGAGGCGCACGTCCTCGCTGGTTATCCCACATCCGTCACACGTCAGACTCATCGCGTCTCGACCTCCTCGACCGCGGACAGCGCCTGCTTGATGAGCGCGGTGTCGAGTTCGCCGTCGTCGAGCGAGTCGATGACCTCGGAGACGGCGACGGTCTCGTGAAGCGCGCAGAACCGGTCGGTCGGACCGCAGCCGGTCTCGCAGCGCAGGCCGCTGTGGATAGCTCGGCATCGCGCGGGGAACTGCTCGGAGACGGCCGCGATGAGCGTCCGCGGGTCGCAGTCGATGGTCACCGGGTCGGTCTCGGCGGCGTGCGTCGCGCACAGTCCCTCGTCCGGTCCGCGGCCGCAGGAGTTCCGACAGCGCCGACGCTCGGACCGTGAGATAGCTCGACAGCGCCCGCTCGGGTACGCCCGAGTCGAGACCGCGACCTCGCGTTCGATGCTCATCGCTGTCCTCCAACGTCCTCGATGGCGTCGAGGACCTCGCGGAGTTGGTCGGCGTTCATCCCGTTGACCTTCTCGACGATTTCCCGCGAGAGCGTGTCTCGTGGCTCGGCCGCACGAGGTCGAGGGGTGTTGTGGGTCTCGGTCCAGAGTTCGTACATCGCGGCCTCGCCGAGCAGGAGCCGGACGCGCTCGCCGGTCGCAGTGCTCAGTGCGAGCATCCACTCGTCGCCGTCGTTCCACGGCCCGTAGACGATGCTTGAACCATCGTTCTCGACAGTGAACTCGTAGGTCGCAAGGTCCGTTCCGCCGTCGGTCGCAACTTCATCCGCCCGGCAGAACGTTTCGTGAAGTTCGTCGGTCTTCCCGCAGTTCGGACACGTCACGCGGACACAGCCACAGGGAAGACTCGTTGTCGCAGGGTCCGGACTCGTCTCGTCGCAGAAGCCACAGTGGTACGGTTCACTCTTCCTCTTCGGAGGTTCGCGCCCGCCGTCGGTCATGACCTCCTGCTCGCCATCTTCCTCCGTCTCGGGGGTGGCGTCGTCCTGTTGGCCGACTCGCTCGGGAGTGGTGTCACCCGACCGCCATTGGTCCGCGCAGTTCTCGGTGCAGAACCAGCCGGTGATGTTGGTGGCTTCGACTTTCCAGTCGGGTCCGTCCTTGAACGCCATCTGGCACCAGTCGCACCACGGGTCCCACGGGGTCGCCCCGCCGTCGGTCGCCATCTCCGGCTCACCGATGGCCGCGTCCTGCTCGGTCGGTCGCTCGATGGTCGAGGCCGCGACCAGCCGCGCGTGTTCGGCCTCGTTGAGGACCGGGATGACGCCCGTCAGGTCGTCGTAGTGCTCGGGGTAGTCCTCACAGATGTCGGCGAACAGGCGGTCGGTGAGGTCGTGAGCCGCGTTGTCGCTCAGGTCCTCGGGGTCGAGGCCTTCGACGCGAATGAAGAACGACATTACGCGTCACCTCCGTCCGCCGCGATGGTCTCGGCCTTCCAGTCGGGCGTCACGTCTTCGACGCGCTGAACTTGCTCGCTACCGGACGGCGTCTCCAGCACGGGACCTGAACAGACCTGTGCGAACTGGTTGTCCATCCCCTTCAGGAAGACGACCGCGTCGTCCTCGGGGACCATGAAGTTCTCGGGGGCCAGAACGAACGTCTCCTCTGAGACGACCGCGAATCGCTCGTCGTTGATTTCGAGCATCTGGCCGTCAACCGCGTTCTTCAGGGTCATGCTGACCCCTCGCTAATCAGTCGCTGGAGAACGTCATCGAACGTTTCTCCGGGTTCTTTCGCACGATTCAGCCGTTTCCATGTGTCCGCTGAGACGGACACGGTTGTCATTTCTGCCATAGTATTACAGGAGCATTGTTCTATTGACTTGGTTCTGTTGTTCTATAGGGCCTTAGATACTGACTTTATCCAAAAACCTATACCCCACAGAAACCATTGATTCGACAATGAGCGACGACATTACATCTATACAGGTAACAACCGACACGTGGCAGGAACTGAACGTCCGAAAAGCACCGGGCGACACTTTTGACGACGTTATCCAACGACTGCTTGAGCAAGGCGACGAGTAGTCTCGCCTAACTGCCGCCGTCGTCGCCGAGACACCGTCCACGCCCGCGCCGCAGTGCGGGCAGTTCATGCTGACCCTCCCTTGTCAACCACGACCAGTTGCGCGCGAGCGACGAGGTCGCCCGAGCGCTTGTCGAGCAATCGGTGGTAGTGACCGTCGCCGCGCTGGCGCGCGCAGGTCTGGCACCAGACGTGGTCGTTGGTCGCTTCCCAGTTGCGGTGGCCGCGCGGGCACGCCCACCGCCACCGCGAGGTGTCGTTGTTGAGCCTGACTATCGGTTCTCCCGACATGTGTTTCGGAGTAACACACGGGTTTGTTAAGAATCTAATTCTTGCACGCGGTGAAAGTGAAAGTAGTCCGGTTTCACCGCGGAAGTTATTTGATTTTGTTAGTCTCGCGGTCGATTCACGTCGTTTCCGTCGTGCGGAACTATCAAGTCCCGTCGTCGTGTTTGCGTACATGGCTTCCGTACCTGTCTTACGGAGGCTCACGCGGACCCGCTGCCCCTAACAGCGGGGTCCGCTTCGTTTTCGAGCGATGGACCCATCGGCGAGCGACGGGTCCGCGATTGTCTCCGTGATTTCTCCCTTTAGAGTAATGCGTAATAAATCTTGATACCGATTAGTATCATGAACACACCAACAGGTATTAACAGCGGACGGGTGACATGCAATTATGAGAATTGAGCATCGAGAGCGGGGTAATGCGCCCGCTGGTGACGTGGATGACTAAGTCAGACCCTGCTATCCTCGAATTTTTTGAGGAGCAGGACATTTCTATGCCGCCAGCGGTTGTATCCTTCAACATCGAAGGAGTATCGCATCCGACTGTAAAACGTCGAATGCCTGAATTGGCCGACCATGGCTTGCTGGAGAAGGTAGAAGGAAAACGAGGGTACTATCGGATTACGGACCGAGGTCGTGCCTATCTCGCTGGCGACCTCGACGCCGAGGACTTAGAGAGCGACGAGGAGTAAACTGTCAGCTTCGGTTCTTCAGAATACTTGCGAAGGGCACCGTCGTACTTTCCGGGTCGCGGTATCGGATGACCAGATACGGGAGCATACAGAGCACTCCAAGTGCAAATGAACCGGGATAAAGACTCACCGCACTTTGTACTGCCACAATTGTGGCGAAGACAAATAGAAGAGCCATGAGCGGACGGAATATCTTACTGTCACCGTCTCCGTAGGGTTGCCGCTTGATGTCCCGAGCAGCCACGTCGGAGAAAACATCGGCCTCGAATGCTTGTAGCTCGTGGTCGAACTCGCCGGTAGTCAATTTGCCATCCTGATAGTCTTCTGCCGCAGATGAGAGTTGCTTTGCTTGCGTGGCCTCGGCCCGTCCGTCGAGTTCGATACTTGAACTACAGACTGGACAAACGAGGTCGTAGGAGCCGAAACCAAGAGGGATGAGTGGTATGAAGTACAAAGAGAACCAGCGACGGTACTTGAGCAAGTGAAAGTAGCTCTCGTTACTGCAATGCGGGCACTCCATCGGATACGTAGGCCCGTACTCTTTCGTCCGATGCGACCACCCGAATATGATGAAGAGCATACTCTATCCCAATATTCTGACAACATAAAACTAACGTCGTTTAGCGGTTCATCGCTTGTCACTCGGTTTCTGCTTCAACGTGGGGTCATTTCGGAGAGCGTGTCCGGTTCTGCGCACAAAGCTGGCAGATAATGGCTTAGTTGAAAAAGTCGATGACCATCCTATCGGAGTAAAAGTAGACGGTCCAAGATACGCATGGTCGGGCGATTAACTTGCTCGACAGATTGGACATTGAATCGAGCGCCTCACCTATCACCGAACCCGAATAATTAACTTTCGTCGGTATTAGCCACAGGATAATGGCCGGATGCGCGATTTGTGGCGAGACAGACGACCTCACCCGACGGTGCAACTACTGCGGGACGGAGGTCTGTTCGTCGCACACGCTCCCGGAGAAGCACAACTGTCCCTCGACTCGGGCCGCGAACGACGCCGGGAAACACTTCGAGAGCGCCTTCGATGCGACGCTCGGCGACTCGTCGGACTCCGCGAGTGAATCGCCCAAGGCGATGGACAAGAGCAAGATTCGAACCTACGGAACGGAAGAGGCCGTCGAGGACCTCGATTCGAGTCCACCAGTCCAGACGAAGTCGAACGACGACAAGAACATCGACAAGGAATTGAACAAGATCAAGCGCCGCCAGCGCTGGAACGCCATCGTCGGGACAGTGACCGACCCGCTAAACCGCGCTCGTCGCTGGACGGCCTCGAAGCTCCCCGGACGCGGAAACTCTACTCGAAGTACGGGACGTGGTTCATCGTCGGTTCTTTCCTCGCTACTCTCGGCTCGGTTTCTCCTCGTCGTCCTGATCTCCGTGGCGACCGTCGGTCAACTGGGCGTCGTCGGTATTCCCGGCTTCCCCGTCGATACCTCTCCAGCGGAGTCGTTCTTGGAGGACACAGAAGGCGCGGTCGCAAACGCTACTGACGAAGAAACGCGTCGGTCTGATTCCGAAGCGTCGGACTCGTCGAGTGACGGTTCGGGCCTGTTTGACAACGACCTCAACCGAACCCAAATCGAGTATCTGGTTCACGAGGAGATAAACGAACGGCGACAAGATCGGGGTCTGCAACCGCTCAAGTTTAATCCGCACCTTAGGAATATTGCTCGAAATCACAGCCGCGACATGGGCGAGCAGGGCTACTTTTCGCACACATCACCGGACGGCGATTCGATGGAAGACCGCTACGAGGAGTACGGCTACATGTGTGAGGTGCCAATGAGTGGAAACAGATATGCGACCGGTGCTGAGAATATTGCGTACACTTACGCGAACGAAAATGTTCTCCGAGATAATGGAGAGAGCGTCTACTACTCGAACGAAAAAGAACTGGCTCGCGGCCTCGTGAACCAGTGGATGAACTCGACAGGCCACCGGAAGAACATCCTCCGGGACTACTGGCAAAAAGAGGGTATTGGCGTCTACATCATCGAAGTTGATGGTAAGACGCGGGTCTATGCAACCCAGAACTTCTGTTAACCGCAATCAAGATACTTCTCGCGCCGGTCCACAATCCGCCGCGCGGTGTCCTTCGAGACTCCGTCGATGTCCTCGGCGATGGCTCGAAACGAGACTCCGTCCGCCCGCAAGTCGATGACTTCCAGTGCGGTCTCGAAGGCGTCGTCATCGTGGTCTGGAACGAATCGCTCTTTCTCTGGACCGTACTGGAGACCGAACGGCGGCCGCCCGTTCGGGAGACCGTTCTGGGCGCGATACTCGGCCTCGGCGCGTCCGCGCTCGGCCTCCTTGCGTTTCTCGGCGTCGTCGGCGTCGGCCTGCGCCGACTCGCGGGTGAGCGCGTAGGGGTCGTCCAGATCGACGCGCTCCCCGACCTCGACGACGTGGACATCAACGCCCATCGAGTCGAGATCGAGGAGCAGGCGAAGTCGCTCCTTGCTGTCGCGGGAAAGCCGCGACCGGTCCCGGACGACGACGTGGTCTACGTCACCGTCTTCGAGACGGTCGAGCATGGCTTGGTACTCCTCGCGGTCGGCGGAGTACCCGCTGGCGTGTTGGCCGTCGTCGAAGATTTGTTCGAGGTCGAAGCCGCGTTCGTCGGCGTACTCGCGGATGGACTCGCGCTGTTCCGGGAGCGACTTCCCGTCTTGGGAGAGACGAGCGTAGCCGACGGCGCGCTCCTCGTTAGTCATGGCTATCGGCCTCCAACGCATCCCGAGACCGGGAGGGTGTGAGATCGGGGCGGAAATCTGGGTCTGAGTGAATTCGTGCATGACACGAGTCGCACACGAGAATTGTTTCTTCCGGGGTGTAACTGGTGTGATGGTGGTGAATCGGATGGGTTTCCGTGAACACGCCCGTTTCGATGTGGAACGTCTCTTCTTGCACGGGAGAAGTGAATTTAAGGATATCCGACACTGTAACCTCCGCTAGGTCGTCGCACTCCGTACAAGCAGTTTTGAGAAGATGCTTCTGTGAAAACGGCAGCTTACCGCCGATATTCACCGTCAATCGATGGATGAGGGCTTGTCCCCCGCAACCACAGTCTCCGGTGTACTCCTGTACGGTGCATTCCGCTTTTCCTTCAAGAGTAGCGTACTCGTCACCTTCGCAAACTGTGCAAGACCGGCCTTCGTCAAGATTCTCCCACGCTTGGGGTACGATATCTTGTTCGTACGTCTCGACGGCTTCTTGTGCGGTCTGTTTGGCAACGTCACTAATCATCGCTACTCTCCTCGACGAATCGCACTTCGACGGCTCCAGTATCTTCATTAATCGACCACTTCACGCGAGCGTTGTCGCCGGTCGGAGCGCTTTTGATAGCGAGTATTTCGGACGGGATTGTAGTTGCCCAACTGGATTGTGATCGCTGCCACGGTTTGGTGGTGTATTCGAACTCGTCGGTCATGGTCTATTTCATGCTATACTTGATGTTATATGTTTAAAAAGGTGCGCGGTGGTTCTGTGGTGTCTCAGAACCGGGGGGTTCTGAGACGGATTCTACCCTAACGAGGTATTAGGATTTTAAGTGGGCCTCCTTACACCAAGACGGACCACAATGAGTACATCAAAAACGACGCCGCAGGAAACCGACGCCGATACTGACGAATGGACGACTGTCGGCGTTCGGCCGTTGTTCTACGCGAACGGCTCGTACCGCGTGACCGTCACGAAGGCCAAAGACGAGGTGGCGCTCGTCGAGGGCGAAAAGTACGTGATCAAGACCCGCGAAGACGGGGCGATTCTCCTCGACCCGCAGTAACCCGGCCGAGAGCTAACAGGGGAGAGACAGAAATGATAGAAGGCAAGAAAAACAATCTCCGGGAGGCCGAGGCCGATGCTGAGTGACGCGGCTTCGACGGGGTGTCTCAGTTCCGGTTGTTCGCTGGAAGTAGCTTCGCTGTGGCTGGTCGGTCTTCTACTTCTCACGACGCTCTTCCTACTCGTCCAGCACCAACGCCCGTAGCCGCGTCACATCTTCCGCGGTTCCGTGGCGGTGGATGCCGTACACTTCTTCGAGCACACCGGTTAGAACGACGAGCGTGACCGCGAGTACCATCGGCGACCGGAGAACGAGAACGTGGACCGACGCGGTACTCGCGCCGATCGTCACCGCGAGCGGCACCGACAGCCAGTAGGGTTCGAGCAACTCCGCGGGCTCCTCGGCGTTGAGGTCTTCGAGGGCGACCCAGACCGCGGCGTACGCACGCACGTAGATGACCATCTGGAGAGGGATGGCCAGCAGTTCGTAGCCGGAGAGAAAAAGGAGCGTCATCGCGGCGAGCAGGGTACTATACCTGTCGGGGAGTACGTCACACCATCCGGCGGCGCTACGCGCCACCACCGTGGTCATCCTCCAGTTTCTCGTAGCTCTCGACGAGTGCGTCGGCCAGCCGTTCCAACTCGGTGTGAACGTAGCCATCCTCACCGAACATCCGTGCGAGGTTGCGTTCGGAGACACCGCCGAAGCCGACACCGATGACCGTGAACCCCTCGTCTCGGAGTTCATCGACGGTTTCGGCGGCCTCTCGGCAGGCGTCCGTCTTGTCGAGGTCGGTCCGAGACAGCACGGTCGGGTGGCCGTCGTGGACGACGAGCAGGAGCTTCTCGTCGGCGGCCACTCGGTCGAGGAGGCTCGCGCAGTGCAATAGCCCTGCCGAGATCGGGTCTGACGACCGGGGGCGCACCGCGAGGAGGTGTTCCCAGTCGAATTTCTCCCGCGGCCGCGTGAGGACGACGCTGTCCGCGGAGCGACTACCGCCCTGCCACGCGTTTGCGACGACCTCGCCGCCGAACTTCTGGACCGCGTCGAGGAACGCACCGACGGCCGATTTCGACTCGACCTCGTACTGACCCATCGACCCGGACTGGTCGAGCGAGACGCCGACCGCGACGTTGCCGCCGGTCACCTCGGTCCACTCCTCGTAGGGGTCAGTGGTCGTGTCGCCACAGACGTACCGAGTCGCCTGTCGAAGGTCCAGCGTTCCCGGCTCGTCAACTGGGCGACGGCGCTCGTCGCTGAAGATGTCCAGAAACGCCGAGTAGACCTTGCAGTCGATGGCAGTTTCGCGGATACGCTCGTGGATGTCCGGCAATGGAGCCGCTCCGTCGTACTCGGCGATACGCTCGTTGCGCTCGCTCTCGTCAGCGACCACGTCAACCGTCACGTTCTGAAGGACCTCGTCCTCCTGCTCGATGTTGGAGTCGAGGCCCATGATCTGGTCGAGGTCCTCCTCCGACCACTCCTCGGGGTCGTCGTCCGAGTCGGCGTCCGTAGCCGTCGCCGTATCTGGGTCCACGTCACTGAGATGGGATTCAACCAGTAACGCGGTGTTGGCGGGGAACTCCATCAGCTTAGCCTCCTCGCCGGTAGTCCCCCTCTCTCTCTCTCGGTCTGTCCCGTGACGGAACAGGAACCGGACTAACTCCCCGGCGTTAGCGTGGAGCATCAAGCGACCCCCTGTGTCTGGTCTACCGTCGTGTCGGCGTCACCCGAGAGGTGATGTTCGACGAGGCGCTCGACCGCGCGCGCCGGACTGCCGTCGGCGTAGAGCGAGTCGTTCTCCGGGTCCGGTTCGAGGACATCGCCCCAGTCGTATCGGGGGTTGATCAGCGCCGTCTGCGCAGCCCGTAGGAGTGGGTCAGGTCGCGTCCCGTCGTAGGCCGCATAGGTGCGAGCCCAGCGGAAGAGCGTCGATGTTGGAACGCCACGTTGAATCGTTCCGCCCCTGTCAGCGGCCTTTCGCCGGAGGTCGTTGGCGATGGTGACCATCGTCTCCGCGACCTCGTTGGCGACCGGCGTCTCGTCGGCGAGCAGGTCAACCTCTCGCGCTCGGTCAACGAGGCCGAGATACGGGACCGGAAACGTGTTTCCGTGGCGGCGCTCCTCGGCGGGGTCCACGTCGAACGTCTTGTATTGCGCTCCTTCGTTCATCGTCGAGAACGAGATCAGGTTCTCGGTGTTCCCCCGAATCTCCTCGTTGGCTCTCGGTTTAACCGTCACTGACGTTCGGGAGTCGAGAACCGACTGGAGTGGCGACTTGTTCCGGAACGGACTGCGGTTGATCTCGTCCCAGAGGACGACGACCGGCCGGTCCTGCGAACACAGCAGCGCCCGGACGACGGGGCCGTCAACCCAGACCGATTCGCCTCCGAGTAGGTGCGGTGAGCCGACGAGGCTTGCTTCCTTCATCTGTGCCGTAATCTGAACCTCGATAACCGGCCAGCCGCGTTCGGCGGCGAGACGGCGAACGAGTGTCGTCTTTCCGGTGCCGGGCGGACCGACCAAACGGAAGTGCGGAATCGGCCCGTTAGTCTCGCGCTGGTCGAGGGCGGCCTCGATGTCCTCGAACTCACCGAGGACGCTGATGTAGTTCGGAACCTCGTCGATGGTCGGGACCAAGCTGTCCCAGTCGTACTCCCGATCTCCGAGGACCGGCAGGGTATCGAGGTCGTGGTCAGCGTCGTCGGCCGGGATGCTGTAGACGAATCCCCGGCCGGTGTCCTTCTCGTGGCGGGCCAACCGCGTGTCGTCGTCTTCGGCCATCTTCTTGAGTTCCCGTGAGACGTGAGAACGGTCGCTAATACCGTCGATCTCACGGGTTATTTCGGGAGCAGTGAGAGCGCCTGCGCGGATGGCCGCGTGCGCGTCGGCGACTTTCATTCGGTACCTCCTCGTTGCGGAATCTGTCGGTTGTTGCGCACTCCGTGCGCACGCCCCACTAAGTTCCGCAACGTATGGGTGTGAATAGAAGTTCGCCGACGGCTATCGCTACCAACTGAGGGTCGGCTGGCCCTTTGCGCGTTTAGTATAATATAACTAATCGAGTGGTAATTGGTCGGTAGGTCTGTTGGTCGTCGCCGTCCTGCGGTTTTCTCCAGCATAGCTATTATTTCCCAGTAATTTCGGCCAAGAAGTCGTTCGTGGCGAATTGGTCAACGTCCTTCTTAACGTTCGAGACGTGCGATTGGCTCATCAGACAGGCGACTTCACCGATTTTTGTCTGTGGTAGCGCTACGCCGGGATGCTTGAGCAGGTTCGCAATGATTTCGTCGCGGGTCTCCTCGCGGGCGGTCTTCCGCTCCGCCTCGACGCGCTCCTGGTGGTCCTCGCGGCTGATGTACTTCGACTCGCCGTCCGCCCCACTCCCAATCTCGTCCCATTTCTCGGACGTAAGGGACTGATACACTGGATTGTCACCGTCGAGGGCGTCCCACGTCATCGTCTGGGTCGGTGTCGGGTACGTCCTGCCCTCGAACGGGTTCTTGTTCAACTCGTAGACGCGGGCGAGGCCGCGGCGCTGGACCAGAATCCAGTAGTCCGCGAGGTCGAGGATGTTCTTGTCGATGTGCGACGAGGCGGGCATGTTGAAGATGACGTACTTCTCGGCGACACGCGCCATCGAGACCATCTTCGAGAGTACCTTGTTCGTCGTCGTCATCGCGTCCCGCGAGTTCATTCCGGCCTCGGCCTCGTCGAGGATGAGCGCGCTTTGGTGTGGTTCGGCCGAGTAGGCGTTGATCATCTCCTCGGGAGTGAGCGTCGCTTTCGAGGGCGTCAGGCCCTTGTCCGACTGGTCCATCGCCCGCGCCAGCTTGATGGAAAGCGTCGTCTTGCCGGAGCCGCGCTCGTTGTCCCAGTCGGAGACGATGACCGTGAAGTCGCGGTTCTGGGAGGCTCGCTTCTCGTACTCCTCCCAGAACGGCGAGTCGGTGAACGACTCGCCGCCGATCTCGTCGCCGACCGGGTCGTCGAGGAGTTCCGGCGGGAGCGAGGGACTCTCGGGCTGAGGCGGTTCGGGGAGTTCGAGGAGGTCGAGGTCAGCGTTGGTGGTGGTGCTCATCCGGCCACCTCCTCGGTGTCACCGGACTCGTCGGCGCTGGCGTCCGGGTCTTCGACGGCGTCCTCGACGCTGGTTTCAGGCACATCGTCACCGGGTTGTGCGCCGAAGTCGAGTTCGACCAGTGCGAGATTCAGCCGGTCGTAAGCCGAGAACAGAATATCGGCCGGGAGGCAGATCGTCTCGTCAACCATCTCGGTTTCGTCGGCCTCGCCCATTTTCCGGCGGGTCCGCTCGGACGTGCTCTTCGCCGTTCGCCACTTGTCGAGTGAGTTGAGGTAGAGGTTCCCCTGTTGGGTCTCGTGAATCGCTTTTCGCTTGAATAACTCGGGCTTCTTCGCCAGATACGGTCGAAGCCGGTTGTAGTACCGGATGACCGCCTTGTGAAGTTCGACGTGTGCTTCTTCGAGTTTCGCGTTGTTGTCTTTGTAGAACACGTCGATGTAGAGGTCCATCGCGGCGTCGGCCTGTTTCCGCGCTTTATGAATGGTGTTGAGTGATTTCCGGGCGCGCTCCGGAGTGTCGTCGTCGTAGTTCGACATACGAAAACGACAGAGTGGAAATCACTGTCAGATTACCGTAACGCGGTACAATGCTGGAGACTGGTACTCGCTACTGCAGAATGTATCATTACGGTAATTATTAGGCGAGAGACGGGTTTTTCGGACACGTACATGTCCGCAGGCATGGCAACCTCGGGGGCGACCGCGTCCTCGGGACCGACGGCAACGCTCGACGGCTTCCGTCAGGCGACGGCGGAAGCCATCGCACAAGGTAAAGAGAAAACGGCTAACGGCGCAGAAGTCGCTGGCGAGACGCTCCGTAGCGCGGTCGAAGTAGACTTCGCGTCCGAGGGACTGACCGAGGACTGGGAACTCTCGAAGACCAAGGCGCAGCAGGACCTCGAAGAAAGCGACTCGAAGATGGCGCGGTTCTTCGGCCCCGAGAGTACCATGATTGGCGTCCTGACGGTCGCCGTCGTGCTCTACCTCATGCCGGTCATCCTCTCGAAGGTCGGCAACGCGGGCGGGAACATCAGCGGCCCGCTGGGTAACATCAACAGCGGTGAGCAGGCCGCGGGTGTCATCGAGTTCGGGTGGCTTGTGCCCCTCCTGATGATCGTGTTCATGGTCTTCGCGTACCTGAACCGGGCCTAATAGTATCGTTTGTAACCATCCCGCGCGGTATCGCTCCCAATCCAATCCCGTCCCTTCGACCTCGTACCACCGCTCATGCAGCGATTCATCATCGTGGCGGCGGCGGTCGTCCTGCTGTTCGGCGCACCCCTCGTTTTGGGGTCCGCTCTTCAGGGGACCGCCACCGACTACCACGCGACCGAGACGCTCACCGTCGCGGATAGCGCCGGAAACACCGCGACGTGGCAGACGCTCGGCAACAACTCGCTGTACGGCAACGAGACGGTTTCTCAGAATGGGACGACGCTGAACGAGTCCGAGGACTACCGGCTCAACGCGAGCGCCGGGACGATCGACTTCGTGACCTGTTCAGAACAAGGTGTCTCCGCCGGACCGGGATGTCCGGTGGAGGGGAACGAGGCAACCGTCGATTACTGGTACGAATCGGCCGACCAACGTATACGGCCGCTGGCGGTCGGAATTGGACTGCTCTTCGGAGCAGGGAGCGATATCGGGCTTCTCATCGCCGTGGTCGCCGCGCTCCTCGCGGCGACCAAGGTGACGTAACCAGACATGCTCGTTCAAGTGTACCTCTTCGTGTTGGCTGCGGCTGCAATAGCCAGCTACCTCGCGGTAGCTCGCCGTGGCGAACTTCAAGATGCTGACCTCCTGATGGCCGTGTTCGGAGCGCTCGCGTTCGCGCTGTGTGGCGTCGCGTCGCTCAACCTCGAAGTCGTGTCCAACGGCTCGATACTGGCGACTGAGGCGTACTACCTCGCGGTACTGTGGTTCCTGTGCGCGTTCGCAGATGTGCTCATCGTGTACGGCCTGCTGATTTCGAAACTCGACGTTGACCGTCGAGATGTGCTCGGAGGTGTGTTTCAGTGAGTAAGACCAAGCAGAACGGCCAGACCGGGACCGCCGGAACGGCGACGGCTTCGTCGGGGAACAGCGCAGGAAACGACGACTACAGCGACCTGAACAAGACCCAGAACGGTGCGCTCGACGGCGACCGTCAGTACCTCGCCGAGGTGGTCAAATCCGACGTGGGTAGCCAATACATCGAGTTCATGGAGGCCGAACTCTCGCGCGCCCACCAACTGGCGAACCGCTCGGAGGCGGAGTTCTGGGAGTTCAAGAACATGGTCCACAAGCGGACCTTCGAGTATCTTGCCCAGCATCCGCCCTCCGGGTCGCGGATGACCGGACCCGCCCGGAAGTTGGTGTACGGCGACGGCCTCGGCGATAAGACACCGCTCACCCCCGACCAAGTGCGCGAAATCGAGTCCATCGAGAGTCTCATCCTCGCAAAGGCGTCGGGTGGCAAGGACATGGCTCAACAGGATATCATCAAGACGATGCGGCAAGAGCAGACCCGCTACACGGAGCGTGAAGGAGAGGGCCTGCTCGGGCGCTTATTCGGGTGATCACTCATGGATTTCCAAGACATCGACTACGAAGCGTACATTCAGAAGGCACGGAACACGATCGCAAGCGCCCTGTTCATCCCGGCGATGATGATCGCCGGGACCTCGGCGCTCAAGATCGACGACACCGGCCGTATCAAGCTCCGGCCAGCGACCGAGAAGACCGAACCCCAGCGCGGGTTGAAGAGCGACGGGAAGTTCCGGAAGGCTGGCGGTCAGGGAAGTCTGTTCAAGTTCTACGGCTCGACGGTCGGAATCATCGTCGAGGACATCGAGGCGCTGGTCAACCCCGCGACGCTCGAAATCCTCGAAGGAAAAGAGCGCGTCGAGACCGACGGCGGCGACGCCTACGACGAGGAGAAACGCGTCGGCGCGCCCGAGAAGGGCAAGGACGAGGACGACTACGAGGAAGACCTCGTCGAGGAGGTGCCGGTGAGGTCGGACTTCATGGTGAACTTCGGGCATTTGGAGAACTACACGCCGTTCAGCATGCTCGACGGCAACGGGTTCCGGAAGACGACCGATTACGTTCGCACGAGCGTGGCGAAGTACGGCCAGACGAGTCCGATGACCCAGACGGCGTTCTCCATCGTCCTGCTGCTCATCGGGTACTGGATGGGGAGCAATCAGGGTGGCGGGGGCGGCGGCGGGGCTGGCGGCGGCAGTATCCCGATGCCGTACATCAGCGTCCCGACCGACTACCTCGTGACTGGCTTCGACCTCGCGGCGATGGGAGGGTTGTTCTGATGAACGTCCGAGAATCACTCGGCGAAGCGTCCGAGAACTTCGATGGAAGTTCGATTACGAGGGGGTTCATCGTGTTGATCGCCTGCGTCACCCTCGGAACGCAGATGGCGGTCCTGTTCGCGTTTCAGGATCGGCTCACTGCCGACCAGTTTGACGCTATCTGGTCGGTCTCGAAGGTCGGTTTCTACGCGCTGGTGGGAGTTCCGGCTCTGAACTACCTCAGTGAGTTTTTCGCGGCGTTCGAGATTTGGTCCCCGGAAGGCGAGTCGGAAGAGCAGGAGACCGACGCAGATGAGGTCCAGTTCGGCGAGATGTCGGAGGACAGCGGCGGCAAGGTGATCGACGGCGAGGAGCAAGCTCGGGAGGGGTCGGCGTGACGATCTACGTCGAGCACGACCCGACGCGCGACGACCGGAAAGGCGATTGGGTCGTGAAGAACGGCGCGGGCCGCGGTGGTAGCATCCTCTCACGTCACCACCGGAAGGGGAAGGCGAGATCGGTCGCGCAGAAAGAAGCACGGAAGCGAAATACGGATGTCCACGTCCAGAACTCGTCGTCCGGTCAGTGGAAGCAAGGGCGGGGCTGGGGGAGGTAAGATGCCGAGACCGCCCGTTCGCCGAGGAGGTGGGAGCCGTGACGATGACTCGTCCAGCGACGAGACCGAGTCTGACGACTCGGAGACTGTCGGGAACGACGGTCCTGGAGGGACCGCACCGACACAGGGCGAGTTGACCGGTGGTCTGGGGTCGGATTCCGGGTCCGAATCGGACTCCGGAAGTAGTGACTCCTCGGACTCCAACTCGGGAAGTAGCGGCGCTTCTGGGTCCGGCTCGGCAGGCGATGGGTTCGACAAGGACATGGCCAACGAGGCTCGCTATGGCGATGACAGCCCTAACGATACGACTCCAGAGGACGACACGGATACGTCGTCGAGGTCCGGAGAGAAATACTCCGAGGAGGTGATGCCTGCCGAACGACCGACTGTCGTCACCGATGACGGTGCCCCTGACCTTTCGAGGGACACCGTTCAGGAGACAGTATCGGAGGTCCAGCGCAACGTTGCGAGCGAGTACGGGAGTGAAGTTAGCCCGTCTGATGTTCGTGTGCGCGTGACTGGTGAGAACGTGGTGGAAGTCCTCGGACTGTCCCGTGGCGCACAGCGTGACGTGCTCGAGGACCGTCTGAAGGAGCAAACTGGCGCGGAAGATGTCGAGTTCTCAAAAGAGGATGGCGACCTCACTGCGAGACCCATCTTCGGCGATCAGCCCGAGAGAATTGATGGTCCGAGAGGAGGACCGGACCTAACGAACGACCAGTCGGATGTCGGTGAGGAGTTCTCCCTCGGCCCGCCTCGAAACGCCGACGAGAAACGCCGCGTCGGTTCCGGCGGGCAACTTGGTGAAGAGTTGATGGAAAAGCAGGTTGAGGACGACTCAGACGTGAACGTCGATGTCGGCCGGGACGAGCAGGGTGGTTTTGTTCTTGACCGGACGGAGACCACGACCAACATCCGCGAACGGATCGCCGAAGAGACCGAGAACATCGACGAGTCGGACATAAAGCGCGTCTTCCGGAAGGGGCCGGATAGTGTTGAGGATCTCGCGGCCGACAAGGAGGCTGAGACCGGTTACGGAGTCGAGCTAACGCGCGAAGCACGCAAGACCCTCCTCAGGCAGAAAGCCCGCGAACAGAACCCGAACGCGGAGAACATCGAGGTCGTCGAGAACGAGAAGGGCGACCTCGTCGCGCAGATCGAAGGGCAACAGGCCGAAGAACAGTTCGGTGATTATCAGGCCGAAATTCCGTTCACCGGCGGTGAAACCGTCGAGGACTACCTCGAAGGAGGGTCGCAGGCCATCAGTAGCGCGATTCAGGATACGTCGAGCGCGCTCTTCGATGAGGGAGGGATCGCCTCGGAGTCGATTATCGCCGAAGAGTTGGAGGACACCGCAAACGATTTGCGAGCGAGAGGGTACGACGATGCGGCTTCGTCGCTGGAAGGAACCAGTGTCGCGTTAGAGGAGAGTCTCCGGTCGTTCGGGAAGGGCACCTTCGAGGGGGCCGCAAACATTGCAAACGTCCCGAGGGCGGCACTCGGGCTGAAGGAAGGCGCTGAGTACCTTGTTTACGCCGGGTCCGAGACGCTCGCTGGAGACGGAGACGAAGTCGCTGAACAGACTGATGACGCACTCGTGTCGGCTGGCGCGGCCGCTGTCGATGCTGCGCAGTCGAACCCGGCGGAGTTTTCCGGGCAACTTGTCGGGTCGTTAGGCGGGAGTGCTGCCGCCATCTCCGGTGCCTCGAAGCTGTCCTCGACGGCGGGTCGGGCGGCGGCCTACGGGATTCAACCCGGCGAGGAACTGGTCGGAAGTGTTGCGACGCGACTCGCCTCGAAGACAGCGACTGGTTCGCGGGTCGTCTCCCAAATGCCTGGTAACAAACTCGGTCCTGAAGAGTTGAGTGTCGTCGCAGGCAAAAAGGCAGGACAGAAACTCCGTGAGACGGTCGATGATCCGCGAGTGAGGCAGTTCCTGCGCGATGAGCGCAGGCAGGCCCAGCCGCTTGGGCCGGGAACTGGTGCAGGGGACCAGTTGACACTGACGAGAGACCGTGAAGAATCGAACAGCGAGACGACGGAGTCGGACGAGGAGCTTTCAGACCTCGATAAGGAACTGGAAGAACTTCGAGAGAAGGTCTCGGAACAGGACGTTCGGGAGACAGACGAGTGGACCCCCGAGTCGGCCGAGGTCAGTGAGGCCGAGCCGGGGGCGACCCCGACGGAGGATCTCCGCGAACTAACTCCTGACGACCAGTCTGTCGAAGAAGTGGCCGAGAGTACCCCGACGACGGACGTTCGGGAGACTTCAGAGACAGATCTTGAGTCAGAAATCGGTGTTAAACCGGGGTCACAGTCGAAGAGCCTTGACCAGACCATCCGAGAGATAGACGAGCTAAATCAGGGCCTGAGACAGCAGTTCGAACTTCAAGACGCCCAGAAAACGACGGCTGAGACAGAAAAGACGACGGAGGTGGGCGTCGAAGCGCGGACGGTTGAGGAAGAGGAGGCGGCGACGACGCTTCGTGACCTGCAGGAGGAGGTTCAACGCGACCTCGATTCGACGTTCGAGGATACTGCGTCTCGGCTCCGTGAAGCGCAGGCGACTGATCAAGGCGTCACAGTCGAGAGTTCAGTGGACCTCTCCACCGAGATGGACCAAACCCTCGACCTCGATTTCGAGCAGGACCTCGATCAGGACCTGCAGCTCGACCAAGAGTTCAATCAGGACTTCGAGCGGGACCTCGACCTGCGGAAGAAGTTCGACAGACGGAAGAAGGAACTTCCGGGTGGCGACCAGCCCCGGTCCGACTTCTGGCAGGAGTTCGAGGAGATAGGCGGTCTCTTCAGCAAGGAGTACCGGAACCCGGTGGCGTCACTTGACGAGATGGACGCCGAGTTCGACGCGGCCTTCGAGGAGGGATTCGAGTGACCCGTCGGAGTTTCGTCGAGGACGACCGCGCGATCGGGTACCATATCGTCATCGCGCTGTTCGTTCTCGGTGCGTTTGCGCTCACGTTCGCGTTCATCGGGCCGATTTTTGACAAGAGTCAGGAGATGGCGGTCAACCGGTCGGCGGACACTCGGTACGAAGGATACGCGAGCAACGGTATCGGCTACATGGCGCAGGCCCGCCATTCGATGCCGTTCCTCGTGATGATCCTCGTGACGGTGTTCCTGTTCGGAAAGGCGGTGCTGTTGTCGAGTCGGAGGTACTGACCATGCTTCGTGGCATTCAGTTCCTGTTCAAGGTCCTGCTGCTCGGGATCGTCTTTCTCACGTTCGCGCCGAGTCTACTGGGTCGGTTAGGAAATAAAGCGGCAGGGTCCAGACTGATCGAGTCCGGAGCGTGGTCGATGGGCCCGCTCGATAATTTCGCGTGGTTGGTTCTGGAGATTCTGCCGATTGCGGTGTTTATCGGGTGCTTCGCGTGGGTGCTGCTGGCGGTCGTCGCCAAGTTGGGGCTCGCAGGGAGGCAGTGATTATGACACGACTGAAACTCCAAACTGGTTCGGCGAGCATCGCACCGGAAAACCGCGGTCAGATGGAGGACACAGATGGCGCGTAAGAGTATCGTCGTGTTCGCGCTCGTGGCAGTGTATCTGGCAACATCAGTGGGTCCTGTCACGGCGGCGCATGGAGAATTAGCCGTCGGAAGTGAGCACTCGACGGGCGCAGAGTTATCGGGTGCGACGACACTCGAAAATGTGACGGTTGACGGTTCTGGTGAGGCAGCTAGCGTGTCACTGGCTACCGGACTCACGGACGGTTTTGAAGACGACGATCTGGGAGCCTTCCCCAGTGACTGGGCGGGAGATAGCGCAGAAGTCGTCTCGTCGCCCGTTCACGACGGCACCCGATCGGTAAACGTCACTGGGGGCGACCTTGACCAGTCGGTCCAGACCTCCACGGCGAACGCGAGCGCGTGGCTGTACTCGCATACGGACGCTGGGACGCTCATCTACTTGAACGAGGATGGTAACTCGATTGTAAACGTTGGAATCCGGAATGGCGACCTCGTTTACTATGACGGGTCGTGGACTACGATTGCAACGACCCCTGGGAACAACGAATGGGTGTGGGTGAATGTCCGTGACATTGACCCGAGTTCCGACACCGCGACGGTTGAGTGGATGATACAAAGCGGGGCGTCTGGTAGCAGCACGGTCAATTTCCGCAACGACATGACGAACGGCTACGATACGTTCCAAATCCAGCAACAAGAGACGGACGTGGGAACTGTCGATGCGGTGGACGCGGGAACTCACGCCGAGACAGGATTGTACGTGAGCGATAACCACACCGCGACCAACGCGAAAAAGGCCTGGACGAATCTCTCGATCTCGAACGCGACCGCGACTGTCGAGTGGCAGGCGTGGACTGGTACGCAGTGGCAGGTGGTTGATTCATCAACATTCTCGAATTCAGGCAATAAGACCGTCAATATCTCCGGAGCCGACTTTGACTCCCCAAAGTGGCGGGTGGACGTGACCCTCGAAAAGACGGGGAGCAACCCGACGGCCGAACTGCACGACGAGGGGATGCTCGTCGAGACAGACCCACCCACCGCTGATACCGTGAACGCGACGCCAGCGAACGGAAACGGAACGAGCGGACGGTCCATCACGGTCGAGGTCCCGGTCAACGACACCGACTTCGGTAAAACCCAAGGCGACTCCGTGGACGCGTCACTCATCCTCGACGGCGTCGAGGAAGCGACAACGACGTTAGCCAGCAACGGGACCGCCAGTGTGTCGGTCTCGAACGTCTCGGGCGGGACCCATTCCTATCACTGGATTCTCACGGACTCCTACGGGCATACCGTCTCGACGGACTCGTTAGAGTTCAAATCGCCGCTCATCCTTCATATTCACGACGGCGACAACCGGTCGGCGCTCGTAACGTCGGAGATCGACATGGAGATCATCGAAACGAACGGTGACTTCCGAGAGACGCGCTCGGTCTCGGACGGGACGGCCGTCGTCGGCGCGGTTCCAGATACTCAGCTTAAAATTCGTCTCACCGCCGACGAGTATCAAAGCCGCCGGATGCTGATCAACCACCCCTATTCACGGACGAACCGGCATACAGTCCTGCTAAACAAAAGCGATTCCCAGACGTTCCAACAGTGTTTCGAGGTCAACTCACAGAGCGCGGGATTCGAGCCTGCGGATACGTGGCTGGTCCTCGAAAGCTACATCGACGGCGAGTGGCGCGACGCCGCAGGAACGTACTTCGGCTCGACCAACTACGCGTGCGTCGGTGTCACCGATGGGGAGGAGTACCGACTTATCGTCAACGAGGGGTCGAAATCGAAAGACCTCGGTGGGTACACTGCTGATAGCGGATTCGCAAACCAAATTCTGCAACTGAACGTCCGGAGTGTCGATGTCGGGGTCTCAGCGGGAACGCCGTACGCGATGAGCGTCCGCGGGTCGCACAACGAGACGACCGGCGAGGGAACGATCAGCATCACGTTCGCGTCCCACGACCAGTCAGTGTCCGATTTAGAGCTTCTCGTCTACCAGAAGGGCAACGAGAGTAACGTCGTCTTCGAGAAGACGGTGTACGGGACCGTCGAGACCTATGCGGCGTCGGTCCCCATCGACGCGAACGAGACCGACGAGACGTTCATCGTCGAATGGAGCGCGACAGAAGGAACGAACAAGACGATTAGCGGTCAGCAGAAGGTGAACGTCTACCGCGGGAGCGTCGAAACGGGTCTCGGTCCGATGTGGCAAAAGGTCGGATACGGGAGTCTCATCCTCCTCATCGGTGGACTGTTCGGGCCGATATCTGCGCCGATTGGCTCGGTCGTGACGGCGTCGGTCGCCGGTGCGCTGTGGTACAGCGGAGTCCTCGACCTCCGAATCGGCGTGATTCTCTACGCCGGGAGCGTCGGACTCGCCTTCTATCTCAGCAGTCGCATGGGGGGTCGATAATATGGGAATGCGAGGAAAGGAGATGGTGATTTTAATCGTCTGCATCGTCGCGGCGACGGCGTTTGCCTCGGCGACGCTTGCTCCGACGTTCGGAGTTTACCCGACGACGGGAGTCAAAGAGGACGTGGATGACGCGAACAGGGCGTACGAGAACTCGTCCGGGGAGGTCTCCGATTCAGGGTCGCTCAACCCTGCTGACGCGCTCGGAATCGTCGGTCGGACACTCGGGATTCTCGGGAACTTGGATGGCGTTCTCGTGAATCTGGGGGTTCCGAAGCGCGCGGCGGTGTTCTTCGCGTACCCCGTCTACGCGATAATCGGTTGGACAATCCTTCAAATCGTGCTCCGAACGAGGTTGTAACCCATGTTCGAGCTACTTCCTCTCCAAGAGTCAGGCGGACTGTTGGAGTTCTGGGCGGAAGGGAACTTCATCGAGGGCATCATCCGGACCTTCATGAACCCGATGGGTCCGGCGTTCGTGGTCTGGGTGCTGGTTGCGTTCGGCGGGTCGTTTGCCGTCTACTCGCGGTCGCCTGCTCCGCTGGTCGTCGTGTCGGTCATCGTCGGCGGGATGGCTGCACCGGTTCTGCCCGGTCTCGGCAGCAACGTCTTGATGCTTATCGCCATCGGTGCCGGTGCGTCGGCGCTGTGGACGCTCTATCAGGGAGTGGGACAATGACTTCGACCGACGAGATGGAGGCGCTCATCAAGCCAGCCTACTGGTCGGGGGTCGCTGGATTCGTCGCGTTCGGCGCGATGTCGTGGACCTCGTTCCACGGGTTTCCGGTTGCGAGCCAGTTCTGTAGCGCGCTGTTTCTTGGGTGCTATCTCGGAGCAGTCCTCTACCTGATGGTGGTGAGTGAACTCTCCTCGTCGTCTGCGAGAGGTGAGACAGTGTGACCGCGGTGTACGCAGTCTTCCGACCGGCATATCTGCTTCACGAGGTGATGCACTACCTCGCGGCACTCCTGTTTGCCGAGGACGTGGAGTTCGGGGTGACCGCACAGGGCCGTCCGTGGCTCGACGTTGAGTTCGCCGAGGAGGCGGCAGTGTGGCCGCAGGTCGTCGTCGGAGTTGCACCGGTAGTCACGGGCGGGATGTTCCTCGCGGCGTACATGTGGATTGTTCTGTCGCCGCTCTCGGGGAGCGGGTGGTTCTGGCTTGCGCCGGTCCATCTCTACGTGTTGGCGTCTGCGGTGGTCTGGGCGACGCCGTCGGACCGAGACTTAGACCCTCTCCGCGAGTTACTCTAAGTTGATGCGGTAGGTCTCGCCTACCGTAGAGGAGATAGGGGTAGGATTTTCCTAACCGCGTATACGGCTCTACTACCCGTTCTATCCGTTCTACCTTCTGGTTTCGGCAGATTGGCCAATCCACGGCGGGCCGGGCCGTTCTGGCCCGGCCCGCAATTGTCCTGCCCCTTAGGGGCAAAGGCTCTTGAGGGGTCCGCATATATCGGTCGAGTATGGTCTCACCGAATGATACTTGGGAAGAAACGGAGCATGGGTACGAGAATGGAGATACGTCGGTCATTGTAAGCGAGGTTGAGGGCCGAATCATCAATGATGGTCAGCGAAAGAGCTTCACGGGATACGAAGTCCAAATTTGGGAGGGGCCAGCGGGCTACGCGAGTCCGACGGAAATTGCCACTTACGAAGAGCCACGGCCTGCATGGGAGTTGGCGAACCTGCTAACTCGTCTGTACGGAACGTATCCCGCTAACTTGCTGATGGGGTTGGAGGGGCCGGAGGGAGATTCGTTGCCGCGTGGTCTGGCTGATCGAGACCCTGCGCAACTTCTTCGTGACGTTCTGGGCTACGAGGCGTCCTATGTTGATGAGGCGCTCGGGGACGACTGATCGGGTGTGAGTCCCACCGTGGTTTCCGCTGTTCCGCTGAATTTGCGGAGGCAGGGGGTACTTTTTTTGGTGGGTGCCCTTAGGCACACCTTCTAAGGGGGGCTTCCCGTTGGATGGGAAGCTCGCCGGGAAGGGCCGCACCTCCGTACTCACTGGTCGCATATCTCAGACTGGCTAAAGCAAGTTAGCTTGTGTTTCGAGGAAGAGAAGTAAAATTGTAGTTGTATAAATTGCCCCGAAGAATAGTGTTGCCACTACTTAGTCGCGCGTCAGTTGGTGGAACTATCCATTATTCGTTCATGTTCGTCCGATCCGTATATCAGTCGGTGGTAGCCGTTGCCCGTATTGAACTCGATGATCGCTTTGTGAAGTGGCGCGTCGAATCCGGCTTTCGTCCAGACGACCTCAAGGTACTCCAAGACCTTCCCGATGTACTCTCCTGAACTCTGCCGATACCGGTTGAGGACCGACGTGATCTTGATGTGGACGCGGTCGCGTGGTGCGCTCCCGTCGTTGATAACTTCGGCACCGTACTGAGTCAGCCATCGCTGGAAGGCCGAGCCTTTCTCTTTCAGTTGCCGTGGGTCGAGATCGAGGATGCGCGCGGCTTGGTCGGCGGCGGCCTCGACGGTCTCCTCGACGCGCTCGAAGACGGCGGCGAACTCTTGGCGAATCTTCTTCGACCGCCACTTGACGACGCCGTTGTCGGATTCAAGGAGCGCGTCGCACCGCTTGAGGGTGCGGTAGAGCGTCGAGACTGAGGTATCCGCCTCGTCGATGACTTCTTCGTAGTGGCACTGGCCGCTGTCGGTCATCGCTTCGAGGTGGTCCATGTCGGCGTCGGTCAACTCGCGCATCTGTTGGACGAGTAGCGCTTCCTGCGAGGCTTCGAGTTTCGGCGTTGGGTCGTCGTAGAGCCGGAGCGTCGGATTCTCGTCGTAGGCGCTCACGTCGAAGTGGCTGTCAGGGACGAACGTCGTCTGGTCGGGGTCGGTTGGGACGTTCGACCAGTAGAGGAGGTTGATGAGCGTTTCGTTGAGTTCACGCTGGAGGTCGTCGATCTTCGACCAGCGAACGGTCGAGTTGTTCAGCTCCTTGTTGAAGAGCACGCCGAGTTTTGGGTGGTGGGTCGGGTCGGTTTCATCGACGCTGTCGGGGTTCTTCAGGAGGTAGCTCTTGACCTGCTTCCCGCGATTCCCGACCGGAAGTTCGCGGGCGGCCGACTGCCGGAGCGGGAGTCGGTGCATCTTGCCGACGGTGTCCTCGTTATCGACCTCCAGCGAGTAGCGCACGCCCTCCTCGTCGAGGAGAAGGTGATGGAGTTTCTGGAGGATGCCGCTGGTGCCGATGATTTTCTGGTTCATCGACCGGCGGATGCGGAGATAGCGTTCGTAAGAGTGAGCGTTCGACGAGTCGTGGATGTAGCGCGGGTTGAAGTATTCGTGGTTGAACCGCTGGCCCGCCTCCGCGAACAGCAACTGGACGAGTTGGGGGAGGAGTCGTTCGTACTCCTCGGGTTCGAGGTTGCTGCCTTGGACGTGGACGTTGACGCCTTCGTTCGGGATGGAGTCGCGGTCGCAGGGAGTCGAGATGCGGTCGCCCGACTCGTAGTGTTCCATGCCCTTGAACCGGGGTCGGACGTGGAACGTGACCTTGCGTTCGCCGTGACCGCGGGCTTTCAGTCGGGGCTCGTAAAGTCGCGGCGCGTCGATGGGGTCGTCGGGTCGGGGTGCGATGCCACCCTTCTGGTAGTAGAGTTCGAACGACCACTGTTCACCGTCGAGGTCGTATTCCAGTTGGTCGGCGTGGCCGTCGAACTGGTTGACGAGGAGGTTCGTGACGGCCCAGTAGGGCGAGAGACCATGCTCGAAGAAGTTCCAGTCGGCCTCCAGTTCGTGGGGCGCGCTGGCGACGTGCGTCAAGCGTCGTCACCTCCCTGCTCGGTGGCCGTGCTGGACTGCTCACCGACGGTCTCCGTCACGAACTCCTCGCCGTTGTAGAACGTCTTCTTCCCCGCTCCGATAAACGCATCACAGTTCGGGCAACGGCGTTGGTATGAGATTCGACCGCGCTTTAGACGCTTCCTCACGTCCATCGGTTCCATGTCCTCACGACACTCCGGACACCGCTCGGTTTCGTCTGTGGGCTGCTCAGTCATCGGAGACCACCTCCTCGTACGCCGGGATTTCGACCTCGGGGTCGTCGGAGAGGCCCGCATCGAACGTCGAGAGGGTCGCGGTCTCGGCGGCGAGGATGTGCTCGGCGAGCGCGGTCGCCATCCCGACCGGGACGGCGTTCCCGATTTGGGCGCGGCGAGTGCGCTTCGTGTCGCCGGTAATCTCGTAGTCGGCCGGGAACCCCTGCGCTTGCTTGGTCTCCGGCGGGTCGAGCATCCGGTACTGGAGGTCGATACCCCACGGGTAGATGTCCGGATGGACGAGCGCGTACCGTGCGCGCGTCGTCAGCGTCGGGAGTGGCTCGGCGACCGACTGGGCGGCGTGGTCTGGCGTGCCCTTGTAATCGACGAGGAACGGCGTGAACAACCGGCCGTCGTGGTTCCGAGCGGTGACGGTGTGGAGCGGTTGGTCGTCAGGGTCGAACGCGGGGTTCGAGTGTTTACCGCCGCTGGACCCGTTTCGCGGGAGGACGAACGCGTCGGCCTCGATGAAGTGAATCGCGCCGCGCTTAGCGATGGTCGGGAGCGGGTCGGTCTCGGCGTCACGCGGGAGTGCGCCGGAGTGCTGGCCCATCACCATCGGCGTCGAGGCCTCGCTCTCGTCGGTGACCGCGACCTCGCCGCGCACGAGGAACGGGTCAGTCCGCTCGGTCAGCGCCTCCGCGAGGTCTTCGACCCGGACCACGTCGTCTTGGAGCGCGTAGATGTCCTCTTCGGTGAGGCGTTCGAGCGCGTCGGCGTACGGCGCGAGACGGTCGTCGCAGAAGTCTCGGATGCCGTGGGCGATGCGGTCCATCGTCTTGCCGGAGAGCGCCTTTGAGCGCGCGAACAGCGACTCGCCACGGTCGCTCCAGTCGATGACCGCGCTGGCCGGTACCCAGTCGGCGAGGTCGTCGTCCGGGTCGTCGGAGTGGGTCCGTGGGGGAGCAGTCGGTCGTTTCGTCCGGCTGGCGATGACGAACAGGCGCTGGCGGGTTGTCGGGTCGCCGTAGTCGGCGGCTCGGAGCTTGACGCCGTAGCGGTCCTTCTCGTCGCGGATGACGGTGTACCCGAGCGCTTGGAGCATTCCAATCCAGCGCTCGTAGATTGAGCCGTCGCGGGTCGGTTCGCCATCTACGACTGGTCCCCACGACCGGAGGTCGCCGACGTTCTCGATGAGCAGGTGCTTCGGGCGGAGGAGTTCGACCCAGCGCAGGACGTGCCACGGACTGGCGCGTTCCTGCTCTTGGACCGGTTGGCCGCCACGGGCCTTCGAGAAGTGCGTGCAGGACGGGCCAGCGGTGAGCAGGTCCACGTCGTTCGCCGGGGCGACGTTGGGCGGGTGGAGCGCCTCGACCTTGGCGTGGTAGTGGTCGGCCCACGGGTGGTTTGCTTCGTGGGTCGCTATCGCGTCTTCGCTGTGGTTGACCGCGACCAGCTTGAGGTCCTCGCCGGGGGTGTAGCCGAGGTTCCGAGCGGCGTTGGCCACGCCGGTTGAGATGCCGCCGCCGCCCGCGAACAGGTCCACGACGTGCAATGTCTCGCTCGTCGAGTCGTCGCTCACGCGGTCTCACCTCCCGCGAAGTCGCCGAGGGTGGCAGTCGTCGGGCCGTCTTCGTCGTCGGTGTCGGGTTCCGGCGACTCGTGAAGCTCGCTCCAGTGAGTCGGCGAGCTACCGCGGACGCGCGCCGCGAGCAACCGACGATGGCAGAAGGTGTCGTCCTTCTCCAAGCAGACGAGCCAGACGGTCTGGCCGTCGTCGAGGCGGTCGCGCAGGCCGTCGATGCACTTGCGCGGGCCGACCCGCTCCAGATAGCCGAGGTAGCGGTCGCGGGCGAGGTTGAGGGTGGCGACGGCGCGCTGGTGCGCCGTGGCAAGGTCGGCGGTCACGCGCGGTCACCTCGGTTCGAGAGGCCGGGAACGTCGTCGGCAGTGTGGTCTTCAAGGAAGTGTTCCGAACGGCGCTCGTAGTCGGAGAACTCGTAGCCGCACGGACACTTGGTCATCCGAACGTAGGTGACGCCTTGAAGCGGGTAGCGGCTCCTCTTCAGCGCCATTAGGGCCGACACCTCCCGTCATCGAGGGCGGGACACTCTTTTTCAGGTGTGTCGATGGCGAGACCGCAGTAGGTACAGACGGGCGTGAGGTGGTCAACGCTCACGCGGACCACCTCCATCCCCTATCCTGACCGCCGGAAGGCGGCGACCCGCGTTCCGGTTGCGCGGCTACTCGCTTTCTGTTGGGGGTGTATCGAGATGCCGATTCACCGGTTTCCGGGGAGTACAGACGTGTAGATGTCTGTTTAGTCCCCCTTGAAACGGCGGTAAAATGCGGATGGACTCGGCGGGATTTGAACCCGCGGCCTTCCCCGTGCCAGGGGGATGATCTACCGCTGATCTACGAGCCCTCGAACGCATTTCTTCGTTGGCCGGGGTTACTGATAAACCTCTCGGAATCGCCCGACTATCGAGAAGGAGTGACAGAGGAGGTGAGTAACTGGGTGGAGAGAATCCGTCGGTAGTCGAGTTGGTGGGTTCGACCATCCGGTTCAGCAGGAAGACGGGGCGTCCGTAGCTAGCTACTGCCGACGCCACTCATTCCGCAACCGCGTCCGCTGAGCCTGCACTCGCTTCGCTCGCGCAGACCTCGCGCGCTAATGGGGAGACACGAGGTCGCGCCAGCGCGCGCCGGAATGATTGTTCGAACTTCTCGAAACGACGGACGTGTGAGAGCGAGGAGGACAATAGGATATAGTAAAGCTTTACCCTTGCAGGTGTATCCCCAAATGTACGGGAACAGCACAGCCGCAAATCTGACTCGTCGGGTGCTTGCCCGACTCGGGATTGCGGACGTGCGCCGCGTCAGACCGACGCATCAGCACGCATACCTCACAATCGGCGATAGCGGCCTGTGCAGTTCCAATCAGACAACTATGGCACGAATGCACACCCGCCGCCGTGGCTCGTCCGACTCGGACAAGCCCGTGGCAGACGAACCGCCGGAGTGGAGCGACGTAGACGAAGACGCCATCGAAGAGCGCGTCGTCAAACTGGCCGAACAGGGCCACAGCCCGAGCCAGATCGGTCTGAAGCTTCGTGACGAGGGCGTGAAAGGCACGCCTATCCCGGACGTGAAGCTTGCGACCGGCAAGAAAGTCACCGAGATTCTCGAGGAGAACGACGCCACTGGCGACGTTCCGGAGGACCTCTACAACCTGCTTGAGCGGGCCGTCCGCCTGCGCGAGCACATGGACGAGAACCCCCAAGACGCCGCCAACAAGCGCGCGCTTCAGAACACCCAGTCGAAGGCTCGACGCCTCATCGACTACTACCGCGGCGACGAACTCAGCGTTGACTTCACGTACTCCTACGACACCGCCAAGGAAATCACCGAAGAGTAACCTGAATGTCCACCTCGGGTCGATCCACAAGCGGTGACCACACCCACTCGGCCAGCGACGTGGCCGCCGAACTGCGCGAGACCGACTTCGTTCGCGTCCTCGCGCGTGCCGACGGCGACTGCCTCGCGGCGGCCGGACTGCTCGCTCGCGCCTGCGCCGACCGCGGCGTTCCGTATCAGGTTCGAGTCGGGCGATTCGGCGAGACGCTGGCTCGTCCCACAGACTCCTCTGACGAGGACTCAACGGACGCCCGCGACACTGCTGTCGCCATCGGTCTCGACCCCGCGACGGAGGTTCACCTGCCGGGCGAGACGACCCCGGCCAGCGTGACCGCCTTCGACGCCGCGGGCGAACTCGGTGCGACCCCCGACGCCGTGCTGGCGCTCGCGGGGGTCGTCGCCGCAGGCCACCCCGCGGGAGCGGGCGAGAGCGCACACGTCCTCGAACGCGCACGCGAGGCCGGTCTCGACCGGAGACTCGGTGTCGGCGTGCCGACCGACGACCTCGTGGACGGACTCGCACACTCGACGCTCGCGCACGCCGACTACTCCGGCGACAGCGAGACCGTACAGGCCGCGCTCGCCGAACTCGGCCTGCCCGCGGAACTCGACGAGGCGGCCCACCGAGCGGTCGCCTCGGAGTTCGCGCTCGCGGTCGCGGGCCGAGAGGGCGCGACCGACCGCGCCGCCGAGACCGTCGAGCGCGCGCTCCGGCCGCACGCGATTCCGGACGAGGAGTCCGGCGACGCGGGGACGGCGAGCGCACCGTTCGCCACGGTCGAAGGCTACGCCGACGTGCTGGAAGCCGCCGCGCGCGAGCGACCGGGAACCGGCGTCGCGCTGGCGCTCGGTCACGACGCTCGCGCCGACGCGCTCGATGCGTGGCGCGACCACGCCGAGCGCGCTCACGCGGTTCTGCGCGAGGGCACGACTGGCCGGTACGACGGCCTGTTCGTGCTTCGCACGGAGAGCGCTCCCGTCGAGACGGTTGCCCGTCTCCTGCGGGACTTCCGGTCGCCCGAACCCGTCGCGCTCGTCGTCGGCGAGTCCGAGGCCGCCGCGATTGCGGTCGCGGACTCAGCCGTCGGCGCGGCGACGACCGAGGCCGCACGAGCGGTCGGCGGGACGGGTGGCGGTACGCCGACCCGTGGCTACGCGCGATTCGACCCCGAGACGGACACCAAGGATTTCCTTGCCGCCTTCCGGGAGGCCAGACAATGACTGGTCGCTCCGACTCCGAACAGTCGGCCGGGCGCTCGGCGACGATTCGGTCGCGGGTCGAGAACGCCGAGATTCTGGCGGCGTCGGTTCGACCCGACAACACGACCGAAATCGATACGCGAGTCGAGCGCGACGACGGCGTCGCGTCGGTCGTGACGACCGCCGAGCGCGAGACGACCGGCGGTCTCCGGAGTACGATAGATGACTACGTGGTGAACCTCGCGGTGGCGCAGGAAGTCGTACAGATAGCCAATCGATTCACAGCAGACGCAGACAACACAACCCAATCATGAGCGAACGATCCGTATCCAAGCAGAAACACGAGAAGCGGTGGTACACCATCCACGCTCCCCAGCAGTTCGACCGACAGGAGCTCGGTGGCACCCCCGCAGACGAACCGGATAAAGTTCTCGGTCGCAACATCGAGACGACGCTGGGCGAGCTGAAAGGCGACGCCAGCGAGAACAACACCAAGCTCACGTTCAAAATCAACGACGTGGGAAGCGACTCGGCGTACACCGAGTTCATCAAGCACGAACTGACCCGCGACTACCTGCGGAGTCTCGTGCGACGCGGTGCCTCGAAGGTCGAGGCGTACATCACGGTCCTGACGACCGACGACTACCGCGTCCAGATTCAGCCCGTCGCGTTCACGACCAAGGACGCCGACGCGAGCCAAGAGCAGGCCATCCGCCGGACGATGATCGACATCGTCGAGGAGGCCGCCGAGGACCGCACCTTCGAGGACCTCATCGACAGCGTGGTCGAGGGGCGGCTCTCGTCGGCTATCTACGGCGAGGCCAAGACCATCTACCCGCTCCGCCGCGTCGAGATTCAGAAGACGACGCTGGAAGCCCGTCCCGAAGAGGTCGCCGCCGAGGAAGAGACCTCCGTGGACGTGGACGACGACGAAGTCGAAGTCTAAACCACATTTGGTCACCGGTTTTATCCTATTTTTATTTATAGGTCATTTTCACCGAGTATCTAGTGAGGGATAAGTAATAATTTAAGCGATTATGGACGTGTGAAAGTGATGCTTGAGACATTAATTCTTGTCTTAGCCATGGCCATTTGTGGCTTCGTCGCGTATTTTGTATTTATGAAAATAGGATCAAAAGAAGAAGCTGCAACGTTAAGCGTTGCAGCAATGGTTAGTATATCTATACTCGTGGCCCAATATAACCTTCTTTCGTTTAATCCACTGCAGCGATACTCAGGGGCGTATGCTGCGATGGGTTCAATAACAGTAGGCTTGGCTGCAGAAGTAGAAGCCTCTGAGAGGTTCCAGCCAAAACTATCTGAGAAAGCCTACGAAGTCGCTTGGTTCTTTTTGGTAGTAGGCAGTATGGCTGCTGTCGGTTTGTTGATGTGGGCCTGTAATTATATACTCGGAATACCAGTAGACATTTTCGTAGCTCTATTACCGGGGTATTGGATGTATTATCGAATGTCTCAACAGGATAACTTTAGTAAAAGATAGAACGCTTTTGTTTTATACAGGAGATTACTCCGTCACCACGACTTTCCCGACCATCCCCTCCGGTTCGTGGGGGATGCAGTAGTAGTGGTAGTCGCCGGGAATCTCGAAGGTGTGTTCGTACGTCGTCCCCGACTCGATGTACCCTCCGAACCCGTCCTGCCAGCCATCGACGGCGTCCGCCTCCGAGTCGAAACCGCCCGACGAGAAGTAGTCGGCGTCGTCGGGAATCTGGTTCTCGTAGGCCGTTACGGTGTGTCTACGGTTGCCCGTGTTCGCCCAAACGACGGTTTCACCGACCGAGACCTCGATTTCGGCGGGCCGGAAGAACGCCGACCCCATGCCCACGTCGTAGTCGGTCGCTTCGTTGTTCCCGCCGCCGAGGGCGCTACACCCGGCTACCCCGACTGCTGTGACGGTCGCGGCCCCGGCGAGGAAGGTTCGGCGGTTCATGTCGGTGGCTCGGCGTTCAAGCGATTTAGGTCATGCGAAAGCGGGTCCCGGAACCGTCGGCCGCGACTCGAACCCCGAGCGCGACCCTACCCGCCGAGCGAGAGTCGTCCGGATATAAAGACGTATCAACGGCCACCGCACACCCGACACGTATGGAACCCCGCTTCGTCGGTCGGCTCGGCGTCGCCGACGCGGTGACGGTCGCCAACGCCGCGCTCGGCTTCCTCGCGGCCGTCGCCGCGACCATCGACCCGGAACTGGCCGCCCGGTTGGTGTTGCTCGCGGCGGTCGCCGACGGTCTCGACGGCGTCGTCGCCCGGACGTTGGGTAGCACGCCCGCGGGCGAGTATCTGGACTCGCTGGCGGACGTGGCCTCGTTCGGCGTCGCGCCAGCCATGCTCGTGTTCGTCGTCGCGCGCGAGCGGTGGGCACTGACCGACCCCTCCGCGGTGGCCGTCGCGGTCTTCGCGGTGCCCGCGTTGTTCGTGGCGATGGCGGTCGTCCGACTCGGACTCTACACCGCCTACGACGTGGGTAACGGACACACCGAGGGCGTCCCGAGTACGCTCGCGGGGACGCTTCTCGCCGCGAGCGTGCTGGCGGGCGTCGAGGACGCCACAGTCCTGCTGGCGGCCGCGGGTGCCTTCGCGTACCTGATGGTGACGAACGTGACGTATCCGGACCTCTTCGCGCGTGACGCGTTGGCGATGGGTGGTTTACAGGCGCTGGCCATCCTCGTTCCGGCCGCCTTCGGCCGGGCGTTCCCCCGACTCCTGCTCGCGGCGGCGCTGGCGTATCTTCTGCTCGGCCCGCGATTCTACTGGCGGGAGACCGACTGCGACCTCGACGCGCGCGAGGTCGAGGGCCGGAGGTCGGCGACCCGCGAGGGTGAAGGGAAACGCTCTTGAGGTGTACGCACCGAGTTTTGCACATATGAGTCCGGTAAGCCTTGCGGGGTGGGACGAATGAGCGACGAGGACAACGCGGGCGAGGAGACCGAGGAAGCGCCGGAGACCGAACAGTCCGAGGAGACCGAACTCGACACGACGCCGCTCTCCGAGGAGGAGCTAGAGGAAGAACTCGACGCCGCCGAGAGCGACCTCGAAGCGGCCGAAACCGAGGCCGACCTCGACGAGGTTGAGGCGCATCTCGACGAAATCGAGGGACACCTCGAAGACGCCGATCTCCCGGAACCCGACGACGAGGACGAGGAGGGTCCCCGCGAGCAGTTCGAGGGCCGTCTCTCGGACCTCCAAAGCGACCTCGAAGACGCCCGCGGTCCCTACGCCGAGGACGTTGTCGAGGACGTGAGCGCGTCCGGAACCACCGTCGAGGACACCGAGTGGACCGACACGGGCCGCGAGGAACTGGCCGAAGTGGTCGAGGCCTTCATCGCGGACGTAGAAGAGATTCTGGGCGTCTCCATCTCTGCGACCGTCTCGACGGGCGTGACCGACATCGCGGGCGCTATCGACGACGCCGCGGTCGAAATCGGCGAGGCGGGACTCGACCCCGACGAGGACGCCGAAACCATCGCGGACCTACAGGAAGCGGCCGCCGACCTCGACGCTGGCGTCGAGGCCGCCGAGGAGTGGGACGACCTCGAAACCCGCGAGCAGTTGCAGGCACAGGGTTTCTACGACGTTCTCGACCACCGCAAGGACTACCCGCCGGAGTGGCACGCGCTGAAGGTCTGGGAGAAGCGCGGCCGCGCGGACATGGTGTTGCTCGCGCTCGACAACCTCCAGTCGAACTTCATGGAGGAACACTGCAAGGAGGCGCTCGTCCGAATGGGCCACCCCGACTCGCTGGAGAAGATGACGGAACTCGCCCAGCGCCGAGACGAGTACGCGATTCGGACGCTCGGCAAAATCGGCGACAAGGAAGGTCTCGACGCGGTACTCGACTACGTGGATTCGGACCCCGGTCTCGCCAAGCCCGCGCTCAAGGCGGTCGGCGAAATCGGTAGCGAGGAGGCGACCCAAGACGTTGCCGACCGACTCGCGGCCGACAACTCAGAAGTGCGAAGTCAGGCCGCCCGCACGCTCGGTCTCATCGGCGACACGCGTGCCATCGACCCGCTCGCGGACCTGCTCGAAGACGACGAGGCCGACGAGGTTCGGGCCAGCGCGGCGTGGGCGCTCAACCAAATCGGCACCGAGCGCGCACTCGAAGCAGTCCGACCATACGCCGACGACCGGGCGTACCTCGTGCAGGCCGAAGCCGAGAAAGCAGTCGAGAGCGAGCGCCAAACAGCGGCATAAGCCGCGACTACCGCCGGAGTCGTCTTCCGGTCCCGGATTTGCGGTCGAGTTAGTCTGACGGTACCGTTCGATATCGACATTACTCACACAATAACAAAGCGACGGCTATTCGTCCTAATACGTACGCAAGTATGGCGTACGAACCGAAAACGGTCGGGCGCTGTCCAAACTGCGACGAAGTGATTACTCGTGACTGGCTTCTCATCGAGTACGAGTCCGACGGCCGCCCCGCCCGCTTCGCCGAGTGTCCCGACTGTCGGAACGTCGTCCACCCCTCAGCCGAGTAGCGCCGCGACGAACTGCACGGCGAAGGCGACGATGAGAAGGAACGCGCCGATGCGACCGATCCAGGTATGTTCGGTCACTTCCATCGGCGAGATGTCGAGGCTGTAGTCGTTGTACTCCTCGCTATACTCAACGTAGGTCGGCAGTTGGAAGAACTCGAAGAAGACCAACGCCGCGCCGAGCGCACCGAGCGCGTATCCCGAGAGTTCGAGCGCCAGCACCAAGTCCACCATATTCACACCGGCGAACCTATCGAGCAAAAATCCACCGGTCCCCGAGGGTTTAAATCGGAACGGGCGACCAACCCTTCCCGTGTCCTCCTCGCGCGCCCTCACGCCGACGCTCCTCGCCGCGGTCCTGCTCGTAGTCGTCGCGCCAGCGGCGATACCGGCCGCTCCCGCGGGTGCGACGGCCGAGTCGCCAGTGAATCACGGGGTGACCGCGGCCGCAAACGACGCGATGACCGCGACTGGAACACCCGAAATCGTCTCGCTCTACCCGAATCCCGTCGCGGACGAGGATGCCGGGGAGTTCGTCGTCCTCCAGATTCCCGACCGGACGAACCTCTCTGCGTGGGCGCTCGCCGACGGCGAAGCGACCGTCTCGCTCCCGAACGCGACCGTTTCGGGTCGGGTCGCCGTCTCGACCGCCCCCGAGTTCGCGCGAAACCTGACCGACGCTCGCGTCCTCGCGCTCGACGGTCACTTCTCACTGGCGAACGGCGGCGAGACGGTCCGACTGGTTCGCGGAAACAGAACCATAGGGAGTGTCACGTACGAAAACGCTCCCGAGAGCGAACGCTGGCACCGAACGACCGGCGACGACCGCTGGCGGTGGACGCCCCTCGGTGCGACGGACTTCGGCGTCGCCCGGACCGGACCGACCGAAGCGCGGGCGTTCGTCCTGCCCGACGCGCCCAACGTTCCCGTCGAGACGCTTCGCTCGGCCGACCGGCGCATCCTGCTGGCGGGCTACAGCTTCGCTTCCCCACGAGTCGCCGACCTGCTGGCCGACGCCGCAAGCAGGGGCGTCTCCGTCCGCGTGCTGGTGGACGGCGCGCCGGTCGGCGGTCTCACCCGGCGGTCAGCAAAGATTCTCGACTCGCTGGTCGCCCGCGGCGTCGAAGTTCGTGTCCTCGGCGGGCCGCGCGCCCGCTACGACTTCCACCACCCGAAGTACGCCGTCGCGGACGACCGCGCGCTCGTACTGACCGAGAACTGGAAGCCATCGGGGACCGGCGGCCACGCGAACCGCGGGTGGGGCGCGGTCGTACGGAGCGAGGCGGCCGCGGGCCGCCTCGCAGAGGTGTTCGAGGCTGATGCCGACTACCGGGGCGCGAAATCGTGGTCCGAATTCCGTCGGGGAGAGAGCTTTACCCCCGCCGACGGCACACCCGCGAACGAGACGTACCCGTCGAAGGTCACACCGAGCAATATTACGGTTGCTTCGAGCAGTGTTCTCGTTGCTCCCGACAATGCAGAGGATGCTTTACTCGACCGACTCGACGCCGCCGACGAGTCCATTCGCGTCCAGCAGGTCTCGGTCGGCGGGCGAAGACACTCACTCCTTCGTGCGACCCTCCGGGCCGCGCGCCGAGGCGTCGAGGTCGATGTACTGCTGAGTAGCGCGTGGTACGTCAAGGAAGACAACGAAAAGTTGGTCAAGTGGCTGAACGGGCGCGCCGAGAGAGAAGACCTGCCGCTCGACGCGCGCCTCGCCGACCCGCGAGGACGCTACGAGAAGATTCACGCCAAGGGCGTGGTCGTGGACGGCGAGACGGCGGTGGTCGGAAGTTTGAACTGGAACAACAACTCGGCACGGGAGAACCGAGAAGTCGCCGTGCTGTTACACGGCGAGGAGGCGGGCGCGTACTACGCCGACGCCTTCGACGCCGACTGGGAGGCGAGCGCGGGCGAAGGCGGATACGGCGGGTCGAATCGCGTTCCGGTCGGCCTGCTCGCGGCGGTGGCTATCGGTGCCGTCGTCGCAATTCTGGTCGCAAAACGGGAGGTGGTCTTCGAGAAGCGCCGCTAACTCAGTCGTCCTGCTCGTGACCGACGGTCGTACTCTGCAACGCCTCGTCGAGTTCGGCGTCGGCCATCTTCTCGACCAGCGCGTCCAGCACTTCCTCGCGCATGCCGGGGACGAACTTGATGGACCCGACGACGAGGTGGCCGCCGCCCGAGACGCCGCCGCCGACGATTTCCTCGTTGAGTTCCGTCACCATCTCGGGGATGTCGAGGCGCACGCCGTCGCTCCGGAGAACTGCGAAGTCCGGCCCGTAGCCGATGGTGATGACCGGTTCGCCGGTCTCTTGGACCTTCCGGTCGTGGATTTCGCCCGTGGTCTTGCCCGGCGCGGGGTAGGTGAACCGGTGGGCGTGGTTCTCCACGTCGATGCGGTAGAGGTTCGCGTCGCTCTCCAGACGCTCGTGTTCGACGTGAGGCATGGCGGCGTCGAGTTGGTCCTCGACCTCGGACTCGGCAGTCTCCGAGAGGAACGAGACGAGTTCGCGGTGGCGCTCGTCGCCATCTCCGTTACCGACGTTCAGCACGTCGTTGATGAGGTTGCGCCCGGCGTCGTACTTCAGCCAGTGGGCCTCGTAGTCCAGCGCCTCGCCCACGTCGCGGAGGAAGGCCTCTTCGTAGCCCTCAGACTCGGCGAGTTCCACGTAGTCGGTCATCGCGTCGGCCTTCGAGCGGTCACAGAGTCCCGCGACCGCGGGGACGTGGCGGAGTTCCTCGGTGATGGGCGGCCAAATCATCCGCGCCAGTTCGACGCACATCATCCCGGTCGTGATGCGGTAGTCCTCGTCGTAGAGGTACGGATTGACGTGGTTGTCCACGTAGGGTTCGACCGCCTCCGGGTCGGGGTGATGGTGATCGACAACGACGATGGGGATGTCGTAGTGTGCGAGGTTCTTGTACGCGGGCACGTCCTCGGCGGTGCTCCCGTTGTCGAGCATCAGCAGGAGCGGGAGTTTCTGGCCGTGACGGGCCTGATCTTCGAGCGCGAAGTTCAGGTCGCGGGTCACGTCCTCCATCTCGTAGAAGGGTGCCTTGCTCGGCAGGCGCTTGAAGAGGTGGCGCTTGGCCTCGGGGTCTTGGTGAGTCTCCTCGATGAACTGCTCCAAGGCGTACTGGACCGGAATCGAGGCGCACATCCCGTCGCCGTCAGCGTGGTGGCGCACGCGGATGGGCCGACTTTCGAGGACGGTCCGGCGAAGTTGGCGCGCGACTTCTTCGAGGTCGGGGAACATCTGGGTCAGCGCGGGCCACTCCACGAGCGGTTCGGTCTCGTGGGGCTGGGCGCGCTCGTCGAGCGCGGCCGAGAGGCGCTCGCGCACGTCGTCGGCCTCGCCGTCGGTCAGCACGTCCAGCGAATCGACTTCGACCTGTAGGGAGTTGCCGCGCTCGTCTACCTGCCCGGTCACGCGAACCACGTCGTCGATTTCGACCTCGGGGTACGCGCGGACGCCAGCCTCCTCGAACGCGGCGCAGGGGACCACGCCGGTCTCGTCGCTGACGTGGAAGATGGTCGGGCCGCCAGTCTGCTTTATCTGGACGATTTCGCCTTCGAGGTGGACGGTTTCGCCGACCGCGTCCGAGAGGTCGCCCGCGTCGGAGATGTCGTAGTCGTGGCCGACTTCGACGGTCTCGTAGTCGTCGAGTTCCACGGGGTCGAAGCTGAGGTCGCCGTTCTCCCGAATCTCGGTCAATTCCACCACGAGATCGTCGCCGACCGCGTAGCTACCCTCGTAGTTCGACTCGTGAGCGAGTCCGGAGACCGACTCCGAGAGGTCCACGAACACGCCGTAATCGACCACGCCGTTGACGGTGGCGTGGTAGTAGTTGCCCTCTGAAACGTCTTCGAGGGTGCAGGCCGGGTCGAGGTCGTAGACGACGACCTCGCCCGAGTCAGCGGTAGATGTCATTCTTGCCCGTAGTTTCGGTTCGGTCGATTTTAAGGGTTTGCAAGTAGCCACAGGACGCCCCGTTCTGGTCGGGAGCAATTCGCGTCGTTCTTCGGGGTTCTATCCGGCTCAGAGCTTCATGCGCCGACTTCCGGATTCCGATTCTGAGGGGTCTCGCTCGTTCTCCGAGTCTCGTTCGCGCTCGGTGGACTGTTCGGCCCGGCGCGTGCGGGCGTCTGCGCGAACGGTGCACGGCGCTCCGCGCCGCGACAAGCGAGCGGTGGAACCGCAAGCAGACGTGAGCGCACGGCTCGTCGGACGTGGTTTGTCCGACGGCGCGACGCCGTGGGCGACGCGCCCATCCGCGCGAGGGCTGAGCATCGGAGCGAACGAAGTGACCGAGAAGCACAAGCGGTTGGGGAGGCGTGAGGCTGATGCGAGGCGGCGCGGTGCATACGGTGGTGTTGCGGCCGACTCTTTTCGTCAAGCCTGAAGATAGCGTCTCTACGAGCAATATATCCGTGCTTCTCGACCCGAACGTCCGTTCGCCTAGCGGTTCGCAACCTTTAGAACGCGCCCGACCGGAGTTTCGACCATGCGGTTGTTCCGGTCGAGCGAAATCCTCGGCATCGCCGAAGACGCCATGCAGTTCGCGTTGGCGGCGTCCGAGGACGCTCACCCTCACGAGTATATGGGCTTTCTCCGCGGCGAGGACGCGCGGTCGCTCGGACTCGAACGCGACGGGACCGTCATCACCGACGTGCTGGTCATCCCCGGCACGGAGACCAACTCGGTGAGCGCCACCGTCAAGACGAGCCAAGTGCCCAACGACTTCAACTCCGTCGGGTCGGTCCACTCCCACCCGAACGGGGTCTTGAAGCCGAGCAAAGAGGACTTGGCCACCTTCGGCAGAGGGAAAGTCCACATCATCATCGGCTACCCCTACGAACGTGGGGACTGGCAGGCGTTCGACCGGGAGGGCGAACCGCGAGACCTCGACGTGCTCGACGTGTCGCTCCCCGAGGGCGAATCGTTCTTCGATTTCACGCAGGCCGACATCGACGCCGAGTTAGACTACAACTTCGACGAGGACGCGGACGCACCGTGACTGACGAGGATTTAGCATGACTGACGAGAACACAGCATCGACCGAGGAGGCCGGAGCATGACCCACGTCATCGCACAGGGAACGTTCGATATTCTCCATCCCGGACACGTCCACTACCTCCGGGATGCGAGGGCGTTCGGCGACCGACTCACGGTCATCGTCGCCAGACGGGAGAACGTCACCCACAAAGCACCGCCGATACTGCCGAACCGCCAGCGCCGCGATATGGTCGCGGCGCTCGACCCGGTGGACGACGCGCGCGTCGGCCACCCCGACGACATCTTCGCGCCCATCGAGGAACTGGACCCGGACGTTATCGCGCTGGGCCACGACCAGCACCACGACGCCGCGGCCATCGAGGACGAACTCGCTCGGCGCGGCATCGACTGCGAGGTCCGGCGTGCGAGTCCACTCGACCCGGCCTACGAGGGCGAACTGCTCTCGACGGGCCACATCATCGACCGGATTGTAGAACAGCGAGACGGCGAGTAAGAGCGGTTGGGTTCGGCGTTTCTACAAGAGGTTAGTTTGTTCCTACAGCGAGTCCCACGCCTTGAGCGCGCGCGGGAGCGAACTCACGTCCGCAATCCAGCGCGCGGCGACGGCCTTCTTGAGGAACTTCGCGGGGTAGGAGTTGAACGTCCGGAACGGAACCGAGACGCCACCGGCCTGCACGTCGTGGGCGACGGCAGTCTCGCCGATGGAGATGAGCGTCCCCTTGTCCTCGTAGGACCACGTTTCGAGCGGTTGGTCGTTGATGGCGCGAGCGATGTTCTCCCCGACGACTTCGGCGGCCTGCCACGCGGCCTGCGCGGTCGGCGGCGCGGGGTTCTCGCCCTGGTCGATGATGGCCGAGTCGCCGATGGCGAAGACGTTCTCGTCGCTGGTCTGGAAGGTAGACTCGGAGGTGACGCGGTTGTGTTCGTTGTCGAGGTCGGTGTCGTCGAGCGCGTCCTGCCCGGTGATGCCGCCGGTCCAGACGAACACGTCGTAGTCGAGCGGGTCGCCCTCGTCGAAGTGGATGGCGTCCTCGTCGGCCTCCGTGATGGGGTCGTCGGTCAGGATTTCGACGTCGGCTTCTTCGAGGTGTCGCCGGACCGTGCCCTGCAACTCCGAGTCCTGTCCGGGCATGATCTCTTCGAGCGCTTCCACGAGGTAGATGTCGATGGGCGCGCGGTGTTCGTCGCGGTACTCCGCGACCTCGCCCGCGCTCTGGATGCCCGAGAGACCTGCACCGCCGATGACGACCTTTGCGGGGTCGTTGCGCGAGGCCGTCGAGGCGGCGTCTTTGACCTGCTGGTGAATCTCGTGGGCGTCGTCCAGACTCTTGAGCGTCAGGGCGTTCTCCTCCATGCCGGGGATGCCGTAGTAGGCGGTCTGGCTCCCGATTCCGACCACTAGGTAGTCGTATTCGACGGCGTCGTCGCCGTCGAGTTCGACCGTTTGGTCGTCCGTATCGACGCTCTCGACGCGGGCCTGCACGAATCGCGTACTCGGGCTAGCGATGTCGCCGACCGGAATCGTGATGTCGTCTTCGACTCTCGGGTCACGGATGACGCGGTGCGCTTCGTGAAGAACGAGGTGGTAGTTGTTCTCGGAAATCCACGTCAGTTCTACGTCCGCATGCTCCAACTCGTCTTCGAGGCTCTGAACCGCGCCTGCACCAGCGTAACCCGCGCCGACCACGACGACTTTCTCAGTCATATCAACATCTCCGAAGGCCGGGGATACAAAGGCTTTGAAACCCCGGAACGAATGAGAGAGAGTACCTATCACGAAAAAATGAAAGAGAGATATCAGTATCGGGCGATAAATACGAGATGTAGAGCGGAGTTAGTGTTCAGGTTCCTCGGCGGGGGCTTCCATCGATTCGAGCTTCAGAATTAGGATGTTGTTCGTGTCGTCTTTCCCGTCCACGGACCCGTGGATGACGAGTTTCGAGAGGGGCGTCGGTCCGACGCGGACGCTGTCGCCCTCGTGAAACTGCCCCACCGACCCGCGGACGTGGATTTCGGCTCGGCAGAGTTCCGGGTGGTGGACGCTGGCGAGGTCGATTTCCTCGACGTTGAGGTCTTCGAGCAGTTCGCCGTCAAGAGCGATGGGGACCTCTGCCTCTTGGTCCATGTTCTGGACGCCGAGCGCATCGAACGCGTTGGCCGTCGGCTTGTACCCGCCTTTCGGACCGGGGACGCCTTCGACGAGTTGGAGGGCCTTGAGACTCTGCATCTGGTTCCGAATAGTACCGGGGTTCCGATCGACTTCGTCGGCGATATCTTCACCTTTTACGGCGTCCTCGGTCTCGCGGTGGAGGTCCACGAGCGCGCGGAGGATCTTCTTTTGACTCGCCGTCAGTTCGATTGTGGACATTGACCCATCGTTGGCGACAGATAGGCTTAAATGCGACGGACCGGCCGACGGCGCGACGGGCGTCGGAATTCCGACGGACTGACAGGTGGTCACCCGTGCCCGGAGAGCGGAGCGACAGCGATTTGACGGTGGCGACGATGGGTCCAGATATGCAAGGGAAACGCGTCCTCGTGACCGGTGGTGCAGGCTTCATCGGGTCGAATCTGGCTAACTACCTCGCCGACGAGAACGACGTTCTCGCGGTGGACGACTGCTATCTCGGCACCCCCGAGAATATCGACGACGCCGTCGAGTTCCACGACGCAAGCGTGCTGGACGACGACCTGCCGACCGAAGATGTGGACGTGCTGTTCCACCTCGCGGCGCTGTCGTCGCTCACCATGCACGAGGACAGCATCGAAGGTCTCCGACAGGGTGCGCGCGTCAACGTCGAAGGTTTCGCCAACACCGTCGAACAAGTCAGGCAGGACGGCTGTGACACTGTCGTCTACGCCTCGACATCGTCGATCTACGGGAGTCGGACCGACCCCTCGCCCGAGAGTATGGACGTGGAGGCCCGTACGGGCTACGAGGCGTCGAAACTCGCCCGCGAGCGCTACGGCGAGTATTTCGCCAACGCCCACGACCTGAACGTGGCCGGGATGCGCTTCTTCTCGGTGTATCAAGGCTACGGCGGGTCTGAGGAACACAAAGGCGAGTACGCGAACATCATCTCGCAGTTCGCTCACGATATCGCCAACGACGAGACTCCCGTCATCTACGGCGACGGGAGCCACACCCGAGACTTCACGCACGTCTCCGATATCGTCCGCGGTCTCGAACTCGCAGCGGACCACGAACTCACCGGCATCTACAACCTCGGTACGGGCGACTCCTACAGCGCCAACGAGGTCATCGAAATGCTGGAAGACGAACTCGGTGCGGACGTAGAACCCGAACACATCGAGAACCCCATCGACGACGATATGTTCGTCCACGACACGATGGCCGACGCCTCGAAGATGAGGGAGGCGACCGGCTGGACACCCGAAATCAGCTTCGAGGAGGGTCTCGAAGAGGTCTGCGCGCCGTACAAGTAGTCCGCATAGGTTCGCAGTCGGAACCGGACGCCGTCGGTCTTCGAGTTCGCAATTCTCGCGCCAAACCGAAATCACGTCTTCTTTACCACGGGGTCTCGAACGTCCGGTCATGAGCAGACAGGTGCAAATTATCGGCGCGCCGATGGACCTCGGCGCGGACCGACGCGGCGTCGATATGGGTTCTTCGACCATCCGCTACGCGGGACTCGCGGACGAACTCGAAGCGATGGGTCTCGACGTGACCGACGCGGGCGACCTGCCGGTCCCGCGCGCTGAGGAGCGCGACCCCGACGCCGAGCAACCCAGCGAGGGCCACGCCAAGTTCCTGCGCGAGACGGCTGACGTGTGTACCCGACTCTCCGACGAGGTGGCCGAAACCCTCGATTCGGGCCGATTCCCGCTGGTGCTGGGCGGTGACCACTCCATCGCCATCGGAACCGTCACGGGCGCGGCCCGCGACGCCGACCTCGGCGTCGTCTGGTTCGACGCCCACGGCGACTTCAACACGCCCAAAACCTCGCCCTCGGGCAACGTCCACGGGATGCCGCTGGCGGCGCTGCTCGGCATTGGGGACTTCGCCGACACCGAGTGGGCGAACGCCCCGACTCTCCGCGAGGAGAACGTCGCCATGGTCGGTCTCCGGCGGTTGGACGACGCGGAACGCGAGGCGATTCGGGAGAGCGACGTGACCGCCTACACCATGTCGGACATCGACGAGCGCGGCGTCGTCCCCGTCGTGGAAGACGCGCTGGACGTTGCGACCGACGGCACCGACGGCATCCACGTCAGCCTCGACATGGACTGGCTCGACCCCAAGGTCGCACCCGGCGTCGGCACCCCGGTCCGGGGCGGCGTCAACTACCGCGAGGCCCACACCGCCTTGGAGAAAGTCGCCGAGCGCGACGAGGCTGAGGACATCCTCCGAACCCTCGAAGTCGTGGAGGTCAACGCTATCTTGGACGAACACAACGAGACAGCCGAGTTGGCGACCGAACTGGCCGCGAGCGGTCTCGGAAAGCGGATTCTGTAGCGCGACTGTTTTTCGCCGAGACCTTCGGCCGCGGGAAGGTTGCGGCCTGTGGGTACGCTTCTCGAACCGACATAGTAAAGCAGTCGGCGGGCGCGAGACCCGACGAATGACCGACTACGACGCGATTCTGTTTGACAACGACGGCGTACTGGTCGAACCGCCAAGCGACGCGACTCTCCGACGGGCGGCCGAATCGGCCTTCCGCGCGGTGGGCGTCGAGTCGCCCGACGAGGAACACGTCGCCGACGTACTTCGGGGCGTCACGCCCGAGAGTCTACACGAAGTCTGCGACACCTACGGGTTGGACCCCGACGAGTTCTGGACGGCGCGGGACCGCCACGCTTCGGCGGCCCAGCGCGACGAGTTCCGCGAGGGAGCGCGCGCCCGCTACGACGACGTTGCGGCCGTCGAGGACCTCGCCCACGAGTTCGGTCTCGTGAGTTCGAACCAGCACGAGACCATCGAGTTCGTCCTCGACCACTGTGGATTCCGAGACCTGTTCGGCACGCACTACGGCCGCGAGATGGGCGTCGGGAGTCTCGACAAGAAGAAGCCGAACCCCCATTACCTTGAGCGCGCGCTGGCCGACCTCGGGGGCGAGACCGCCCTCTACGTCGGCGACAGCGAGAGCGACGTGGCGGCGGCCCACCGCGCGGGTCTCGACTCCGCGTTCGTCCGGCGCGACCACTGCCGCGGCGTCGAGTTGTCGGTCGAACCCAACTACGAGGTCCCGGACCTCCGAGGAGTGGCCGAGATAGCGGGTGATTGAGAAACGACGAGCGAAAAACCGGCAAGCGAGAAAACAGCAAACGAGAAACCAGCGAATCAGCTACGCTTCGCTCTCGGCCGACTCGTCGGAGTCGTCGCTTCCGCTTCCGTCCGGAATCACGTCCACGCTGGCCACGCCGTCGTCGCCTTCCAGTTCCATTACCTTCACGCCCATCGTGTTCCGGCCGACTTCGGAGATATCGCTCGCGCGAATCCGCATAATCTGGCCGTCGTCGCTCATGATAACGAGGTGGTCGGCCGGGGCAACGGCCTTGACCGACGTGACGCCGCCGTTCCGGCCGCCGGTCTTGATATCGACCAGACCCTTCCCGTTGCGCGACTGCTTGCGGTACTCCGAGAGGGCCGTCCGCTTGCCGTAGCCGTTCTCCGTGACCGTCAGCAGGTCGCGGTCGGTGCCGTCCTCGGCCGCGACCATCCCGGCGACCGTGTCGTCGCCTTCGAGGTCAACGCCCCGGACGCCCCGAGCGTTCCGGCCCATCGTGCGGGCCTCGTCCTCGTCGAAACGAATCGCCATGCCGCCGCGAGTGGCGACCAGCAGGTCGGTCGATCCGTCGGTCACTTTCACGTCCACGAGTTCGTCGCCGTCCTCCAGTTTGGCGGCGATGATACCCGTCGAGAGGATGTTGTCGAACTCCGAGGCGGCGGTCCGCTTGACGTAGCCGTCGCGCGTAACCATGCTCAGACACTCCCCGTCCTCGAAGTCGTCGGTGTTGACGACCGCGGTAATCTCTTCGCCGTCGTCCAAGTCAAGCAGGTTGACCGCCGACTTGCCCCGCGCCGTCCGGGACATCTCGGGAATCTCGTAGGCCTTCAGGCTGTAGACCTGCCCCTGATTGGTGAAACAGAGCAGGTAGTCGTGAGTGTTCGCTCGGAACACCTTCGAGACGCGGTCGCCCTCCTTGATGTCGCCGCCGATGATGCCCTTGCCGCCGCGGTTCTGCGCGTCGAACTGGGCGACGGGCATCCGCTTGACGTAGTCCTGCTCGGTGACGACCACGACCACGTCCTCCTCGGCGATGAGGTCCTCGCGGGTCACTTCGTCGGTGTTCTCGATGAACGAGGTCCGCCGGTCGTCGTCGTACTCGTCTTTGACCGCAAGTAGCTCCTCCTCGATGACCGAGAGCAGTTCCGACTCGTCGCCGAGGATGGTCTTGAGGCGCTCGATGCGGGATTGGACGTCCTCGTACTCGTCTTCGATTTCGGCGGCCTCCATCGAGGTGAGGCTACCCAACTGCATCCGAACGATGTGATCGACCTGCTCGTCGGAGAAGTCGTATTCGGCTTGCAGGTCGGCTTTCGCGCCGTCGCGGTCCTCGGCGTCCTGAATGATGTCCACTACGTCGTCGGCGTGTTCGAGCGCCGTGAGACGCCCTTCGAGGATGTGGGCGCGGTCCTCGGCCTCGTCGAGTTCGTGCTGGCTCCGCCGTCTGACGACCTCCTTGCGGTGGTCGAGGTAGTGCTGGAGCGTCTCCTTGAGCGACAGCACCTTCGGTTCGCCATCGACCAGCGCGAGGTTGATGACGCCGAAGGTCTTTTCGAGGTAGCCCTCCAGCAGTTGGTTCTTGACGACTTCCGTCATCGCGTTCTGCTTGAGTTCGACCACGACCCGGATGCCGTCGCGGTCGGACTCGTCGCGCAGGTCGCGGATGCCTTCGAGCGACCCGTCGTTGACCGCGTCGGCTATCTTCTCTATCATCCGGGCCTTGTTGGTCTGGAACGGAAGTTCGCTGATAACGATGCGGTCGCTCCCGGTCTCGCGCTCCTCGACCTCGAACTCCGCGCGCATCCGGATTCGACCCCGCCCCGTCTTGTAGGCGGCGTGAACCGAGTTCCGGCCGACGATGTTCGCGCCGGTCGGGAAATCCGGACCCTTGACGTGTTCCATCAGGTCCTCGACGGTCGCGTCGGGATTCTCGATGAGTTCCACCGTCGCGTCCACGACTTCGCCGAGATTGTGCGGCGGGATGTTCGTGGACATGCCGACCGCGATGCCCGACGACCCGTTGACCAACAGATTCGGGAACGCCGAGGGCAACACCTCCGGTTCCTGCAAGCGGTCGTCGTAGTTCGATTTCCAATCGACGGTGTCCATGTCGATATCGGCCAGCAACTCCTCGGCGATGGGACCCATTCGGGCCTCGGTGTATCGCATCGCGGCGGCCGGGTCGCCGTCGATAGAGCCGAAGTTCCCCTGCCCGTCCACGAGGGGGTACCGCATCGAGAAGTCCTGTGCCATCCGAACGAGCGCGTCGTAGATGGACTTGTCACCGTGGGGGTGGAAGTCGCCCATCGTGTCGCCGACGATGTTCGAGGACTTCCGATGGCTTGCCCAGCTGGAGATGCCCGCCCGGTGCATCGCGTAGAGGATGCGCCGGTGGACGGGCTTCAGTCCGTCGCGCACGTCAGGGAGCGCGCGGCCCGCGATGACCGACATCGCGTAGTCGATGTAGCTCTGCTCCATCTCGTCCTCGACGCGGACGTTCCGTACTCGCTCTGCGACCTCGTCGGGGAGGTCCGGTGTATCCGTACTCATATCAGATGTCAACCCAGTCGGCTTCGCTGGCGTGTTCTTTGATGAACTGCTTTCGCGGTTCGACGGCGTCGCCCATCAGCACCGAGAACATCTTGTCCGCCGCGGCGGCGTCCTCGATGGTGATCTGCTTCAGGATGCGGTTGTCGGGATTCATCGTGGTCTCCCAGAGCTGTTCGGGGTTCATCTCCCCGAGACCCTTGAACCGCTGGACCTGCGTGGGGTTGCCGTCGCACTTCTCTTCGATAATCCGCTCGCGCTCGGCCTCGGTCATGGCGTCGTACGTCTCGCCGCGGTAGCGAATCCGGTAGAGCGGCGGTTGGGCCGCGTAGACGTAGCCCGCTTCCAGCAGGGGCTTCATGTATCGATACAGGAGCGTCAGATAGAGCGTTCGGATGTGCGCGCCGTCCACGTCCGCGTCCGTCATGATGATTATCTTGTGGTAGCGCGCGTCGTCTATCTCGAACTCGTCGCCGATGCCGGTGCCGAGCGCGGTGATGAAGTGGCGAATCTTGTCGTTCTCCAGCACCCGGTCGAGGCGGTGTTTCTCGACGTTCAGCACCTTGCCGAACAGCGGCAAAATGGCCTGAAACTCCCGGTCGCGGGCCTGCTTCGCGCTCCCGCCCGCGGAGTCGCCCTCCACCACGAAGAGTTCGGACTCGGTGGGGTCGCGCGATTGGCAGTCAGCCAGTTTTCCGGGGAGCGCGCTCGACTCCAAGGCGTTCTTTCGTCGAGTCAACTCCTCGGCTTTCTTGGCGGCTTTTCGGGCTTTTGCGGCCTCGACGGCCTTCGAGACGATGGCCTCGGCGGTCGTCGGGTTCTCCTCGAAGTACGTCGAGAGTCCCTCGTGAATCGCCGATTCGACGATGCCTCGGACCTCGCTGTTGCCCAGTTTGGTCTTGGTCTGGCCCTCGAACTGCGGGTCGGGGTGCTTGACCGAGATAACCGCCGTCAGACCCTCCCGCACGTCCTCGCCTTTCAAGTTCTCGTCCAAGTCGCCCAGAAGGTCGTTGTCGTTGGCGTAGTCGTTGACGAACCGCGTCAGGGCCGTCTTGAACCCGGTGAGGTGTGTGCCGCCCTCGCGCGTGTTGATGTTGTTGGCGAAAGCGTGGATGGACCCCTGAAGCTCGTCGGTGGCCTGCGTCGCCACCTCGACCTGAATGTCTTGGTCCTCGTCCTCGAAGTAGATGACCTCGTCGTGGAGCGGGGTCTTCGTCTCGTTGAGATACTCGACGAACTCCCGAATCCCGCCCTCGTACTCGAAGGTGTCCGAGTCGCCGTCCTCGCGGAGGTCCGCGAGCGAAATCTGCACCCCGGAGTTGAGGAAGGCGAGTTCTCGAAGCCGACTCTCCAGCGTCGAATACGTGAACTCGGTCGTCTCGAAGATGTCGCTGTCGGGCCAGAACTGAATCTCGGTCCCGGTCTCTTCGTCGGGTTCGAGGTCGCGCACGCGTTCGAGCGGCGTGACGGGTTCGCCCCGTTCGAACCGCTGGTGCCAGAGCGCGCCGTCGCGCTTGACCTCAACTTCGAGGCGCTCCGAGAGCGCGTTGACCACCGAGACGCCGACGCCGTGGAGACCGCCCGAGACCTGATAGGACTTGTTGTCGAACTTCCCGCCAGCGTGGAGGACGGTCAGAATGACCTCGACTGCGGGCTTGTCGTACTCCTCGTGGGTGTCTACCGGAATCCCGCGACCGTCGTCGGAGATAGCCACCGACCCGTCGTCGCGGATGTTTACATCAATCGAGTCACAGTAACCGGCGAGGGCCTCGTCGATAGAATTGTCAACGACCTCGAAAACGAGGTGATGTAAGCCGCGTGTATCGGTAGAACCGATATACATCGCCGGGCGTTTCCGAACCGCCTGTAGGCCTTCGAGAACCTGAATCTGCCCGGCCCCGTATTCACTTTCCTGACTCATAAAACCTGATTCAGGGTAGCAGTTCCTTCCTGATAAATCCCTCGCACACGCGCGCGCGAGAAAAATGTCATTAGTCGAAATGACGGCGAAATCGAGACGAGACCCGAACGTGGCGCTCACTCGGAAGTCACGCCTTCGTGGAGTCGTCCGACCGAACTTCCTTCCGGCCGGTCAGTCGCTCGGGGACGAGTCGGAACTGCCGGAACGGTACGTCGTCTGGCGGGTCCTCGAACACGTCCACCTTGGGGATGTCCACGGCCCACATCCCCTGCACCGCGGCGGAGTCGTAGTCCATGTCGGTCACGTCTTCGAGCGTTCCGGCGGCGACGACGCTCCGCCACCCCTCGTCAGTCCGGGCGTGCGTGACGAAAGCGACTGGGTTATCGACCACTTGGTTCTTCCCGCTGTCGTCGGGGAACGCGAGTCTGAAGTAGAAGTTCCCGGCGTCGTAGCCGTACGAGACCGGGAGCGAGAACGGAGGGTCCGCGCCTTCGGTCGAGAACGAGAGCGTGCCCGTGCCGCCGTCGCCAAGGAAGTCGTCGCGCTCCTGTTCGGTCAGTTGCACCCACCGTAACCTTTCCATGCGAGAGGGTACGACAGTGCGGTGGAAAACCGCTCTGGCGAGATACCACTCGAACTATTTCTTTTGCGCCACCGCGAGCGGCGAGTCGGCCGCCGCGACCTCGGGACGAAGCCGCCGAACGCACCTCATTTACTATATCGAAATACAGTTTATTCACTATTTTTACTTTCATTCTGGCATCAAGAAGGCTTTAACATCTACGCGGCTACGACGTACTACAGAATGCCATCTATCCAGTCGACGCTCGGCGAGGAGGAGGGGATCGCCGAGGAGTTGGCCGAGAGCCAACGCCAGATCTCTATCGCCGAGTTCTTCGAGAAGAACAAGCACATGCTCGGGTTCGACAGCGGTGCCCGAGGGCTGGTGACAGCGGTGAAGGAGGCGGTTGACAACGCCCTCGACGCGACCGAGGAGGCGGGTATCAAGCCCGACATCTACGTCGAAATCGACGACGAGGGCGACTATTACACCCTCGTCGTCGAGGACAATGGTCCCGGAATCACCAAAGAGCAGGTCCCGAAAGTCTTCGGAAAACTCCTCTACGGCTCGCGGTTCCACGCCCGAGAACAGAGCCGCGGTCAGCAGGGAATCGGGATTTCGGCGGCGGTCCTCTACGCCCAGCAGACCTCCGGCAAGCCAGCGAAGATTACCAGCAAGACCGAGGAAGGGACCGAGCAGTACTTCGAACTCATCATCGACACCGATGAGAACGAACCGGAAATCAAACACGAGGCCGACTCGCCGCCCGTGGGCAAGCACGTCAACGACACCCACGGGACTCGCATCGAGTTGGAGATGGAGGCCAACATGCGGGCGCGCCAGCAGCTCCAGCGTTACATCAAGCACACAGCGGTCGTCAACCCCCACGCTCGCATCGAGTACCGCGAACCGAGCATGGACGAGCCACAGCAGTTCCGGCGGGCCGAGCGCGCGGAACTCCCGGCCGAGACTGAAGAGATTCGCCCGCACCCCCACGGCGTCGAACTCGGGACGTTGCTGAAGATGCTCGCTAGCACTGACTCCCACAGCATTTCGGGATTCGCACAGGAGGAGTTCACCCGTGTCGGTCGCAAGACCGCCGACTCCATCCTTGACAACTTCCGCGACCGCCACTTCGGCCGCGAGGCGGCGTGGCAACCGCCCCAGAGCAACCAGAAATCCGACCTCGCGCGCGCAGTCGCGTCCGCGGTCTCGAACAAGACCGCGGACGCGACCGCCGCGTTCGGCGACGAGGTCGCCGAGACCGTCACCGCTCGAAACCGGGTCGCTCACAGCGAACTGGTCGAAATCGTCGCCGAGACCGCCGAGTCGGTCGGCGACGGCGAGGCGTTCAACGAGACGTTCGGCGACACCGTACAACAAAACGCCGTCGAAGCCGCGTGGGCCGAACTCACGGAGGGGCGGACCAGCGATCTCTACGGACTCGTGGACGCCGCGACCAGCACCCGGAAGGACGACGAGACCATCCACGGTCTCGCCGAACGCCTCGCCAAGCGCTTCGAGAAGGGCCGCGAGCGCGACCGCGCGACTCACGACGAGTTGCGCGACTACGTGGACACGGCCGCCGACCAGACCGAAGAGTTCGACGACGCGACCATCGGCGAGACGGCGCGCGAAAACGTCGTCATGGAGGTCTGGAACGCGATGGTCACGGTCCCCGACGAGGTGCCGAAAGTCCGGGAGTTCGTGGACGACCGCGACATGTCCAGCGACCTGTTGGCGGCGATGACCGAAACCGACATCATTTCGCCGCCGACCAACTGCCTGTCGCCCATCACCGCCGACCTCGTGGAGGCCGGACTCCGAAAGGAGTACGACGCCGACTTCTACGCGGCTTCGACCCGCGACGCCGACGTTCACGGCGGCGACCCCTTCATTGTGGAGGCCGGAATCGCCTACGGCGGCGAGTTGGAAGAGGAGGGCAAGGCCGAGGTCCTGCGGTTCGCCAACCGCGTCCCGCTGGTCTACCAGCGTGGGGCCTGTGCGACGACCGACGTGGTCAAATCCATCGGCTGGCGCAACTACAACCTGAGCCAACCCGGCGGGTCGGGCATCCCGAACGGCCCGGCGGTCATCATGGTCCACGTCGCCTCGACCAACGTGCCGTTCACCAGCGAGAGCAAGGACGCCGTCGCCAACGTCCCCGAAATCGAGGACGAAATCGAGTTGGCGATTCGGGAGGCCGCCCGCGAGTTGAAGTCGTATCTCAACAAGCGCAAATCGCTTGAGAAGCGCAAGAAAAAGCAGAACGTTATCGCCTCGATTCTTCCGGAGATGGCCGAGAAGTTGGCCGACGTGACCGACCAGAGCGAACCCCGGTACGAGGACGCGCTGGCCCGAATCATGAACAACGTGCTGGTCGAACGCGAAGTCGAGAACGGCACCGTTCGGCTCACCGTCGAGAACAACAGCGACACGAACGCCTCGCCGGAAATCACCGAAATCGTGAACGCGCAACCACAGAATCTCTCGGACGGCGCAACCGCCGTGGACATGGACGGCGAGTGGTTCGTCAAGTGGTCGCCGACCGTCGGGAGCGGCGACGAGGTCACGTTGGAGTACGAGGTCGGCGAGGACGCATCGTTCGACGTTAGCGTCGAAGGAATCGAGGACCCGAAACTCACCATCAACCAATGAGCGCAGACAACGAAGCAGAAGCCCAAGAGAAACTCATCGACCTCGCCGCGGAGTTCTACGACCAGTTCGAGCGCGGCGACATCCCCGAGATGTCGCTCCCGACCCGGACCAAGAGCAACATCGTCTTCGACGAGGACGAGAACGTCTGGGTGTACGGCGACCGCGAAAGCACACGGAGCGCCAACAGCGTCCGGGGCGCTCGTAAACTACTGAAGGCTATATACACTATCGACTTCCTCTCCGAGCAGTTGGAGGAAGACCGTTCATCGACCCTGCGTGAACTCTACTACCTCAGCGAGAGCTGGGACGTGAACGAGGCGCAGTTCTCCTCGCAGGACGAGTCCAACCAGTTGGTCGAGGACTTAGAAATCGTCTCGGAGGTCACGCGCGAGGACTTCCACATGCGCCCCGAGGAGTCGGGCGCGACCATCATGGGACCGCTCTATCTCCGCGAACAGACTCGCCGCGGCGAGCGCGAGATCCACTGTCAGAAGGACGTTGGAGAGGGCGGCTACCAGATTCCGAACAACCCCGACACCATCGAGTTTCTGGACCACGACGCCGACTTCGTCCTCTGCGTGGAGACCGGTGGCATGCGCGACCGACTGGTCGAGAACGGCTTCGACGAGAAGTACAACACCATCGTCGTCCACCTCAAGGGTCAGCCAGCGCGCGCGACTCGCCGCATCACCAAGCGCCTCCACGACGAACTCGACCTGCCCGTAACCGTCTTCACCGACGGCGACCCGTGGTCGTACCGCATCTTCGGGTCGGTAGCCTACGGGTCCATCAAGTCGGCCCACCTCAGCGAGTATTTGGCCACGCCGGAGGCCCAGTTCATCGGCATCCAACCCGAAGACATCGTGGAGTACGACCTGCCGACCGACCCCCTCAGCGACTCCGACGTGAACGCGCTCGAAAGCGAACTCGAAGACCCGCGCTTCCAGACCGACTACTGGGAGGAGCAGATAGAGATTCAACTTGACATCGGGAAGAAGTCCGAACAGCAGTCGCTGGCGTCTCACGGACTGGACTTCGTGACCGAGCGGTATTTGCCCGAGCGACTCGAAGCGATGGGCGTCCTGTAGTCAGGCGAACTCTCGTTCTCGCTCCGGTCCCGTTTCGTCGTCATCTCGCTCCCGGACGAACGGGTCGCCGTTCGCGCACGCTCGGCAGTAGATATTTTCGCCCTCACTCAGCGTTTCCACGGGAATCCCGGCGACGTAGCGCTTCTCGGCGAAGGTCCGGCGCACGCCGGTTCCGACCGGGCGAGCGCAGGCCGAACACGGGCGATTGGGTTCGTCCACGATTTCCTCGTCGGTCGTCTGGCGACGGCCGAACGTCGTCGGCGATTCGAAGCCCGGCGCGAACTGCATGGCGAGCGGAATCGACGCGACTGCCCCCAGCAGGAAGACGACTGCGAGGAGGGTCGTCAGGAACGACGACGTGAGCCAGAGCGCCAGCGTGCCGACGAACGCGAGCCACGCCCCGAACAGCAGTCCGGCCGCGATGCCGACAGCGGACTTCAGCGTCCACTCTGACGAGTTCTCGTCGGGGCGGCGCTCGGTACCGTCCGGGCGGAGTTCGATGCGTTCGGCTCCGGGCGAGTAGTTGTACCACGCGTACAGCAGGTTTCCGGCAGGAGTGGTGACCGCCAACAGGAGCGCGTGTATCCACAGCGACCCGATTGTTCGGTTGACCATCACGACGCCGTCGCCGTCGTCGCGCTTCACCTCCCAGCCGTCGAGCGCGAGCGATTCGACGCGCTCTCGGAGACCGGGGTCGGAGAGGGCCGCCGCGTCGGTGTCGGGCGCAACACCCTGAGCGCCCGCGGTCTCCTCGTCCACGGCGGACCCGCACTGCGAACAGAAGCTGTCGCCGGGCGATAGCGACGCTCCGCACTGCGAACAGAAGTTAGGTGTGGTGCGAGGACTCACACTCTAAGTAGTTGCGGCCGGAATAAGTAAATTGTGCTGCATTTCCGAGAACCCGACTGGGAACCGAAGCGCGGGCGGCATCCTCTCGATAGCTGACTGCCAGTAGACGTAACCCGGAACACGTCGTAGCGCGTTCGATGCCACTCAGCGCACGTAACCGACTCGCGGGAACCGTGAAGTCGCTCGACACGGCGGGACTGACGGCGGAAGTCGTCGTGGAGACCGACGACGGAACCGAGGTCACGTCGATAATCACCAGCAAGTCGGCTGACCGACTCGGCTTGGCGGAAGGCGCGGACGTGAACGCGGTCGTCAAAGCGACCGACGTGATGATTGAGAGCGAGTAACGAGGGAGGACCGCGCGAGCGAACGGAGAGTGCTCGCGCCCGAACCGCTCGTCACTCGCTGTCGAACCAACTCTCCAGCACCGATTCGACCGCTTCGTCCTGCGAGCGAACGTGCCTGCGCTCGGGGTCGCTCCGGTAGTCGAGGCGTCGGAAGTCGCCGACAGCGACGCGCTCGGCGTCGAGTTTCGCGGCCGCCGCGACCTGTTCGTCGTCCAGCGCGAACGAGCGGTCGCCTTCGGCGCGGGCCTCGCGGTCAACCAAGGTCCGGACTTCTTCGAGCGCGTCGATACCTCGACTCGTCCAACAGTCGTGACAGCACCGGAACCGGAGGGTGCCGCCGTAGTCGCCGACTGCGGTCGGCGCGAGACCGCCGTCCATCGCCGCGCCCCAGACGAGACCGAGAGTATCGACCGTGACGTGTCGGTCGTCGTCGCTCCCGCAGGCCGCGCAGGCGGTCGGTTCGTCGGCGTAGGGCCAGTCGTCGGGGACCTTCTCCATGCCCGGAACGTGGTAGCGGGGCGACATATACGTGGTCTTTCGGGTTTCGGTGCGACGTTCGCGTCGGCGGCCGCGAGTGAGGTGCGACGCGCCTCATCGGAGCAGAACGGCCAGTCCCGCGATGTTCCACAGGACGAGACCGAGACCGTAGAACAGCATCTTCGCGCGGAGCGAGAGGTGGGCGCTCGACCCCGAAAGCATCTCCGTCCCGTTCATCCCCTCGGTCACCGCCTCCATCCCGGAGTCCTCGGCCATGCCGACCCCCGAGGCTGGCGCGGCCCCGGCCTCGCCAGCGCCGAGAACGACGAGGAGGACGCCGGTCCCGGCGAGCAGAAGGAGTGTGAGTCCGGTGCTGAAAACGAGGTAGGCGACGCCGACCGTTGCGGCCGCGGCGAGGCCGGTGTAGCGAACCACGGGGGCGAGCAGTGCGTTCCAGTCCATGCCCGGTAGTTGTCAGACAGGAACAAAAATCCGGAGGGTCGTCCCGAAGAGTGTAATTCTACGCGAGGAGCAGTTCGAGACCGGGCCGACCGCAAAGCCACCGCTCGACCGCCGCTAGCAGGAAGTAGCCCGCGACGTACAGCGGTGCGAAGAGAAAGACGAAGGTGAACCCCCGGCGTGTCTCCCTGCCCGCTCCCGATTGGTGGGTACTCGATAAGGATGTGCCAGAACGCGAGCAGACCGGCCATCAGGACAACCGGACTCCGGATGCGATAGCGAACCCAGAGGGCAATCGGGACGCCGACGACACCGGCCGCTCCGGCGAGCGCACCGCCGACGGTCAGCCAGAGCGGCGTCGAGAAGGCAATTTCTGACGAGGGTCGAGACCCCACGCGAGGACGACGGCGGCATAGAGCGCGCTACCGACTGCCGCGAGCAGTGCGGGCCGGGTCCATCGTCGTACCGGGAGCATTTACTCTCAAAAATAACTAGCAACTTAGAAGAAATAATCTCCTCGGTTCCGCTCCGTCTGCCTACTCGTCCAGCACCACGGGAACGCCGCGCTTGGCCACGTCGGCGGCGAACGCGCCCGAATCGGTCTCCAGCGCCTCGAAGGTGTTGTAGTGAATCGGCAGCACGAGGTCGGGGTCCATCGCTTCCGCGAGTTCCGCGGCCTCCTCGCGGTTCATCGTGAACGACCCGCCGATGGGCGGGCAGAACAGCGACACGTCGAGTTCCGTGTGGCCCGGCAGAGCGTCGGAGTCGCCCGGCCAGAACACCGTCACGTCCTCGGCGTTCCGGCCGGGGAGCGTGAGGTGGTAGCCGACGCCGAATCCCTCGGGGTGGAAGGGGTCGCCGTTCGCGTCGGTGTGAGGCCCGTCGGGTTCGTTGTAGCCCGCGACCGACCGGACGATAACGTTGCCGAGCAGAAGGTCGTCCGTCTCGTCCACCTTGATGACTTCGTAGGGCAAGTCGCCTAACGCCTCCACGTCGCGGTCGATTTTCGGCGGATAGACCGCATTGTAGACGACCAGCGTGGCGTCCTCAGCGGCGACGCGCCGAATCGCGTCGGAGTCGTAGTGGTGGTCGTGGGTGACCAGTACGAGGTCGCCGTCTTCCGGGCGATAGTCGCGCGCCTCGGGGTGGCCGACGCCCGGCGAGTCTGGCCGCCACTCGCCCGTGAGCGTGCCGTACCGGCCGGGGTCAACGTAGACGACCGTTCCGTCGGGCGATTCGAGCCGCAGGCCAGCGTAGCCGAGCCACTCCGCGGTGAGTCCGTCGTGTCGAATTGTCATGCCCGCAGGTTGGAGCGGGGCAGTCAAAACGGTTCGGCCTCGGTGGAACATCCATTCCGAAATCCGCGAGCGCGGTCAGTCGTCGCGGCGGAACGCCCGGAGCGTGTCGCGCTTGGTCGCCCGACGTTCGACCTCGGTGAAGCCCAATTCGGTGAAAATCCGGTTCCAATTGCGGTAGTAGAGCGGGAACTCCTCTTTGACGTAGTTGACTCCTCGCCGGGCTTCCGCCTCGATGCCTTCAGGAACATCGACTTCGGTGTCCGTTTCGCTCTCGGTGCGAGGAGCGCCCGCACCGCGGTTCGCGTCGTTTTCGTCCGTCTCCTCCGAGTCGTCGTCGCGGTTCTCGTTCTCGACGGTGACGAGCGTGTCAGCGGTGATGCGCGCCAGTTCCCCGAAGACCGCCTCGTCGTCGGGGTGGATGTGCTGGAGCGTTTCGACGGAGAAGACGGCGTCGAACCGGCCGTCTTCGAATTCCGGGATAAGGTCCTCGATGGCGTCGTTGTAGAACGTCCCGGCCTCGGCGAGGTCGGGGTAGGCGTCGGCCATCACGTCGAAGGCCTCGTCGTTGATTTCGACGCCGTGGATGTCGTCGTAGCCGTGTTCGTGGAGGTGCGCGAGATGACGGCCGGAACTGCACCCGAGTTCGAGGACGGCGGCGTCCGACCCGACGAACGAGTCGAGCAGGTCCAGAATCCGGTCGCTCGTCTCGTCGGGACCGTAGTAGGCGTAGTAGCTCGGCGAATATTCGCCCGACCGCTCGGCCCACTGGTTTCGGACTTCGTCGGAATTCACTCTTACCGGAAGGTGCTGTGTCGGTAAAGTCCCACCGGCTTCGGGACGCTCGGTCGAGAGTTCGAGTAGTGAACGCTCGGAGGTAATTAGAACAACATTTAACACCGGGCGGTGGTGGCACAGTAATGTCAATGATTCATTTGGAGCTGCGAGAACTGCTCGAAGAAAAGACCGGTGTTCTCCTTTTGATTGCGGGAGGGCTTCTAATAATCCAGATTGCGTCCCCGGCTTTTCCGGATTTCGCCGGGGTCATGCCAACGGAGCGACTACCGGGATGGGTGGGCTTCATTTCCTCCGCCCTATCACCAGGACTCGTCGGACGTGGACTCTCGTTCGTTGCTTTGTTAGGTCTGTATCACCGCCTGACTTCCGAGACTCCTCGGTTAGCCATTGGGGGTGTCGCCCTGATGGCACTCACGCCGCTCCTCTTTTTGAGCGGTCTTCTAACCGCTCTCGTTCGCCCGACACCTGAATTTCGGTATCTCTTCTGGCTTAGTCCTCTGCCGTACATAGCGGGGACTTCACTTTTCGGACTAGCTTTCCTCTGGAAAGACGGTTCCATCCGGTTCGTTGGGATTCCGTTACTGCTCTTCTCGGGGACGTGGAGTCTGCTATACGCTATTGGCCTGAAGAACGGCGACATTCCGGGATGGTTTCCGTCCGGCGAACTGCTCACGCTGTCGCTGCTTACGATGGGATACCTCCTCTACGCGAACTCGACTCCCCACGACGACGGTGCGCTCGCTCCCTGAAACTATCGAGTATCACTTCCTACTGCTCGTCGGCCAGTCGCTCGACGCGCGCCAGCGAATCCGCGCTCTCGGGGTCCTTGTCGTCGCGCACGCCGAGGAATCGCGGGAAGCGCAGGGCATAGCCCGACGAGTAGGTCGGCGACTCCTGAATCTCCTCGTACCCCACCTCGAAGACGACCTTCGGGGCGATTTCGACCTCTTGGCCCTCCTGCTTCCGGATGTGCGGTTCCAGCAGGTCGGTCAAGTCCGCCAGTTCCTCGTCGGTGATTCCGGTGGCGACCTTGCCGAGCGTCTCGAACTCGCCGTTGCTCGCGTCTCCGTCGCCCGCATCCCCATCGGCGCGCGCCGAGAGCAGAAAGGTTCCGAGGAAACTCGCCCGGCGGCCCTCGCCCCACTCCGCGCCCGTGACCACGAGGTCCAGCGTCTCCACGTCGGGTTTGCGCTTGAGCCAGTTCTTCCCCCGGCGGCCCGGCGAGTAGGTCGAGTCGGGGTTCTTCAGCATGATTCCCTCGTGGCCCGCGTCGAGGGCTTTGGTCTCGATGCTGGCGATTTCGTCGGCGTCGTCCGCGAGGTGAAGCGACGAGACCACCGACTCGCCGGACCCGTCCTCGGCGTCGAAAATCGCGTCCAGTCGCTCGTGGCGCTCGGGTAGGGGCGTCCGGAGCAGGTCGTCGCCAGCGGCGTGCAGGCAGTCGAACGCGAACAGGTCGAGTTCGACCTCCTCGCGGGCGCGGGCAACGTCGTGCTTCCGACGGAAGCGCCGCAGGACCTCCTGAAACGGCAGGGGGTCGCCGTCCTCGGTGGCGACGACTTCGCCGTCGAGGATGGCCGGAGCGTCCAGATTCGCCTCGACCTCCTCGACGACTTCGGGGAGGGCGTCGGTCACGTCCTCCATGTTCCGCGAGAAGATTGCGACCTCGCGGGCGTTGTCTCGGTTGCGGCCCTCGCCCCCGGCGGCGTCGGCGCTCCGGGTCGGGTCAGCGGAATCGTCGGCGGCGTCCCACCCCAACCCCTCGGGGTCGTAGTGAATCTGGACGCGAGCGCCGTCGTACTTCCACTCGACCGCGACCTCCTCCCAATCTTCGAGCGCGTCGCCGACGGTCCCGGCCTGCGCCAGCATCGCCTGCACCGGCCGACCGACTTCGAGGTCCAGTTCCGCGAGTCCCGACTCGCCCTCCTCGCGGGCGACGCGGGCCACCTCGCCGTAGTCGTTCGACACCTGCAACGCGCGCTCGACGGATTCGACGGGCACGTCGAAGGCCCCGGCGACGGCGTCCCTGACGGTGCCCTCGCCGACGCCGATGCGCATCTCCGAGAGGACGAGTCTGGCGAGATAGCGCGCCTCGACCGCGTCCGCGCGGTTGAACAGCGCGAACAGGATGTCTATCTTCGTGTCCTGACTGCCCGAGCCTTCCGCCGCCGCGAGCGCGTCGAGTTCGTCGGCGACCTCGGCGACAGTGAGGTCGTTCGCGCCGCTCGTTCCAGACCCGTCGCTCGCGCCCGTCCCGCTCGCTCCCCCGCCGGTGAACGCTCCGAGACCCTGCTGGCCGCCGAAGTCGTAGCTCGCGGCCACCTCGCCGATATCGCCCACCTCGGCAAGTCGGTCCTCCACGTCGTCGGCCGAGACGTTGGTCCCGGCGGCCCGCGCGATGGCCTCGTAGCAGTAGTTCGGCCCGATGTCGAGGGTCCGCGAGGCCCAGGCTGGGAAGACGCGGCCCTGCACGAACCGGGCCAGCACGGGGAGGTCATCGGTCGCGCCCTCGAACAGGTGCGTGACCTGCTCGGTAATCTCGGTGTCGGCGCTCAACTCCTCGATTTCGGCGGCGATGTCGGCGAACTCCCCGAATTGCATCGTCCGTGGGTAGTCGATAGGTCGGATTAAGCAATTCGACTCCCGCTTCGTCGTGTGGGTTGACTGGGAGTTCGTGGTCGATTCGTCGTGTACGAGGCCGAGATGTGAATCGAGTCGGAGAGCAATGAGGTGAACGTCGAGAGAGAAACGAGTGGACCGTCGAGAGGAAGCTAGCGTCAGGCGTGAGCAACTCATACCGCCACCGCACAGCACCGCGACCGCATCAGCCTCACGCCTCCCCAACCTCGGCGGCCGCATCCGCGGCCGCCGTCCCTCGCGCGGATGGGCGTGGCGCATGAACGCGCCACGCCCGCACGCGCCGACCGCAGTGGAAACGAAGACTGTCAGAAACTCTCCGAAATCCCCCGCTCACTCCTCGACGGCCAACTCCGCCTCGTCGCCGAGCGCGTCGTCCATCGCGCGGACCAGCGCCCGGCCCTTCGCCAGCGTCTCCTCGTGTTCGTCGTCGGGGTCCGAATCGTGGACGATGCCCGCGCCGACCCGCAGATAATACTGCTCGCCCGCCCGGACCAGCGTCCGGATGGTCATGTTCAGCGTGGCGCGCTCGTCGAACCCGACGGCGCCGATAGCGCCGGTGTAGGGACCGCGCCGGGTCGATTCGAGTTCGTCGATTATCTCCATTGTCCGGGGTTTGGGGGCACCCGTGATGGTCCCGCCGGGGAAGACGGCGGCGATGGCGTCCGCGACCGAGGCGTCCTCGCGGCGACGCCCGACGACCTTCGAGACGGTGTGCATCACCTCGGAGTAGCGGTCGATACGCCGGTACTCCGAGACCTCGACCGACCCGAACTCACAGACCTTCCCGAGGTCGTTGCGCTCCAAATCGACCAGCATCGCGTGTTCGGCGTGTTCCTTCTCGCTGTCGAGCAGTTCGCGCTCCAGTCGTCGGTCGTCCGCGGGCGTCTCGCCGCGCGGCCGGGTCCCGGCGATGGGTTCGGTCACGAGACGATCGCCCGCGCAGTCTATCAGGAGTTCCGGACTTGCCGAGACCAGATCGACGCCGGGGAACTCCACCATCGCGGAGTACGGCGCGGGGTTCACCCACCGGAGCGCCGCGAACGCCGAGACGGGGTGGACCGCCGCGGGCGCGACGAGTCGCTGGGAGATATTCGCCTGAAACGTCTCGCCGTCGCGGACGTACGCCTTGGTCCGGCGCACGCGCTCGGCGTACTCCTCGCGGCCGACCTCGTTGCGGAACGTCGCCGTCTCGGCGTCGGCGGGCGGGTCTTCGACCTGCGGGTCGCCCTCGCTCGCCCGCCGCGCGAGGTCGCGGGCGCGCTCGACCGCCCGGCGGTAGAGTTCGGCCGCGTCGTCATCCGGCGCGACTCGCGGACAGCAGGTGACTCGTAACTCCGTCTCGCCCCCGTCGCGCGGTTCGCGCCACGACGCCACGCGGTCGTAGACGCCCAACTGAAGCCGCGGGAGGTCGCGGTCGTCGTCGGTCGTGTCGGGTAGTTCCTCCAACTCGCGGGCGAGGTCGTAGGAGAACCACCCGAGCGCGCCGCAGGGGTAGGGCACGTCGCAGTCCCCGCGGACCAGTCGCTCCTCGCCGAGCAGGTCGTCCAGCGCGGCGAACCCCTCCGGCGTTGCGTCCGAGGCGTCGGTCCGGACCCATCGCTCGGGGTCGGTGGCGAAGTAGCCCCACCCGTCCTGTCCGCCGGTCGTTTCGAGGTAGACGCCCCCTTCCTCGTTGCGCGCGCGCCGGTAGGCGTCGTACGGGTCGCCGACCGCGGTCCGGACTTCGACCGGGATTCGGGCGGGCGCGTCGAGAGTCGCGGCGAGAGTTTCGAAGGACTCGCGGGAACTGACCGTTCGAATCGTCACGAGAGAGCGTACCGCGGCGGCGGTTATTTCGTTTCGGGTTTCGGCTTACCGAGACAGCGAAAGACGCGATACCGACCCGAAAGTCCGCGCTCAATGGTATGAGTACGGTTCCCGAACGTACCCCTCATAGTAGCCTTTTCCCGTTGCTCGCTCGCGTCTCCGATATGAGTTCTGCGAGGGGAGACTACGCCGCGGCAGTTCGGAGACTGACCGAAACGTACCTCGACGGGGTGACCGACACGACCGCCCACCTCCCGGACGCGCTTGACGCCTACGGAACCGACCCGGCCGCGTTCGAGGAAGCGGTCGAGCGCGTCGCCGAGCACGAATCGGCCTGCGACACCGCGCTTCGAGAGCTGCGAGGGACCGTCCGCGAGTCGATGCCGCCGAACTACACCGAGATGTATCTCCGCGTGGACGACGTGGCCAGACTCTACGCCGCCATCGACGCGGTGCCGAATCGCGCGGAGGGATTCGTTCGAGAGCTACACGCTATCACCCCGGAACTGGGCGATTCGGCGCGGACGACGCTCCGAGAGATGGCGATGCTGACCGCCGAGGCGGCCGCAGAGTTGGCCGCGGCGACGACCGCCTACGTCGAGCAGTTGGTCGGCGAGAGCGCGGCGGTCTCGGTCACCGACGCGGTTGACCGGGTGGCCGACCTCGAAAGCGAGTGCGACGGCCTGAAACACGACGCGCTCGCGGCGGCCTTCGAGGGGCGGCCGACCGCGGAGGCGCTCGTGGTCCGGGAGTTAATCTTGAAACTCGACGCCGCGATGGACGCCGTGGAGGACGCGGCCGAACATCTGCTGTTCGTCGCCAGCGCGGACGTGTAGCCTCGGTCGTCGCAGTGGCGAAACACGGGGTTGTCGGAGTGAGAGCGCGAAAAATCGGGAAATGCGTACGCCGACTAGACGTTGACTTCAGACTCGCCGATGACCGCCGTCTTGTCGCTACCGGACGCTTTCCAGATGATTTTCACTGCGTCGCCGTCCGAGAAGGAACTGCTGTTGACGGTGAGACCGTCACCAGCAGTAATATCTTCGTTCGGGAAGGAACTGTTATCTGAACTGCTCACTACAAGACCACCGTTGCCGTAGACGTTCTGTCCACCGACAGTAACGTTCACTTGGTCGGCCGCAACGGAGTCCCCACCGTCGTGAACTGTATCCACAGTGATATTGCCGCTAGATTGGCTATAGTCGAAACTGAACGTCGCACTCGGACTCGCCTGATTCACGCGGTCGCCGAGACCGAGGACGAACGTACCGATGACGGCGGCGAGGATGACCGTAATCGCCACCATCAGGATGACGCCGATGACCGGCGAGACGGCGTCCTCGTCACCGAACAAGTTTTTCAGCTCCATCGTCAGAGCGACACCTCGGACTCGCCAACGACAGCCGTCTTGTCGCTACCCGAAGCACTCCAAATGACTTTCACCGTGTCGCCGTCGCTCATGAAGCTACCGTCTTCCTGAATGTCGAGGGTATTGCCAGCGGTGATTTTCTTTCCAGACCATCCATCACTGCCTCCGGCACTGATGAAGTTGTTCTCATAACCTGTACCGTTCCACGCAGTGCTACTGTTAATCTGAACGCTAAGTTGGTCCGCCTCAACACCGTCACCGCCGTCGTGAGTGATGTTCACGTAGTCTCCGTTCGTTCCGCCAGCAGTCCCGTAATTGAAACTAAACTGTGAGTTCGGACTCGCCTGACTCACTCGGTCGCCGAGACCGAGAACGAACGTTCCAATCACCGCGGCCAGAATCACCGTAATCGCCACCATCAGGATGACGCCGATGACCGGCGAGACTGCGCCGTCGTCTTCGAATAGTGCTTTGAGTTTCATGTTTCGTATTTCTCTGTTTTCCGTCACGTTATCACCCGTGAGAAGCGGCCATATACTTTATTATACCGACGCCGCATGGTACGTTCGTCGGCGGGGGACCGCCAAAGCCGCCCCGAACCGGCACTTCTCCCGAGATGATACGTGCTTAGTTGCGACGTTCGCATTCCCCCTATATAAATACTTGCTTAATTGAAAACAGAATTATAGTCGTTGATATCTTGCCGAATCGGACACCGACAAATGAGTTACACCTCTGGAGAATCCAGAAACGCTCAGATTTAAGACTTCTCGCTCAAACGTAACGACCAGATGAGCCAGCAAGTCACTCCGGAGACGCTCCGGTCCGCACTTCAGTCGCTGGCCGCCCGGCTCGGCAAGACGCCGACCGTGGTGGACATGCACGAGGAGGGCGAGTACGCGCCGGAGCGCTATCAGGAAGTCTTCGGAGGCTGGAACGAGGCGCTGGAGGCGGCCGGGTTGGACCCCGACGAGATGGGTAGCAAGCGCATTCCCGACAGAGAACTACTGGCCGAGCTTCAGCGGCTCTACACCGAGCTGGGCGAGCCGCCGACCCAGCGGGACATGACCGACCACGGCGAGTATTCGAACCGGACCTATCAGCTCCGGTTCGGTAGCTGGTCGAACGCGCTCCGCGAGGCGATGCTCGACACCAACGACGGCATCTCCGAGACCGAACTTCTCCGGGAGATAGAGCGTCTCACCGACGAACTCGGCCGCTCCCCGAAGGCCGCCGAGATGGACGACCGGGGCCAGTACGCCCCCGTGACCTACCACCGACGGTTCGGGTCGTGGCGTCGGGCGCTCACCGAAGCGGACCTCGAAAGCGTCTCCGGCGACGACGACTGACGGCGTCGCGCAACGCGACTCGTTGTGGACCTATCCGTCGCCCGCGAACTCCTCGTAGGAGATGGACCCTCGGTCCACGATGTCTTGGGGCGCGGGCACCTCGCCGTCCGGCGGGTTCCCCTCAACGCCGCCGGGTTGTCCACAGACGATTCGCGCGACCATCCCCAGCGTCTTGTGCGGGATGCAAAAGTAGTCGTAGGTGCCCTCCACCTCGAAGGTGTGGCTGAAGGTGCCGCCCTGCTCGGTGATGATTTCGCTGTTCCACGGCTCCGCGTCGTCCGGAATGCGGGTGACTTCCGCGCTGCCCGTCCCCTCGGCGTAAGCCGTCGCAGAGTGGGACCCCGACTGGTTGACCCACTCGACAGTCGTCCCCGGTTCGACGAACAGGCCGATGGGGTCGAAGTAGTAGTTGGTCCCCTCGCTAATCATGGCGACCTGCACGGGTCCGCCATCCTCGGTCGTCGTTCCGTCCGTCTCGGCCGCGTCCTCGGCAGTCGTCCCCGCCGGGGTCGTCTCCGTCGTCGTCCCTTCAGCGCCGTCTCCCGACGGCGCGTTACACCCTGCGAGGCCCGTAAGTCCGCCCACCGCGACTGTCCCCCCGCCTTTCACGAACGTTCGTCGTTTCATAGCAGTGGTACTAGGGAAGCGAGCGAAATAACGGATTCGGCCGGTGGACTCGCTCGGGACCTCCCGGCAGCTCATCGAACCGTTATCGACACCGCGCCGCGCTCGCGGTCCGCGCGCTCGACCAGTCGGTCGATGCGCTCGTCCATCTCGGGATGCGTCGAGAGCAGTCGCGTCAGCGCGCCGTCCTCGTCGCCGCGGACGTACAGCGATGACGACATCGCCCATCGCGGTTCGGTGGCGCGCTCGATTTTCCGGAGCGCGCGGGCGAGTGCGAGGGGATTGCCCGTTACCGCGGCCGCGCGGTCGTCGGCGGCGTACTCGCGCCGCCGCGAGTGTGCGAGCATGACGAGCGTGAGCGCCACGAACCCGACCATGACGACTTGTCCGACTCGCCTGCGGAGCGAGGCGACAGGCGCGAGCGCGTCGGCGGGCGGTCGCCCTCGAAGCCAGTCGAACGCCCGGTGCAGCCCCGACCCGACGAGGACGAACGGGAGCGCCGCGGCGACGACGACCCAGACGAGCGACTGCCCGGTGCTGTAGGCCAGCGTCTGGACGAGGCTGTCCTTGCTTTCGAGGTGCGCGAGTTCGTGGGCCAGCAGGGCTTCGAGTTCGTCGGCCGACAGCAGGAACAACACCGAGCGGTCGAGAACGACCGCGCCATCCCGGACCCCGCCCAGCGCCATGGCGTTCGGCGCACCGATGCGCCCGACGAGCAGGCGGGGTCGGCCCGCGTTCATCTCCTCGGCGAGGCGGTCGAGGCGAGCGTGGACCTCGGGTGCGCGACGGCGCGAGAGGTCGGCCGCGCCGACCCGAGAGAGGAGCTGTCCCGTGCCGAAGCGGTAGCTGAGGTAGCCGAGCGCGACGGTGAGACCGGTGGTCCAGAGGACGACCGCAAGCAGGTCGGCGCGCGCCAGCCAGACCGCGGCCAGCAGTCGGTAGCCGAGGTAGGCGACGCCCGCGTAGACGGCGAGCAGGGCGAGACCGACGAGGGCCATCAGGGCGCGGAGACCGACGCGGCGCATGGGCGACGATTCGGGCGGTAGGGCCAAGGAGATGACGGTCCCGACGGTGTGGCGGCGACTGGCAGAAGGCAAAGCTATTGTATCGTGGTCGCCCGTATTTCGATATAATGACTACCGAGCAGCGCGAACGAGGGTTCGACCATACGTCGGTCGAACCGAAGTGGCAACGCGAGTGGGAGGACGCCGACGTGTTCCGCATTCCGGACAGCGCCGAGGACCCCGAGTACGTCCTCGCCATGTTCCCTTACACCTCCGGGAACCTCCACATGGGCCACGTTCGTAACTACACCATCACCGACGCCTACGCCCGATTCGAGCGACTCCGCGGCGAGAACGTTCTGCACCCGATGGGGTGGGACTCGTTTGGCCTGCCCGCCGAGAACGCCGCCGAGGAGCGCGACACCAACCCGCGCGACTGGACGCTGGATTGCATCGACTCGATGAAAGAACAGCTCAAGGCGATGGGCTTTGGCTACGACTGGGAGCGCGAGGTCACGACCTGCGACCCCGACTACTACCAGTGGAACCAGTGGCTGTTCAAGCGATTCCGCGACGAGGGGCTGTTAGAGCGCCAGAGCGCCGAACTGAACTGGTGTCCCTCCTGCGAGACCGTGCTGGCCGACGAGCAGGTCGAGGGCGAGGCGGAACTGTGCTGGCGGTGTGACACGCCCATCGAACACCGCGAGATGGACCAGTGGTTTTTCACCATTACCGACTACGCCGACGAACTGCTGGAGTCGCTGGACGAACTGGACGACTGGCCCGCCAACGTCCGGGAGATGCAGCGCAACTGGATCGGCCGCCAAGAGGGCGACAGCGTGGCCTTCGAGATTCCGGGCTACGGCGACGTAGACATCTTCACGACGCGACTCGACACGATTCACGGCGCGACCTTCTTCTCGCTGGCTCCCGGCCACCCCGTCGCGCAGGAAATCGCCGAAGACAACGAGGAAGTCGCCGAGTACATCGACGAGGCCGAACACGCCGACGAGGACGACCTCGACGTGACCTCCGGTGTGTTCACAGGAGAGTACGCGGTCAACCCAGCCACGGGCGACGAGATTCCCGTCTACGTCGCCGACTACGTGCTGACCGACGTGGGCACGGGCGCGCTGTACGCGGTGCCCGGCCACGACGACCGGGACCACGAGTTCGCCGAGGCCCACGACATTCCCATCGAACAGGTCGTGGAACCCGCGCCGGACGCCGACACCGACCCCGAGGAGGTAGACGTACAGGAAGACGCCTACACGCCCGACGGCGTGCTGGTCAACAGCGGCGAGTTCGACGGCCTGCCCAGCGAGGAGGCCCGCGAGCGGTTCGTCGAGGAGTTCGACGGCGACCACCGCACCGAGTACAAACTCCGGGACTGGGGCATCTCGCGCCAGCGCTACTGGGGCACCCCCATCCCGATGATTCACTGTGACGACTGTGGCCACGTCCCGGTACCCGACGAGGACCTGCCGGTCGAGTTGCCCGAGTTCGTCCACACGACGGGCAACCCGCTGGACGCCGCCGAGGAGTGGAAGCGCGTCGAGTGTCCCGACTGTGGCGGCGACGCCGTGCGCGAGACCGATACGATGGACACCTTCGTGGACTCGTCGTGGTACTTCCTGCGCTACGTCTCGCCGGACGAAAAAGCGGTGCCCTTCGACACCGACCGACCGAGCGATTGGATGCCGGTAGACCAGTACGTCGGCGGCATCGAACACGCCGTGATGCACCTGCTGTACGCCCGGTTCTTCACGAAGGTGCTGGACGACATCGACCTGCTGGAGGGCGTCCGCGAACCGTTTACCGACCTGACGAATCAGGGGATGGTGCTGGGCGAGGACGGCAACAAGATGTCCAAGAGCAAGGGCAACGGCGTCTCGCCCCAGCGCATCATCGACGAGTACGGCGCGGACACCGCCCGCCTGTTCATCATGGAGGCCGCCCAACCCGAGAAGGAGTTCGCGTGGAGCGCCGAAGGTGTCCACTCAGCGAACAACTTCCTGCAGAACGTCTACCGACTGGCCGAGGAGTTCGCCGCGGGCGAGGTGACCGCCGCGGAAGACGACACCGACGCTCTGGCCGTCGCCGACTACGTTTCGCGGGAAATCGACGCCACGGTCGCCACCGCGACCGAGGAGTACGAGGACTTCCGATTCAACCACGCGCTCCAAGCGGTCCGCGAGCAGATTTCGCTCCTGCGGCGCTACCGGGAGTACACCACACCCGACGCCGACACCTTCGAGCGCGGACTGGTGACGGCCGTCAAGATTCTGTCGCCGGTCGCGCCCCACCTCGCCGAAGAGGTCTGGGAGCGACTGGGCCGCGACGGACTCGTCGCCGAGGCCGACTGGCCCGCCGCAGACGCCCCTGAGAACTACGACATCGAGCGTCGCCTCGTGGAGAACACCCGCGAGGACGTGCGCGACATCGTGGATACGGTTGGCATCGAGGACCCCGAGACCGTCACGCTCGCAGTCGCCCCCGAGTGGAAGCACCGCGCCCGCGAAGTCGCCGCGAACGCCGAGGGCAACGTCGTCGGCACGGTCATGGGCGACGAGCAACTGCGCGAGGTCGGCGAGGCCGCCGCGGACTTCGCCAAGGACCTCGCCGCGCGCTCGGAAGCACTGGACGAGCAACTGTCGCCCGAGCGCGAGCGCGCCGCCCTCGAACGCGCCGCGTGGCTGTTGGAACGGGAGTTCGGAGCCAGTGTGGTCGTCCAGAGCGCCGATGAGGCCGACGACCAACTGGCGAGCAAGACCGAACCGGGTCGGCCCGCAATCGACATCGAGGAGTAGTCCGGAGACGAGCGGGCCGTCGAGGTCTCCGGCCTCGTTTAAAAGACCCGTTGGAGGCCGAACCGGCCGATAATACGGTCCAGACCGACTCTAAGTGCTGCTTCTCCGAGCGTAATTACTAGCACGAATCCCAATAGAATCGGCCAGACGATCAGATACGACGAGAGCGGGTGAAGATGCGCTCCGTACCGCCATTGATACGCCGTATCGCCCAAAATCCAGAGCGTCGCAAGCGGTGAGGAGACGAGCGAGAAGCGGCCGAACAGGTACAGGGGAACGGCGGCCGTAACGAACATTCCCACCACCGAGTAGCCGAGCGCGAATACGACCGCCACTACCCCCTGAGACGAAAAATAAACACCTGCCGAGAAGAGCCACGAGAGGACGAATACCGCGTAGATAGCTCCTCCGAGGACTGCAACGGTGCGTGCGTCGCGGTTCTCGGTCGAGAAGAAACCCATACTATTTCGAACATTCTTAACCTCATATATTTCTTCCTTCTCTCACCGAACACACTCGAAATTTGTTCGCAAGTCGCTCCTGCCGACGGTTTCGATGGGACCTCACGGAAACCCCGACTCGCGGCGAGCAAGTGGCGTCTTTTCGACCCGGTCTCCTGCCGAAATCGCCCCCGATAGAGACGACACCGAACACCCGTCGGTTTGCTGAGTACCAAGCTTCTTTACGACTCACTAAGAGTTCGGGACATGGACCAACCCACGGCGACCCAGCGTTGCGAGCGCGTCCTCGACGCCGTCAGTTCGGCGGTCATCGCCGACGAGGAGTTCCTCGAAACCGTCCTCACCGGAATCTTGGCCCGCGGGCACGTCCTGCTCGAAGACGTGCCGGGGACGGGAAAGACCCTGACCGCGCGGTCGTTCGCCGACGCGCTCGGTCTCTCTTTTTCGCGCATTCAGTTCACCCCCGACCTGCTCCCCGCCGACATCACGGGGTCGAACGTCTACGACGAGGGAACCGGCGAGTTCGAGTTCTCGCCCGGCCCTATCTTCGCCAACGTCGTCCTCGCCGACGAAATCAATCGCGCGCCGCCCAAGACCCAAGCCGCCCTGCTGGAAGCGATGGGCGAGGGGCAGGTCACGGTGGACGGGACGACTCACGACCTCCCGACGCCGTTTTTCGTCCTCGCCACGCAGAACCCCGTCGAGCAGGAGGGCACCTTCGGCCTGCCGGAGGCCCAGCGCGACCGCTTCATCGTCAAGACGACGATGGGGTACCCCGACTTCGGCGGCGAGCGCGAACTGGTGGACAAGCGCGCCGACCGGACCGCGAAGGCTCCGAGCGTCCAGTCCGTGGTGGAGGGCCGGGAGGTCGCGGCCATCCAGCGCGTCCTCGAATCGGTCCGCGTGGATGGCAAGATTCGGGACTACGTGGTCGCGCTCGGACGAGCGACCAGAGAGGACGACCGCGTCGATGTCGGCGTCTCGCCGCGCGGTATCCAGCGCCTCTTCGAGGCCGCCCGCGCCAGCGCGATCGTCTCGGGCCGCGGGTACGTCGTCCCCGACGACGTGAAGCGAGTCGCGGAACCGACGTTCGCCCACCGCCTCGTGTTGACCGACGAGGCGAGCGTCCGCGGGACCGACCGAAGCGCAATCGTCGCGGACGTGCTGGAGCGCGTGGAGGTGCCCGCGGTGAAGTCGTCGTCGGTCTAATTTCTGCGGGTAACTCTCCCAGCGAACGTCATCGGGGCGTTTCCGTCCGCGACCGCGAGTGGGAGATTCTGGCCCGCGAGGAGACCGACGGCGAGTTCGCGGAGACCCATCCGACAGTCCCGGAGACCGGGACCGAGGTCCGGACCCACGAACGCTGAGTCATCGCTCGACTTCGGGGAAGAACTCGCCGTGGAACCCGAACGGGATGTGATGGGGAACCTCGGCGCGCGCCAACTCCTCGAAGCGCTCGCCGTCGAGAACGACCAGTAGCGACTGCCCGCGCTCGGCGTCGAGCGCGGGCGCGAGGACGACGCCGCGGTCCTCGGGCGCGTCTGCGCCCTCTGTACCTTCCACATCCTCTGCCGGTTTCGGCACGAAAATCGGCTCTCCGGCGTAGTGGTCGTCGGCCCACCACTCGGTCGCCTCGCCGGTTTCGACGGTCACCTTGACGAGACCGGTCTGGCCTTCGCGGGCGGTCGCTTGCCCGTAGGCGTAGCGGTACCGCTTCGTCCGGGCCTGCGGGGCGACTCGCGGGAGTTCCGTGCCGGTGTAGACGCTCCGGCGTCGGACGCTCTCGGAGTCGTCCGCGACGGGAATTCGGAAGCGCGTCAACTCGCCGTCCGCGGCGTTGAGGTCCGGCCCGGAGTCAGGGGCGCGCTCCCCGCGCTCGTCCACCGATTCGACCTCCTCACCGACCGCACCCATGAACAGATTCGAAACGATTTCGGCGTCCTCGTAGGCCACGAGGTCCACGACGATGTCGCCCTCGGACTCGAAGGCGTTGACCGTGTGGAAAAAGAAAAACGGGGTAACGCGGCGCTCGACCACGAGGTCCCCCGTCTCGCGCTCGACGGCGAGAAATCGCGTGCCGCGCTCGGGCCGCCAGCGAAAGTTGTCGATGAACCCGCCCTCGCCCGGCAGGAGAAAGCGCATCGGGTTCGTGACGAACGGCGGTTCGACGAGGACCGCGTACCGCGGCGTCAGCGCGAAACTGTGGAGGTACGCCGGGCGGTCCACGTCGAGCGAGACCACGGGGACGCGCTCGATTTTCCCCGCCGCGGACTGCTCGTCCGAGACCCGATAGACGTGATAGCGGTTCGTCCGGCCGAACTGCGTCGCGTAGCCGACCGTCTCCCCGCGCCGGTCGTCGCGCTGGAGATGGGCCGTGACGTGGTGGACCGTCAGGTCGTCGGCGTAATCGAGATGGTCCTGCACCGCGAGGCTCTCGGGGTCGAAGCGGACTCTGCGGAGCGTCTCGGTCAGCGCGACGTACTCGCCGCCGACGCGGGCGACGTTGACGTTCGCGTTGTCGGTCGGGTCGCCCAGAAACGACTTCAACTGGTCGAGATAGCCCCCCGAGGTGGCGAACTGGCTCGAAATCTCGCCCTCCTCGACGGCCCGCCGGTAGGTCTCGGTCCGGAGAAATCGGTTCGAGTACGACACCGAACCGGCGTCGAACCGGAACTTGTGGAGCATCGCCAGTCCGTCGAACCAGTGTTCGACTCGCTGGCCGCCCACCTCGAACTTGCCGGGACCGTTGCGGACCAGCGACCCCGAGAGCCACGACGGAATCTCGCCTGTCACGTCGAGCGCGAGGTCGTCGTGTTCGGCGTCGAGCGACCGGAATCCCGAACTGTAGGCTGGCATCGTCTGCCAATCGGTCTCCACCTCGAAAATCGTGGTGGTGCAGTGCGAGTCCTCACTCCCGGTAGCGGGGCACCTGTCTGACCCACGGCCCAGAGACGAACAGGTCGTCGTCGCCAGCGACGAGACCGACTCGCCGCTCGTAGGTCGGACTCCAACCGCACAGGTCCTCTCCTCGCTTCTCGGGGACCCGGAACAGGTCTCGGCGCTCGCCCGTCTCGGCGTCGAGAACTCGGACGTACCCCCTGTAGTCGATGGCGTACGCGACCGACCCGTCGGAATCGAGACCGGAGATTCCCTCCTCGCCCGCGGAGCGCCAGCGTTCGCTCCCGTCGTCCTGCGAGACGGCGACGACGCTCCCCGAATGGGTCCCGACAAAGAGGTTCGCGTCGTCGTGCGAGAACGAAATGACGGAACTCGACAGCGAGGTGGTCCACCGCTCCGCGCCCGATTCTGCGGCGAGCGCCGCGATTTCTCCCTTCCCGCTGGCGACGTGGACCGTATCGCCGTCGGCGAAAATCGACTGGTTCACCGTCTCGCCGACCCCGGTCCGCCAGCGTCGAGTTCCGTTGTCGGCCGCGAATCCGTAGACCTCCCCGGCTTCCGTCGCCGTAACGACGGTATCACCGACTGCGACGGGACCGGTCCAGACCATTTCGTCTACCTCCTGCGCCCAGACCTCTTCGCCGGTGTCGGCGTCGAGCGCGACGACTCGGTGGGTGTAGGTCTCGTCGTCGCTCGGCATCGCGTCCCCCTCTTCGGAGTGCGAGACGCCGACCAGCACGAGTCCGTCGGTCTTGGCCGGTTGGCCCCACGCGCCGCCGCCGTAGGTCTCGCGGCCGTCAGCGTCGTAGCGCCACTCGACGCGTCCGGTCCGCCGGTCGAGCGCGTACACCAAGTCCCCGCCGGTTCCGACGTAGACCGTCTCGTCGGCGACGAGCGGTACCCCGGCACCGCCACCGGACACGGTGAAGACCCAGTTCGGTTCGCCGTCGTACTGCTCCAGCGACGCGACGCGAGAGACGAGGTCGTCATCCGTGGTGCCGAACTGCTCCGAGACGTAGACGGAACCATCGGTAGTGACGGGCGGAGACCAGCGTTCGCCGCTGAGAGTCCACTCGGGGTCTCTGCGGTCGGGGCAGTTATCGCCGTTCCACCAGCGATAGCCGCCGACGCCGACGGCCGCGGTGCCGAGTCCAGCGAGCAATTGGCGGCGGTTCAACTCGCTCATTCGACGGGAAATGGTTACTCACCCGTCATAAGTCTTCTACTCTCGGTCTCGTTGGGAACTGTCGGCGGCGACAGACCTCGCTAGCTATCGCCGACGCTGAGGAGTCGCCGCGACTGCACTGCAACTGCACGACACCGACACCGCACAGCATCGCCGACCGCACCGCCACCACGCCCCGTGCCTCCTTGCTTACGTCTGCGCTCGCGCTCGCGGTTCCGCGAGCGCGAGCGCAGACGCGGCGCGTCCCGTGGATTGGTCCGTCGAGCGCGCTCCGTGGTTCGTTCCACCGAGCGCGTCTCCGAGACGACCACACCCGCCGCCCCGCCTCCTGTCAACATCCCTGACTTCCACCACTCTTTTTACCTGTCTGCGCACACGTTGCACCAAGACTGCGCCGTCCGCGGACTCACTCATCATGCCAACGAAGCCGTCACCTCTGTTGCCCGACGACGAACAGTCCCGCGACCGACTCCGCGCCGCGCTCGCGGCGTGTTGCGTCCTCGCGGTCGTCCTCGCGGGCACCCTCGTCCCCGCCGTCTCGGGGGCCGGACTCGGGAGTTCCCCCATCGGGTCCGTCGTCCCCCAACCGAACGTTGACCCCTACGGACTCTCGGAGGGGAGCGGCGGGACCGGAAGCGGCGGCGGACTCGGCGCGCTGAATCCCGGCGACCAGACCGACGTCGGCGGGTCGCTGGCGAGCGAGGGGACCAGCGCCTTCCGGTCCCAGAACGCCGAGACCCACTTTCAGGTGCAGAGTTCGGTCCCCGCCTACTGGCGGACCGGTGCGTACGACACCTACACCGGGTCGGGGTGGGAGTCCTCCGGCGAGCGCCGACCCTACGATGGACCCATCGAGGACGCGGCGATTCAGGGCCGAGAGGTCCAGTATCGCGTCACGCTCCAGCGGTCGGCGACCGCGCTCCCGAGCGTCTGGCGCGCGAACTCCGTCGAAGCGGACGCCGACTCGCTGTACGTCACCGACGACAGGGCCTTCGAGAGCCAATCCCCGATTTCGCCGGGGACGACCTACTCCGGGGTCAGCCACCTGCCCGCCCGCGACCCGAACGTTCTCCGGACCGCGGGGAGCGACTACCCGGACGAAATCGAGCGGCGCTACACCGACCTGCCGGGCGACGCCGACCGCCGCATCGGGCGGTTCACCGACGACCTGACCGCGGACGCCTCCTCGCCCTACGAGTCCGCGACGCGAATCGAGTCGTGGCTCGAATCGAACAAGAACTACTCGCTGAACGTCTCGGAACCCGCGGGCGAGGACGTGGCCTCGCAGTTCGTCTTCGACATGGAGAAGGGCTACTGCGAATATTTCGCCACCTCGATGACGGTGATGCTCCGCTCGCAGGACATCCCCGCGCGCTACGTCGTGGGCTACTCTACCGGCCAGTCGGTCGGCGCGAACACCTACGAGGTCCGCGGGATGAACGCCCACGCGTGGGTCGAGGCGTACTTCCCAGATGTCGGATGGGTAAAATTCGACCCGACACCCGGACGCGAGCGCCTCGACGCCGAACAGCGCGCCCTGACGAATCAGACCGACGCCGACCCGAGCGACTACTCGCCCAACGAGTCAGGCAGTCCCGACGAGCGGTTCTCACCGAACAAGACGGCCACCGACCCCGGCGAGGGCGACCCGACCGCGACGAGCGGCGGAAGCGGCGGGACCCGAACCGGCGCGTCGGGGACTGACTCCTCGCCGGAGGGCGAGACGCCCACCGACTCGACGGAGAGCGGCGAGACGCCCGCGGAGACGACCGCGACCGACTCCGACGAGACGACGACCGGCGAGGACGCCGGAGAGACGACCACGGAGACCGACTCTCGGACGACCGACCAGTACAGCGTCAGACTCAATCGTACCCCGGTCCCCGGCGCGACGGTCGAGGTGACCGTCACCGACGAGGGAACCCCCGCCATCGGCGTCCCGGTCTTCTTCAACGGGGAACAGGTCGGCATCACCGACACCGAGGGGACGGTGACCGGGCAGGTCCCCTACGCCGAGAATCTGCGGATAGCGGTCGGCGGCACGTCGGACGATGACGTGGTCGAGGGTGTCGCCGGGCCGCCGACGAATTTCGACGCCGCGTTCTCGCTGTCGGACCCGCCGCGCTCGCTCTCTTCCTCTTCCTTTTCCCCTTCACCGCGCGCTCTCGCGCAGGAAAACGGGAGCAACGCCACCGACGGCACCGAGTACCCGCTGGCGACCGACGCCTCGCTCGCCGTCTCGGGCGACGTGGCCACGGGGCGCGAAGTCGTCGTGACCGCGACGGTCGAGGGCGTGGCGGTCCGGAACGCCGACGTGACCCTCGACGGCGAGACGGTCGGCACGACCGACCGGAACGGCCGTCTCCGGGTCCGACTCCCCGACTCGCCGGGCAACGTCACGCTCGCGGTTTCCCGCGGGTCGGTCTCGGGCGAGCGCACCCTCTCGCTCCCGCGCCTCGAACTCGACGTTGACCCACAGTTCCCGCTCGCGCTCCCCGGCACCGCGGTCGAAATCAGCGCGACCTACGGCGGCGACCCGCTGACGGACGCCACAGTGGAAGTCGCGGGCGCGAACGAGACCACCGGCATCAACGGCACGGCGACGGCCTCGCTCCCCGTCCAGCGGAGCGCCGAGGTCGTCGTCTCCGCGGAGGGCCAGACGCGCCGAGCGACCGTCTCGGGACTGCTGGTCAACCTCGCCGGGGTCCTCAGCGGTCTCGCACTCGTCCTCGGCGGACTCGCTTTCGGGGCCTCCCGCCGGGGGTGGACGCTCCGGCGACTCGTCGCCGCGCTCGCCGGGACCGTGCGCGCGATTCCGGACCTCGCGGTCGCCGCGCTGTTCGGCGCGGCCGACCGCCTCGCGCGGGCCGTCGAGACGGTCCTCGACGCGCTCGAAGAACTCGCCGCGGGCGAGACGACGGTCTCGGAACTGCTCGCGCGACTCCGGGCGTGGTTCGCCGAGCGCGTGCGGGCGGTCCGCGCGGGGTCGTTGCGGTCGCTCGGCGGCGGTCCCACGCCGGACGTTTCGGGGTCTGAGGACGCCGAGGCGGCCGACTCCTACCGAACGCTCCGGGAGGCGTGGGCGACGTTCCTCCGAGTCGTCTCGGTCCGGCGACCGGAGGCCTCGACGCCCGGCGAACTCGCCGACCACGCGGTCAGCGAGGACGGCCTGCCGCCCGCCGCGGTCGTCACCCTGCGCGACGCCTTCCGGGACGTTGAGTACGGCGCGCGCTCACCGAGCGACCGCCTCGCCCACGTCGAGGAGGCAATCGACGCCATCGAGCGTGCGGCCCGCGAGGGGAGCGACGCGCGCGATTCCCGCGACGCCCGCTCGGGAGGTGACGACTGATGCGCGTTCGCGCTCTGGGCGCGCTCGGCGCGCTGGCCACGCTCCTCGCGGCCGCGGTGGTCGTCGCGCCCGGTCTCGCCGACCGCCTCTCGGCGGTCGTCTCGGTCCTCGAATCCCGAGACCCTCAGCGACTCCTGCTCGTCCTCGGGTCGGTCGTCGGCGCGTACGCGGCGTGGGCCGCCCGCGGCGGGCGACCGGACCGCGCGCCGACCGACGGCCCGGCCGCCAGATTCGACGCGACGGACGACCGGCCCCAGCAGGTGAGCGCCGCCGACCGCGCCCGAACCGGCGAGACGTTCGACGCGAGCGTCGCCGACGCCTGCGACGGCGACGAGCGCGCGCTCGATGCAGTCCAATCGACCCTCGCGGACACCGCCGCGAGCGCCCACGCTCGCGCGGCCGACCGCGGTCCAGAGCAGGCCGAGTTGGCGGTCGCAACCGGCGCGTGGACCGGCGACCAGACCGCCGCGGCGTTCCTCGCCGGGGAGTCGGGACCCTCCTTCTCGCTCGCCTCGCGCCTGCGGGCGTGGCTCGACCCGGCCGCCGAGCGACGGCGGCGAATCGAGCGCACGGTCGGGGAAATCGAGCGCGTCCTCGGCGACAAATCGGACGCGGAGGGTGATTCGGTGAGGGGTGGCCCAGCCGACGACTCGGCCGACACCGCGGGAGGGAACTCGTGACTCGCACCCGCGTCCCGCGGTTCCGCGGCGCGCTCGCCGGGACGCTCCTGTTGACGACGCTCGGCCTGCTCTACGCCGAGGCGCGACTGTTCGCGGCCGCGGCGGTGCCGCTGGCCTACGTCGCCGTCGGCGCGCTCTCGTCGCTCTCGGGCGCGACCGAACCCGAGGTGACGAGGGCGTTCGACCCCGCAAGTCCGCCGCCGGGCGGCGAGGTCGAGGTGACGCTGACGGTCCACAATCCGGGCGAGTCGGCGCTCGCGGACGTGCGAATCGTGGACGGCGTGCCCGACGAGTTGGCGGTCAGTTCGGGGTCGCCGCGGGCCGCGGTCGCGCTCCGCCCCGGCGAGGAGGCGACCGTCTCGTACTCCGTGGTCGCCAAGCGCGGCGACTACGAGTTCGGCGACCCGGCCGTTCGAGTCCGAACCGTCAGCGGGACCGACCGCGTGACGACGGCGGTCGAAGCGGACGGCGAGACGACCCTCTCGTGTTCGCGTTCGGTCGCCGACCCGCCGTTCGGCCGGGCGTCGCCGCGGCGCGTCGGGACCCACACCACCGACTCGGGCGGCGAGGGAATCGAGTTCCACTCGACCCGCGAGTACCGGCCCGGCGACCCCATCAGTCGCCTCGACTGGCGGCGGTTCGCCAAGACCGGCGACCTGACCACGGTGCGGTTCCGCGAGGAGCGGGCGGCCCGGACCGTCGTCGTGGTGGACGCCCGGCCGGTCGCCCGGACGACCCCGAGCGCGGGCTACCCCAACGGCGCGGCGCTCTCGGCCTACGCCGCCGAACGGCTCTACGACGCGCTGACGGGCGCGAACGTGGCGACCAGCGTCACCGCGGTCGGACTCGGCGAGGACGACCTCGAAGGCGGTCTGCCGCCCGACGACCTGCCGTGGGCCGACTCCGACGGCGCGGGGAGCGCCCGCCTCGTCTTCGACGCGGTGGGTCGCGCGGCCGACCGCGACGACCCCGATTCCGTGCCGACCGACGGGACGAGTCCGGTCACCGCTACCGCCGCGGCCGCGGCGGACGGCGGAGTCCCCGACGGGAGTTCCGACCCGGCCGACGCGATGACTCGGCGACTGCTCGCGCGCCTGCCGGGCGACGCGCAGGTCGTCGTCGTCTCGCCCGTGCTGGACGACTGGCCGGAGTCGCTGGCCCGCGCACTGGCGGCCCGCGGCCACGACGTTGCCGCGCTGAGTCCCGACGTGACCGGGGGAGACGCCAGGTCGTCGCCCGGCCGGTCGGTCGCCGCGACGCGGCGCGCGATTCGCCTTTGGGACCTCCGGACCGCCGGGGCGACGACCGTCGATTGGGACGTGGACGACCCGCTCGGAATCGCGCTGGAACGCTCGCTACGGAGCCTGCTCTGACCATGATGGACGAACACGACGCGACCGACTCGACGGCGAACTGGGCACCGACGAGAGCGAGTACCGCGGTCGCGCTACTGGGCACTGCTGGCGGCGTCGCGGGCCTGAGCGCGACTGTCGGGGTGGTGAGGGGCGCGCTCGCCGCCGCGGCGGGCGCAGTCTGTCTCGCGGCCGCGCTCTGGTTGCTGACGCGCGACCGGTGGCGCGTGCCCGCGACGCTGGCGGGGAGTCTCCTGCTGGTTCCCGCGGGGACCGCAGTCGCGGCGGGCATCGGCTACGAGACGCTGGTCGCGTTCGCGGCCTCGTTCCCGGCGTCGTCGCCGACCCGCGTGGTCGGCGAGTCGCTTCGCATCGTCGGCGTGCTGGCGGTCCTCTGGGGCGGCACGGTCGCGGTCTTCGGCGCGGCGGCGTCGGTCCGAGGCGTCGCCACCTCGTGGTCCGTCTCGAAGTCCCTCGACGTTACGAACCGGGTCGCGGTGCTTCCGTTCGTCCTGTTCCTCGCGCTCGCGGGCCACGCACTCCTGACGAACTTCGAGGTCGGCGCGGCGGGTGTGGTCGGCGACTTCGTGTCGATGGCGACCGACTGGTTGTTCGCGCCCTCGGGAGGGGAGATTCACCTGCTCTCGTTCGGCCTGCTGGCCGCGGCCGCAACGCTCGCCAGTTACCTCGCGGTTCGGGACCTCCCGACCGAGGAACTGGCAGGGGACGCCGAACTCGGCGATGTGAGGGTCGCGGCCCTCGCGGCGGGCCTTCAGCGCGCGCTTGGGCAACTCCTCGGACTCGGCGTCGTCGCGCTCCCGGTCGTCTTCCTCGTCGAACTGGGGATTTCCGAGTCGGTGGTCGAGAGCGCGCTCCCCGGCGCGGTCCGGGACTTCCTCGTCACCCTCACGGCGACGCCGGGCGTCCGGACCGCGCTCTGGTGGCTCGCGCTCGTCGCGGGCGCGCTGGCACTTGTGGCGGCGCTGGTCCGGCGCTCGTCGCGCACCTCCACGCGGGAGATGCTGGTCGGCTACGCGCCGTTCCTCGCCGGGATGGCAGTCGTCGCGTCGGTCGGCGTGGTTCACCGACCGCTCCTCGACGCGCTCGTCGGCTTCGTCGCCGGGCGACTCGACGCGCCGCTGGCGGGGCGCTTCCGGGACCTCTCGGAGGGCGTCGTAACGTTCTACGGCGGCGAGACGGTCGTCCTCGGTCTGACCGCGGGCGTGCTTTTGCTCGCGGTGGTGAGTCTCTTCGCGCTCTGGGTCGCGTTCGCGCTCGGGTTCGTCACCGACCGCGCGGCCGGTCCGGCGCTCGCGGGGGGCGGTCTCTTCGTCGCCGCGGCGTTCGCCGGGACTGTGAGCGCGCCGACGTGGCTCGTCTTCGCCGCGCTCGTCGCCGCGCTGGCGGTCTGGGACGCCGGGGAGTTCGCCACGACGCTCGGGTCGGAGGTCGGCCGCCGCGCGGCGACTCGGAAGGTCGAACTGCTCCACGGTCTCGGCGTCCTCGCGGTCGGGGTCTGCGCCGCGCTCGCGGCCGGTCTGCTCGCGCGGGACCTGCCCGCTGGACGTTCGGGCGAGTTGGGCGGCACGTCGCTCGCGCTGTTGGGTGCCGTCGCAGGCGTGGTCCTGCTGGTGACGGCGCTCCGGTGACGATGCGGAGTTCGCCAATCGCTTCCGACCGACCACAAAGCTCATGCCAACGGTCCGACAATCGCCGACGATGCCCTCCGACGAAATCCACGACGACGACGGCTGTCCGAAGTGCGGCCACACCGAGACCGACGTGGGAACGATTTCGACGACCGGCGGCGGTCTCTCGAAGATGTTCGACATTCAGACCAACCAGTTTCAGGTCGTCTCGTGCCTGAGCTGCGGCTACTCGGAACTCTACCGCGACACTGGCTCCACGGGGAGCGACATCGTGGACGTGTTCCTCGGTTGAGGTTGCCATGTCCGGAGCCGCGATGTTCGCGCTGGTCCTGTTCGTGAGCGTCGGCGGCGGCCTGCTCCTGTGGGCCGCGGTCGATAGCGAGAAGAATGGGCGACAGGTGATGGACCGCGAGTCGGCCGAGAAGGCGGCGCGGCGGGACACCGACGCCGCGGCGTCTCGCCGCGCGAACGACCGCTCGCGCCGCAGTTTCGACGAGTGAGGCGGACGCGCGACGACCTACTCGCCGAGACCCCGCTTTTCGACCGCGCGCCGAAGTCCGACGAACGCGACCAGCGAGACGACCAGATAGGCGACGACCGAGAGGTGGGTCGTCTGTGTCGGACTCCCGATAGCCAGTTTCGCCACCGCGTTCGCGGGCGACTCCGGCAGGAGATACGTCGAGCTAAACACGACCAGCACGCCCATCGAGAAGAGGAACTGGGCCTGCTTGCGCTCGCGGAACGCCAGCGCCGCGGTCGCGCCCATCGTGACGACGCCGACCGAGAAGCCCGTCACGAGCAACAGAATCTCGAAGGGGTTCGAAATCGCGGTCCCGCGAAGCGACAGGATTGCCAGCCACGCGCCTGCCTGCACGGGCGCGAGGCTTCCCATCGCCAGTAGCTTCCCGTCCACGATGTCGGTCCCGGTCAGGGGCGTCACCCGGAGGAGTTCGAGGGTCCCGCGGTCGTACTCCTCGGCGATGGCGTCCACCGCGATGGACCCGCTGACGAACACCGGCAGGAAGGTCAGAAGCGGGAGCAACACCGTGTAGGTGAACCCGAAGTAGGGGCTGGAGGAGGCGTCGGGCGGCAGTTCGACCGGTTGGCGCTCCAAGCGGGAACTGAGTCGGTCGCGCTCGCTCCGCTCGAACGCCTCCAGCACGCCCTTGATTTGGGTCACGACGAGCGTCGTCCGGACGTTGCCGTCGGGCGCGGTCGCCCGGACCTGCGCCCGGCCGCTGTCCGTCCGAGAGACCGCGAGGACGGCGTGAACCTCACCCCCGTTGAAGTCCCGGAGCGCCGCGGCCTCCTCGCCGTACTCGATGGCGCGCCAGCCGTCGCGCTCCTCGATGACGGGAACGATATCCTCGCGGGCCTCGCCCGTGACGCCGAACTCCACGACGAACTGGTTCGAGACCGAACCGGGGTCGTACAGCGAGACCAGCCCCACCGCGAGGAACGACGAGAACGCGGCGATGAACAACTGGATGAGGATGGCCAGCACGATGGTCTTCTCGCTCCGGAGCGACGCGAGTTCGCGCTTGGCGACCGTCAGGCGCTTACCCAATGTAACTCACCACCGTTAGGTTGTAGGCAGCGTGAAGCAACGTCGCCGTAACGAGCGTCCCGGCGTACCAGTTGCGGTCCCGCGTCGCGCCCGCGGCCGTAATCGTCGTCGTGACGGTGTGAAGCGCCAGCGGCGCGAATAGCAGACCGATCAGCAAGAGCGGCGAGGTCTCGATGCCCAACCCCGTCACGGTGCCGAACGCGGCCCGGCCGAGTTCGAGGTCCGGCAGACCGACCAGTTGGGCGACGGCGGTCGCCTTCTCGCCGAGGAAGAAGCCCAGTCCCGACAGGAACCCGAGAATACCGGCCGAGCGGAGCGTCCGCTCGAACCGCGAGTGGGCGAACCCGGCGTAGATGTGGATGCTCTTGGCGAACTCCTCGACGGCCGCGATGGCGACGAGCAAGACCGGCATCGACAGCGACACCGGAAGCGCAAAGAGGAGCGCGACCGCGAGCAGTTCGCCGACGAAGACGAACGGAATCGAGAGCGCGCTCAGTTTCGCAATCGAGCGCCGCCCCGAAATCTGGCCGTCGAGCGCGTCGAGGAACTTCAGCGGGACCGACCGCTGGGTGAACATGTCCTCCTCGCGGTAGACGCCCGCGCCGAGCGCGAACAGCGCGCCCGACGAGAGGTAGAGCGGTCCCGTCGAGAAGGCGTACTCGCCCAGCGTGAAGGCGGTCCCGCGCAGAGCCTTCACGACGAGCGTGAGCGGCGAGATGGCCGCGACCGGGTGGACGTTCGTGAAAATCGCGGGGACGAACGCGTAGGAGGTCAGGAACACCGACAGGGTCACCGTGACGAACGTGAGTTCCTTGAACGACCGCGCGAACATCCCGCCGACGAACGCCGCCGAGAGGAAGAGCAACGCGATGGGAACCACCGCGGAGACCGACTTCGCCGCGGTCGAAGCGACCGCGAGCGCGCCCGCCGCGGCGGGGGTCAGGACCGCGATACCGACCGCCGTCAGCGAGGCGATGGCGACCATCCCCGCGAAGTACGGCAGGGTCTTGCCCGCGATGATGTCGCCGCGCGAGACCGGCGAGACCAGCAGGAGTTCGCCGCGCTCGTTGACTCGCTCGTCGAGAATCGTGGAGGCGTACGCCTGAATCACGAAGTTCATCGGCAGGACGAACGCGAACGCCAGCACCAGCGACTCGAAGGGGAACGGCGGCGCGATGCCCGAGGGCGTGTCGCCCTGCGCGTTTCCGCCGAACAGCGACCCGCCGCCGCTACCGACCGAGGGCGCGCCGACCGGACCGTCGCTCGCGCCCGACCCGGAGTCCGACGAGTCGGTTCCCGACCCGCCGGAGTCGCCATCCCCGCCGCTTTCGCCGCTTCCGCCGCCGAGACGCTTCTCGCCCTCGCGGGTGGTCCGGCGGGCCTCGTCGGACGACCCTGAGCCACCGACCTGTAGGCCGTCCTGTTGCTCGTAACTGACCGAAACGGAGACGGGGAACGCCGCGACGCTGTCGGACTCGTCGGCCATCAGGCGGTCGTTGTACCGGCCGACCGACTTCCGGAGTTCCGCGACCGCGGCCCTCCCCTTGTCGGTGTTGTCGGCGCGAATATCGCCGGGTTCGCAGTTCGGCGTCGATTCCGTGCAGAAGAACAGGTCCGACCCCTCGTCTCTGGGTTCGACCGCGACGAACGTCGAGTCGTTCTGCACGGGGGCGTAGTACGGGTTGTCCTGCGAGACGCCGACGCGGTAGATGCCGTCGTTCAGGGTGACGCCCTCGCTGGCGACCAGCGGGGTCAGCGCACCCACCGCGAGCAGGACGACGAGACCGACCGCGACCGTCCGGCGGTCGAGTTGCCCCGCGTTCTTCGAGATTTCCCAGCGCGCGATGCGCAGGGTCTTGCGTAGCTTCACGGTCGGCCCTCCACGTCCGGGGACTCGGCCGCGAGGTCGAGGAAGATGTCTTCGAGACTCGGGGTGTGAGTCTGAATGTCATCGACCTCGCCGCCCGCCGCCTCGGCGAGTTCGCGGGTCTCCTCGACGGCGTCCATGCTCTCGACGGTGCGGCGGTACCGGCCGTTCTCCTTCACCGCGCCCGCCACTTCGACCGTGGTGTAGACGCGGTACTCGGTCCGGCCGTGTTCCTCGCGGATGTTCTCGACGCTCCCGCGAGCGACGATTCGGCCGTCGTTCATCACGGCCACGCGGTCGCAGATGCTCTCGACGTGGAAGAGGTTGTGCGCGCTGAAGACGACGGTCTTGCCCGACTCGGCGAGTTCGCGGGTGAACTCGATGATGTAGTTGGTCGTCAAGGGGTCGAGTCCGCTCGCGGGTTCGTCGTAGACGAGTACGTCGGGGTCGTTGACCAGCGAGCGCGCGATGGCGACTTTCCGGGTCATCCCCTTCGACATATCGCCGATTTTCCGGTCGCGGTGGTCCAGTTCGAGGCGGTCAAGCGTGTCGTGGATGCGCGAGTTCGCGGCGTCGGTCGGCACGTCGTAGAGGTCCGCGAAAAAGCGGAGGTACGAGACGGCGGACATGTCCTCGTAGAGGGGCGACTCCTCGGGCAGGAAGCCGAGGTGCGTTCGCATCTCGGGGTCTTGGGCGTCGTAGCCCGCGACCGTGGCCGACCCCGAGGTGGGTTCGACCAGTCCCGAGAGCATTTTCAGGGTCGTGGTCTTGCCCGCGCCGTTCGGGCCGATGACGCCGAACACCTCGCCTTCGGGAACCGAGAAGCTACTGCCCTCGACGGCGGTGAATCCGCCGTACTCCTTCCGCAGGTTCTCGACTTCTATCATCTGGTGTTCGGGTGTGTTCACCGGGGGAACTTGATTTTGTGGTTGACGGCGGAAAATCAGCGGGCGGCTTCGATACGCAACACTTGTAAGAAACTAGTCAGAAAATCGACCATGAGTTTCACGGAGCGAATATCGTGGCGGACAGTCGGCCTTAGAGCGTTCGTACTGGCGATTCTTGCTGTCGGAAGCTTCTTCCGGAGCGCACCGGCGGCCATTTTCCTCGCGTCGTTGGCGTACGTCGTCGCGCAGGCAGTCCACCTGCGGTCGTTGTCCAAGCGGCGCGCCGAGTCGTTCGTGACACTGGTCACGTCGTCGGGATTGGTCCTCCGGCGCGGCGTTCTCTGGGCGCTCATCGCGCTGGCTGTGCTGTACGACCTGCTAATCGCCCAAGCGGTCGCGCTGGCGCTCGCCTCGGTGACGCTCGTCTACGTCGGAGGTCTGTTTACGCAGGCGGCGCGCGAACCGTCGCCATAGGTTCCTCGACCGATTTCGTTTAAGTGCTTCTGGCGACAACGGATAGATACGAGGAAGATTCGTTCGCCGTTTTCCTGCGGTTTTTCTCTGCCGTCGATTCCCTTGCAGTTTCAGCTATCACCCTTGCCAGCTATCGCTCCTCGTCGGTCTCGTCACTCGTCAGTCTCGTCAGTCCGGCGAGCGTCGAGGCTCGGCAGGTTCGGGTCTCGCTGGGGGTTGCGACCGTACACCGCGTCTTCGAGGTGCTGGTCGGCGAGTTGCTCTTTCAGGGTGCGCCGGAGTCGGTTGAGACTGGTCACGTTCAGTCCGTGCTTCTCCACGAGGTCCGAGAACTGCGGGTCGTCGGTGATGGACCGGAACCGGTCGTAGAGGTCGCCGAGTCGGTCCGGCGGGAGTTGCCCGATCCACTCCTCGTCGTGGAGACCGAGGTAGTGTTCGCGCTCGCGGTCCACGACGTGGCGGATGACGACCAGCGCGACCTTCGGAATCGCGCGCTGGCTTCCGAACGCGGTCAAATCGAGGTCAGACATGATGCCGACCACGCGGTCGCGTTGCCACGTCGTCAGCGACAAATCGTTGCAGAGCGCGTGGGAGATGCGGAGTTTGTCGAGGCGGTGCATCCGCGAGCTATGGCCCGCCATCGCCGAGTGGCGCTCCTCGTGGAGGCGACGAACGCTCTCGGAGAGGTCGGCGTCGGGCGACTCGGCGCGGCCGATTTGGGTTGCGCTCGGCGTGACTGGTCCCCACTGGCGCACCGTCTGGTCGCGCTGGAGGTCCGCCCGGCCGACCGCCCCGTCGCCGGGGCGCTGGCTGAGCGGTCGGTCGGCGTCTCGGTCGTCGTGTGGTCCCGACTGCCACGTCGGCAGCGAGTCCGTCCACCCCTCGGTCATCACCCGGCCGTACTCGGCGGGGATAGTTGAAACATGCGCCTCTCGGGAACGTGAGAAGACGCATCGCTGGCAAGAGAAGATATCACTAGCAGGCGAAGACGCATCGCTGGCAGGTGTAGCGTCCGGTAGAACGTCGCCGACTTCCCTCGTATCTGCCCGTTGTCGCCAGAAGCACTTAAACGAAAACGCCGACTCGCTCTGTGAGTCGCTGGCGTCGCCCTGCGAGTCGCTGGCACCCGCCCGCTAGTCGCCGTCGTAGAACTCCGCGCGCAGGTCGTCGTCGTCCAGCGTCCCGGCGGTGTCCGAGAGTTGCGCCCGGAGTTCGGCCAGTTCCGCGGTGAGGTCGGCGTACTCCTTGTTTGCGTCCAGTTCCTCGGGACTCTTTTTCGTCTCCAAGGCGGCCTTCTTGTTGGCCAGCGAGAGGAACCGCTGCATCTGGGCGTCGTAGGTCGAGCGCGTGAGCAGCGTCTCGACGATTTCGAGCAGTTCCTCGGCCTTCGACACCGGCTTTTCGAGGTAGGCGTCGAAGCCGAGTTCGAGGATGTCGAAGTCGGGTTCGACCGCCGAGACGAGCGCAACCCGACAGTTGAGTCCCTGTTCGTGAATCCGCGCCAGCACGTCCTCGCCCGAGAGGTTCGGCATCCGGCGGTCCAGAAGGACCACATCGACCCCCTCGTCAAGTTCGTCGAGCGCTTCCGACCCGCTGTAGGCGGTTCGAACGTTGTAGTCCTCTTCGAGCCACTGAGCGTAGGCGTCGGTTATTGGCTCCTCGTCATCGACTATCAGCACTGTGGCGTCCTTGGGCATGGTTGCGATGTCGTTGGCGCTCGGTAGTGATTCGCTCATCCGTCAGTCGTCTCCTGTTCGAAGGGCGATTTCGCGGTTTCCGGTTCGTAGCCGCTCAAGAAGACGAGGTTGCCGCGGCCGACCTGTACGCGGGTAACGAGACCTTTCTCTTCCATCTTCGAGAGTTTGCGACTCACGGTCGATTTCGACCAGTCGGTCTCTTCGGTCACGTCGGCCTGCTTCATCCGGCCGCCGTAACTCGTCAGCAGTTCGCGGATGCGGTCCTCGTCGGTCAGCATCGCCTCGTCGGGGAACTGCTCGGCGCTCGACTCGCTCGCGGAGTGGTCGGAGTCGGCGGCCGTGCTTCCGGCCGACGACCCCGGCGACGCCGAAATATCGGGGTCGGGTCCGGGTCCAGTCTCGGGGCGCTCCGGTTCGTCAGCCCCCGAGAACAGGTTCGACACCGCGCTCAGGACGGACCCGAACACGCCGTCGTCGGAGTCGGAGACCGACACGTCGGTGTCGTGGGTTTGGGCGTGATCGCTGGTCGCGCTCCGGTCGCCGTAGGTCTCGGTGACCGACCACTCCCGGCCGTCGTCGCCCACCTCGACCACGGCGTCGAACAGCGTCTTCAGCGTGTTGACGGTCTCCTCGTCGTGGATGTCCGGGTCCATGTGGTAGAACCCGATTGCGTCGGCCGCCTGCACCCGGTGGGTGAGGATGTGGAGATACCGAAACGCCGTGTCGAAATCGACGTATTCCAAGAGGACCGTCAGCGTCTGGACCGACACGAGCGTCTGGTTGCCGTTGTCCTCCCACCGAGTCAACTGCTCGCTCAGTGGCGCGATGATGTCCATCGGCTGATTCGGGTCCACTCGCGCGACCGAGACGTTCTCCGGGACCTCCGTGCCGTCCGGCCCGTCATCGGTCTCGACCGTGTTCGCGTGGATGAACGCGAGTTCGGCCGGGAGGTCGCCGACGTTCGCCTTCCAGTCGGAAATCCACGTCTCCGGCGGCGGCGTGTACGTCACCGCGGCGACGTTGGTCTCGTCCGGTCGGGCGGTCGAAGCGAGTAGTTCGAGACAGGCGCGATTCCCCGTCGGCGTCAGCGGTGCCAGTAACAGAACGTTCGACGACTGGTCGAGTTGCCGCTTGTCCGATGTATCGATGTTCATTCGTTGTCAATCATGGTTCCGTTGTTTCCGACACCTTGTGGGAGAGTTCCCGGAGTCTCGATAAGCCGGACGAGACTACGTTCCCCCAGATATTAAGCCATTTGCCGCGAGAGGGCGTCCGGAACGTCTCTCCGACGACAGTCGTCCGTTTCTATCGAAAGAAGATACCCGGAAGGGAAAAACCTCTGGTAGGACCGGTCACAGGGTTTTAAACACGGCTGTCGAACAATACCAAGAGTCTCGCCCCCGTTCAATGTAACCGTTTGACGAATAGTATCCGACGACTCCGGGAGACTGAAACTACTGGCCGTCGAATGCGGTGGCATGCAAGCAGTGCTTCTGGCCGCGGGCGAGGGGACCAGAATCCGACCGCTGTCGGCGTCGCTCCCGAAACCGATGCTCCCGGTCGCCGACCGGCCGCTGGTCGCGCACGCCGCGGACGCGGCCGTGGACGCTGGCGCGGAGGAACTCGTCGTCGTTGTCGGCTACGAGGCCGAGGAGGTCCGCGGATACTTCGGCGAGGAGTACCGCGGCGTGACGGTCACCTACGCGGTCCAAAGCGAACAGGCCGGGACCGCCGACGCGGTTCGAGCGGCCCGCGAGCATCTGGACGGCGAGTTCGCGGTTCTCAACGGCGACAACCTCTACGACCCCGCGGCCGTCGCCGACCTGTTCGATTCGGGACCGAGCGTCGGCGCGGTCCGCGTCGCCGACCCCTCGAACTACGGCGTCCTTTCGGCGGAAGACGGCACCGTCACCGACATCGTGGAGAAACCGGCCGACCCGCCGACCGACCTCGCCAACGCCGGGGCGTACGTTTTCCCCGCCGAAGCGCGCGAATGGCTAGAGGTGCCAGCGAGCGAGCGCGGCGAACACGAAATCACGGACGTGGTGGCCCGCGCCGTCGCGGAGTACGACGTGGGTTACGCCGCGATGGACCGATGGCTCGACGTGGGTCGCCCGTGGGAACTGCTGGAGGCCAACGAGTGGAAACTCGGTGAACTGGCCCGCGACGTGCGCGGCGAGGTCCACGAGGACGCCGACCTGCGCGGCCCGGTCGTCATCGAGGAGGGCGCGACGGTGGACGCAGGAGTCGTCATCGAAGGTCCCGCGCTCGTCCGCTCAGGCGCGAGCGTTGGCCCGAATTCCTACGTCCGGGGCGCGACGCTGGTCGGCGAGGACGCCCACGTTGGCCACGGCGTCGAAATCAAGAACAGCGTCGTCGGCAAGGGGAGCCACGTCGCGCACCTGAGCTACGTCGGCGACAGCGTGCTGGGCCGGAACGTCAACTTCGGCGCGGGCACGAACGTCGCCAACCTCCGCCACGACGGCGACTCCGTGCGGCTTACTGTCAAGGGCGAGCGCGTTTCGACGGGCCGCCGGAAGTTCGGCGTCGTCGTCGGCGACGACGCGAAGACGGCCATCAACACGAGTCTGAACGCGGGCGTGACGCTCTCTTCGCGCGCGACGACGACGCCCGGCGAAGTCGTGACGCGGGACAGATAACGGAGTTCGCGCACGATTCGACGTTCTGCCCGGCGCGTGCTGGTGCGACGGCGCAGGTGCGCCGTCGAACCAACCGCGCGAGGTCTGCGCGAGCGGACGTGAGCGCAGGCTCGGAAGACGCAGTTTGTCCTCCGGTGGACGAGCGAGCGAAGCGAGCGAGGAGGCTGGGGAGGCGTGAGGCTGATGCGGGGCGGGGCGGTGCCGTGCGGGGCGGGTGCGGTATGATTGGCTCAAGCCTGAAGCTAGCTTCGCTCCGAGACTCATCCTGTTCCTTCGCTCCGTTACCCACCCGACTCCTTCGCTCCGACGAGTACACTGTCTCCGTTAGCGACCCACTTTCGCGGTGTGCCACGCGTTCGCCGCCAACTCCCCGAACGCCTCCATCCCTGCCTCCGAAAGCGGATAGGTACCGTGATACGGCTCAGGCTCACCCTCCACGCCCGTCACGCGCCGAATCGCGTCGGCCAGCGACTCGTAGTTGTCGCCCACGATGTCCCCCACGAGGACGGGCATCCCGGCCCGGTCGCAGAGTTCGCGCGCCGCCTCGCGGCCGACGTAGACGCGTTCCTCCCGGTTATCCGCGAAGACCAGCGCGAAGGGGGTCTCGCCGAACTGCGCTTCGAGAAACGCTTGGGCCGGGTCGTCGCCCCACGCGATAGCGCCGACGCCGTCGAGTCGCCGGAGCGCCGTGGCCGCCGCCGAGCAGAACGGACACTCGCCGTCGTAGACGAGGGCCGCGTGGTAGTCGCTCATGGACGAGTGTAGGACCGCTGGCGGTAAAACAGCGATGGGGCCACTGCTGGCGGTAAAACGGTGATGGGCCACTGCTGGCGACAAAACGGCGATGGGGCGACGGCGAGCGCCGACCGGACCGCGCCGTAGCCGAGAAACACAAATATGTCTCTAACACTGCTACATCTGTCTCACCGCTTCGACTGGCCCGGCGGCTTGTCGTGTTCCGCGCGGTGGTCGAGCATCGCGTCGTTCTGGCAGGCCCGAATCCGGAGGTCCGACCGGGGCTTGGCGACGCAGGAGAGAATCAGGTCGGCCTCCTCGTCTTCCTCGTAGTAGCGCCGGGCGTCAGACTGGTCAACCTCGCCCGAGAGCAGTTTCGCGGCGCAGGTGGTACACCACCCCTGCTGGCAGTCGGCCGGAAGCCAGACGCCCGCACTCCGTGCGGCCGAGAGGACGTACTCGCTCTCGGGAACCTCGATTTCGACGGTCTCTCCGGCCTGCTCGACGGCGCAGTCCGCCGGAATCTCGATGACGACGGTGTACGTACTCACGACGATTGGTAGTCGATAAATCGGGATGAACGTGTCGGCGACCGAGCGCGTAGCGACCGATTCGCCGACCGTCGCGGTTCGCGTTGCCGTCGTCAGGCCGAGTCGTTGATGCGTCGGTTGGTCGAGTACGGCGCGTCGCCGGGTTCGCCGCGGACGAAGTGGCCCGCCGGGTTGATTTCGCCGTCGCGCTCCATGCTGAGGAGTTCCACGAACCACGCTTCGTGTTCGATTTCCTCCTGCAGGATGCGACTCGCCATGTCGTAGGTCCGCGGGTCCTTTCCTTGGGTCATGTCGCAGATTTCGCTCCACGTCCGGATGGCGCAGCGCTCGGCCTCCAGCAGCACTTCGAGGACGCTCTCGGCATCGAGTTGTTCGAGGTCGTCCGGTGCGTCGCCGCCCATCGCCACCGGCAGTTCCGCGTGCGGACAGGACGCTCGACTCATGAAGTCGCCGATGTCGTTCGGGAGCGACCCGCCGAGTTCGTAGACGCGAGGCGCGACCAACTCGAAGTGCGCGCGGTCTTCGAGGCGCGCGTCCTCGGTAATCTCCTTGTAGTCCTCGTGGCCCGCGAGGTGCATCCGGAGGTTGGTGTAGTAGTAGTACGTGCTGAACTCCGCGCCGATGGCGTCGATGAGGCGTTCGCGCAGTTCCTCCGGTTCGAGTCCGCGCTCGCGGAGCGATTCCATTCCCACTCGCATGCTGGTGTCGCCCGGTTCGTAGCTACCGGACCCGTGTCGTCGGTCGTCGTCTCCCATTGTGTTCTCCCCCGCGAAACCCGACGACTCACAAACCCTTAGTAATTCTTCCCAGAGTACGAACACAGGTTCTCGATTCCGGGGGCACCGACCGCCAGCGTTCACTTTCGCTCCGCGGCGAAAGGGGTTAGGGACCCCGACCCTATCGCCGACTCGTGGACGAGACCATCGATTGGCTCCAGGACCGACCCTACTACGCCGGGCAGGTCGAGACCCACCGGACCCTCCCCGGTCGGGACGGCGACTTCGCCGACGTGGAACTCGAAGGGCGACTGGAGAGCGCGCTCGAATCGCGGGGCATCGACCGCCTCTATCGCCACCAAGTCGAGACCATCGAGGCGGTTCGCCGCGGCGAGAACGTCGTCGTCGCCACGCCGACCGCGAGCGGCAAGAGCCTCGCGTACACCGTCCCGGCGTTCGAGCGCGCGATGGACCACGGCGGGCGCACCCTCTACGTCGCGCCCCAGAACGCGCTCATCAACGACCAAGAGGAGACCCTCTCGGACCTCGCCCGCGAGTTGGGCTTCGGCAGTCGCGTCTCCGTCGAGCAGTACACCGGGCGACTGAGCAAGTCCGAGAAGCGCGACGTTCGGGACCGGCGGCCGACCGTCGTTCTCACGAACCCCGACATGCTCCACTACGCGCTTCTGCCCCACGCCCACCGCCTTTGGGACTGGTTTTTCAAGGGTCTCGAAACGGTCGTGCTGGACGAGGTTCACGAGTACCGCGGCGTCTTCGGAAGCCACGTCGCGCTCCTGCTCCGACGACTCCGGCGCATCTGCGACCGCTTCGACGCCGACCCCGAGTTCGTCTGCTGTTCGGCGACCATCGGGAACCCCGTCGAACACGCCGCGAGCGTGACCGGGACCCCCGAATCGTCGTTCCGACTGATAGACGAGGACGTGAGCGACACCGGGCCGACTCACTGGGTGCTGTGGAACCCGCCGGAGTACGAGACCGCGCAGGTAGGAACGTCGGGCCAGCGCCGGTCGAACCACGCCGAGACCAAGCGCCTGTTCGCCGACCTCGTCTCGAAGGAGTACCAGACGCTCACCTTCACTCGCGCCCGGCAGGCCGCCGAGCAGTGGGCGATGGAGAGCGCCGACGAGTTGCGCGACAGGGACCGAGGCGACCTCGCGCCCGACGTGACGGCGTATCAGGCCGCGCTAAGCGACGACCGCCGGAAGGAAATCGAGCGAGGGCTTCAGAACGGCGAGGTCCGAGGCGTTTGGAGTACCAACGCGCTCGAACTCGGCGTGGACATCGGGGGTCTCGACGCGGTGTTGCTCGACGGCTACCCCGGCACGCGGATGGCGGCGTTCCAGCAGGCCGGGCGCGCGGGCCGAGGCGACGACCCGAGTCTCGTCGCCCTCGTCGCCGGAGAAGACCAGTTGGACCAGTACCTGATGGCCAACCCCGAGGAGTTCTTCGCGGGGTCGCCCGAGCGCGCAGTCGTCAACCCCGCGAACGACCAACTCCTGCCCGACCACGTGCTGTCGGCGGCCCGCGAGACGTGGCTCTCGCCCGAGGACGCCGACTACTTCGGCGAGGAGTTTCCGGACCTCGTGGCCGACCTCGAAGCGGAGGGTTTGCTGGAACAGCGCATCACCGACGACGGTCTGCGCTGGACCTACGACGGCGACGGCAGTCCCCAACACGAGATGAGTCTGCGCTCCATCGACGACCGCGAGGTGAACCTGCTGGACCGGCGCAACGGCGACACCATCGCCACCCTCCCCTTCGAGGACGCGCTGACCGACGCCCACCCCGGTGCCATCTACCACCATCAGGGCCAGTCCTACGAGGTGGTGGACCTCGACCTGGACAAAGAAGTCGCGGAACTGAGTCCGACGTGGGCCGACTACCACACCAAGGTCCTCCACGAGAAGGAGATTACCGTCGAGGAGGACCTGCGCGAGAAGCGACTGGCCACCCGCGAGGACGTGGCTGTCAGGTTCGCCGACGTGACGATGCGCAAGCAGATTACCGGCTTCGAGCGCCGCGACCGCTCGGGCGAGACGCTGGCCCGCGAGTCGCTGGAGATGCCCGAAATCTCGCTCCGGACGAAGGCGCTGTACTTCACGGTGCCCCGCGAGGTCGAACAGGCGATGCGCGAGCAGGGCGACTTCAACGGCGGCATTCACGCCGCCGAACACGGGATGATTTCGCTGTTCCCGCTGGAACTGCTCTGTGACCGCGCAGACATCGGCGGTCTCTCGACGCCGATGCATCCCGCCACCGGCAGAAGCACCATCTTCATCTACGACGGCTACCCCGGCGGCGTCGGACTCGTCCGAGAGGGCTACGAGACGGTGTCGGACCTGATGGCCCAGACCGCCGAGATGATAGAAGCCTGTGACTGCGACGCCGCGGGCGGGTGTCCCGCCTGCGTGCAGTCGCCCCACTGCGGGAACGCCAACGACCCCCTAGACAAGGAGCAAGCGCGCTTCCTGCTGGAGGAACTGACTGGCCGCGACGCCGAGGGGACGGAGTAGTCCGGCGGACCGACCGCAGTCGAAGTTCGTTAGCGCCGAAAACAAAAGTATATACGATATGACTAGAAATATGGACCAATGCCCTCCAAACTTAGTATCGGACGCTCGTTGAGCTACGCGGTCGATAAGCTCTCGACGCGCGGCGGAGCGACCCTCATCGCCGCCTACGTCGTCTTCCAACTCGCCACGCAGGTCGTCACCCAGTCGCTGTTCGCCGAGGCGTTGGCCGGTCTCCCCGAGACCGGGCAGTCCTCGCAGTTGTATCCGCTCGCACTCGGAGTTCCGATGGCCGTCAGCGCCGTCCTCGGTCTCGTCCTCCTCGTCGCTGGCACCGTTCTCGGCATCGTCGCCATGCGGGCGCTGTACGCCGACACCGACGCCGTTCCGAGCGCCGACCACACCCGGCGGCTCGCCCGGACAGTCGGTGTGACGTTCGTCGTCTCCATTCTCGTGACAATAGTCACGCTCATCGGGTTCGGCTTCCTGTTTTTCCCCGGCCTGTTCCTCGGTGTCAGTCTGTTGTTCACTTCCCTCGTGGTCGCCGTCGAGGACGCCGGGGTCGTGGAGTCGATGAAACGAAGCTGGGAACTCACCTCCGGACACCGGCTCCGCCTGTTCGGACTCGGCTTCGTCGTCGCCATCATCGCCGGTCTGGTCGGTGGCATCGTGGGTCTGGTCGGAGTCATCGACCCGCTCGTGAACGCCCTCCTGACCGGAGCCTTCTCCGGCGTCGCCTCGGTGTTCGGCGTCGCGGTACTCGTCGGCGCGTATCGACAGCTCGTGGACGACGGTGCGAACGATGACGGCGCGGACGCACTCGACGCGAGCGCGGTTTGAAGTTCCCGCGACCAGAATTATCGACGCTGAGAAGCGGACCGCAAAACTAAGTCGGCCCCCTCACAACTCCTGAACGACATGGACGACGAGGACCTCGATGCAGTCCGTGAGCGCAAGAAGCGCGCGCTCGCACAGAAACAGGGCCTCGGCGCGCCAGCGTCGCCGGTGTACGTCGATGGCTCCCAGAGCTTCGACCAGACCGTGACGGCCCACGATGTCGTGTTGGTCCACTACTACGCCAACGGCGGGGCGGGCCAGCGCCTCCACCCGGTCGTCGAGTCCGTCGCCCGCGAGACGTTCGCCGCGGTGGCGAAAGTCAATATCGTGCATCACCAGAAGTTGGCCTTGGAGCGCGGCATCGAGGCCACACCAGCGTTCGAGGTGTACGCCGACGGCGACTGTCAAGAGCGCGTTCGGGGCCAGGTCGAGAAGCGCGAGTTGGTCGAGTTGGTCGGGGAGTACACGTCGTTCTGAACGCGAACGGAGTCCGTTCCGAGGAGTTACATCGCGCCAGCGACGCCGCTTCCGATGGCGGCACCGCAGTCCGCGCAGGCGACGAGATAGAACCGCTTCGAGGCTTTGAAAAATCCGGTCGTGGAGTCCATATCCAGAAACTCCACGTCGCCCTGCTCTTCCAGCGTCGTCTCGCACTCGGGACAGTGAACCATCGTCAAGCGGCACCCCCGTTCGATTTCGCACCCGCGACGCCGCTCCCGATGGTGCGACCGCACTCGGCGCAGTTAGCGGTGTAGAACCGCTTCGAGGCTCTGACGATACCCATCGCGGAGTCCACTTCTTCGAAGTCGATGTCCGCCACGTCGGCGAGCGAACTGTCACATCCGGGGCAGTGTACCATGTCGGCAGACTATTCAGAGCCGTGACAAAAATCTCTTGTGGTAGCGCGACCGGTCCGCCGAGTTCCGTACCGACGACGGCGTCGCAGCGACGCCCATCCGAAAGTTCTTTTAGGCCAGCCTAATTCGGATTAGGTAAGCCTAAAACATGACCTGCTCCCTCGACGCCATCCGCGGAGAAATCGCCGACCTCGCCGCTGACGGCGGCGATTTCTACGTCGCGTGTGCCGACACGGACGAGTGCCCCGCGCCGCTGACTGGCCGGGAGTTCCCTACCGAGGCGGCCGCCAACGAGGCCGCGGACCTCGCCCGAACCTACCGCGAGGCGCTCCGCGAGACCGACCCGCAACTCCCCGAGCATCGCCTCTCGGTATACGAGCGACCGGGCGACGCGCCCACGCTGGTCTCGACCCGCGAGCGCACCGAGGGGAGACGCGCGAACGGTCTCCCCCAGTCCTCGCGGTCGGTGACCCTCTCGGGCGACTGCGAGTCCGAGTGGCTCCGGATGGACAACGCGCCGCTGGTCCACGTCCGGAGCGACGGCGAACCGCTCCCTGACGACGCCGTAGAGCGCCAACTCGACTCGAAGCTATGATCGAACAGTTCCCCACAGGAGACGCGACGACGTTCGAACCCCGGACGCCCGCGGCGGTCGAACGCGCGGCGAGCGAGCGCGACCGCATCGCCGAAAAAGTCGCGGCGTTCGGCGAGTTCCGCGAGCGCGTCGCGGCGGTGTCGGTCACCAACGCGAATCGACAGGGCGGCCGGTCGGCGGGGTCGTCGGGCGGCAGGTCGGCCGGGAGCGCGCTCGCCGTCGGAACGACCGGAGCGGACGCGTCCGGCGGCGCGGCGACCGTCCGCGAGGCATTCCGCGAGACGGTTCTACCCTACGCCGACGCCGAGTCGATGCAGGAAGCGATGGCCGACGAGCTATCGCCGGAACTGACCGCGGCGCTCTCGCCCGCGGCGGGCGGGTTCTCGACCGGACTCAAGCGCCAACTCCTCTCGCAGGCCGACCAGCGCCGCAAGGAGTGTCGCCTGCTCGCCGAGGGCATCGAAGGCGAGCGCGACCGAGTCCGAGACATCGCCGACGAACTGAGCGACATGACCGACTGGCTGGCGGACGCCGACGAAACACCCCTGCTCCAACTCGGCTTCGAGGAGTTGCGGGCGCGCCACGACCGACTGGCCGAGTTCCGCGCGACCTGCGACCGCATCGCCGCCGAGCGACAGGCCGCGATTCGGGAGACGCGCAACGACGGCCTGACCGGGATTCGGGAGTCGGAGCTACTCGCCCACCTCTACGGCGAGTTTTCGGACGCTCACCCCGTGCTGGCGGACCTCGCGGAACTCGACGCCGTGCTGGCCGACTGCCAGCGCGCGGTCCGGAGTCACCTCTGCGCTCGCGTGTGAGAAATGGAGCGCGCAGGTTCTGTCAGCGCGGCGGCCGACGAGGATACCGAAACGACTTCAACGGTCCGCTGAGGGCTGGCCACCGAGTCCCCATGACAGACTCTCTCGAACACCTCCGCGAGCGAATAACCGAGTTGACCGACCCCGACGGCGATTTCGCCGTCGTCTGTCCGCTATCCGGTAAGTGCCCGGTCCCGGTCCGGAGCGAGTCGTTCCCCTCGGCCGACGCCGCCGAAGCGGCCGTCGGTCTCGTCCGCGAGTATCGCACGCTCCTCCGCGAAGTTGACCCGCACCTCGAAAACATCCCCATCGTGGCGACCGAACGGAGCGCTCCGCCGCTCGCGCTCGACGCGTGCGAGCGAAGCGAGCGCGCGGACGGAACCGAACGCGAGGACGGGGACGAGCGAGCGCGTGAGACCGCTCGTCGCGTCCGCACCCGCCGCACCGGCCGGTCGATTTCGCTCTCGGGCGAGGGCGACGACGAATGGCTCCGGATGGACGACGCGCCGGTCGTCCACGTCCGGCGCGACGGCGAACTGCTCGACGACGCGGCGGTCTCGCGGCAACTCCGGTCGAAACTCTGACTCACAACAGTGGTCGGTAGCGCGATTTCGTTATGTAACTCGGCGTCCGAAATCGAAACGCGAGACCGCTACGTAGCTATGCGAATCGAACACGGACCCAATCGTGGTCAGAGCACGAGTTCGGGAGCGAAGGTTAACAGGATGAGTAGACCGATTAGCAACAGAAGCGCGGTTACACGCAATCCACCGGCCATCTGTCGGCGCTCCGTTGGAAGGGACTCAGCGACTCCGGACAGCGCGAACCCAAGCGCCATAATAAGTGAGTTGACCGAGGAGACATCGCGTAGAACATCGTAGTAGATATAGATGCTCAACATTGCGAGTGAGCTACCAAACATCACGAACGCATTACGTTTCCCAGCGGGTTCACTGAACACAACGTCTTTGACTTTGGAGGGCATAAATCAGTCTATTCTCCCGACACTGTAAATAAGTGTGACAAATCGGGGACTGGCCGGTCGAAGTAATTTTTCTCTTGTCCAACACAAACCTCCCGTCGGTATCGTCACTCCGACTCGCGTATCTCGCGGCGCAGGTCCGGAATCAGGTCGAACTCGCTGTTAGTGTCGCCGAGAACGACGAGCGAGTGGTAGCGCAGATACGTCTGGATGGGCACGAAGACCACCGCGAGCGCGGCGGTCAGGACGACGACGTACGACAGCGCGAGGAGTCCCGCGACGGCCAGCGCGGCCGGGTTCGAAAGTATCGCGCCGAAACCCCCGAACGCGGGAACCGCTACGATGCCCACGATGGCCAGCGGCGCGACCAGCAACGCGCCGATGATTCCGCCAGCGACCGTGGCCACCAGTCCGGCGGCGAACGCGAGGACGACTCGGACGAGCGCGTAGACGCCGTACTGCTTCCACTCCTCGGTCAGCGTGGGCCAGAACCGACGCCACCCCGCGAGGACGCCGGTGTCTTTCAGAATCATCACCGGCACGACGAAGTTGACGGTGAACGCGTCAAGTAGCGCGACGAGGAAGCCGACGACTGCGACCAGCGGAATCAAGAGAACAAGCAGGACAACCGAAATTTCGAGCGCGCCCGTGGCGAGTCCGACAATGCCCGCCACCAGCGCGATTGCCGGAACGACGACCAGCAGGCCGAGCGCGACCCGGAAGGCGAACAACTGGACGGCGCGGCCGAGGTGCTGACTGGCATAGTCCCGAATCCGGACGTGCTGGCGGCGAAGCGTCTCCACGAAGACGAACTCCATCACGGTCCCGATTAGCACGTAGAGCAGACCCACGAGTAGCGCGATGGCAACCACGCCGAGGATGACTGGCAGTACGTCGCCTAGCGCGGACGGAACGTCGAACTCGCTCCCCGGCCCGAACGTTAACTCCGGAGCGTCGCCGGACACGTCGGTCGAACCGCCACCGCCGCCACCCCCGCTGGTGAACGGCCCACCGCCCCCGGTGCCTCCGAGGAAGAAGACCACGACGGCGAGTTTGAGCCACTGGCGGGCGTCGAACGGAGTGAGCAACGACTTCGTGGCGTCGAGCGCGTCGTCAAGCGCTTCTACGGCGTACCACGGCATGGGTCGGGCTACAAGGCCGACCGAGAAAAAGTGTCGGGTGAGCGGATTTTCCCGGCTTGGCTTAGACCGACACGGCGTCGCCGAGTCCGCCGTCGATGAGTTGGATGAGGACCGCGGCGATACCGGTCTTCGACGACCAGATGGCGGTCTCTTCCTCCAACTCGGGGTCGTCGCGCCTGTCGCGGACGCTCAACAGCACCGTCTCGCCGTCCACGACGACGACCCGGCCGATAGGGTCGTCGCGGTCCGGAGGTTTGTTGTGCGGGTGGTCGGCGGGGAAGTCCGCGATTTCCACATCGCTGTCGGCGAACAGTTCTTCGAGCACGGAGTCGCCGACGAGGACGACCTCGACGCCTGCGTCGGCCCGTTCGCGCAGGCGGTCGGCGAGGTCGTCGGTCAGTCCGCGGGCGTCGTGGCCGACGCCGAAGAGGATTCGGCGCTCGGCCTCTTCGAGCAGTTGCTCGACTCGGCCGTCGATGCTGGTCCGACCGTGGACCGTCCAGATATCCTCGCGCTCCTCGTCGCCCTCGCCGCGCTGTTTTCGGGCCGCTTCGAGGTAGTCGAAGGCCAGCTCTTGGGTGCGCTCGAACTCGCCACGGAGATGCGACCGGGCGGCGTCGAGGCTGACGGGGCGATACTGGATTGGCTTGGACTGCTGGACCTCCACGAGACCGCGGTCTTGCAGGGACTCGGCCGCGCCGTAGACCTGCGAGCGAGGCACGTCGGTCGCCCGATGCACGTCGCGGGCGGTGCCGGTGCCGAGTCGCTGGAGCGCGGCGAACACCTTGGCCTCGTAGTTCGAGAGTCCGAGGTGTTCGAGGGCGTCGATGGCGTCGTCTTCGTCCATCAGTCCTCGCTCATCTCCGTCCCGCCGTTAGCGACTGCGGCGCTCGGTTGGCTCGCGTCCGTCTCGCCCGGCCCGAGATAGCGCGTCCACAGCACCAGCAGACTCGGCAGGACGAGGACGCTGGCGAGGAACGCGTAGACGATTGTCAGGCCGGTGATGACGCCGAACTGCTGGAGCGCGGGCAGGATGGCGAACACGAGGACGCCGAACCCGCCGACGGTGGTCGCCGCGCTACCGAGAAGCGCGCCGCCGGTGCCGGTGACGCTCTCGTTCATGGCTTCCCACATGGTGTCGCGCCGCCCGAGTTCCATGGTGTAGCGCTCGCTGAGGTGGATGCTGTAGGCCACCCCGAGTCCGACCGTGAGGCTGGTGATCATCCCCGTCAGGACGTTGAACGGCATCCCGAGCAGATACATCGTCCCAAGAATCCACGAGACGCTGAACGCCACGGGGAGCAGGGTGATGGCTCCCAGCGTGGCGCTCCCGTGGACGAGACGGTAGGCGATCATCAGGAACGCGAACGTCGCCGCGAGTGTGATGAGCAGGCTCTCGATGACGGTGTCCAGAAGCTGTTTCTGGACGATTTCGAAGACGATTGGCTGGCCGGTCGCGGTGGCGGTCAGGTCGTCGTTACTGATTTCGGTGGCGATGTTGCGCATCTCCGTCGTAACCGTCGAGGAGGAGGCACCGCCTTGGACCGAGACGATCATGCGCGCGGCCTCGTACTCGCCGTCCTGTCGGACGACGACACCTTTCGCCTCCTGCGGTGCGACCGCGTACAGTTCGTCGAGAACTTCCTCGACGTTACGGTCGGGCACGCTATCGCCGTCGGTGTCGGCCGCCGCGAACGTCTGGTTGAACGACTCGTTTTCGGCCGCGACTTGGTCCATCACCGAGAGCGGACTCCGAATCTGTGGCTCGCCGTTCGAGAGGACGACAACCACGTCGTCCTTCTGGGCGGCCGTCTCCTCGGCCCGCTGTAACTTTTCGAGGGCGTCGGGATTCGCTACGGGACCCTCGACCAGAATCTGGGCCTGCGAGTCCTGTCGCAGGAAGTTGTCGTTGACGTATTCGAGGTTCGCCTTCGCGGAGTAGTCGCCGGGCGCGAACGGTTCGGGCAGGTCCTTCATCCAGTCGGCCGGGTCCTCCGCGAGGAAGTCCGTCTGCGCGAAACTGGTATCGACCTGCGTCGCGCCGTACGCGCCGCCTGCCGACAGCACCAGCGTCAGCGCGATGACGACGAAGGGTGCCTTCCGGGCCGCGACCGACCCGGCAGAGAGCAGCGACCCGAGCGCGCCGCCGCCAGTTCCGAAAGCTTTCTTCTTGCGGTCGAAGCCGCGTGCTTCGAGGAAGCCGTCGATTTCGACCTTGAGCGCCGGAATCAGTCCGCCGAAGACGATCAGCGCCGAGAGGATGCCGACCGAACTCACGATACCGAAGTCCTGAATCGGCGGGAGGGGACTGACAAGATTCGACATGAAGCCGATGACCGTCGTCGCGGTCACCCAGACGAGCGCCACGCCGACGCTCGCAAGTGCGACCGACATCCCCTCGCGGACGCTCTCGCCGTCGTGTTCCTCGCGCTCCTCGCGGTGACGCATGAAGACGTGGATCGCGTAGTCGATGGAGAGACCGATGAGCAGGACCGGCACCGCGATGAATATCTGGTTGAAGGTGATTCCTACCCAGCCCATGAAGCCGAACGTCCAGACGAGGACTGCGCCGATACCGAACACGCCCAGAAGGATGTCGAGCAGGTCGCGGTAGGCGATTATCAGCGTCAGGATGACGAAGATGAGCGCCATCGGACCGACGATGGCGATGCTGTCGGTCATCGACTGGTCGGTCTCCTCGCTGATGATGCCGGACCCGAAGACGAGGACTTCCCGGTCGAGTTCCTGCTCGGCGATGTCGGCCATCGCGGTCTGGGAGTCAACGATGTCGCTCGACGCCATGCCTTGGACCGTCTGGCCGTCTTGGGTCTGGAAGACGACAACCATCGTCGCGTTGGCCTCGGTGCTACCGGGTTCGTAGGAGGTCGGCATGAACGTGAACGCCTGACTCGACGACCCGTCGTCGCTCTCGCTCAGGACCGTCTCGACCGTCGATTCGATGTCCGAGGCGTTCATCGACTGCAAGCGGTCGGTCTGCTCCCGTAGCGGGGGTGCAGAGGCGTTCTGCAACTGCTGGCGCTGCTCTTGGAGTCGTTCTGCGTCCTCGGCTAACTGTTCGCCTTCCTCGCGCAACTCCTCGCCGCGCTGTTGGAGTTGCTGGTACTTGTCGGCCAAGACGCCCCGCGTGCCCAACTCGAACACCTGTTCGAACTGAGACTGAATCTCAGTCGTACGCTGGCGGTAGGTCGATTGGTTGATGTCGCCCTGCTGGTAGGAGGTGTTGAGTCTATCGAGTTGGAGTTGCAGACCGCGGGTCTGCTGGAAGGCCTGTGCGAACGTCGCCGACTGGTTCGCGGTCAGGTTCTCTGTCGCCGAGGTCCGGACCTGTCGAAGTTGGGTCTCCAACTGTTCGGACTGCTGGCGGTAGGCCGAGTCGCTCACCTCGCCCTGCTGGTAGGAGGCGTTGAGACGGTCGTATTCGGTCTGCAACTCGCGGGTCTGGTTCAGACTCGCGCCGAGTCGCCCGGCGGTCCGGTTGATTTCTTGACTCCGCTGTTGGAGTTCGGCCCGCGACTCGTTGAGCGATTCCCGACGCTCTCGGAGTTCGGCACCGCTCTCTTTGAGTTCGGTCGCCTGCTCCTGTCGAATGCTGGCCGTCGCAACGACGTTCGCGATGCCGGTGCTGGGCGTCTCGTTCGACAGCGTTCGGTTGACCGTCGCGTTGTCGCGCAACGCCTGTTGGAGTTGCAGGGTCTCGACCATCGCGTCCTTCGAGAGGACGTTTCCGCCCTCGTCGCGGACGATAAGTTGGGCGGTCGTCGTGTTCTCGTCGCCGGACTCGAAGTTCTCCTCGATGTAATTGAGTTTGTCGGCGGCCGTGCTGTCGCTCTGGAACTGTTCGAGCGACGACGACTGGTCAACCATCGGCGCGCCCGCCCCGACCAGCACGGTCAGCACGAGTAGGACGGCGATGATTCCGCGGCTATACTGCGTGACGGCGGCGAAGAGGTCGCTCGCGTTCACGAGTCGGCCCTCCGCACGACGCGGTGTCGGTTCATATCTGGCACTGTTGTTAGTAGCCTACTAACAGCGTGGGCATAAATGCACGGGATTCGGAATCGCTTGCGTAGATACGGGGTCTCGTCGTCGGAGAGCGCGAGAGGCGAGAGAAGGAGGCGTCTCTGAGTGAGCGTAGCTCGAAGTGGACGCGATTCGGGAGGAACCATCCGGGGTGACGTGCGACGCGACTCCCGAGTCGCGTTGCCCGAAAAAACGACGGCGGTTTCGGCTTTACTTCAGCGCTTCGTAGGTGTTCAGTTCGCCAGCGCCGTAGTAGGTCTTGTCGAACTCCTCGGGCACTTCGGCGGTGTTGCGGAGTCGCTTGCGGACTTTGTTCGCGTTGAGGTCGGGACGCTGGCTCCGGAGGAGCGCGACTGCGCCAGCGACCTGCGGCGCGGCCATCGACGTTCCGGCAATCCACGAGTGGGTGTAACTCGCGCCGACGTAGTTGCCGTCGGCGTCGAACTGCGGTCGGGCGATGGCGTTGAACACCATGTCGTAAAACCAGCCAGCGGAGTAGTCGTCGAAGTTCCCGCCGGGCGCAGCCACGTCGATGGCGTTCGTGCCGTAGTTTGTGTAGGCCGCGGGCGTGTAAGTCGGCGATTCGAGACCGTCGTCGCCCTGATTGAACCCGATGGGTCCGGTCGCGCTGACCGAGACGACGTTGGCCGCCTCGCTCGGGAGGCTGATGAGGCTTCCGTCGTGCTGGAGGTCCGCGGAGTCGTTGCCCGCCGCGACCACGATGACGGTTCCCTGATTCTTGGCGTAGCTCGTCGTCCGGTTGAGAATCTTGCCGTAGAAGCTCCCGTTCTCTTTTCGAGAGGCGGGGTAGGACCCTAAGCTGAGGTTCGCCGCGTCACAGCCGATGCGAGCGCTGTAGACCATCGCGGCCACGATGTCGGCGAACGCCGCGTTCTCGCTCGGCGAGAAGACCCGGCAGTCCACGATTTCGGTGCCGGGCGCGGAGCCGACCGCTCCGGCGTCGTTTCGGTCGTCGGCCGCGACGATGCCCGCGACGTGGGTGCCGTGGTAGCCGCCGTACGGTCCGGCCGCGCCGTAGCCGTCGCCGGTGAAGTCCTGCGAGAGGTCCTCGTTCACCGCGTGCTGGAGGTCGGGGTGTCCCGCCGCGACGCCGGTGTCGATGACCGCGACGCGAGTGCCCTCGCCGCGCGTGATTTCGTGGGCGTCCGGGATGTTCTGGGCCTGCTTGTCCCACTGGGCGGAGTAGTACGGTTCGTCCGTAGCGTCTTCGGACGCGACCTGCTCTTCGTCGAACGGAAGGTCGAGCGAGTAGGTGCTGTCGGCGGCGTAATCGACTCCGAGCGCCTCCACGTCGGACTCCGCGCCCTCCACGACCAGCGTGTCGATTTCGGGGAGGTCGTGGGCCACGTCGAGACCCGCCGCCTCGGCCTCGGATTTCGAGGTCTTCTTGCTGTCCACGAGGAATCGCTCGTCGGCGGTTGCGACCGTCACCGTGCTACCGACTGCGATGCCGCCGAGTGCTGTGCCGCTGACTTTGAGGAACGACCGTCGGTTGTAACCGGACATAAACGTTTTTATCGTTCTTTTAGTTTATAATATCTTTGGTTAGTATTATAAAACTAAATTAGGATATAAATATTTTACTCTGTGAAAATAAACTGTACTGCTTGGAACCGAATCGTCGGTCGAAAGTACGTCGAAAGAGCAGACGAACTCGGAGTCGGTACAGTGAATCGCGGTCCGCAATCTCGCGGACCGATTTCGAAAAGTGAAAACTCGCCGTAATCGACGGCGGGAATCTCGGTGCGACGGAAAATACGGCGACGACGACTTCGCCCCGGTCTCAGCCTTGGACCGTTCCGGCGGCGAGGTCCTTTAGCTTCCCTTCGACTTGATAGTCCGGCGTCTCGACTTCGATGGTCGAGTCGGGACCGACCTCGTGGAACTTGAGGTGGAGTTCGTAGCTCCCGGCGTCGGTGATGTCGGTTGACTCCATCTGGCCGGACGCGCGGTGGCGCGCCCACGCGTTGCGCCCCGCGAGCGACGCTTGGGTCTCGCCGCTAATGACCCAACTGTTGGGCTTGCTGGACACGTCGCTCCCTCGCATCGGGTAGCCGCGGTCCTGCCACTCCCAGAATCCCTCGTCGATGACGTAGACGTTCTCGTAACCCTCGTTGATGAGTTGGGAAGCGCGCATCGACGAGAGGTGGTGTGGACAGCCACAGTAACAGATGATTCGGTCGTCTTTCGGCCAGTCCATCACGGGGTCGTTGTCGGCGCGTCGGCCCTTCGAGGCCTGACTCAGGACCGCCCCGTAAACGTGGGACTTCTTGTAGGACTTCTTACCGCGAGCGTCCGCGATTCGGGCCTCGCCGCGTTTGTACCAGTAGTGGGCCACATCGACGGGCGCGAGAGGTACCTGCACGCCGTTCTCCTCAGTCGTGCCGAACGATGACGTGTCGATGTTCCGCTCTTCGGGTTGGTCGTCGAACTCCGGCGGGTAACCGTCAACGTTACCGTCTTCCGGTTTCAGCGAGAGTTCGGCACCGCTCCCACCGCCCCCGAGACATCCGGCGGTCAGCGAGAGCGACGCCACACCGCTCGCCAGAAACGTGCGTCGTTTCATCTATGGGTACTCTTAGCAAATGAGAGAATATTAATTTTACCGTATCAGTATCAGGACTCAGACGACGGAAAATTAGCCCGAGTGTGCGACGAATGTAGTCCGGTCGCGCGTCGAACTACTCGACCGTTATCGTGCGGTCACAGAGTCCGCGAAGTCGGTCGTACGTCTCGTCGGTGACTGCGTCTCGAACCGTGCAGTACGCCCCGCAGGCTCCTTTCTCGCGGCTGGCCGAGACGACCGAATCGAGCAGTCTGAACACCTGCTCGACTCGACCGTACATCAACAGGACGTTCACGTTGTCAACGACGACCCAGCCGCCGCCCATGACGTACTCCATCGCCGTCGAGACGCGGATGCTGATGCCGGTCAGATCGCTCGGGTCCACCGGGTCGGTTGTCCAGAGCGGGCCGTCGTACTCGCTGGGCGACCCCGTGACCGGGACGACGCCGACCTTGCTGGGGTCGCCGCCGCGGCGTTCGACTATCGACTCGACCCTGCCGGGTGCGGCGGTGGCCGACACCACCAACATGTTCTCGAAGGCCTCGTCCGGCAGGGCGGTCAGCGGCGACCCCATCGAGGGGACCGACACCAGCGCCTGCTCGCCGGGGTCAAGCGAGAACGCCGCCCCGTCAGTCTCCTCGGGCACTCTCGAACCCTCCGGACGCGTCGTCCGCGGTCGTCGTTTCCACGTCACGGTCGTCCATGCGCACGAACGGCCGGGCGAACTGCCAGATTCCGGCGGCCGTGAAGACCGACGCCGAGAAGTCGAACACCGCTGAGACCAGCGACAGTTCGAGCGGTATCGACGCGACGTACGAGAACGTCAGGGAGAGAAACGCGGCGGCCAGCAACAGCAGGCCGCGCGTGTGCGCGACGTTCCGAGCGTATGCGACAGTAGGGTAGACGAGCAGGACGGTAGTGATGACCAGCATCGACGTCTGGGCGATGAAGACGAACGAGACGAAGTTGCTCATCGGGTTCATACTTTCCTCCGTTCGGTGAGCAAGACGAGGACGTGCGCCGCCGCGACCAGTGCGGTCACGGTCGCCACTGCCGACGCCGCGAGGTTGAAGGCGGGCGGCGTAGAGACCCCGAGCGCGGTGCCCGCGTTCAGCGCGATATACGCGAGCAGAAGGACGGGAAGCGGGCGCAGGACAGACCCGAACGGCGCGCCGCGGAACCCGCGGGCCGCGATAACTGCCAGCGGAAACGTTCCCGCGAGGACGAGTATCGTCGCCAGCGCGAGTATGCGTTCGACTACCATTCGCCAGCGAGTTTTCGCTCCCGGAGTAAATAACCCGGCGGTGCAAGTGACAAACGCCAGTGAACGCGAGAGATATTTCTCATTCAGGAAGAAAAATAACGCTCCGTTTCGTAGACTCGACATATGGACTCGAAAATCGACCGGTTGGTCGTCGCGCTCCGAGAACGGGTCGGTGACGGACTCCGTGGAGTCTTCTACGGGAAGTTCCGCGAGCGAGAGTATTCCGTCGCCTACACCTCAGAGGAAGCCCTTGACGACTACTCGGCCGAGCAAATCGACGACATCATCGACGATGTCGCCTTCAAGAATTTGCACAGCGACCGGAAGGCCGACCTCCACGAACCGCTCGGGCGCTACACCACCTCGGTCGAGGTGTTCGATGACGGCATCAACCTCGTCGTCCTCGGGTACGACGGTCTGCCGACCGTCTTCGTCGGGATGGACAGCGACGTGTCGAACGTGACGCCCGCGCTCGAAGCCGTCGAGAGCGTGCTGGAGTAGCTTCCTCGAACGGCTTCGCTACCGCCTTCGGTCCCGTTCTCCCTCTCACTCTGACAGCCACTCGGTGTCCAGCGCGCCGAAGTACCGAACGGTGACGTACTCGCCGTCGGTGAACGCCTCGTCGCGGTGGACGCCCTCCGCCTCGAAGCCCAACTTCTCCCAGATTCGCGCCGACGCCGCCAGCGCCTACAGTTGACTTGCGGGACTACTTCTCGGCGGCGTCCGACTCTTCTTCACTGGAGTTCGCGCTCCCGTCCGCCTGCGTGTCGGCGTCAGCACCGCCGACGATTGACTCCACGTCCGCGTGGTCGTGGAGCAGGTCCCGCATCACCGCGACCGTCTCGGCGTCGCGGGTGCGACCGCTTCGAATCACGTCCTCGGCGCGCTCGACGGTCGTCAGCGTGTCCGACTGGACCAGCAGGACCGGGACGCCCTTCTCCTCGGCCTTGCCGATGACCGCGCCCGGCGGCCGGAAGCCGCCGGTCAGAATCAGACACTTCACGCCCGGCGCTTCCAGCGCGACCCGCTGGAGGTCCGGCCGGTCGCCCCCGGTGACGAGCGCGGCGTCCTTCGTCCGACGGAGGTGTCGCAGAGCCGAATCGCCCGACATCGCGCCGACGAGGAATCGCTCCACGAAGGCGTCACCGGGCGCGCTGTTCAGTTGTTCGGCCGAGAGTTCCTCCCCGAGTTCCGCAACGGTCACGCCCGCGAGCGACTGCTCGCGCGGGACGACCCCGAGGACTGGCACGCCGCGGCCTTCGAGGAAGGGGACGACCGCCGTGTCCAGACCGTCGAAGTTGCCCTCTTGGACGGCGTTGAACAGCACGCCCAGCAGTCGGTCGTCGCCGGTCGCTTGCACGTCCTCGGCGGCGGCCAGTACGTCGTCTACGTCGCCCGCCTGCGAGTATTTCGAGAGGAGCAGGACCTCGGCGTCCAGCAGGTCGGCGACTTCGGGGTCGGTCAGGCCCACGATACCGCCCGTGGTGAGTTTCCCGCCGCCCTCGATGACCATTAGGTCCTTGCCCTCGGCGAGACTGTCGAAGCTCTCGCGGACCTGCTCGCGGAGTTCGTCGGGGTCCTCGCGGCCTTTAACGGCCTGTTCGACGAACGTCGGCGAGTAGACCACGGGTTCGAGGTCGTGCATCTCGGCGTCGAGGTCGAGCAGTTCGCGCGCGAGCATCGGGTCCTCGTCCAGCGTCTTGCCGACGTTGCTCTGGAGGCGGGTGCCCTTGGGTTTCATGTAGCCGACCGAGAGGCCGCGCTCGGCGGCCAGTTTGGCCAGCGCGAGCGCGACCGCGGTCTTGCCTGTGCTTTCTTCGGTCGCGGTAACGAGTATCGTTTTCATGATTGGGTGTGGGTGGTGGTCGGATTGGGTTCGTCGGTCGTCACAGTTCGTCGGTGTCCACGGTCAGTCGCACGTCCACGGCCTGCACGCCCTCGGGTCCCGCGACGAGGGGGTTCACGTCGAGTTCCAGAATCGCGGGGAAGTCGGTCACGAGTTGCGAGAGCCGTTGCAGGCTCTCGACGATGGCATCGCGGTCTGCGGGGTCGCGGCCGCGCGCCCCGCGAAGGAGCGGCGCAGAGCGAATTCCTTCGACCATCTCTCCGGCCTCGCGCTCGCTGACGGGCGCGACGCGAGTTTCGGTGTCCTCCAGAATCTCCACGAAGATGCCCCCGAGTCCGAACAGCAAGAGTGGTCCGAACTGCGGGTCGCGGTTCATTCCGATGATGGTCTCGGTGCCCGCGTCGAGGTCCACCATCTCCTGTACTTGGACGCCCAGAATGTCGGCGTCTGGCTGGTAATTCCGGGCGCGAGTCACGAGGTCCTCGAAGGCGTCGTACACGTCCTCTAGTTCGACGCCGACCTTCACGCCGCCGATGTCGGACTTGTGAAGGATGTCCGGCGAGACGATTTTCATCACCACGTCGCCCTCGATGTCTTGGGCGGTGGCGACCGCCTCCTCGGGGTCCTCGGCGACGGTGCCCTCCGGCGTCGGAATCCCGTAGGCGTCCAGCAGGTCCATCGCCTCCACGCCGAGGCGATTGTCCCCGCGCTGTTCGGCGCGTTGCAGAATCTCTTTGGCGCGCTCGCGGTCCACGTCGAACTGCTCGGGGGCCTCGTACTCGCGCTGGCTAATGTCTCTGTAGCGCGAGAGGGCGTCGAGGCTCCGGACCGCGCGCGCCGGGTCGAAGTAGTTCGGGATGCCGCCCTCGCGCAGGATTTTCTTCGCCGACTCGGTGCGCGCGCCACCCATCAGCACCGAGGCGACCGGTTTGCCGTGTTTGGCCTGCAAGTCGGTGATGACTTCGGCGAGATCGTCGAAGTCGATGACCGCGGTCGGTGCCGAAATCACCACTGCACACCCGACGTTCTCGTCGCTCAGTGCGATGTCCAGCGCCTCCTCGAATCGCTCGATGTCGGCGTCGCCGATGGCGTCGATGGGGTTGTAGATGTTGGCTTCCTCGGGCATCGACTCCGAGAGCGCGTCCAGCGTCTCGTCGGTGAACGACGCCAGCGAGAGAGTCGAGTCGCCCACCGCGTCGGTGGTCATGACGCCCGGTCCGCCCGCGTTGGTCATGATGGCCACGTCGTCCGAATCCGGCACGGGTTGGCCCGACAGGATTTGAGAGAAGTCGAACAGCTCTTGGACGTTCTCGACGCGCAACACTCCGGCCTGTTCCAGCCCGGCCTCGTAAGCCTGCTCGCTCCCGGCGAGCGTCCCCGTGTGGGAAGACACCGCCTGCGCGCCCGCCTCGGTGCGCCCGGACTTGACCATCACGATTGGCGTGTCGTCGGTCACGTCGCGGGCCGCGTCGATGAACTCGCCGCCGTTCTCGACGCCTTCCAGATAGCCCAAGATTACGTCGGTATCGGGGTCGTCACCCCACGCCTCCACGAAGTCGGTCTCGTCCAGCACGGCCTTGTTGCCCAGCGAGACCACGTCCTTGAACCCGATTCCCTCGTCGTTGGCCCAGTCCAGTACCGCCGTGATGAACGCGCCCGACTGGCTCATGAAGGAGATAGAGCCGGAACGCGCGTTCTCGGGACCGAACGTCGCGTTCAGTCCCGACGGCGTACTCATTACGCCGAGGCTGTTCGGTCCCACGAGGTTGAGACCGTACTCCTCGGCGACCTCGGTCAGTTCCTGCTCCCGACTCGCGCCCTCGCTCCCGGTCTCGCCGAACCCGGCGGTGATGACCACGACGTTTCGTATGTCGCTCTCACCGCACTGTCGGACCGCCTCGACGGCGATTCCGGGCGGCACCACGACGACCGCGAGGTGCAGTTCGCCCGGCACGGAATCGATATCGGGGTAGCAGTCCAGCCCCAGCACGTCGTCATAGTTGGGGTTCACCGGAACCGTCTCGCCCGCGAAGTCGTCCTGCAAGTTCCGCATAATCGCACGACCGATAGACCCCTCGCTCTCGGTCGCGCCGATTACGGCGACTCGCTCGGGCGCGAACAGCCCCGACAACCCTCCAGTGTTCTCGTCCACGCACGGACGTTCGCCCGAGTCGCGCTTAAAAGTAGTGTCCTGTTTCAGCGGGGTGGGAATCGAACCCGACAACCCGTTCCTACGCCGACACAACTAGACCCATCCGTCGCAAAATCCGGATTATTTACTCGAAACCGAAATTAAAAATCCGGGGTAGAAACCCCGAGGCCCGCGTAAATGGTGCATAATTATACGGCGGGGTACTCTGTCTTCACTCGATGTCAGAATTCGGGAAGACAGTTCGGTCACTGGAGACAGCACTCCCCGACCCCGTCGAAGCTGGCAACGTCCGCTACCAGCCCTCGATGGACCGACTCCGAGAGTTCTCGGCCCACCTCGAAACGACCACGGAGTTCGGGTCGCCGTCGTACGTCAGCGACGAGCGCTCGCGGAACGCCGACCGGACCGAAAACGCGATAGACGACGACTTCGGTGCGGACGACTACGCACACGTCGAGCGGGCCGTCGAGGCGGCCGCCGAGCGCGAGATGGTCTGTGTGGACCGCCGGATGGGTCGCCACCCCGACCACTCGTACGTCTGTCGGCTCTTCGTCTCGAAGGAGTACGCCCGCATCGCGCTGGCGTGGTCGAAGCTCTTCGAACCGGTCGAAGCTGACGGAGCGGGCGGCGCGGACGCCGCTCCGGACCCGGACTTCGTGACCGTGCAGGTGCCCGAGTTCGAGGAGACTGCGATTCGCATTCTCCCCGAAAAGGGCGTCACCGCCGTCCTCGGGAGTGACTACACCGGCGAGGCGAAGAAGTCGTTCCTGCGCCTGTTCATGTACTACGCGAAGCAACAGGGCGGTCTCGGACTCCACGCCGGAAGCAAGCGGGTCCGCTTGAAAGCCGACCCCGACGCCGAAGACGGCGACCGCCGGACCGTCGGACAGGCGTTCCTCGGCCTGTCGGCGACCGGCAAGTCCACGTTGACGGCTCACGGGCTTTGGCTCGACGAAGAATCGGGCGAGGACGCGACGATGCTACAAGACGACGTGTGCGCGCTCCGCCCGGACGGAGCCATCGCCGGGAGCGAGGGCAACGGTCTCTACGTCAAGACAATCGGTCTCGACGCCGACGAACAGCCCGCGATGCACGACGCCGTGACCGACGAGTCGGCGGTCCTAGAGAACGTGGACGTGGCTGACGACGGGACCGTCGATTTCGACAGCGACCGCCACACCTCGAACGGTCGCGCCGTCATCGAGCGCGAGCAACTCTCGTCGGCGGGCGAGGACATCGACTTGGAGAGCGTCGATCAGATTTTCTTCATCACGCGAAACCCCGTCATGCCGCCGGTCGCCAAACTCACTCCCGAGGAGGCCGCCGTGGCGTTCATGCTCGGCGAGTCGGTCCAGACCAGCGCGGGCGACCCCTCGAAGGCCGGGGAGTCCATCCGCGTGGTCGGCACGAATCCCTTCATCGTCGGGTCGAAAGGCGAGGAAGGCAATCGCTTCCGAGACCTCGTGGCCGACCTCGACGTGGACTGCTTCGTTCTCAATACCGGGAGCCTCGGCGGCCGAGATATCGGCGTCGAGGACTCGGTGACGCTCCTGCGGGAAATCGCCCGCGGCACCGTCAAGTGGACCGACGACGACGCGACGGAGATGACGGTCCCGAGCGAGGTGCCGGGCATGGACATCCGAGAGTTCGACGCGGCCGAGAACGTGGCGAATCTGGACGAGAAACTGGCGACGCTCCGGACCGAGCGCCGGACGCACCTCGACACGTTCAAGGAGTTGGACGACGAGATAGCCGACGCGGTGTACTGACGGACTCGCGCGCTATCTCCGCGAACAGGTGTCGATTCCCAACAGGGCGTTGATGCCACAGAACTGCGTGGCGGCGTTGAACAGGAGCGCCGCGCCCGCAATCCCCGCCACAACGCCGATGTTGCCGCCGCGGCCGAGGACGAACGCGCCGACCGCAACTGCGACCAGCGCGACCCCGAGGACCGCGCGAGCGATTCTGTCGAGTCCGCCGACGTTCCGTTTGAAAGCCATGTGTGTGACTGAGGGCCGGAGATAGTTAGGTCTACGGCGACGTCCGCCGGGCGAATGCGTCCCACTGCAACTGCCGAGCGAATCGACCGCGGTGAGAAGATATTTGTACAGCTTCTACCAACTATTAGTCATGTCTGACCAGAGCGATACGTGGGTCGTGCTCCTGACTGCCGGAATGAGTCTTCTCGTCGGTGCGGTCCTGTTCCTCGACGCGGCCCCGTGGTACGTCCGGTACGGCACCTACGCGGTCGCGCTCGGTCTCTCGCTGCTGGCGGTCCGTCGGGGCGACCGGGAGTCGGCGTCGGCGTGACTCGCACGGCGAGTCCCCGCCGCTCGACCGCAATCACTCGCTCGCCGACTCGTGGGCGCTCCTCACCGCACGCTCCAACGTCTCGCGCGCCGGAGCGAACGTCAAGTGCGATTCGCACTCGCAGTCCGACGCGCCGAGACCCGCGACCGATTCGGCTGCGGCGTCGTCGGTCTCGATTTTCCGACTGATTGCACACTCGGCGTCCGCGCCCGCAGTTTTCACCACTTCCGCGATGCGACTCTCGGGGTGGCCGAGCAGGTAATCGACGTGCCAGTGGCGGGCGTCGCGTTCCCCGCGGGCGAGTTCGCGGTGGCGCTCGACGCGCGCGAATCCGCCGGTTCCGAACGCGCTCCCGGTGTAGGCGTACCATCCGGCCGAAAGGTCGCGTTCGCCCGCCGCGCCGAACTCGACGGTCGCGGAGGTTTCGAGCGCTACGAGCAACGTATAGGTACCTTTCAACATTGTATTTCGTTTCCTTAGCAATCTGTGTATTGTTCAAAGATGCGAGACGACCAGCGCGACGGCGACCACCAGCATCGTGACGCCGTTCAGCGCGACCGACTGCCCGTGGTACTGCGCGAAGGCGTCGTTGCCCGCGCGCTCCATCTTCGGAATGAGGACCTGCCGGGCGTAGAGGTTAAGCGCGACGCCCGCCAGCGGCAGGACCGCGAGGAGGATGCCGTCGTAGGGACCGATGCGCACCGCGAGCGCGGCCGCGGACGCGACGAATCCCAACCCCGTGCCGAACGAGTAATACTTCGGGAAGATGGCGTTGACGACCTGTCCGGCGTCGTCGCCCAACACGTCGAAGGTCGTCGGCGCGCCGACGAACGAGAAGAAAACGATGCTCCCGAGCCAGACGCCGAGGCTGGCGTCGAGGACGGTCGTGAGCGCGGTTTCGAGGAGGCTCATGGTCGGCGATTCGGACGCCCGGAAAATCAAGGGTTCGGCTTCGGAGGCGAATTCCCTGCGAGCGCGGCGGCCGATGCGTAGCGCTCAAGACGCTCGCAGGCGAGACCGAACGTAGTGGTTCAGAACCTCGCCGAAGCGTTGCTAGTGGACCCGTTCACCGCGATGAACACGGTCGGACTGGTCGCGTTCGCGCTCGTCGGCGCGACAAAGGCGATACGCGAGGAGTTCGACGTGTTCGGCGTCGCGGTCGTCGGACTGGTCACGGCGTTCGCTGGCGGGGCGACGCGCGACCTGCTCGTGAATCGCGTCCCGCTTGCGCTCAGGTCGCTCGGCGAGATAAGTCTCGGAATGGTCGGCGTGGCGCTGGCGGTCGGTCTGAGCGTCGTCCTCGACTCGCCGGACGACCACCCGATAACGCTGTTCTCCGACGCGGTCGGACTCGCGGCGTTCACCACCGCGGGGGCCATCGTGGCGAGCGACGCGGGCGTCTCGGCGTTCGGCGTCGTCGCCGTCGGAACCATCAACGCGGTGGGCGGCGGCGCGTTCGCGGACATCCTCCTCGACAGGTCGCCGTTCATCCTCTTCGACGATTTCTACGCGAGTTGCGCGGTGCTGGGCGGGAGTACGTACTGGGTGGTGACGGCCCTCAGTGGGAGTGGGAGTGGAAGTAGCGCCGCGGCGGTCTGTGCGGCGGTGACGGTCGGAACCCGGATGGCGGCGGTCAGCTACGGATGGGAACTCCCCACGGCGCAGGCGCTCGGGTTGGCCCGCGACGGAACCAAAAAGTAGTAGCAGGGTCTCGAAAATCTGGAAATCGCGGTCGGGGCGCTCACTCGGCCACGTCGGCGACCTCCGCGCCGGACAGCTCTCGGAGTTCGTCGGGCGCGATGGGGAACACCGCTTCCGGGGTCCCCGCGGCGGCCCACACCGTCTCGAACTCGGTGAGGGTCCGGTCGAGGAACACCGGCACGTCGGCGTCGTGGCAGAACGGCGGGACGCCGCCGATGGACCAGCCGAGCGCGGCCTTGATTTCTCCGGCGTCGGCTATCGCCACGTCGTCCTCGGCGAGTCCGAGACGGTCGGCGAGTTTCGTCTCGCTGACCCGGTTCGCACCGCTGGTCACGACCACGACGAGGCAGTCGTCGGCGCGCATGGCGATGCTACTGGCGATTTGGGCCACGTCACAGCCGATGGCGTCGGCGGCGTCCGCGGCGGTCTTTGTCCCCTCGGGGAACTCCTCGACATCTACCTCGAAGTCGTGGCGGCGGCGCGCCCGGTCGGCGAACTCTGCTGCTCGCTCGTGCATGTCCGTGGGTTGTGAGGGCGTGGGTCAAATAGTTCGGGGCCGAGGCAGAAGCGGATTCCCAGCGCGTCCGGTTCAATCTCGCTGGCTCCGGAACTCTCGGACCGCCTCGCGGGTCGGGAGCGCGGTCATCGCGCCGGGCGCGGTGGTCGTGACCGCCGCCACTGCGTTGGCGAACCGGAGGACCGCCGCGAGCGAGCGGTCGCTCGGGTCGCTGGTCGAGCCGTCGGCCGAATCGTCGGTCTCGTCGCCCGCTCCGGCCGCGAGCGCGGCCAGCGCCCCCGCGGTGAAGGCGTCGCCCGCGCCCGTCGTGTCCGCGACCGATTCGACCTCGTAGCCGCCGTGAGCGGCCTCGTCCGCGCCCCACGGCGCGGCGTCGGTCGAGCGAGCGAATGCCCCCGAACCGCCGAGCGTGAGCAGGGCGGTGTGGGGTCCCGCGTCGGTGACGCCCGCGGCGAGGGCGTCGGGCGAGTCTCCGTCGAATCCGGCCGCGCGGAGGTCCTCCGGGGTGGCCTTCACCACGTCGGCGAACGCGAGCATCTCGCGGACGCGCTCGCCGAACGCCGCCTCGGAGTCCCAGAGTTCCGGGCGGGCGTTGGGGTCGAAGACCACGGTACAGTCGCGCTCGGCGGCGCGTTCGGCGAGGTCCAGCGTGGCCGACCGGCCGGGATCGGCCGCGAGCATCACCCCGCCCACGTAGACCCACGACACCGAGTCGAGGGTTCGGTCGGGGACGCCACCGGGTTCGACGCGCGTGTCGGCGGTCCCGTCGCGGTAGAAGGTGAACGCGCGGTCGGCGTCCGCGTCGTGGCTGACGAACGCCAGCGCGGTCTTGGCGTCCGGGTCGCGCTCGACGAAGCGGTCGGGGAGACCGAACGACGAGAGAGTCGCCGCAAGGTGGTCGCCGAAGGGGTCCTCGCCCACGCGGGTCCAGAACCACGGGACTGCGTCGAGTTGCGCCAGCGCGACCGCGACGTTCGCGGGCGCGCCGCCCGCGCGCCGCGAGAAGTTTTCGACGCCCGCGAGCGGGCCGGGACTGTCCGGCAGGAAGTCTATCAGGGCTTCGCCTGCGACGAGAACGTCGGAGTCCGAATTGGTCACGTTTCGACACTATCGGCGGCGCGCCGAAAAGAGTTGGTCGGTGGCGAGCGTCGCACCGCTTCGGGTCGCGGAGTCGGGCAACGGCGGGAACGCGAATCGTCGCGGACAACCGAGAGCGCGCATTTCCACTGCCCACCGGAAACGCGAATTTTCACCACCGACAGGACGCGCCGCGCCCTCGGCCGCACTCGCGGCTCCGCGCGGCCGAGGGCGCACACCCGAAGACACCCCGCGTCTTCCGAGTGCGCGCGTCCCGGAATTGCTACTCTCTATCTCCGAAAACCGACGACCGTTTTCGTCCTCACGACTCCACGCTGGCGAGTACGTCGTCAAGATACTCCTTGCTCACGCCGATGTAGCCGTAGTCGAGCGTGAACACCTCCAGCGAGAGCGTCCCCGACCAGTCCGCTGGGAGCGCGCCGAGTATCCGCTCGAAGTCGATGGTGCCCGCGCCGAACGGCAGGTGTTCGTCCTGCGCTTTCCGGGTGTCGTTGAGGTGGAAATGCGAGATTCGGTCGGCGTGGCGCGCGACGAACGTCGCCATCCCCGCCGAGTCGAACCCGTCCACGCGGGCGTGGCCGGTGTCGAGAGTCATCGCGGCGTCGGTGTCGGCGAAGAGGTCCGGGAAGTTCCCCGTCGAAAAGGCCCCGCGCGGAATGTTCTCGAAGCAGATCTCGAAGTCGTCGGGCGTCTCGGCGTCCACCTCGCGGACCGAATCGAGGACGAGGTCGCGCAGGTCGGCGTCGTCCCACGCGGGACCCCACGCTTTCGAGTTGGCGTGTGCGACGCCCTTCTGGGCGCCCATCTCCGCGGCGGTCTCGGCGGCCGCGACGAGTTCCCGAATCGCGCCCTCGCGGACGTGTTCGTAGGCCGACCCCACGTCGAGCGCAAAGGGCAGGTGGACCAGCAGGTCGAGGTCCCGGTCGGCGGCGGCCTCGCGCACGGCCGCGGGGTCGAGGCTCCGGCGCTCGTGGTCGCCGTCCATCAGCAGTTCCACGTAGTCGAAGTCTAACTCCGCGGCCACGTCGAAGGCCGTCTCGTAGTTCATCCCGAGTTGGGTGACGAATCCGGTGGTCGCGTCCATGTCGGGGCGACGGCCGCCGGTAGTTAGTCGTTTTCGGGCCAGCGAGCGAGTCGCGTTCGGTCCGGTGAGTCGCCTCCGAGCGAAACGCCTCGCCGCTGGCTCTCGCTGGCCCGTGGACTCTTGAGGATTCGCGGCGAAATCACTCGGAGGAACGATGACGGGGGATTCTACGTCCGCGGAGCGGGGAGACTCAGGGAGCGGTCCAAAGCGAGCGGACTCGGCCGATTCGGAGTCGGGGACCGAGGACGGCCTGACCCGCCGGACGTTCGTCCGGGTGAGCGGCGCGGCCGCCGCGGCGGGAGCGAGCGCCGCGTTCGCCGACGACGCCTCCGCGCAGGCCCAGACCTACCGCTTCGGCGGCGAGGTCGCGGGGTGGCAGGGCCGCGAACCCGCGGCCATCGAGGGCGAGGAGAACCCGACCATCGAGTTGGAAGCGGGCCGAGAGTACGAGTTCTGGTTCGAGAACCTCGACGGCCAACCGCACAACATCGTCATCTGGGACGGCGGCGAGAACGCCATCGTCGAGAGCGACATCATCACCGAACAGGGCGGGACGGCCTCGGTGACGTTCACCGCGACGGGGAACGCCGCCCAGTACGTCTGTACGGTCCACCCGACCACGATGATTGGCGACCTGAACGTGACCGGAGAGACCGGAGACGGAGGCGAGGGTGGTCTCGCCTCGCTCCCGACCGGCGCGCTGGTGCTGGCAGTGGGTCTCGCGCTGGCGTTTCTTTCGCCGCTCCTGTTCGCGCTGTTCCTGTTCTCGCGGGGGCGCGACAGCGGCGACGAAACGACGACCAGAACGTAATCAACCGTCGATTTCCGGCGTTTAACGGCCGACGACCGCGTGGAGCGTTATTGTCCTCGGGAACGGAGACGAGCACATGAGAACCAGCACCCTCCTGCTCGTCGTCGGTCTGGTCGTCGCAGCGGGCGTCTTCCCCGCAGTCGCACACTCCGGGTCCGCATCTGTTCCTGGGTCCGTGTTTGTCTCTGAGTCGTCCCGGCTTTGGGTATAAATCCTCGTCATTGCGAGAATTAGTAGTGCGGTCGGGCTAGCGAGACGACCGCGAGCGAGGGAGCGAACGACGACTCGGAAGTCACGGGTTGTCTTTCAGTGTTTTTCCCACATTCTGTCAGCGAGACCCCCGAACCCGCGGCGCGGCGCAACCGAGTGCAGCAAAAAGTGGCTACAGGTAGCCCTTCACGCTCGCGTGGACGCCCATCGACTCGAAGGTTTCTTCGAGCGCGTCTAGCACGACTGCGAGGTCCTGCTGGAGGTCGTACTCCCGGTACTTGCCGCCCGCCGACCCCTCGTTGATTTCGGTGACATTGAGGATACCGAGCATGGCGAGGTCGTCGAGGTGTTCCCGAAGCCAGCGCGCGGTCAGCGAGTCCTTTCCCGCGGCGTCCGCCAAGGATTTGTAGCGGGTATAAATCTCCCGCGAGCGCGCCGGGGTGTCGTCCTCGGCTTCGAGCGTGGCCAGCGCGTAGACTACAAGTCGTTCGTGGTCGTTGAGGTCCGCGATGCCGCGGGCGACTTGCTCGCGTTCGAGGAGTTGGCGACCTCTGCGGACATGCTGTTCGGCGACTTCCTCGTCGTTCTGCTCGCGGGCGAGGTCGCCCGCCTTCAACAGCAGGTCGAGGGCCTTTCGGGCGTCGCCGGACTCTTGGGCACCGAACGCGGCGCAGAGCGGCACCACATCGTCGGTCAGCACGTCGTCTTTGAACGCGACGCTCTTGCGCTGTTCGAGGACCGCGCGGAGTTCGTTGGCGTCGTACGTGGAAAAAGAGATGGCGCGCTCACAGAGGGAGGACCGAACTTTGGGAGAGAGCGAGTCGCGGAACGTGAGGTCGTTGCTGATGCCGATGAGACCGATACGGGCCTCGGTCAGGTTCTCGTTCTCGCGGGCGCGGGAGAGTTGATAGAGGATGGAGTCGTCCTTGAGGTGGTCGATTTCGTCCAGCACGACGAGGATGATGCCGCCCGCGTTGTCGAGTTCCTGCCACATGATGTCGTAGACCTGCGAGCGGGAGTAGCCCGTCTCGCTGATGTGGTCCGACGGCGGGCGCATCGTGTTGACGAGGTTGCTGGCGACCCGATACGAGGAGTTCAGGCCGTCGCAGTTGATGATTTCGGTGCGAACGTCCAAGTCCTCGTACTCCTCGGCGTTGTCTTCGAGTTTGTTCAGGAGAAATCGGGTGGCGGCAGTCTTGCCCACGCCCGCCTTGCCGTAGAGGAAGATGTTGTCCGGTTGCTCGCCGTAGATGGCCGGTTGGAGCGCGCCGTGGTACTCCTCGAGTTCGTCGTCGCGGCCGACCAGCGTGTCGGGCGTGTAATCGTCCAACAGCGCCTCGCGGTTGGTGTACGGAGAATATTCCCGGACGAAGTCGAACGAACCCATGATACTCGTGGCGGAGTCGCGGGTCGGTCTTGAAGCTATCGAAACCACCCGTTCCGCTGATTCCGCTGATTCATGTGAGTGAGTTATTTAAGAAACACCCCCACCCCATCGTTCCGCTGAATGCGGTGAATCGAGGGGTGGCCGTTCTCAAGGGCTTCTAGAAAGAGCAAGTTTCTTGTTCTAGTCCCAGAAACAGAATCCGCAAACTAGTCTACTCAGACTATTTCAACTATTCAGGTGGGAAAATAACTGCTCGACAGTTCACGCCGCTTCGCCTCCCCTCCGTTCTAAGGACCATTCAGAGGAACGCCGGGGTGGGGGTTTTTATAAATCCTTCCGAACAGACGAAACAGCGGAAATGGTGGTTCGGCGTACCACGGTTCGTCGTCGCCTCGACATCTCCCGACGACGACCTATCACCGTCCCCGACCGAACGCTTTTCCCTCCGTATTTGCTCTCGTTCGTCGTGACCGACGATGCCCGCTCCGACACTCTCCGCGACGTTCGCGGGGCGGTGTACCTCCCGCAGAAGGACTGGAACGCCTACCAGATGTGGGCCGACTACGACAACGAGACCATCGAGCGCGAACTCGACTTCGCCGCGCGTCTCCGACTGAACAGTCTCCGAGTCTTCGCCTCCTACGAATGCTGGCGCGAGGACGGCCCGACCTTCTTCGCGCACGTCGAACATTTCCTCTCGGCCTGCCGAGAGCGCGCCATCCATCCGGTCGTCATGCTCTTCGAAGCCACGCCGGAGGCACCACCGACCGAGGAGAACCTCCGTGCGCGAGACCCGCGAAAGGCGTTCGGCGTTCACTCTCCCTCACGGTCGAAAATCCTGCGACCGCGCAACTGGAAGGGCTACGACCGCTCGCCAATTCACTTCGCGCGTCGATGGGCGCAGGAGTACGCCGAGGACGACCGCCTGCTCGCCACCGAAATCATGAACGAACCCGGCGACGTGCAACCGCGCCGCGACTTCGTGATGGACGCGCTCGAAACGGTCCGGGACGCCGCGCCGGACGCCGCGCTCACGATGGGCACCAAGGACGTGCGCTTCGCCCGCGTCTACGACCGCGACGGCGCGCTCGACGCCTACCAGTTCCATATGAATCTCCCGCGAACTCGGAGCGCGGCCCGCGAGTACGTGGCCGAACAGCGCGCGCTCGCCGACGACATCTCCGAAGGGACTGATGACGACACCGCGACCCCCGCCAAGCCCCTCTGGTGTACCGAGTGGCAACGAACTCTCGACGAACCGCCCTCGCGCTTCGCGCCGAACCTCGCCAGTCTCGCCCCGACGATTCGGGAGGTCCACGACGCGGGTACCCTCGACGGCGACTTCTTCTGGAGCCTGATGCTCCGCCCGGCGTACCTCCGAAAACCCCGCGAGAAGGTTCGCATCAACGGTCTCTTCCACGAGGACGGCGCGGTCTACTCCCGACTCGACGCCGAGACCATCGCTGGGCGCTCGCTCGAACTCGACGCCCGCGACGCGCTCCCCTCGGCGTGGCGCGCCCACCGATTTCCGTATCCCGACGCGGAGCAGAACGACGTCGCTCGCGCCGATGACGCCGGTCAGGAATCGAAATCCGACGGAACCGACCCTAGCGAATCCGACTCCGACAGTGGTGATTCGGCCGAAGCCGACCCCACCGAAAATTTCGCCGACCTGCGGAACCTCCGCGAGGACTTATCGAGGCGAATCCGGGAGACGTTCGGTCTCGGTCCCGGCGAGGAAAAATAACCGCTGACGAAAATACGCGATGCCGAAACCCGCTCCACTGAACCGGCCTCAGTTTAGCGACTGCTTGAACGCTTGGGCCAAGTCCGCCTTCAGGTCATCGACGCTCTCAATGCCGATACTCGCCCGAATGAGACCGTCACGGAGTCCGGCGGCCTCACGCTCCTCCGCCGGAATCGCGGCGTGGGTCATCGTCGCGGGTTGCTCGATGAGGCTTTCGACGCCGCCGAGACTTTCCGCGAGCGTGAAGACCTCGGTGTTCGACACTACGTCGGCGGTCTCTTCGAGGCTGGCGTCCATCTCGAAGCTGACCATCCCGCCGAAGTCGTCCATCTGTTCGGCCGCGAGTTCGTGGTCCGGGTGCGAGTCGAGTCCGGGGTAGTAAACGCGCTCGACGGCGTCGTGGTCCTGCAACCAGTCGGCGAGCGCGCGGGCGTTCTCGCAGTGGCGGTCCATCCGGACCGGCAGCGTCTTCGTCCCGCGCAGGACGAGGAAACACTCGTGGGGACCGGGCGTCGCGCCGACGCTGTTCTGGTAGAAACCGAACTCCTCGTCCAGTTCCTCGTCGTTCGTCACGAGCGCGCCGCCGACCACGTCGGAGTGGCCGCCCATGTACTTGGTCAGCGAGTGGGAAACGAGGTCCGCGCCGAGTTCGAGCGGACGCTGGAGGTACGGCGTGGCGAAGGTGTTGTCCACCGCACAGAGCGCGTCGTTCTCGTGGGCGATGTCGGCGGTGCCCGCGATGTCAACGACGTTGAGCAGGGGATTCGTGGGGGTTTCGACCCAGACGAGTTCGGTCTCCTCGCGCACGGCAGCCTCGGTTTCGTCGAGGTCGGTCATATCAACGAAGTCGAATTCGAGGTCGTACTGCTCGTAGACCTGCGTGAAGATGCGGTGGGTGCCGCCGTACACGTCCTCGCTGGCGACGACGTGGTCGCCCGCTTCTAGCAGGTTCAGGACCGTGTTGATAGCGCCCATGCCGCTCGAAAAGGCGCGACCGTACTCGCCGCTTTCGAGGCTGGCGACGTTGGCTTCGAGGTCCGTTCGCGTGGGGTTGCCCGTTCGGGAGTATTCGTAGCCACGATGCTCGCCCGGCGCGTCCTGCTCGTAGGTCGAGTTGGCGTGAATCGGGGTCATGAGCGCCCCGGTCTCCTCGTCGGGTTCCTGTCCGGCGTGAATCGACCGCGTCTCGAAGTCGAACTCTTCGCTGTCGGTCATATGGGTAGCGAGGAGCGGACGGCAGGTTACTCTTGCCCTTCCGGCGTGAACCGCAGACGTTGAACTCCGAGGAACGCGGAACGTGCCTTTTATAACGGTGACAGAACAAGGGGTGGGTACGACTATGCCGAGTTCGAACGGACCCAAACACAGCACTCGTGACAAACTCTCGAACGAACCCCGAGAGCGCGGTACGTCCCCGCCTCAGCGCGCCGTCCAGCAGTTCGAGGAGGGCCAGAAGGTCCACCTCAAAATCGACCCGAGCGTCGAGGACGGTCGCTACCACCCGCGCTTCGACGGCCTGACCGGCGAAATCGAAGGTAAGCAGGGCGAAGCCTACAAAGTCGGCGTCGCCGACGGCGGCAAGGACAAGACCCTCATCGTCACTTCGGCACACCTGAAAGCGCAGGAATAGCATGACGATATTTAAGGAGAAAGTCCAAGAGGAGTTCCTTACTACCGCGGAAGCCAAGGAGCTTCTCTCGGATGTCGAACAGGAGCGGGCCTTGGACGAGGACCGAGAGATGCGCTACGAACTGGCGCGCGCCATCGAACACGTCAACCAGTTCGCCACGCTCGAAGCCGAGGAGTCCCGCGAACTCGTCGAGCAACTGCTCGAACTCGACAAGGTGGACGAGCAGACCGCGTACAAGATTGCCGATATACTTCCGCAGGACCGCGACGAACTCCGCGCGGTGTACGCCCAAGAGCGATACACGCTCTCGGGCGAGGAACTCGACGACATTCTCAATGTCGTTGCGAAGTACGTCTGACGCCACCAACTCTTTAAATAGTTCGTCGCCGTAATCAATGACAATGAGTGAACAGAATGACGACGAAGAGCAGGTGCCAGCGGTCGTACTGGATTATCTCCCGCACGGTCGCGCCGACGACGACAGGCCCCAGTATCAGAAACCCGCGCTCGCGTACGCGCTGGGCGTCGAAGAGTTCCGACTCTTCGAGGTGACCCTCGAAGAGGACGTGAGTCTCACTATTACCGACCGCTTCGACGCCGACCGCGGCGACGACCTCGTGGACAACGTGCGCGAAATCGAGCACGCGGACCTTTCGACGGCCGCCCAGTCGGAACTCGAACACGCAATCCGCGACGTGGTGGAGTCCAACGAGCGACGATTCGTGGACTTCTACAACGACGCTCAACCCATCACGCTCCGCCTGCACCAGTTGAATCTGCTCCCCGGCATCGGGAAGAAACTCCGAAACAACATTCTGGAGAACCGCAAGCGCAAGCCGTTCCAGAGTTTCGACGACCTCGAAAGTCGGGTGTCGGGTCTTCACAATCCCAAGGAGGTGCTGGTCGAGCGCATCCTCGAAGAGATTCGGGAGGACGACTTGAAGTACCGCACGTTCGTGCGAGTCGAAGAGCAACAGGAGTAGCCCGGACGGAGTCGCTGTTCTCGGCTTTTCTCCCCGAGGTCGCGCCTCAACGACTCGGTGGCTTTACCCATTTCCGGGGGCTATCACCGAGCAAGATGACCGACGCACGCGACGCGGAAGGCGACTTCCGCAACCCCGACGCCCTGCTCAGACGGGCGGGCGTCCGGGGGAACCCCGACCGGGACCAGCACTTCCTCGTAGACGACCGGGTTCTCGACCGACTGCCCGACTACGCCGAGGAGACCGACTTCGACCTGTCGCACGTCCTCGAAATCGGGCCGGGGACCGGCGCACTGACTGACCGACTGCTCGCCGTCGCCGACGAGGTAACGGTGATAGAGCGCGACCGAGACCTCGCGGCGTTCCTGCGTGAGGAGTTCGCCGATGAAATCGCCGCCGGACGCCTGACGGTCGTGACAGGCGACGCGCTCGAAACCGATCTCCCGGAGTTCACCGCCTGCATCTCGAATCTCCCCTACGGCGTCTCTAGCGAAATCACCTTCCGACTGCTCCCCCGCGGCGAGCCGACGCTGTTGATGTTCCAGCAGGAGTTCGCCGAGCGCATGGCCGCAGACGTGGCGACCGACGACTACGGTCGCCTCTCGGTCTCCGCCCAGCACTACGCCGACGTGGAAGTCGTCGAACCCGTGCCCAAGGAGGCGTTCTCGCCGCCGCCGGATGTCGAGAGCGCCGTCGTCCGGACGACGCCGCGCGACCCCGACTACGAGGTCGAAGACGAGGCGTTCTTCCTCCGGTTCGTCAAAGCCATCTTCACCCAGCGGCGTAAGACGCTCCGGAACGCGATTCGGAACACCGGCCACATCTCGGGGCTAGACGACGCCGACGCGCCGGTCACGGCCATCTCGGAGGGGAAGACCGAGTTGGACCCCGACGTGCTGGGCAAGCGCGCGGGCAAGATTCCGCCCGAGACGTTCGCGGCGCTAGCGACGATTGCGACCGAGTACGGTCTCGACGGCGGTGAGGACGAGTGAGCGGGGCGCTCGCTGGCCTCCTCTCGACTATCGACCGATTGGCCGACTTCACGACGACCGAACAGCTCGCGGCGACAGCCGCCATTCTGCTCGTTCTCGTCGGAGCCTTCTGGGTCGCCCGGCGCGTCCGGCCGAAGCTCCGCCAGCGATTTCCGAGTCAGGTCGGCGACGTAGTGTTGCTTGCGTCGCTGGGCGGTCTCCTCCTCGTGTCGGCGATTAGTCTCATAGTCCTCTGGGAACGCGGGACGACCGCCGCCCAGGCGCTCGACGGTATCAACAACGTCGCCGGAAAAGGGTTCTCGATATTCCTCGCGCTGGCCGTGCTGGCGGGCGCGTACATCGCCACCGGGTTCGTCAAGCGGGCCATCGACCGACTGGTTGACGGCCACGACACCATCAGCGAACATCAGAGCGAAATCGTCTATCGAGTCTCACAGCTCACGGTCTACGTCTCGGCGGTGGCCATCATCCTCGGTCTCTGGAACATCGACCTCAGCGGGCTGCTGGTCGGTGCGGGCTTCCTCGGTATCGTCGTCGGTATGGCGGCCCGCCAGACGCTCGGTGCCCTGCTCGCGGGGTTCGTGTTGATGTTCTCTCGGCCTTTCGAAATCGGCGACTGGGTGGAAATCGACGGCGAGGAAGGCATCGTAACCGACATCTCCATCGTCAACACGCGCATCCAGACCTTCGCAGGTGAGTACGTGATGATTCCTAACGACATCGTGAGCGGCGAGAAGATAATCAACAAGAGCAGGAAGGGCCGCCTCCGCATCGAGGTCGAAATCGGCGTCGATTACGAGGCTGACGTAGAGCAAGCGTCCGAACTCGCCAAGACGACGATGAAGGACTTGGACGAGGTGCTGACCGTCCCGACCCCGAAGGTCGTCCTCAAGGAGTTCGGCGACTCAGCGGTCACGCTGGTCCTGCGGTGCTGGATAGATAAGCCCAGCGCCCGCAGGCAGTGGCGCGCCCGTACCGCGATCATCGAGTCGGTCAAGGCGGCCTTCGACCGCGAGGGCGTCAAGATTCCCTACCCCCAGCGCGAACTCACCGGTCGGCAGGAGTCGGGCGGCTTTCGCCTCGCTAGCGATGCTGACCTGCCGGAAGCGACCGCCGACGGCCCCAGAGCCGAGGCCGGGCAGACCGACGGCGGCGTGGCCGACGAGCGGTCCGACGCGAGCGAGGTGAGCGAGCAGTGACCGACCTCGCCGACCAACGCGACGCCGAGACCGAAGTGTATCAGCCAGCCGAGGACTCCCACCTGCTGGCCGAGGCCGCGGTCGCAGACCTCGAATCTCACCCCGCGGACCTCGCGCTGGAGGTCGGCACCGGGTCGGGGTACGTCGCCGAGACGGTCGGCGACGAGACCGGCGCGCGCGTCCTCGGCTCTGACCTGAACCCCCACGCTTGCCGACAGGCCCGCGAGCGCGGCGTCGAGGCGGTCCGGGCCGACCTGCTCGAACCCTTCCGAACGGGCGTCTTCGACGCCGTGCTGTTCAATCCGCCCTACCTGCCGACCGACCCCGACGACGAGCGCGACGACTGGATGGAGGTCGCGCTTTCGGGCGGCGAGGACGGACGGAAGGTCATCGAACCGTTCCTCGAATCCGTCGGGCGCGCGCTCGCGCCCGACGGGGCGGTCTACCTACTGGTCAGTAGCCTCACGGGGGTAGACGAAGTCGTCGGACTGGCCGACGACCAAGGGTTCTCGGCGGTGGCGCTCCGCGACGAGTCGTTCCCCTTCGAGACGCTAACGGTGTTGAAACTCGTGCGTTAAGCCGCGGTCGCCGTCGCAGTCGCCTTTATCGGGTTCACGCTCCATCGATTCGTGTGATGTGGTACCCACATTCTATTCCCATCAGTAATCTCCGAAGAGGAAAATATTAAGCACCAGCATTTCGTAGTCCGGGGTACATGAGCAAATACGTCGCAACGACGCCGGGAGTGTATCCCCTTCCGGACTGGGCCAAGGACGACTTGGCCGACCTGAAGGGCCATCAGAAACACGACCTCGTCAGCGGCGACGAGGACGAGGAAATCGTGACCGTCTACGACGAGGCGCGCGAGGAGGTCGTCGGCCGACAGCAGGAGGCCGGACTCGACCGCACCGTGGAGGGACAACTCCGGTGGGACGACATGCTGGCCCATCCCCTCGCGGTCCACGACGCCGTCGAGACCCGCGGCATCGTCCGGTACTACGACAACAACAACTTCTACCGAGAGCCGGTCGTGACCGACGACCTGACGTTCGACGGTGACATCGCCGCCGAGTTGGAGACCGCGAGCGAGTTCGCGGACGACGACTCCCTTCAGGCGGTCGTCCCCGGCCCGTACTCGCTGGCCGACCTCGCCACCGACGAACACTACGGCGACGACGCGGACTTCCTCGACGCCGTTGCGGACTTCCTCGCCGGAGAGGTCGAGGCGTTCCCCGAAGTCGAGACGCTGTTCGTTCTCGAACCCTCGCTGGTCGAGAACGCGCCAGACGAGGGCGAGGACGAGCGCGCCAGCGAGGCAGTAGACACCGTGGCAGGCGCGGCCGACGCGGACACCGACGTTGTCGTCCACACCTACTGGGGCGCGCTGGAGGAGAAAGTCCACGCGCACCTGCTGGACGCCGACTTCGACGCGCTGGGCTACGACTTCGTCTCGAACCCGGAGGACAACCTCTACAACATCAACGAGTACGGCACCAAGAACTCCATCGCGGCAGGCGTCGTAGACGGCCAGAACACGCTGGTCGAGGACGCCGGAGCCATCTCGGAGCGCGCCGATTGGCTGGAGGAGAACACCCCCGCCGCCGACTTCGAGACGGTGTACCTGACGCCGAACACCGAACTGTTCTACCTGCCCTACTCGACGTTCGAGGAGAAACTCGCTGCGCTCGGCGAAGCGACCGACCTCGCAGAGGTGACAGCATGAGCCAGAACCGAGACCAGTTCCGACCCGAGAATCACCCGACTGACCACTTCCTGCTGACGACCGTCGTCGGTAGCTACCCCAAGCCGAAATGGCTGGACCGTGCGCGTGACCTTCACGAGGACAGCGAGGCGCAACGCGCCTCGAACGCGAGCGATGACGAACCGCGAGCGACGCCGGATTTCGACGACGACGCGTGGCAGGAGGCCAAGGACGACGCCGCGCGACTCATCACGGACGAACACGAGCGTGCCGGACTCGACGTAATCGTAGACGGCGAGATGCGGCGCAACGAGATGGTGGAGTTCTTCGCCCACCGCATCGACGGCTACGAGTTCAACGGTCCCGTGAAGGTGTGGGGTCACAACACCTTCGACAAGCCCTCGGTCGTCTCCGAAGTGGAGTACGACGAGTCGTGGCTCGTTGACGAGTACGAGTTCACCGCGAGCGTCTCGGACCGACCGGTCAAGGTGCCCATCACCGGCCCGTACACGCTGGCGAACTGGAGCTTCAACGAGGCCTACGACGACACCGAGTCGCTGGCCCGCGACCTCGCGGACCTCGTGAACGAGGAGATAGAGAAACTGGTCGAGGCTGGCGCTCGCTACGTTCAGATAGATGAACCCGCGCTGGCGACGACGCCGGACGACCACGCCATCGTCGGCGACTGCCTCGAACGCATTGCGGACGGGATTCCCGAGGACGTGCGCATCGGACTCCACGTCTGTTACGGCGACTACTCGCGCATCTACCCGGAGATTCTGGACTTCCCGGTGGACGAGTTCGACCTCGAACTCGCCAACGGCGACTACGAGCAGTTGGACGTGTTCAAAGACCCCGAGTTTACCGCGGACCTCGCGCTCGGCGTAGTTGACGCCCACGACGCCGACGTGGAGACGGTGCCCGAAATCAAGGCGAACATCAAGAAGGGGCTGGAAGTCGTGCCGCCCGAGCAGTTGACCGTCAGTCCCGACTGTGGGGTGAAGCTACTCCCGCGCGAGGTGGCCTACGAGAAGATGGCGAACCTCGTGCAGGCCGCCCGAGAGGTCGAACAGGAACTCGACGACGGCGAAATCGAGGTTGAGCGGTCGGCCGTGGCCGCCGACGACTGACCGACGGCGATTCGACTGGCCGCCGCTGGCGCTCGTCGGAGTGGCTGACAGGCGGCACGCATCGGCCGCGCTCCGGAGCGCCGCGCGCCGCGCAACCGCTGGCGCGCTCCGGCCTGATTCAGGTCACGGGCAGGGTTCGCCCCGGCTTCGCACTTGAAGGTTTGTGCGATGGGTTTCTCTGGGAGCTTTCGCGCTGGGTGGATTTCCAGATCGGCGCGTGCGGGCGCGCGCAGAACTGCGCGCGCCAACCGCGCGAGGGACGGCGGCCGCGGATGCGGCCGCCGAGGTTGGGGAGGCGTGAGGCCCGCGGTTGCGGTATGAGTGGCGTCGGCAGTCGCTCGCTCCGCTTGGTCTACTCATCTGTTTCTCACGATACAGCGAGAATGACGATTTCCCGAGACTCAGACTACACCTCGAACTAGCGACCCGAGCGCCGACAGGCCGACCGGAATTCCGACGCTCAGATAGAGCAACCGACCCATCCGGGCGTACTGCACCAAACCGCCGTTCGCGGCGACGAGGACGGCGAACACCGCCCACGCCAACACCCCGAAGGCGATTCCGGCCGCGAGACCTCGCTTGACGTTCTTCGAGGCGAGACCGACCACTGCGCCGCCGAGGAGGAAGCCGTACCAGTGGACCCACGCCGCCGCGAGACCGACGACCACGCCCGCGAGGAGCGCGGCCCACCGCGCTCTGGCGTCGGTCCGGATTTCGGCGAGCGCGCTCCCGAGCGGTCCGGTCTCGGCGCGACTCGCGGTCAGGTCGTCGGAGAGTTCGCTCATTGGTCGCCCTCCGAGTCGGCGGTCTCGAACTCGATGGCCGTCTCGCCAGCGAGGGCGCGGCTCATCGACTTGTACTTGCCGTCGGCCCACAGTCGGAGTTGGTCGTCGTAGTGGTCCGAAAAGTACGCCCCGGAGTTGCCGCCAGGTAGAATGCAAATCGACTGCTTGCGGTCGGAGAGGGGACAGACCTGCCGCCAACTGCTCCCGACCGCAGACTCCTTGCGGTAGTTGTTCAGCGTGTAGGCCGACCCGTCGGTCGGATACTCGGGGTAGTTGAGAAACGACTGGTCGAACGGATGGGTGATGGCCGCGGTCGTGTTGTAGTCGCCGTAGGTCGCGCCGTCCTCGATGTCCTCGATGGCCGTCCGAAGCGCCCGGACCATCACCGCCTCGCGGCCCTCGTCGCCGAACCAGCGACTCTCGGCGGGCAGGGTCGCCAGCACCCAGTCGTTCGGGTAGTCTTCCTCGTCGAGGTCGTTGCTCTCGAACTCGTCGCCGAACGTCTCCTCGCGGAACTGCTCGAACCACATCACAAAGACGAGCGCCGCGCGCGAGTCACGGGTCATCCGGGCGTCCCAGTTCCGGAGCGTCTCGGTCGCCTCTGCAAGTCCGTCCTCACCCTCGGCCGCGGCGACGAGTTCGTCCAGTATTTGTTCGGCGCGGGCCGACTTCGCGTCCCGTTGGAGTCGGCGCATGAACTGCGGGTCCATCGGTCGCTCCGAGTCGGCGCGCCGGTCGAGCAGTTCGTAGAGTCGCTGGCCCCGGTAGGGCGTACTGTACCGCTCGCCGATGTAGTGTTCGGGGTCGTCTTCGATGCGCTGGTTCGCGCTGCCGAGGTACTCCGGATTGCGGACGTGTGGCTTCTCCTCGAAGGGGACGAACCCCTCCCACGACGAGACGCCGAAGGGTTCGAAGCCCTCCCACTCGGCTTCGCCCGCAGAGCCGTCGAAGACCCGCGTGCCCCACACCTCTTCGTTGTTTATCGTACGCATCGGAATCTTGCCGGTCACGTAGTAGAGCGTGTTACCCTCTCGGTCGGCGTAGACGACGCTCTGGGTCGGCAGGTCCATCTTCTGGGTGGCGTCGAGGAACTCCTCCATCCCGTCGGTCTTGCTGTACTCGTGAATCGCCTCCGAGGTCCGGGTCGCGGTGTGGCCCGTCCACGAGACGCCGACTCGCTGGCCCTCGCGTTCGAGGAGCGGCCCGTGGATCGTCTTCCGGACCGTGACCGTCCGGTCCTCGCCGTCGCTGACCGCGATGGTTCGCTCCTCGGTCTCGAACTCTCGCCACTCGCCCTCGTAGTGGTAGCGGTCGCCCGACTCGTCGGTCTCGTAGCTGTAGAAGTCGATAACGTCGGCCCCGCTGTTGGTGAACCCCCACGCGCCCGAGTCGTTCTCCCCGATGACGACGAACGGGACGCCCGGAAACGTCACGCCGCGGACGCTCGCCTCGTCGCTCCGGAGGTTCATCTCGTACCAGACTGGCGGTGCCATCAGCGAGAGGTGCGGGTCGTTTGCCACGATGGGGTCGCCACTCGCGGTCTGGTCGCCCGAGACGACCCAACTGTTCGACCCGACGCCGGGCGGCGACTCGAACGACGACACCCAGTCGAGCAGGTCGTCGCCCTCGAAATCGCGGGACGACGAAACCGTCCGGCGAGTTCGGGCGCTCGCGGTCGTGCCGTCGTTCCCGCTGTCCGAACCGGACCTGATGATGGGCGCGTCGTGGTCCATCCGGAAGGGATACAACTCCTCGACGGCGTCCTCGCCGAGTTTCCGCGCCAACCGCTCGCGCCGGAGCGTCGAGAAATCCCCAGTCAGCCCCCACGAAATCTGCTGTTCCATCAGCATCGTGTCGGCAGCGGTCCACGGGTCAGGTTCGTAGTCGAGCAGGCCGAACTCCATCGGGAGCGCCTCGCGCTCTCGGCAGGCGTTGACGCCCTCGCAGAACGCCTCGACGGCTTCGCCGGTCGGCGTCCCTTCAAGCAGTTCGAGGTTCGCCTCCGCGCCGCCCGCGAAGTCCATCCGGACGTGGAACTCGTCGGAGTCGAGCGCGCGCTCGCCGACGACTTCCGAGAGTTCGCCGCGCATCACCCGCCGCTGGAGGTCCATCTGGAAGAGTCGGTCGGCGGCCTGCGCGTATCCGACCGCGAAGTAGAGCGCCTGCTCGTCGTCTCCGTCCACATGCGCGGTCCCGTACTCGTCGTAGCGGACCGCCGCAAGACCGTACGGGCTTTCGACTCGCTGATTCGTCCGGTCAGTCGCGTCCCGCCACGCCGACCCGGAGAAAGGGGCAAACCGGTCGAGATACCCCCGGACCGGCGAGAGGGACCCGCCAACAGCGCCGCCGCCGACGATGGCGGCGACGAGCGCACGTCGCGTGGTATCGATGTCCATGTTTGGGATGTGGTAGCTCAAGCGTAAAACCGCTGTTCCACGACGAGTGAGTTGTTCGAGGTTGTTTCGGTATTTATGTATAAATACTGAGTACCGCGGTCGTATAGTGGATTTAGATTGTCCGAGATGACTGCTAAGAGACAGAAGGGCTGTCTAATCAAAAGATAAATATAATACCTTTGTTTACGGCTACAGTGATAATGCCTGCCATGAGCACACTCGATTGGCTCGGGGTCGTCGGACCGTACGTGATGTTTTTCACCATGTTGATAACGTACTACGTCTGGGAGGGTCGCCGCGAGCGTCGCCTGCGCCAGCGCTACGAGGAGGGCGAGCATGCAAAGTAGCGCGGGCGGTCTCGCGGGCGACGCGGGTATCTGGGTCCTCGGTGCGTTCTCGCTTTACCTGCTCGTCTTGCTCGGCATCGGTCTCTACTCCTCGCGGTTCATGGACTCGGTCGGCGACTACGTCATCGGCGGCCGCGAAATCGGTCCCGTCGTGACCGGATTCTCCGAACGCGCCTCCGAGATGAGCGGGTGGCTCACGCTCGGGGTGCCCTCCGACGCGTACAGCACCGGTATCATGGCGTTCCTGAACGGTCTCGGGATGATTCCGGCGGACCTGTTTGCGTGGGCGGGCCTCGCCAAGCGCCTGCGGAAGTACACCGAACTCGTCCGGTCGGTGACGCTCCCGACGTTCTTCGCCACCCGCCTCGGCGACGATACCGGCGCGGTCAAGGGCGTCTCGGCCGTCGTCCTCATGCTGTTCGAGGGCGGCTACGTCGGTGCCCAAATCGTCGCGGCCGGGACCTTGCTCCAGATTCTGACCGGCATCGAGCCGTGGGTCGGGATTCTGGTCGGCGGCGTCATCGTCATCGGCTACACCTTCCTCGGAGGCTACTTCGCCGTGGCGTGGTCCGACTACTTCCAAGGGGCCATCATCCTCGCGGCGTTCATCCTCCTGCCGGTCATCGCATTCCTCAACATGGGCCTGCCCTTCGCGGAGGTCGCGGCCACCGCGGGGTCGTCGATGACCAGCATCACGGCCGGAACAACCGGCTGGGCCGCACTCTTCGGCATCATCAGCTACGCCGCCATCGGTCTCGGGGTGCCCGGCAACCCCCACATCATGGTCCGGTTCATGGGTATCGACCGTGTGAAGAACATCCGGACCGCGGCGCTGGTCGCCCAACTGTTCATGTTCGTCGCCTACATCGGCGCTGCGCTAGTCGGTCTCTACGCCATCGCCATGTTCGGCGAGGGAGCCATCCAGAACGGCGACGAGGTCATGCCGATGCTCACCCTCGACCTCCTGCCCGGCGCTATCGCCGGTATCGTCCTCGCGGCGGCCCTCGCCGCGATGATGTCCAGCGCCGACTCCCAACTGCTCGTCGCCACCAGCGCGGTCGTGGAAGACGTGTACCACGGCTTCTTCAACAAGGAGGCCACCGAGGAAGAACTCGTGAAATACTCGCGGTACGTCACCTTCGGTCTCGGCACCGCGAGCGTCGCGTTCGCGTACCTCGCCAAGAGCACGCCCATCTACACGCTCGTCCTCGACTACGCGTGGGGCGGTCTGGGGGCCGCAATCGGCCCGACGGTCATCGCCACCCTCTGGTGGAAGCGCGTGACCGCCAAGGGGTCGGTCGCCAGCATGCTCGTCGGCACGGCTACGATGATTCTCTGGACCCAGCTTTCGACGGTTATCGACCTGCTCGGCCTGTCGGCGACGGTCGAAGGCTCGGCGTTCCTCTCGGGTCTCGTCGGCGTCTACGGCCTGTTCCCGGCGTTCATCCTCTCGGTGATTACGCTGGTCACGGTGTCGCTACTCACCGAACCGCCCGCGGGCGTGGACGACCACTTCGACGTGTTCGACAAGCCGCTCTCGGCAGTCATCTCCGACGGGAGCGCCCCCGACTACGCCACCGACGGCGGGACGAGCGACGACACCTCGCCGAAGGTCGTGACCGAGGCGGACAACATCCGCGGCCACGTCGCCGCGTCGGGCTACTGGGACGACGATGAGCGCTGACGCCGACGCCAGCGATTCCGCGGCGGAGTCCGAGGCAGACACCGCGGAATCGGAAGCCCGGAGCGCCGACACTGAGGCGACCCAATCGAACCCGCTGGTCGGCCAGCGCCACGAGGCGGTCGAACTCCCGGTCATCCGACCGACGGTATCCCGCGAAGACGTGGCGTCCGCGGGCCGGGTCGGCGCGGTGGCCTACCCCTATCGCGTCTACGAAGCCGAGGTCGAGGTGGCCCGTCCGTTCATGTCCCCTCGACGTGACAGTCGCGTCGTCAGCGTGGACTGCTCGCGCCGCCTCTCGCTCCGGGCCGACAGGGTTCCGGAGTTCGAGACCCGAACGGTTGAGGACGCACTGGTCCTCCCCAGCGAACTCTCGCCCGAGCAGGCCGACGAGAAGGCCCGTGATGCGGCGTTCAAGTGGACGCTCCGCACTTCGATTCTGGGCGACGTGCCGGAAGTCGAGTTCGCACGGACGGTGGACGCCTACAAGCTGTTCTGGCTGGTCGAGCGCCCCGACGGCGACGCGATAATCGACAGCGTCAACGGGGACGAGCGACCGCTAGCGGACTGAACTTCCGCTCTTTCTTGCCGTGCGGTTTCGGATGTACGGCGACGGCTGTACGACGACAGGGTACGTCGGCGTCGCCACTCCGAACTCGAAGAAAATAACGAAAAACGAATCGACCGCGTTAGGCCGTTACTCGTACAGCCACGTCTCGTCGATACGCTCGTAATCGACCAGTTCCTCTTCGTCGAAGAATAGGTCGATTTCGCGCTCGTTCGCGCCTTCGTCCTCGTGGTCCGAACCGTGGATGACGTTGCGACCGAGGTCGAGTCCGAAGTCGCCACGGATGGTGCCGGGCGCGGACTCGGCCGGGTCGGTCTCGCCCATCATCTTGCGGACCTGTCGGGTCGCGTCTTGACCTTCCCAGACCATCGCAAAGACGGGACCGGACGTGATGAAGTCAACGAGGCCCTCGAAGAACGGCTTGCCCTCGTGTTCGCCGTAGTGGTCGTGAGCGAGGTCCTCGCTCATCTGCATGAACTTTCCGGCGACCATCTTCAGACCGCGCTCCTCGAATCGGGAGACGATCTCCCCGATGAGGCCGCGCTGGACGCCGTCGGGCTTGACCATCACGAAGGTGCGCTCGGCGTCGTCGCTCATTCGTTGGTCCTCTCTGCGCCGCCTTCCTCGGTCCATTCGAGGTCACGCGGCTCGCGGCCGAGGTCGGCGTTCTTTTCGCACTTCGCCGAACAGAAGTGGGTCGTGCTACCGTCGGTGGAGACGTACATGGTGCCCGTACCGGGTTCGATGTCGTCGCCACAGTAGTCACAGACTCGGAACTGGGGCATGGGTTACTGACCTCCGATGGAGTCGGCTTCGCGTGCGGTCTCGCGTAGTTGCAAGACGTCGCCCTCTCGGACGGGGCCGAGGCAGTTCCGCGTAATGATGCGGCCCTGATTCTCGCCCTCGCGGATGCGGCACTTGACCTGCATGGCCTCGCCGTGCATCCCCGTCTTGCCGACGATCTCTATCACTTCGGCGGGCGTGGAGCCTTCTTCTTCAGTTTCCTCTGCACTCATGACTCAACCACCTCAACGAAGTTCCTCGACCTTGCTGGCGATGTCTTCGATGTCGTCTTCGGCCTCGCCGGAGTCGGTGACCGCAGCGGCGGCGCTCCCGACTTCGAGTCCGGCGGCGTGACCGATGTCGTCCTGCGTCTCGACGAAGATGAAGGGAATTCCCTTCTCGTCGGCGAGTTCCGGAAGGTGCATGACGATCTCTTCCGGCTGAACGTCTTCGGCGATGAAGATGAGGTCGGCGTTGCCGCGCTCAATCGCTTTGGTCGTCTCGTTCGTACCTTTCTTTACACTACCTGTGTCTCGGGCGACCTCGAGCGCCTCGACGGCGCTGTCTTGGAGGTCGGCTGGGACGTCGAAGTTTACGTACACTGGCATAGGTTGTTCACCTCCCTGCACGTCGGCTCAAGCTCCCCTGCCGGGCAAATCCTTTGCGGCTAGGAGCATCATCAACCGCGCACAGGTCGTATCCTTCCGTAGTTCGTCACCCCTTAAAAGCGCTTTCAAATGCGGCGACGGCGTGCGAAACGAACGCACGGGAAGTCGGTCACGGCCATCGTTCGCGTGACGCTCGAACCTAATCTGATAGAGTATTTAAGGAGTTCTATTAAATATGATAAAGATTGATAAGGGGCGCTACGTATTGGCGTCCACCGCCGATGACTAAGAAACAATTTTCGAGACGGTCGCTACTGGCTTCGACGAGCGCAGCGGTCACGTACGGACTCGCTGGCTGTATTCAAGGCGAAGGCGACAGCGAGGAAACCACGACCGGAACCCAGATGGGCGCTGGTGCTTCCGATTTCGACCCGGCGAACCCCGAGTTCCCCCAACCGATGCGAGCGCTAATTCAGTCCGGCTTCGAGACGGGGACCCTCGAAGACCTCGAAAATATGGAGACGCGAGACGAACCTCGCTACGGCGATCCCGTCCAGCAGACGCCGTCAAACGACGACGACCTCATCGACCCCGACAAGTTGGCGTTCGCCATGACGCCCACCGAGGACCCGGCGGCGTACCGCGATACGATGCAACCGCTGATGGACAACATTGCGAAAGAGACCGGTAAGGAGGTCGAATACTTCCCCCTCCAGTCGTACGCCTCGATGATCGAGGCGATGCGCTCCGAGCGCCTTCACGTCGGCGGGTTCTCGACCGGCCCGACCCCGTTCGCGGTCAACCTCGCGGGCGCGGTGCCGTTCTCGATTCAGGTGTCCGACGACGGCGCGTTCGGCTACCGGCTCTGGCTGGCCACGCAGGCCGACAACGACGAAATAAACGGTCTCGACGACCTGAGCGGCAAGCGCGTCGCTCACTCCGAACCGTCGTCGAACTCCGGAAATCAGGCACCGCGCGCGCTCTTCGAGAACGAAGGCGTGACGCCCGGCGAGGACTACGAGGTCTCCTACTCAGGCGGCCACGAACAGAGCATCCTCGGCGTCGCAAACGGCGACTACGACGCCGCGCCCGTGTGTAGTACGTGCGTGACGCGCGTGGCAAACTCCGGGAACGTTGATCCGACGAATATCAAGGTGGTCTGGGCGAGCAACCCCTTCCCGACGACCAGTTTCAACTACCGGTACAACCTCACGCCCGAGATTCAGGACGGCATCCGGAAGGCATTCATCGACTACGACTACTCCGACACCAAGATAGCCGAGACGTTCGAGGGACGAGGCAAATGGACCGAAATCGACTACGCGACGGCCTACGACATCATCCTCCAGATTCAGGAGAAGAACGGCGTCGAGTACCAGACGGGCAACCTCGAAGAGTGACCAACAAATGATACGGGTCGAAGATTTAGAGAAGGTGTACGATTCGGGCGACCGCGCGCTCGACGGCATCTCTATGGAAGTCGGTGGTAGCGAGATTGTTGCGATTATCGGCCCGAGCGGTGCTGGAAAAAGTACGTTCATCCGGTGTATCAACCGCCTCACCGAACCGACCGGCGGGAGCATCTGGCTCGGCGACACCGAGATTACCGCGCTGGGGAGCGCGGACCTCAAGGAGGCCCGCCGCGACATGGGGATGATTCATCAGGAGTTCAACCTCATCGAACGGCTCACCGTCATGGAGAACGTCCTCTCGGGGCGACTCGGCTACATGAGTACGTGGCGCGCGTTCCGTCGGGACTTCGACGGAAAGGACATCGCTCGCGCCCGCGAGATACTCGACCGGGTCGGTCTCGGCGGCCACGAGGACAACCGCGCCGACGAACTGTCGGGCGGCCAGCGCCAGCGCGTGGGCATCGCGCGGGCGGTCATCCAGCGGCCCAAGATTCTGCTGGTGGACGAACCGACCAGCGCGCTCGACCCCGAAACGTCCATCGAGGTGATGGACCTGCTGACCGAAATTGCCAGCGAGGACGACATTCCGGTCCTCATCAACATCCACGAGGTTGACCTCGCACTGGACTACGCCGACCGAATCGTCGGTCTCAGCGACGGTCAGGTCGTCTTCGAGGGCACCCCTGAGGAACTGGACGAGCAGGCCCAAGACATCATCTACCGGGACGGCGACTCTCGGGAAGAGCGCGACGCGGCCGCGAGCGACGGCGACGACCTCTCGGAGGACGCCGTCGAGCGCAGTGCGAGGGAGGGGTAGTCGCTCATGGCGACTCACCAGAGCGCCGACTACGACGACCAGTGGAACCGCCCGACGGCGTTCTACAACCGCTACGCCAAGTACGCGGTGTACGCGGTCATCGCTGGGTTCGTCCTCTTCAGCGTGTGGGACCTCCGGATTTCGTTCGACCGGTTCCTACAGGGAATCTCGGCTGGCATCACGCTGGTCTCGAATATGCTCCCGCCAGCGGCGACCCCCTCGCAGTTCCAGTTGATGGTCCGCGGGGTCGTCGAGAGCATCGTCATGTCGATACTGGCGACGGGCATCGGCGTCGTCATCAGTATTCCCGTCGCATTCATGGCGGCGGGGAACCTCGCGCCCAAGCCAATCTACGGCGTGGGCCGGGGCATCGTCTCGGTCACGCGGGCGTTCCACGAACTCATCGTCGCAATCGTGATGGTGAAGGCGGTCGGGTTCGGCCCGCTGGCGGGCGTTCTCGCGCTCGCGTTCAAGACCGTCGGCTTCTTCGGCAAACTGCTCGCCGAGGAGATAGAGGACATCGACATCGGGCAGATGGAGGCCGTCGAAGCGGTCGGCGCGGGCCGACTCCACGTCTACATCTTCGGCGTCCTGCCCCAAGTCGTCCCGCGAGTCATCGGTCTCAGCATCTACCGACTCGACATCAACCTCCGGCACAGCACGGTCGTCGGTATCGTCGGCGCGGGCGGTATCGGCATCACCCTGCTGAACTCCTTCCAGAAGTACGACTACCAGTTCAGCTCGCTCATCGTCTTCGTCATCGTCGGCCTCGTCATCGTCGGCGAAGTGGTTAGCGCCTACGCGCGACGGAGGGTCCAGTGATGTCCGACAGAACGAATCCGTCGTCCGGTGACTGGCACCGCTACTCGCGGCGCGAGCGACTCACCCGATACCTCGCGGTCCTCGGGACGCTCGTGGTTCTCGCCGTCGCGTGGCGCTCGATGGAGGTCAACTACGACTACGTGGCCTCCGCGCCGCGCGAAGTCGCCGACCTCTTCGGTCGGATGTATCCGCCGGACGTGGCCTACACGTCTGAAATCGTCGGCCCGCTCATCGAGACCGTCAACATCTCGATACTCGGAACCGGGTTGGCGATACTGCTCGCGCTCCCGGTGGCGTTCCTCGGCGCGGAGAACACGTCGCCGACCCGCCTCACCTACTGGTTCGGAAAGTTCATCATCTCGTTCACGCGCTCGGTGAACGTTATCATCTGGGCGCTCATCTTCGTCGTGTTGTTCGGTCCGGGCGCGCTCGCTGGCGTCCTCGCCATTGCGGTTCGGTCGGTTGGCTTCACCGCGAAACTCATCGCGGAGGCCATCGAGGAGATCGACCACGGGCAGGTCGAAGCCATCGACGCGACCGGCGCATCGACGCTTCAGACGTTCATCTACGGCATCGTGCCCCAGATCAAGCCCGCGTTCGTCTCGGTCGCCACGTTCCGCTGGGACATCAACGTCCGGGCCTCGACCATCATCGGGTTCGTCGGTGCGGGCGGTATCGGCGTCGCGCTCCAGACCAACATCAACTACTTCAACTGGTCGGCCGTTCTCACCATCCTCATCGCCATCCTCGGCGTCGTCCTCCTCAGCGAGGGCATCTCGGCCTACCTCCGGAAGAAAGTGACCTGACGCGGCGGCGACCCCCAGATTCCCCATTCTCTATTCGCCATTCCGGTTTCCCGATTTCGCGCGACCAGTTTTTCCGACTCGTCCGAACAGTAGCGACGGTACTGACGCAGTATCTCCGAAGGAAAACGCCCTTCTTCGGCCCGGACCAACGGCGAGCATGGACGTAGCCGGGGTCGCCACTGCCCTGCGAGACGAGGCCCGCCGCGCGAACCAACGCCGTCTGCTCGTCCTCACCGGCGACCGCGACGCCTGTTACGCGGCCGCCGACGCCGCGCTCGACGCGGCCGAAATCGACCGGAAAGCGACCGCGCTGGTCGGCACCGGGAGTCTCGACTGCGAGCGCGTCGCCCCGAAGCGCGCCGACCGACTGCTCGGGACCACCCGCGACTGCGTGGTCTTCGACGCCCACGCCGACTTCCGGCCGAACGCGCTCGGCCGGGTCGTCGGCGCGGTGGACGGGGGCGGCCTGTTCGTCCTGCTCGCGCCGCCCTTAGACGAGTGGCCCGAGTGCCGGACGGACTTCGATGGGACGCTGGCGGTGCCGCCCGACGACCTCGCGGACGTGACGGGGAACTTCCGGCGGCGCTTCGCCGAGACGCTGCGCGCCCATCCCGGCGTCGCAATCTTCGACGCGGACGCCGGGACCGTCGAGCGCGACGGTCTGACTCACCCCGCGCCGCGACTCTCGACTGCCGACGACGACTCGCCGGAACTCCCAGAAAAACGCCGGTTCCCTGACGCGGCGTACGACGCTTGTCTCACGGGCGACCAGATGGAAGTCGTCCGGGAGCTAGAGGCGTTGCGCGACGCTGACAGCGACGAAGGAGGCGAGAGCGACGACTCCGAAACAACTGCGGTCGTCGTGGAGGCCGACCGCGGCCGGGGCAAGTCCAGCGCCGCGGGCATCGCGGCCGGAAGCCTCGCCGCCGAGGGCGCGGACGTGCTGGTCACGGCCCCGGAGTACCGGAGTTGCCGCGAGGTGTTCGTCCGGGCGCAGGCCCTGCTACAGACGCTCGGCGTCGCGGTCGTGACCGACCGCGATTCGCCGCGCGAGATTCGGGTCGAAGGCGACTCGGGCGGTTGCGTCCGATTCGCCGACCCCACCGCTGCCGCCGACCTGCTCGGCGACGGGGAGACCGGTGAGTCCGGCGCGCTCGCGGACAAGCCCGCGAGCGCGCCGGACGCCGTCTTCGTGGACGAGGCCGCGGCGCTCTCGGTCCGACTGCTCGAACGGTTCTTGGCGGCCCCGAAGGTCGCGTTCACGACGACGATTCACGGCTATGAGGGCGCGGGCCGGGGCTTCTCTGTCCGGTTCCGCGACCGACTTGACGAGAGCGACCACGAAGTCGTCGAGACCGGTCTTGACGAACCGATTCGCTATGCCGCGGGCGACCCCGTGGAGGTCTGGGCGTTTCGCGCGCTCCTGCTCGACGCCCGGCCGCCGGTGGACGAGGTGGTCGCCGACACAGACCCCCAGTCGGTCGCGTATCGCGCCGTCTCGCCCGCGGACCTGCTCGCTGACGAGACCCTGCTCCGGGAGGTTTTCGGCCTGCTCGTGTTGGCTCACTACCGGACTGAACCCGACGACCTCGCGCGCCTGCTCGACGCGCCGAACCTGTCGGTCCGGGCACTCGTCCGTGAGGACGACGCGACCGGCCGGAATCACGTCGTCGCGGTCGCACTGCTCGCCCGCGAGGGCGGTCTCCCCGCGGACGTGCGCGAACACATGTACGAGGGCGGCCGGGTACGGGGCAACATGCTCCCCGACGTGCTGACCTCCCAACTCCGCGACGAGCGGGCCGGAATCCCGGTCGGGAAGCGCGTGATGCGAATCGCAACCCACCACGCCGTGCGCTCGCGGGGTCTCGGCTCCCGACTGCTCGGGGAGATTCGCGCGGAGTTCGAAGACGAGTTGGACTGGCTCGGCGTCGGCTACGGCGCGACCCCCGAACTCCTGCGGTTCTGGCGCGCGAACGGCTACCGGACGGTCCAGCTTTCGACCACCAGAAACGACACCAGCGGGGAGCATTCGGCGCTGATGCTCGACCCCCTGAGCGACGCGGGCGAGGAGCTTCACGACCGTCACGCGCGCTGGTTCGCCTCCCGAGTTGCCTCGATGCTGGCCGACCCGCTTCGGGACGCCGACCCCGACATGATTCGGGCGCTCCTGCGGTCGGTCGATGCCCCGGTCGAACTCGACCTCTCGGCGTGGGACTGGCGGGCAGTCGCCGCGAGCGCCTACGGTCCCGGCCAGTACGACGCCGCGCCCCGTCCCTTCCGGCGGGTGGCGCTCCGGTACTTCGTGGACTCGGGGGAGGGAACCGACTCGGACGCGCTCTCTGCGCGCGCCGAGCGCATCCTCGTCCGGAAGGTCCTCCAAGGCCACCCGTGGCCGGAAGTCGCCGACGAACTCGGCTTCCACTCGGCGGGCCAGTGCATGCGCGCGCTCGGCGACGCCTACGAACCGCTGGTGGACCGCTACGGGGGCGACGCCGCGGCCGAGGAGAAGCGACGGTACACCGATTAGCGTGGCGCGCGTAGCGCCGCGCATGGCCGAGTGCGCCGAGTCGGACTGCTCATCCACCGCGACGGTCAGGCTACACGTTCCGTGGACGGAGAACCGAGAGGTCTGTGCGGCCCACGCCCGCGTGCTGGCCCAGCGGGACGGCGTGGTCGCCGACCCCATAGAGGGCCGAGAGAGCGAGTGGCCGTGAATCTCGGAGAAAAGCGTTCGCTATTCGCCGCCAGCGGAGAGCCGAGACGCTACTCGTGCGCGAAGTAGACGACCGTCTCGTCGTCGGCCTCCTGTCGGTCCACGCGGGCGAAGCCGACGCGCTCGAACTGCACCATCTCGTCGGGTTCGGTCTCCCGGAAACCGGGTTCGGCGTAGCCGACCACGTCGCCCTCCTTCTTTCGCATCTGGGTCAGCGTCGCGGAGTCGGCGGGCACCCAGTGAATCACGTCCACGCCCTCCTCGCGGACCGCCGAAATGTCGTCGCCGACGTACTCGAAGGCGTCGTCCTCGCGCCGGAAACAGCCGAATCCCTTGAGCCAGACGCGCTCGCCGTCGTCGGGCACGTCCGCCTCCTCGATTCGGACGCGGTTTCCGGCGTCGATGTCGCGGGTGCCTCGCTCGTCGTGTTCGGGGTGGACCGGCGGGTGAGCGGTCTCGGGGTGGTCGCCGGTGAGCGTGAAGTCGGCGTGGTCCTCGCGGACGAAGAAGTAGCGGTCGGCGTCGTCGTCGATGCGCTGGCGGTTGTTCGAGTAGACCGTACTCATCGCCAGATCGACGTTGCTGGTCGAGGTGCCGAGTTCGACCATCGCGTCCACGATGGCCTCGCCGCGGATGCCCCGCCTGCGGACGCTCGGAATCGTCGGCGCGCGCGGGTCGTCCCAGCCGTCAAGTTCGCCCGTCTCGATGAGTTCCCGAATCGTGGAGGTGGACATCTTCACGTCGTACTCGTCCACTTGGACGTGGCCCCAGTGGATGACCTCGGGGTACTCCCAGTCGAAGTAGTCGTAGACGAACTGCTGGCGCTTCGCCGAGTCCTGCAGGTCGATGCCTCGGATGATGTGCGTGACGCCCGTGAGGTGGTCGTCCACGCCCGACTGGAAGTCAAGCATCGGCCAGCACCGGTAGTTTTCGGCCTCCTCGCGGGGGTGTGGCGTGTCGATGATGCGGAAGCCCACCCAGTCACGCAGGGCCGGGTTCTTGTGTTCGATGTCGGTTTTGACGCGGAGGACCATCTCGCCCGAGTCGTACTCGCCGTCCACCATCGCCTCGAACTCGTCCATCGTCGTCTCGGGGTCCTTGTCGCGGTGCGGACAGGCTTCCGCGGAGTTTTTCATCTCGGAGAACTCCTCGCCGGAACACGAACAGGTGTAGGCTCCGCCCTTCTCGATGAGGTCGCGGGCGTGGTCGTAGTACGTCTCCAGACGGTCGCTCGCTCGGTAGACTTCCGCTGGTTCGAAGCCGAGATAGCCGATTTCGTCCAGAATCTCGTCGTAGGCCCACAGTAGCGGACGCTTGGTCTCGGGGTCAGTGTCGTCGAACCGGACGATGAACTCGCCGTCGTACTCTTCGGCGTAGGTGCCGATGACCGCGGGCATCCGAGCGTGACCCATGTGCCACGGGCCGTTGGGGTTGGGCGCACACCGCATCCGAATCTCGTCGTACTCCTCGGTGTTCGGTAGGTCCGGGAGAATCTGGTCGTCCTCTTCGTCCTCGCTCTCTATCTCCTCCAACCAGTCGGGCGCGAGTTCGCCGAGTCGCTCGCGGCGCTCCTCGACGCTCGACTCGTTGACCCGCGAGACCACGGGTGCGATAACGCCCGGAATCTCGTCGCCGTGCTGTCGAAAGTCGGGATTCTCGCCCATCAGCGGTCCCATCACGGCACCAACGTCGGCCTCGCTCTCGTGTTTGACCGCGTTGACGAGCGCGTGCTTCTCTGCCTCCGTCTCGATTCGCTCGCGGAGTTCGTCGTTCATTGTCGATGTGTTGCACCGTCTTCGGGAAAACTCGTCCGGATTCTGTTCGGCCCGAGCGCCCGCCGGTCGGAGTAGTTGGCGAACTAACCAAGACCCTTACTTTCACGGGGATATACTCTCTTTTAGAACGTGACCTCCGAGAAGACTACGCTGGCGACGACCGACCGAACCGCTCGGACCTCGGTGCGGACAGTCCGAGTCCTCTACGTGGACGCCGACGAACCGCCGCCAGCGGCGCTGTCCGAGGCCGAGTCGGTCACTCTCTCGACTGCGGAGACGGCCGCGGCCGCCCGCGACAGTCTCGCGGCCGACGGCACGTTCGACTGCGTCGTCAGCGAGTACGACCTTCCCGGCGGCGACGGGTTAGAGTTGCTGGAAGCGGTCCGCGACGACTACCCGAATCTCCCGTTCGTCCTCTACACCGGGTCGGGGAGTGAAGCGGTCGCCAGCGATGCATTCGCCACGGGCGCGACCGACTACCTCCCGAAGGACGCAGACGGCGATACCCTCCGCGAGCGCATCGACCGTGCTGTTGCCGCCGCCAGCGTCGAGACCGAGTCGGGCGTCAGCGGCGACCGACTCCGAGAACTGACGAACGCATTTCCCGACGTAGCCTTCGTGTTAGATGAGAACGGCCGGTATCTGGAGGTGCTGTCGGGACCGAGTAGCAAGGACCTGCGGACGTTCCAACAGGAGCAGTTGGTCGGCAAGCGACTCCACGACGCCTTCCCGGCCGAGCAGGCCGACAGGTACCTCGACCTCGTCCACCGGACGCTCGAAACCGGCGGCGTCGAGACCGTCGAGTACAAGGCCGAGACGGAGACGGGCGAACGCTGGTACGAGGGCCGGACCGCGCCGCTGGGTGACACCATCGAGGGCCGAGAGGCGGTCGTCTGGGTCGCCCGCGACGTGACCGAGCGCCGGGAAAACGAGCGTCGCCTCGCCGAGAGCCGCGACGAACTCACCCGACTCAACCGCATCAACGGGCTAATCAACGATATCCTCCAGTCGTTAGTCGGGTCTGCGACCCGCGAAGAGATAGAGCGCGTCGTCTGCGAGGAACTGGCCGATTCGGAGTTCTACCAGTTCGCGTGGGTCGGCGGGCCGTGGGTCAAAGACGAACAGATGCCTCCGAGTACGGTCGCAGGCATCGAGCGCCAACAAATCGAGCGACTGGTGGAGGCGACCAGCTCCCGGCCCGACTCCGAGAATGCGCTCTCGCGGGTCGTCGGCGACGACGAGTCGGTCGTCATCTCCGAAGTCGGCGACGCCGACCTCCTCTCGGAGCGCGAGCGCAAACTCATGGCCGAGTTGGACATGTCCACGGCCGTCCTCGTGCCCCTGACCTACGGGACGACAAACTACGGCGTCCTCGGCATCAGCGGGGCCTGCCCGGGGACGTTCGGCGACCGGGAACTCCCCGCTCTCGAAACGCTCGGGGAAATCGTCGCCTTCGCTATCAACGCGGTCAAGAATCGTAATCTGCTCCTGTCGGACGCCGCGGTCGAGTTGGAGTTCCGCGTCGAAAACCCCGAGCGGGGATTCGGACGCATCTCGGCCGAACTCGACTGCGAGTTCTCGTTGCGCGGTCTGGTCGGTCTCTCGGGCGACCAGTTGCTCGAATACGTCGCGGTTGAGGGGGCCTCCGTCGATGCACTCACCGACCAACTCGACGACTCCTCGACTGTCGAGGAGTACCGACTCGTGACCGAGGACGACGACCAGTGTCTGTTCGAAATCGACTCCGCCCAATCCGGGGTCGGCCAACTGGTGGAGACCGGGACCGTGGTCAAGTCCGCGACGGCCGAGAGCGGCGTCGTTCGGTGTCTCGCTGAGGCACCGAACGACGTGAGCGTCCGAAGCGTTGTCGAGGAGTTTCAGACGACGTATTCGGGTGCCGAACTCGTGAGCAAGCAGGAGGTAAACAGACCTGTCCACACGACCCAAGAGTTCCGCCAGACGCTCGCCGAGAAGTTGACCGAGAAACAGCGGACCGCGTTGCAGGCGGCCTACTTCGCGGGCTACTACGAGTACCCCCGCGAGAGTACCGGCGAGGAAGTCGCGGAGTCGCTCGGCATCTCGTCGCCGACGCTCCACCAGCACCTACAGGCCGCCCAGCGGAAACTCGTCGGCACCTTCCTCGACCTCCAAACGTCGGGTGAGTGAACGTTCGTTCGACCCCTAAGACGTTTGATATTCGGCTACTGACACTCTCTACCGGCCGAACCTCATTATTGAGGCATAGGTTTGTTGTCCCCTCTGGGGCATAGTATAGATGGAGGTCACCCGCTATGGACAACGACACTATTCGCTCGGGTATCGAGGGCGACCATGCCCTCCGAAACGGTCGCGCAGTTACGACGCCCTCGTTCGACGAGCTCTTCGACCTCCTCGCGGAGAGCCGCCGCCGATACGCGTTGTACACGCTCATCGGCACCGAGGATGGTCTCGCCGAGGTCGATCAGTTGGCCGACAACGTGGTCATGTGGGAAGGTCGCACGGCCGACGAGCCGATTACGGACTCGCTGAGAGCGACCATCGCCGAGGAGCTTCGAGAGACCCACCTGCCGCGTCTCGCCGAGGCCGACATCGTGGAGTACGACGACCGAAGCGACGTGGTACGCTACTGGCGACAACCCACGCTCGAAGAGTATCTCGAACACACCCACTACAAGGAATTTTCCGGCGAATGACCGCTCCGGGTCCCGCTGACGTCTTTCTCTCGACTATCACTCGGTGACGCCGCCGAGAAGCCCCGCTGACGCCTCCCTCCTGTAGTTTTCACTCATCGGCGTCGAACACGACGAGAAGAAATTCTCCGGCGAGCGCCGTCAGTAACCCCGTTCGATGAGGTAGTCCGCGATGCCTTCGAGCAGTTCGCGCGACTCGTTCTCCGGCAGGACCGACAGTCGGTCCTTGCCGCGAGTCACCAACTCTTGGGCTTTCTCCTTGGCGTAATCGATACTTCCGGCGTCTTCGAGTCGGGCGACCGCCTCGTCGATTTCGGTCTCTGTGACCGACTCCACGTCATCGGTCTCGACCAGCGAGTCCACATCGACGCCCTGCTCGCGGGCGTGGAGCGTGATGATGGTCTGTTTGTTCTCCACGAGGTCGCTCCCGCGCTGTTTGCCGAGTTTCTCGCTCGGCACCGTCAGGTCGAGCACGTCGTCCTGAATCTGGAACGCTCGGCCCACGTCGATGCCGTACTGGTACAGTTCCTCGACGGTCTCGTCGTCCGCGCCGAGCAAGATGGCCGGGATGGTCGCCGCCGCGCCGTAGAGGACGGCGGTCTTGTCCTTTATCATCTCTAGATACTCGTCGGGAACGACGTTCGGGCGCTCCTCGAAGGCGATGTCGTGGGCTTGGCCCTCGCAGATGTTGGTACAGGTCGTCGCCAACACGTCGGTCGCCTCCACGACGCGCGCGGGGTCGGCGTCGGCCTCTACCAGAATCTCGAACGCCTTCGAGTAGAGCGTATCGCCCGCGAGAATCGCGGTCTCGGTGTCGTATTCGCGGTGGACTGCGGGGACGCCCCGGCGCAGGTCGTCGTCGTCCATGATGTCGTCGTGGATGAGCGTGAACGACTGGATAACCTCGATAGCGACCGCGGCGGCCATCACGTCCACGCTGTTGCCCTGTCGGTCGGGGAAGTCCCGATAGTCGATGCCTGCGGGGTCGGCGTCGCGGTCCGCGAGCGCCTCGGCGACGAGCAACAGTACGGTCGGCCGCAGGCGCTTGCCGCCCGCGTCGAGCAGGTACCGAACCGCCTCGTAGAGGCGCTGTGGTTCGTCAACCGGCAGGTCCTCCTCGATGGCGGCGTTGACGATTTCGCGTCGCTGTTCGACCGCTCCCAGCACCTGCGTTTCCAGTGTCTCGGCGCTCGCGTCTGTCATGTTATTCGGCGAGTTGGATGATGTTGCCGTTGCTCGTTACGTGGAGGTCGCGGCCCATCTTGTAGCCCTGACTCTCGCAGAGGCTCACGTAGGGTGCGAACCCTTTCATGTCTTGGTGGGCCGGGATGATGTTCTGGGGCTGAAGCGCGTCTATCATCTCGTAGTGGCCCTCCTCGCGGAGGTGGCCCGAGACGTGGATGTCGTCGTAGATGCGCGCGCCCTGCATCTTCAGGAGGCGCTCGGACTGGTAGCGCTGGCCCTCGTTGGTCGGTTCCGGAATCACGCGGGCCGAGAAGATGACCTTGTCGCCGTTCTCCAGTTCGTAGGGCGTCTCGCCGCGGCCCATCCGGGTCAGCATCGCGCGCGGTTCGCCCTGATGGCCGGTGACGATGGGGAGGTAGTTCTCCTTGCCCTCCTTCATAATTCGCTTGAACGTTCGGTCCACGGACTTGCGGTGGCCGAACATCCCCATATCTTCGGGGAAGTCCACGAAGTCGAGTCGCTCGGCGGTGCCCGAATACTTCTCCATCGAGCGCCCGAGCAGTACCGGCTCGCGGCCGATATCTTGGGCGAACTCCACGAGGCTCTTGACGCGGGCGATGTGGCTGGAGAACGTTGTCGCCACGATGCCGCCGTCGTAGTCCTCGACGGAGGTCATCACGTCCTTGAGGTGGCGTCGAGCGACCGACTCGCTCGGCGTTCGCCCCTTCCGGCCCGCGTTGGTACAGTCCTCGATGTAGGCCAGCACGCCCTCGCCCTCGCGGCCGATTTCGCGGAAGCGCTTCATGTCGATGGGGTCGCCCAGAACCGGCGTGTGGTCCATGCGCTTGTCGAGACCGTAGACGACTGCGCCCTCCGGCGTGTGGAGGACCGGATTGATAGCGTCGATGATGGAGTGAGTCACGTTGACGAACTCCAACTCGACTTGTCCGGAGTCGCCGATGGACATGGTCTCTCCGGCCTCCATCTTCACTAGGTCGTTCTCGACGCCGAACTTCTCCTCGCCCTGAATCTGCTGTTTGACCAGTTCGATGGTGTAGGGCGCGGAGACGATTGGCGCGTTGTATCGGTGGGCCAACTTACTGATTGCGCCGATGTGGTCGAGGTGACCGTGGGTCGGCACGATGGCCTGCACGTCGCCTTCGAGGTCCGACATGACGCGGTCGTCCGGAATCGCCCCCATGTCGATGAGGTCGAGACTGTGTAGTTTCTCCGTCTCGACGTTGTCGTGGAGCAGCACCTTCGAGAGGTTCAGCCCCATGTCGAAGATGACAACGTCGTCGCCTGCGCGAACGGCAGTACACTGCCGTCCGACTTCTTCGTAACCGCCGATGGTTGCAATTTCGATTTCCATAGTTTCACCTTATGTACGCAAAGCCACCGTTCGCGGCACGGCCACGCCGTCTTCTCGCGGCAAATCCGCGACGTCTGTTCGCGGGAAACCCCCGCTGTCTTCTCGCGGGAGACCCGCGCCGTCGTTCCGCGGCGAGACCACGTCGCGCGCGACAGCGCCGCGCTAGGTGGCGTCCGTACGTACGTAAACCTGCTCGGAGCGACGGGGTCCCGGTCGCGGCGTCTTACAGCCATCGGCGGGACCCCGCGGTGGCGAGGCCACATTCCCCGAGCTATCGGTCTATGGGGGCTTTACGCGCCCCGGTAATAAAAACTGCCGGGATTGTCTGAGTGGGAGAAACGGCGGTACTCGCGCGCCGTCGAGGAGGACCAGCGACGCGAGCGCCAGCGCGAGAGTAGGCATCGTCTCGGTACGAAATTGGAACAACGCCTTTGACGGTCGGCGACGCCCTTTTAGACATGACGCTTGAAGGAGATCGACGGTCGAGTCGTCGGCGGCTGCTCGCCGTCGGCGGCGCGAGCGCAGTCTGTTCGCTGGCGGGGTGCATCGGCGGTCTGTCCGACCCCGGTGACGCTCCCGCCGGATCGACCGAGACGAGTTCCGGAACGCCGACCACTACCGCGCTCGGCGACCACCCCGCCGCGGCGGGGTTCGCCGACCAGACCCGGTTCGGACCGTCGCCCGGCGAGGCCGCAGGCACCGTCGTCGCTTTCGAGGACCCCTCCTGCACGCGATGCGCGGCCTTCGAGCGGGACACCGTACCGAAGATACGCGAGCGACTCGGCGACCGCGTCACGTTCGTCCTCCGGAGCTACCCCGTAGTCTACCCGTGGGGCGAGCCCGCGACGCAGGCCATCGAGTCGGCGTTCGCCCACGAGATGGAGGCGCTGAACCCCGAGCGCGACGTGCCCGCCGACGCCTCGACCGCCGCACGACCGGGCTTCCGGCAGGGGTCGGAAGCGACGTGGGCGCTCGTCGGCCACTACTTCGAGAAGCAGGAGCAGTTCGATACGAGCAACGTCTTCGAGCGAACCAGAACCTTCCTCGCCGACGAAACCGACCTCAACGCGGAGGCGGTCGTCGCCGACGCCGAGGAGAAGGCTCACGACGACGCGGTGCAGGCCGACCTCGCGGCCGGGAAGGAGGCGGGCGTCGGTCAGACGACTCCGACCGTATTCCTGTTCCGGGGCGACGAATTCCGGACGAGCGCGAGGGGAAGCATCAGCTTTCAGGTCGTGAAGGCCGCGCTCGGGGTGTGACTCGTGAGCCTCGCAAATCTCTGGCGGCTCCGCCCGCGTCTGCCGACCCGCACTGACGACTGGCGACTGATGGGTCGGACCGCGCGCCTCGTGCTTGGGGGACCTGCCTACGCCGCGCTCGCCGTCGCCGCCGCGCTCGTCGCGCTCTCGGCGTTCGTCCTCGGGCAGAACCTCGCGCTGGCGGAGTTCGCGCTGACCGCCCCCATCGGACTCGGCGACCGGACGACCATCCTGCTCGGTCTCTACCCCTTCCTCGGCACGAACTACGGGCCGGTCGCGGAGCTACTGCTCGTCGCTATCGCCGCGCTCGCGGGCGTGGACGTGGCGATGGTCGTCTACCACTTCCGGGAACACGGGGTCGGACTGAGCGAGGGAGACGGCGCTGGCGGCGGGGCCGCAGGCGGAAGCACGGTCGGTCTCGTCCTCGGCGCGCTCGGTGCTGGCTGTGCGGCCTGCGGGTCGGCGCTGTTGGCGGGCCTCCTCTCGCTGTTCGGCGTCGCGGGCGCGGCGACCCTGCTTCCCTTCGACGGACTGGAGTTTTCGGTCCTCGCGCTGGTCGCGCTCGTGTTGTCCATCTACTGGGTTGCCGACGGGATGCGCGGCGGCGAGATTCGGGGCTGTCCGGTTTAAGATACGAACTATGCATCGTGAAGTACATGCATCAATTGTATGGATTCAAATCTAATATTGATGGTAGAAAGTTATTTGCCGGGATAGGAATTTATTATCTGATAAATGTGTGAGACATCCTCCACTGGGGAAAGAACAATTGAAGAAAGCGGAGTTGCGATTGGCGAGCTAATCCCGAAGTTACTCCATCGAAAACAATGGATGTGTTGGACTTCAATTGAAAAAGGAACGGAAACAAGGAAAATTCCGGTTGATACTGAGCGATATGAAAACCTAATTGGAACAACAAGTCTAATTGGAAAAGTTTCGCAGATGTTTGGGAGGCCAAAGAAGAATTGTATTCAGTTAATGGAGTTGGGTTTCCTCTTACAAAACACGACCCGTTTTGCGTATTGGACATAGATTTCTGTATTGATAAAGAAAGCCAGAAGGTGGAAAGCAGAGCTTGGGAACTGGTGAAGCAATTAGATTCCTATACAGAGATTTCTCCTAGTGGAAAAGGTCTACATGTCCTTTTAGAGGCACCCATCCCTGATTACGGCCTCTCAGATGACCAAAAAATAGAATTGTATGACAAAAGGAAGTTCATTACTTTTACTGGTAGGCATGTTTCTGAAACACCGACCGTAATTAAGAGACGTCCAGCCGAAGTAAGAGATATTTATAAAGAGTGGATTTCAGAAGAAGATCATGATTTGGAAAAAACACCGGAAAAGAAGATAGGAGACATCAAAAGCGGTGAAATAGTGAACTTCACAGGGCGTGTTACTAATGAAGATTATTTTAAATACGGAAAAATACGCCAAAGGGGTACACTTGAGGATGAAACCGGAGAGATTCAATTCGTTATCTGGCGAGATGTACATGGTCTAAAACTCGACCTCCTTGAGGAAGGAAATACGTATTTAATACAAGAGTCACGAGCATACGAGTATGAAGGGAAATTACAAACTGAGCTACATCTCTCTGAAAACGTGATTGAAACCGATGGGATCTGAGAGTGTGAATGTATTTAAGAAATAAGGAAGAAACTTCCTTGATATGACCGAGGAAATAATAGAGCCAGGTACGAGGAAGCAAATTTATAGTGAGTCTATTGATTTGAAGAATAACGAACTTTGGAATTTCAAACGGTACTACTTAGCTTCTACTGGTTTTAAGTGGATATCCAACATCGCAGAATGGACTACGGTGATATTTGGAGGAGTAATGACCTATGGGCTAACGAAAGGACAATTTGGACCAAATCTACTTGCTTCATTATCTATCGGATTGTTTGTGGTTTCACTGGGAACCGCAATCGGACGCCCTCGTTCTAAGTCAAAATCATACTATAATTCTGGTCAAAAGCATCAAGATCTGTTTGATAAAGTGGACAGTTTCATCGAATTGGATGTGAAAAGGGAAGAAGCAGATATTCCCGAACTTCGAGATCAGCTTGAGCGTCTTGAGAAAAAGAGACGGCAACTAAATCGGGATACACCACAACTTAATGGGATTTGGTACTATTATCTAAGTTGGCGTAAAGATAAAATGTTTGAACAAGCATCTACTACTGAAAAAGAAGAGAAATACTTATCCTAAAATCCTCCTATTGGAACTTCGGCAGAATCTCGTCCTCGTAGAGGTCAAAGAGCTTCTCTTGCTCCGGGCCGATTTGGTGGACGTACACGTGGTCGTATCCCGCGTCCACGAACTCCTGCACGCTCTCGACGTGGGCCTGCGGGTCGGGGTCGGTCACGATGCTGTCGGTCTCGCGCACGTCCGCTTTCTCGACCATCTGGCAGGCCTGCTCGAAGAATTTCGGCGTGGCGAGTTCCGTGGCGAGTTGCCCCGGCAGGAGGCTGTTGGGCCAGTGTTCGTGAGCGATATCGACCGCCTCGTCCTCGCTGTCGGCGTAGCAGACCGTCAGTTGACTGAACTTCGGTCCGTCGCCGCCCTCCCGTTCGAACCTCTCGACCACGTCCTGCGGGCCGACCGACCAGAACCCGTCGCCGAGTTCCGCGGCCTTCCTCGCCGTCTGCTCGCCGTAGGCCGAGACGCAAATCGGCGGCGTCTCCTCGGGGAGCGTAAACAGTTTCGCGTTCTCGACGGTGTAGTGGTCGCCGTGATGGTTGACCATCTCGCCGGTCCAGAGTTTTCGAATCACGTCGATTGCCTCTTCGAGCATGTCGAGGCGGACGTGGTGGGGCGGCCAGTGGTCCCCGAGGACGTGTTCGTTCAGGTTCTCGCCCGTGCCGACGCCGAAGTAGAACTGCTGGTCGGAGGTCTCGAACATCGAGGCTACTGTCGCGGACGCCTGCGCGAGGATGGCCGGGTGGACGCGAACGATGGGACAGGTCACGCCGACGCCAACGTCTACGTCGTCGGTCGCCGCGGCGACCCCGCCGAGCGTGGACCAAGCGAACGGTGCGTGGCCCTGCTGGCGAATCCACGGGTGGAAGTGGTCCGAAATCGAGACGAAGTCGAACCCGACCTCCTCGGCACGGACCGCGTGGGTCACGAGGTCGGTCGGAGCGTGTTCCTCGCTGGAGAGCGTGTAACCGAACTCGACCATGGCTGTGGCACGGGAGATTGCGGTAAGGGGGTTGTGGCCATCCCGATACGCCGAAGTACGAACGCTCGCTGACCCACCGAAAGGTGTTTCAGACCGCTGTGTAATGGAATACTTGACATGAATGTCCCCGACGACTCTCCCGGACCTCCGAGGCTTCTGGCCAGATTCACTCCCGATAGCCGCCGATGGCGGCGTCGCGTCGCCGGACTGGCGACGATTGGGGCCGTACTTTCGCTTTACGCGATGTTCGCGGTCGTCTCCGGAGTGAAAAGCGGATTAACCTACACCCTGCTCGCGCTTCTGTTTGCTATCCTGTCTCTACTTCTCCCGGCAGTCGCAGTGACGACGATGTTCGCTCCCACCTCCGACCCGACTCGAAGCGACGCCTCTCGGGGCGAGAGTCCGGTGGAGACGCTGAAGCGCCGGTACGCCGCCGGAGAGATCGGACAGGACGAGTTCGACCGACGACTCGACGACCTCATCGAGGCGTCCTCCGACGCCCGCGACCGGCCGGACGCCGAGTCAGTCGAGCGCCGCGGGGCGCGCGACGCAGAACTCGACTCCGTGCAGTAGTAGCGAACTACCGGTCTACCGACCCCAACACGATGTCGAGACTCCCGAGCGCCGCCACCAAGTCGGGCACGTACTCGCCCTCGGCCATCGCTTCGAGCGCGTGGAGGTTGTTGAAACACGGACTCCGAATCTTGAACCGCGCGGGCTGGTTGGTTCCGTCCGACCGGATGTAGATGCCCATCTCGCCCTTCGCGGCCTCGACGGCCCGATAAATCTCCGTATCGGCGTCGGGCTTGAGTGTCCGGGGGACGTTGCTCTGGATGGTGCGCTCGTCCTCCGGCCAGTCTTCGAGCAGGTTGACGCACTGGCCGATTATCTTGGCCGATTCCTCGACCTCTCGGAGTCGCACCATCAGGCGCGAGAAGTTATCTCCGTAGGGTTCCGTGACGACGTTCCAGTCGAGTTCGTCGTAGTAGCCGTAGGGGTCGTCGCGCCGCACGTCGTAATCGACGCCCGACCCGCGAGCGACCGGACCCGTACACCCGTAGTCTTTCGCGGTCTCGGCGTCGATGACGCCGGTACCGACGGTTCGCTTCTGGAAGATTTCGTTGTCGGTCAGCAGGTTGTGGTACTCCTCGACGTGTCGCGGGATGGTGTCGAGGAAATCCCGAATCTTGTTGAACCACTCCTCGCGGGGTTCCGGCAAGTCCCAGACGACGCCGCCCAACCGGAAGTAGTTGAACATCATGCGCTGGCCGGTCAGGTCCTCCAAGATGTTCTGGACGATTTCTCGGTCCCGGATGGCGTACATGAACGTCGCTGTGAAGTCGCCGTACACGTCCAGCGCGAACGTACCAACCGCGAGCATGTGACCCTTGATGCGGGCGAACTCGACCGCCATCGTCCGGATTATCTGGGCGTACTCGGGCACCTCGATGTCGTTCAAGTCCTCCGCCACGCGGGCGTAGGCCCACTCGTTGGGCATGTTCGCGGTGTAGTCCCACCGGTCGGGATATGGCATTATCTGGTACCGGTAGTTGTTGCTCTGGCACATCTCCTCCTCGCAGCGGTGCAGGTAGCCGATGTCAGGTTCCACGTTCTCGACCTGCTCGCCGTCCAGCACCGTCTTCAGGTGGAGAACGCCGTGCGTCGCGGGGTGGTGCGGCCCGATGTTGAGGAACATCGTGTCCGACTCCGACTCGGTGCCCTTCCGACTCTCGGCGATGGGGTTGACGTGCGCCTGCAGGGCGACGACTTGTGGCTTGTCCTGATCGTAGTCGAGACTCAGCGGGTGGCCCTGCCACGTCTGGGGCAGAAGGATGCGTTTGAGGTCCGGATGGCCCTCGTAGTCGATACCGACCAAATCGTACGCTTCGCGCTCGTGCCACTCCGCGGTCTTGTAGACTGACGCGGCGCTCTCGTTCCACGGGTCGTCCTTGCTGGTCGGCACGATGACGTTGACCTCTTGGGTCCGGTCGTCGTACTTCGTCAGGTGATAGATGCTCTCGTAGCGATCCTCGTACTCTTGGGCCGTGAGCAGCGAGAGGTGGTCGAATCCGGCCTCTCGCTTGAGCGTCCGGAGGACCGACTCGACGGCGTCCGGGCGAACGACGAACCCCTCGGCGTTCAAATGCGTCTCGCGCCCGACGACGTGGTCGCCGAGCATCGCTTCGAGTTCGTCGTAATCGACGACCCTGCGCTGTTCGGTCGTCTCTACGTCGGGGTCGGTCTCGGGCGCGTCACTCATCGCGCACCACCGCCGGTTTCGTCCCCACTCTTGGTAGTATGTCGCGTGAACATTCCCGTTCCCCACGGAACCTCGGTCCCGAACGGCAATAGTGGTAACGTCTCTCACCGTTGTCGAGTCCGGCGAAAAAAGTCAGAGTCGCCCGAGTCAGCGAGCACTGCGACCGCTGGTGACGTTCGTCGTCCTATCGACCGCCGCGGCGCTGCGACGACTCGTCGCCGCGGCTCTGCTCGCTCCGTGTCCCGTGCTGTTCCTGTCCCCGCATCATGGTTTGCTGGACGGAACTGAACCCGCTCTCGGAACTCCCGCCGTACTGGTTCTGGCCCTGCTCTCCGCGGCCGGACTGGCCGCGCTGGCCGGAGTGCTCGTACCGACCGCTCTGCTGATGCCCAGCGTGCTGACCGGACTGGCCGCGCTGGACGGACTGCTGGCCAGTTTGCTGGCCGCCCAGTTCGTGGCTGGTGTACCGGCCGCCGCTTCCGCCGCGCTGGCTCCGTTGGTGAACGTCGCTCTGGCCCTGACGGCTCTGTCCTCGGCCCTGATTCTGTCCGACCTCGTGGCGCTGACTGCTCCGGTCTCGTCCACCCTGCTGGGACTGACCGCGGTTCTTTCCGTATCGCTTGCTCTGGGGACCTCCCTGCTTGCCCCGTTTGCTCTGCTGACTCCCCGACTGCTGATGTTGTCCGGACCGCTGGTGATGTCCCTGCTCCTGAACCTCGCGGCCACCCATCTGGTTCCGGCCGGTTCGGTTCTGACCGGTCTGCTCGTATCGGCCGCTCTGGCCCTGTTGGACTGACTGTCCGTGCTGGCCGCGCTGCTGGCGGTTGCTCCCGTATCGGTTGCTCTGCCGCGCGGACTGTTGATGCTGTTGGCCGGATTGTCCCTGCTGTCCGGACTGCTGCTGTTGGCTATACTGTTGCCCGGACTGCTGACGCTGGCCGAGTACGTTCCGCTCGCCGGACTGGCGTCGCCCGGACCGTCGGTCTCGCCCGCCCGCGGAGTAGCGTCGCCGTCGCGTGCCACCCTCGCTCTGCGAACTGCGGTCGTAGCTGCTCTCCTCGTTGCCTCTCCGCTGATTGCGATTTTCTCGTGACATCGTGTCTCTCCCCACCGAAGGGACCACAGGACTTTCCTTATGCATACTGGGCGGAGTCTGACAAAAATACTGGCGGGCGTCGGGGACCATCTTCCGACGGCGACGGGTCGCCGAAGGTGAGCACGCTTAAGACGGGTCGCCCACACCTCTCTCACATGGAACCACGGGATCTCTCTTCGCACACCGTGTATCAGGCCGGACGGGGCATCGAGGAGGTCGCCCGCGACCTCGGGTTGGACCCCGACGACCTCGTGAAACTCGCGTCGAACGAGAACCCGTTCGGCCCGAGTCCGGCCGCGGTCGAAGCCATTCGGGAGACGGCCGCGTCGGCTAGCTCCTACCCCAAGGCCTCTCACGCCGACCTCACGGAGAAACTGGCCGACGAGTGGAGTGTCACGCCCGACCAAATCTGGCTTGGAAACGGCGGCGACGGCGTGCTGGACTACCTCGCCCGCGCGATGCTCGACCCCGGCGACGAGGTACTGGTACCCGAACCGGGCTTCGCCTACTACGGGATGAGCGCTCGCTTCCACCACGGCGAGGTCGCAAACTACCACCTCTCGAAAGATGACGACTTCGCGCTGAATAGCGAGACGGTCCTCGCCGAGTACGACGGCGAGCGCATCGTTCACCTCACGAGTCCGCACAACCCGACCGGGAAGCGATTCGAACTCGACGCAATCGAGGAAATCGCCGACGAGACGGGCGATGACACGCTCGTCCTCGTGGACGAGGCCTACGGCGAGTTCCACGACGGGCCGAGCGCGGTCGAACTCGTCAAGTCGCGCGACGACGTGGCCGTCCTCAGGACCTTCTCGAAGGTGTACGGATTGGCGGGCGTCCGCCTCGGTTATGGCGTTGTTCCCGAGGGGTGGGCCGACGCGTACGCCCGAGTGAACACGCCCTTCGCCGCGAGCGAAGTCGCCTGCAGGGCGGGACTCGCCGCGCTGGACGACGACGACCACGCCGAGAAGACCGTCGAGACCGCCGCGTGGGCGCGCGAACACCTCTACGAGCATCTGGACGCGCCGACGTGGGAGAGCCACGCGAACTTCGTCCTCGCGGAAGTCGGCGACGCCGCTGGTGTCGCCGACGAACTCCAGCGTCAGGGCGTCATCGTCCGAGACTGCACGAGTTTCGGACTGCCCGAGTGCGTCCGCATCACCTGCGGGACGAGAGACGAGACGCGCCGTGCAGTCTCGGAACTCAACGAGGTGTTGTCGTCGTGAGAGTCGTCGTCACCGGGACTCCCGGAACGGGAAAGACCTCGGCAGTAGACGTTCTCGACACAGAACTAGAAGTCGTCCACCTCAACGACCTCATCAAGGACGAAAACCTCTGGGCGGAGCGCGACGAGGAGCGCGACAGCCTCGTAGCGGACCTCGACGCGGTGGCCGAGCGACTGGATGGGCGCGACGACCTGCTCGTCGAGTCACACCTCGCGCATCACCTCGATGCCGACAGAGTCGTCGTCCTGCGGTGTCACCCCGAGGAACTGGAACGACGACTCACCGAGCGTGGCGAGTCCGAGACGAAAGCGGAGGAGAACGCCGAGAGCGAAGCCCTCGACGTGATTCTCTCGGAAGCGGTGAACGCCCACGGCGTCGAGAACGTCTACGAAATCGAAACGACCGACCGAGACCCCGACGAGGTGGCCGACGAGATTTCGGCCGTCGTCGAGGGCGAGCGAGAACCGAGCGCGGGCGAGGTTTCGTACATCGACTACGTATGACCCTCGACCAGTTTCGCCACGTCGCCGACCGGATGCTCGCCCCGTTCGTCTCGCTGTCGTCCAGACTCGGCCTGACGCCCGACGCCGTCAGCGTCGTCGCGTTCGCACTCGCTGGTGGCGCTGGCGCAGCGTTCTATCTGGGCGGGACCGACCCGCTCTGGTATCTGGCCGGGGCGATTCTCGTCTTCCTGAACGGGTGGCTCGACCTGCTCGACGGCGCGCTGGCCCGCGAACTCGGCACCGACTCGAAGGCGGGCGACCTGCTCGACCACGTCCTCGACCGGTACGCTGACGTGGTGGTCATCTCGGGCCTCGCGGCCGGAATCGGTCGCTACGCGCTCGGACTTGCGGCCGTGACGGGCGTACTGATGACCTCCTATCTCGGCACGCAGGCCCAAGCGGTCGGACTCGACCGAGTGTACGGCGGCCTGCTCGGGCGGGCCGACCGTCTCGCGCTCATCGGCGTGACCGGCGCGCTCGCGGCCTTCGTGACGGCGACGCCCGCGGGTCTCTCGGTGGTCGCGTGGTTGCTCGTCGTCTTCGCAGTCGTCGGCCACTTCACCGCCCTCCAGCGATTCTACTACGCGTGGCGGGCGCTTTCTTGAAGACCGGCACACAGTTAACTTTTTCAGTGCTGGAAGTGTCGAAATTAGCAGAGGTACAGAGACATGACGAGTGAACGTCCGGGCGAGTCGGGTATCAGCGTCGATTTGGAGGACATTCTCCCAGCGAACAGCCACATCACGATGGACGAGTTCCTCGAAACCGCCGAGGAGGTTGACTCGCTGTTCGAGTTGAGCCGCGAGACCCGACTCTCACGCGATAAGTGTCGGAGGATTCTCAAGTATTTCGAGCGAAGCGAGGAAGTCAAGCAGGGTTTCGGCTATCTCCGCGACCAACGCGACGAGCGCCTGCCGTAGTCACGACTTCGGCGGTCCTCGCGGCGTGGAATTTAAGAGCGGCGACAGACTACCATTCAGTATGGTTCAGTGTGAGATGTGCGGTGCCGAGACGAGTTCCCCGAAGACCATCAAGGTCGAAGGGGCCGAGTTGGATGTCTGCGACAACTGCTCGGACTTCGGGACCGAGGTCAAGACTCAGGACGCCAGTTCTACGTCTACCAAGTACTCGACGAGTTCGTCGTCTTCCGGTAGTTCTTCGTCTTCGTCGTCGAGTACCTCTTCGAGTTCCTCCCGGTCGCGGCGCTCGGACATGTTTGACGACATGGACGAACTCGCCCAAGACTACGACGACCGCATCCGAAAGGCCCGCGAGAGTACCGGAATGAGTCAGGAGGACCTCGCCGACGAACTCAACGAGAAGGCCAGTCTCATCCGGAAACTGGAACTCGGCGACGTGCTTCCGAGCGACGAGGTCCAGCAAAAGCTCGAACGCAAACTCGATATTCAACTAACTGCTGGCGGTTCCTCTGACGACGACGAGGACTGGAGCGGCGGCAACTCCACCGGCGAGTACACCCTCGGCGACGTGGTCAAGCGAAAGGATTAGACCGACGCGCGGTCGGTGGGTCAATAGTGTCGCCGCTCGCCCGAAAATCCGAACGCCGATTCGCCCTCCTGTCCTCTCCTGAGAGCGCGCCATTCGTAGTATTGTAATCAACCCGCCACGTAACGCGACACCGAGCGAGGACTATTTCTCTGCCTTCGTCGCTGAGAGCCGAGAATCTGCCAGAACGCGCCGACGACTTGTGACACCGTTCAGAAGTTGGCAGTTTGGCCAAAAATACAAATGAAACGGGTCACTGGGGGATTGTCTGGGCAGTGAAAGATCAGAATTTTCTTTCGACTACTAGAGATAGCTTCTTCGTGGAAGTAATACGTCTATTCCTTGCAAATACTGACTAAATCGCCCACAAAAACAGATTGCAGTAGCTCACCATCGAGAGATGAACACTAATAGCCGAGACCTCTCAGTCTCCGGGATCAAACAAATAGACGCCAACCAGCTCGCTAATTTCTCCTGCCTGAATCAGAGGCTTCTCGCCAAGGTTAACAGTCACTTCATCGCGTAACAAGAAGTTCGTTAGTCGCCAGACGTTGTACATAATCACCGCGATTACAAAATACAGAAACCGAACACGGTAATCTTTCGAGGCCGACGTTGGTAGAAAGTGTTCTTTTATTGTTTTATATTCATTCTCGATCTCCCACCGATGGCCGTACTGAGCAGTTAACCCCTGCGCCCGATCAGGAGAAACTTCCGCGTTCGTCGTGAAAATTGAGTACGTCTCTTTCTCTTCTGTCGAAGGCACGTACATGATGCTCACATCGTGAGAACGCCCGTCGCCTCCGTCAAGCCTTGCAGGTTCCACCGCGATGTCTGCAACGGAATGTTCTTTGACTTTTTCTATATTATCATAGTCTACTGTGGCGTTCATTCGTTTTGGAATCACGTACTGAACGTCGTGACGATCAATCACGTCTCGAACTCCGATTGTATCGAAACCCCTGTCGGCGAATAATTTTTGAATATTAACATGACGGCTTGCCTGCTCTAGCAAACGATCAACAATCTTCGCCCGTGACGTCGTTTGTATCTCTTCGTCCTCCCACCACCGCTTGTCACGAACTGGTTCGATAGCGAGGACGAGAGGAGTATCCTCTGCGACAATGGTAAGTGTCGCAAATTGATAGCCACGCTTACCGTCACCCTTCAATCCACTTACCATCTCTGGATAGTCATTCCGTAGGTAACGCTCCTCACCGTCTACTGGAATGGGTTCTTTCCACTCCTCAGTATCTTCTTCGTTGCAGTACGGGGAGGGCTCAAACTCCCATGATGTAATGTCAATAGCTGCTTTGACTGGTTCTCGGAGACCGCCTTGGTCACGCTCTGCTATTTCATTTAGCAGTTGGTCAACGCCAGCGTGGAATGGCGACAAAACCTCCTTTCGGATCCGTTCCCAGTCCGGCGGTCGTCGCCCGTCAGCAAAGTCGCTAAGATCGGTTTGTGAGTCTGGGGCAGCGATCTTTTTCATCGTTCGATTATGCGAAGAGCCGTGTGGAACCTCATCACGCCTACTCAGCCACGCGAACCGCCGACGTGGAGTAGTCGTTCCTGCATTTGTTAGGGTGAGGTAGCCTTGCCGCTCGAAATACGCCTGTAGTTCGTATTTACAGTTTGAAGCTCGGTTGGCACTAAACTCATCAAACCCAAGTTCTGTGGCCCGATTGACGGCCTCGGCAATTTGCTCTTTTCCGATACTATCTCCGGCATTGATGTCGTCAGGGTCAAATGCAGGTTCACTCGCAAAGGTCACATTTTGACGAGTGCATATTTCGCGGATATGCTTCGCTGCCGTCGTAATCCCCCGGCGTTCGTGAATGCTAAACCGATTCCGCCACATGTAGTTGATAGTCTGTTGACGGGGTGGCTGATCAAGACCCAACCGGACATGGACAAATGCTGCGCCGCTGAGACGTCGAGCGAGTCTCGAATCATTAAATCCTTGGATGTGCTGGTACAGGAACATCAAAACGACCGATTCAAGCTCGTATTTTGCCCGACCGGGCTCGTCGTAGTCGGAGAACCAGCTTTCGGTGATATTAAGATTGGAAACTACGCGGGTGATGTGGTTGTGAATGTGACACAGGTCGTCTGCCTGTTGACATAAGGCTTCAATGACGGTTCTCCAGTCACTCTCTTGATCTACTGCGAGTTGCGATTCAGTAGTGTTCTGTCGAGATTGTGAGGGCATTCCGGGGCTTTTGATCTGTCTGGCTACTCTTTGCAGTAGCTGTCTTCGTAATTTACGTATGATATCCTTCGGAAAGTGGCTATCGGCAACGCTGTATCGTTTACTCTTTCGCCGTATAGCTACCGCTCCTGAAGGGGAAACACTATTACGGTGGAAGTAGAGGAAACAGTTGTCTAGGCCGTTTCCTTTCTTGATCGTTGTCCTTGCTTAGCGACAGTACCATTGTGCGCGCTATATTTAAATCCCGGCGGAAAATATAATCTTCTAGACTTAACCAATACGCTGGTTAAATGGTCTGAGAAGGCACTTAGTGAGGTAATAGATATTCACCAGAAGTAGAATGTAGAGTTTAGAGGATTATAAAGAAAACTCAGTTCCTGCCGTAGTCCGGTGGTTTTCTTATTCTATAACAGTGAGGAAAATACTATACTAAACTAAGGAGTACCCCTAGCGACGGAAATCTCTACGGATATTTCTCTCAAAAGATACGACCTGTTGGTCCACGGGTTGCCGTCGTCTTCCAAGCGGTCGGGAAGCACAATGTTTGCTTGATGCCCGTCTACCGAGACGATTACTTGCTCTTCAACAGGCGAGTTGCCGTAGAACTCCTATAAGTAGCTGTCATTGTTCTTGTGGCTCGCGAATATTGAGGTCTTTTCTGCGTGAACACCTCTACGAGCGACCGCCTATGCTTAATTCGGAGTTTTCACGTCACTTTCATTGGTATTATAAGAGAGCAGATTTAAGAGAAATTGTTTTAGAATAAACCCATGCATGTTAAATATCGGTAGGATAAAATTTAGATTTGTTTAGAATATTAAAGTAATTTATCAAAGAACAAGATAGAATAAATCCACACGTTCGAGATGTGGCACGCTACAAAATGAGGTATATACAATAAATCCTGACTCATTAGCTCATTCGCTGTGGATGGGAATCGGTCGACGCGGAAATATTATGGCAATTCGAATTCTGGGCATTGTCCAAATTAGCTGATTCCATGCGAAGGCGAAGGTCTGCAACCAATTTCGGCAGAGCGGTGCGTCGCGTGGCGGAAATGATTAGCGAACTGTTGAGCTTGCCGTTTTAGTTCTTTGAAGACACGTTCGACGCCATTCCGATTTCCATAGCGAACATACTGAAATCGAAAGTTTTGCTCGAAGAGTGCGGCCTGTAACCACGGCGCACCATCGACGAGAAACACCGCGTCGCCGACGTGGTGTTTCTCTTGCAATTCGGTAAGAAACTTCTTCGACACAACGATAGTTCGTGTCGGATAGAGCTTGACGTGCAGGAATTCGTTAGTTTTGGGATCGACGGCGGCGTACAGCCAGTAGCGCTGGTCGTTTAGTTGAATCACAGTTTCATCGACCGCAACGTGATTCGGCTCTTTCCCGTCTGTCGGCTGTAGATCGGCTTTCTGCACCCAATTATGAATAGTTGAGCGACACCGTTCGACACCGAACTGTTCGAGAACAGAAACAGTATCCGAAAGTGATAATCCGGCCGCGTGAAGATGAATACTGAGCTTCATCAGCGGCTCCGGTGTCGCTTCTCTCTCCACAAAATCTAATTCGATCCAGTCGCTACACTCGTTGAGGTGGTTGAATTCGGGCATAGAGCACCACGAATCACAACCGCCTCATCCTTCAGCCTTATCTGAACACTACCCCTGAAGACGGCCAAAGGCTTCTTCAGTGGTATCCACGCTCAGGGTTCCAGTAATCACGATGCGTCTATACCTGCACCCACCGTCCTCTAGCCCATCAATTCCAGGAGCGGGGACTGCCAGCAATGCGCGACCCAGATTCAAACCTTTAAGTCAGTGTGAAAACCACGTCCTGTCATACGATGAGTACACAAGAGGAGGAGGTGACTTCGCTCTTCGAGGCTTGCCAGCCTCGCTCCGACGTTATCAATGGGACGTTGGAAGAAGAGCAATTCGCCGCGAACCTCGCGACCGTCGCCCACGAACCCGATGAGGCTGCCCCTGTGTATCGGGACGCCGTAGAATTTTTCGAAACCACGTACCCCACCGAGGGGTTGGCCACTCTTCTGAGCAACCTCTCAGGGCGGTTTTTGGACGCCACAGATAGGGATACTTATGGGTATAAGAGTAGCATTCTCTGTCTAGACACGACCTTCGGCGGCGGGAAAACGCACGATCTTATCGCTTCTTACCACCTCGCGAACAGTCCGACTGATATCGGGAATCTCTCTAAGTTCGTCGATAAAGACGATCTGGCGACCGAGTATCTGGACGCTGTTTCCGATGGGCTCGAAGCAAATTCGGCCGTCTTCGTTGGAGGGCACGTCGACGCTCGAAGCGCCCGGAGTAGCCGAACCGACCCGAACGCCCCGGACACGAATACGATGTGGGGCGAAATTGCGTACCAGCTATTCGGTCTCGACGGCTATCGCGAGATTGAGGACTACGACCGCGACCGGCAGGCACCGGGTCAGAATACATTAAAAGATCTGCTTGAACAGAGTGACCAACCCTCGGTGGTCCTCATCGACGAAATCGCGGAATATCTTGAGGACGCCTCCACGCTCGAGGTCGGTGGGGCAACGCTTGCCAGCCAGACCGTCTCCTTCATGAAGTCACTGCTGGAGACGGCAGCTCAGGTCGACACGCTCACGGTCATTTACAGTATTGCAGACTCGGCATTCAAGGAGGAAGCCGAAGAGGTCCGCGGCCTGATTGACGAACTAGATGCCGTCGTCCAGCGCCAGCAGAAGGTAATCACCCCTACCGGGGAAACCGAAGTCGGCGCTGTTCTCCAGCACCGTCTATTCGATGAAATCGATACAGACGTCGCAACTACGGTGGCGGAACAATACTTCCACTTCTACGACGAAGCTCCGCGCCAGTTCCCGCAGGAGGTCAGCGACGACAGCTATCGCTCTAAGCTTGAACGGGAGTATCCGTTCCACCCGACCGTCATTGAAACGCTCACCGAGAAAATCGATACGATTCCGGACTTCCAGCGAACCCGTGGGGCACTAAAACTGCTCGGGCGAGCGATTCACTATCTCTGGAATGATCAGCCTGGTGAGTACGACCGGCACTTTCTCCGACTCTATGACCTCACGCCAGCGGATGATGCTCCAGATGGTAGTATCCGAGCGACACTCAACGAATCGCTGTTTGAATTCGTCGATCTGGGTGCTGCGGTGACCGCTGACATTTACACGCGTGACGGAACGGCACACGCGCAGCTTGAGGATCAGAAATGGACGGAGAAGGGGATTCCTGCGCTCGGTACCCACATCACGACCACGGTCCTCTGGAATAGTCTCGCATTTGGTGAACAGGCGTCTGGGATCGCTCGACGTGGCCTCAACGAAGCAATCGGACATCCCGATGTCTCGTTCGATCACTACGATAACGCGTTGAAGAACCTTGGCGGCGACGATATGAGCGTCGCCTGCTACTACCTCTACGACGAGGACCAGATTCGGTTCAAGGCCGAACCGAACCTGATCAGGATTATCGACCAGCGAATTCAAAACACCTCCGAGGAGCAAGCCCGGAGTCGGTTCGAAGCGCGATTAGACCGTGAGGTCGGAAGCGGGGGCTTCAACATCGAAATGTTCCCCGAGGAACCAGCGGACGTAACAGATGATGGTTCCACGCCCACGCTTTCGATCATGCACATGCTTACGGCACCCGTGCAAACGGAGCGAGGGAAAGAAACCGAAGTCCCTGACAAGATCCAGGAGTTGTACGAGAAGACCGCCGCGAAACACGGAGGTAAGATTCAGAACCGGAGAAATAAGAACTACGTCTTGTTCTTGGCACCCGATTCGGAACTCCTTGAGAATGCTATCGGCCAGGCGACGCGTCTCGAAGCCATCGAGGACCTACGGGGGGACTCCCAGCAGACTGCGGATCTCTCCGACGAGCAATTTCAGGAACTTCGTGACAGAGAGGACGAAGCACGTGGGCTCCTCGGTGAGAGCGTTCGAAACGTCTATCGTCACCTGTTCTACGTCGAGGACGACGGCCTGACACACGTTACTATCACTTCCGTTGATGCCAGCGGCGGAACAAAGCTCGTCGATGCGGTCCGGACCACGCTCGAAGATATGAACCGGATCATCCGGGACGACGACCAGCCCAAAGGAAAGGTCTGGTTCAACCAGAAGTTGTGGCAGAGTCAGAAGCAGCGGATGACGACGGCGGACCTAGAAGCACAGTTCGCACGGAAACCGGGGCTACCCTTCCTCTTAAGTACGAAGCCGTTACGAAAGACCATCGCACGAATGGTCTCAGATTACGAGTACGCCTACTGGGATAGTGAGACGGGGACAGCATACTGGAACGCCAAGTCACAGCCTGACAACTGGCAGCACGATGCCCCTCTCCCAGATTCGCCGGACGTCACGACTTCGATTACTGATTCGCAGGTCAAGATTGGCGACGAGTACGAACTCTTCGCGAGTATCGAGGATCTCCTCGATCAACACGGCGACGAGATTCGGCCGCCGGAGCTCTCCGGATGCGCGAACTGCGACAAGGACCTCCCTTCCCAGAGTACCCACAAGCTGTGTGAGGAATGTCGGAACAAGTCTGCCGAGTGTGACGAATGCGGAGATCGAGTCGAAAGCAAAACAAAAGCCGATGAACCCGTTCTGTGTGAGGACTGCAAAACGGGTCCTGGTGGAACGTGGAACAAATCCACGACGGGGTCGATGAGTGCGAAGCGGGCCTTTAACGAGATCCGCGGACACGCCGTATCCCAAGCAGGTAGCAATTCGATACCAGGAATTGACTCGCTGATTGTGCAGATTGAAGGCGACCAGCCGTTCAAACACGGCTCCTTCGTCGCCCAGCGCTCCCCAGTAAAATCTCGAAGTGAGTCTATCACGGTTGACCTTGACTACAAGAGTCGTGCCGAGATGGGTGACGGTGAGGCAACCTTCAATGCTAATTTCAATGGCCCGCTCGATGCCTTCACGACACTAAATCAGAGCCCAGAGGGCTTTAGCGACCGGGCAGGTGGGAATCAGAAGGTCAAGCTAAGCTTTAAGTTCCAGTTGGACAAACCCGAACCTATCGATAACGACGAAGATGACGTGCTCGCCCAGCTCGGCGATGAACTCGACGGGATGAATATCACCGTCAGAGCGCAGGCCAACGGACCGACTAATGTCGAAAGAGACGACTCATGAGTGTATATCCCGACGAGGAACAGGCAGGATCCTTCGCCCTAGGGAGTAGTATCTATGGTGGTCGTCCCACGTTCGCCCTCGTTCGTGACGAAACGGGGAACGAAGCGACAATCACACTCTACGAGCTGCTTCCGACCGAGCAGGCTGACGCACGGAAGCGGCGACTCGAACGACGCCGACGACAGTCGTCGAAAACGCATCCGTTCCACGAAGTGATTGGTGAAGACGTAGCGGACACGGAGGATTGGACGTGGGACAGCTGGGTTGCTATGAAAGTGCGGCAACTCTCCGGTTCCCGCCTCCGATGTCTCCTCCAACTCTTCGACGAAGCCTTCAGAGACACAGATATTGACCCCTCGTTGATAACCGGTACAGGTTCTGCAACCGTCCTCATTCCTGAAGAGCCAGGAGTTCGGCTCTCACTCGGATTTATCGGAGTCAAACCGTTACAGAGAGTTGATCGGATGCGAGCACTTACTCGAGGCGTAGCACGGATGAGTCTGGAAGAGTGCTACTATTGGCACGCTAAGTGTCGTTCGCCAAATAGTCCAAATGGAGCAAAAGCCCTTCGAACGCTATTAGCAAAACACAAATAACACATATGTCCGAAGAAAAACCGTTAGAGTCTGCCCAGAAACTGAAAAAACTGGCAATAGAAGGAGAACTACCTCTCAAAACAATTGGTATTGAAAACCTAAAAGAATCTAATCCGAAGCATAAACCACCTCAAATTTATCTGCACCCGTGGTTCGCCCGTCGCCCAACTCCTGTTTCGCGATTGGCGGTGCTCGCCTCAATTCTCCCTGAAAGCGTGAGTTCAGATCAATTGTTGAAATGGATGCAAATCGGGCCGAAGCATCTAGAGTCTGGAATCGCGGAACACGTTGAATCAAAGAAAGCAACTGAAGCTTCTCGGTCCGGGAATTTTGAGGAACACTACGGATACCCCCGTCCATTCAGATTGTCACCTTCCAAATCAGAAATCAGCGAACTCCATGAAGAATTGAAGGAACACTGGGATGGTGAGCTGCCGACTATTTTAGATCCTACAGCCGGTGGAGGAGTGATCCCGTTCGAGGCACTCCGGTATAATCTGCCCGTACGGGCTAACGAACTCAACCCAATACCGGCCTTAATTCTGAAGGTGATGCTGGAGTATGCGCCTGAAGTCGGTTCCCTGAGAGACGAGCTTGAACACTGGGGAGGAGAAATCAACGAAATCGCAAAAGAGCGTATAAAACCGTATTTTCCGAAAGAGAATCCCAGTCACAAGATTCTGAATTCAGCGTGTACCTTTACTGTACCTTGTGACGATTGCGGCTGTGACATTCCTCTCGTCTCAAAATGGTGGCTGTACAAGGATAGTGCACGAGAGGGCGTAGCGGTTCGACCTTCTGTGAATCAAGAAAAAAATACGGTGGAGTACGATGTCGTACGTCTACCAGATGATGTAACGAAAGAGGAATTTGATCCGCAGAAGGGCGTAGTCGATGGAAGTGCTACATGTCTTAACTGCAATGCTCCTATGGATGCGGACCGGTTCAAAGAGAAAATAGCTGCGGATAACTTCAATTATGAACTCTTAGGAGTAAAATATGAGAAAGCTGGAGAGTCACAGGGTAGCTATCGGTCACCGACTACGGATGACGAAGCGGCGATGGATGCTGCCGTAGATCGGATAAATTCCGATTTGGATCTGGCCACTTTTCTTACTACGGAAATCCCGGAAGGACAAGAAACAGACCGGCTCTTTAATTGGGGATTCACCGAGTGGCGAGATATTTACTCACCCCGTCAGCTCGTAACGCATTACGAATATCTTCAAGCGTTCAAGGAATACAGAGAGTCCATTGAAGATCAGTACAACGAAGAAACGGCGAAAGCGATTCTAACCCTACTCTCCTTAACCGCGAGTAAATCATTAGACCGTAATTCAATTCTGTCCCCCTGGAGCACGAAAAAGGGCTATCCAGAGAACGCAATGGGAGGGAAGAATTACCCTGTTCAGCGACTTTACGTCGAGAACAATTTATCAGAGCGAGAACAGGGGTATCTGGATATATTGGAGAGAATAACTGATTCGTATGAGGAACTAGTTGAGTTTGCAGACCAAGTTGAGGATCCAGACGTTTCGTTGTCTGTCGGTGACGCAGCCGATCTCCCCTATGAGGCTGGCGAGATTAGCGCTGCTGTTATGGATCCTCCGTATTACACCAGCATTATGTATTCTGAGTTGTCGGACTTCTTTTATGTCTGGCTAAGAGAGTACCTTGAGGAAATTTATCTGGATACGTTCAGATCCCCATTAACAAATAAGGAAGAAGAGGCCGTCGCGAACCCAAGTCGATTTGAATCTGTAGCAACTGGGGAGAAGTCAAGCAAGGATTTGGCTAACGAATACTATGAGCAGAAGATGAGTAATATCTTTTCTGAGGTCTACAGAACACTGGAGCGTGGGGGAGTAATGACTGTGATGTTCACGCACAAGGAAACTGATGCGTGGGATACTCTTACAATGTCCTTGATAAACTCTGGCTTCACCATCACCTCAACACATCCCATAACTAGTGAGATGCCCCAGCGGTTGGATACCCGTGGTGGAGGGTCTGCAGACAGTACGTTATTATTAACAGGGAGAAAGCCCGCACAAGATCAAGACCCAGAATCGGGACAACCTACTCTATGGGATGATGTGAAAAAAGAAACTAGAGCAACTGCAAAAGACGCAGCGCGTGATCTATTAGATTCCGGCCTCAGCTTAACGAAGACGGACGTGATTATCAGTGCTTTCGGACCAACACTTGGTGTCTACGCAGACAGTTATCCCGTTGTTGACGATAAGGGGAATGAGGTCAGACCACGGGAGGCATTGACAGAAGCCCGAGAAGCTGTAACTCAAGTCTTGGTCGATACGTACCTTGAGGGTGAGGGAATCGATAGTCTTGATGAAGTCACTAAGTGGTATATACTCTCGTGGCTGGTGCATGAATCAGATACATTCGAATATGATGACGGCCGTCAGCTTGGCCTGGGAGTTGGTATTGATATTGACGACATCAACAGTAAAATGAAAGTTTGGCGGAAGGGGAGTGGGAGCAATACCATCCAACTCCGTTCTCACGATGACGTTCGTGTCCAAGATGTCAACAAACCTCCCGAAAGCCGTTCTAGTCGGCGACCTGTAAATCCAGATGATATGTCGTACTCTGTTGCCCTGGACGCAGTACATGCCGCGATGCATGTCTATGAAGCAAAGGGTGAAACGGAGGCTTGGAACTGGATGAACGAGCGGAATGTTCAATCAAACTCTGATTTCCGATCTGCGCTCACAGCATTACTTCAGGTATTACCTTCCGATCACAATGATTGGGAGCTCGCACGTGATCTTTCAGTTGGGAAGACTGGAGACCTACTTGATTTGGATGTTGATGCGAGCGTATTCCAAGACGAAGAAGACGAGGGAGATCGTCAAGGAAATCTGAGCGACTTCTGAGATCTGTCACTATTTTGGAAAGGAGAATGGCTCAATCTCTCACGCAGTCGGGGTCCGAGAGCGGCACATCAAAGTTCTGTGCTTCTTTATCCAAATGTACCAACTATTTATGTACTGGAACAGGCATACGTCAATATCAGATGGCTAGGTCCCTTCGTGACTACGAGTGGCAGTCTATCTACGAAAGCCAGCCAAGCAAAGACGGGTCTCATCTAATCAAGGAATTCTACGTTCCTGCTCTCGAACGGAGTATCCGGTACGACCGGATCGCGGGCTATTTCGATAGTGGCTCCCTTGCTGCTGCAGCAAACGGAATTGAGGCACTCGTCGAAAACGACGGTCGGATGCGCCTGATCGTTGGCGCACAGCTACAGCCTAAGGACCGACCTGTGCTAGAACCACTTGCCGACAATCTCGATGAGAACCTGACGGATTTAGACGATGAAACACTAGATCAGCAGCTTCAACTGCTTGCCTGGCTTCTCCGAGAGGACCGACTTGAGCTCAAAATCGCGGTCCCTAGCAGTGGAGAGTGGGGGATCTTCCACCCCAAAGTAGGTATATTCCGAGATGAGGATGGGAATCGAATCTCGTTCGAGGGGAGTATCAACGAGACGGCTGGCGGTTGGACGCGGAACTACGAGCGGTTCAAAGTCCACCGCTCGTGGGACGACGGCCAAGCACCCTACGTCGAAGGCGACCAAGACTCGTTCAAGAAGCTGTGGCAGGACGAGCATTCCTATGTCGATGTCTACGATCTTCCAGAGGCCGTAAAAAAAGAACTCATCGACTGGAAAGCTCCGGACAACAATGTCGAGGTATCCCAGATCGTCGAGAAGATCCGCGGGCCCGAAGGACCAACTGAAGGCGATAAGGGGAGAATTTTAGCTGACGGGGCACGGGCTCCTGGTGGCCTCCAACTCGCCGAGGAAGCGAGTACAATCGATCCGTGGCCTCATCAACGGGTCGTTTCTGACACAGCAGTCAACACGTATCCGAACTCGTACCTTCTCTGTGACGAGGTCGGACTCGGCAAAACTATCGAAGTCGGGCTGACGCTCTCGCGACTCGGCCTGACTGGCGAACTCGAGAACTCGCTTGTCCTCACTCCTGCGAGTCTCGCCGTCCAGTGGCAAGAAGAGCTTTGGGAGAAGTTCAACATCAACGCCTTTCGGTACGACCGTGGGAGTGACTATGATTATGCTTTCATCGATTCATTCGGGCAGGAGCATCCAGTTCCGGGCACGAGTGACATAAACATCGATGCGGATCGACGTGACGAGGCGTGGACGAATAGCCCGCTGTGGCGGTTCGCACACGCTCGGCAGGATAACCCCATGCCGACCGTCATCATCATGTCCTGGCACACAGCGCGTCTCACAGGCCGGTGGGATCAGGTCGCTCCCGCGGACGAAGGGACCCCCCGCACGAGGGACGATATCCCGGCGAGCTGTCGAGGACGCAACGCGGACGCTCGAGAAGGCGTCTGGGATGCTGTTGTCGTCGACGAGTCACACAACGCTCGCCGAGGGAGCAACTTCTACAACCTGCTCGAACGGCTCCGCGACCACACCCACTGCTACTATCTCCTCACCGCAACGCCGATGCAACTCCACCATCGCGAGCTGTACGACCTACTAACGCTCCTTGATATCCCGGATACGTGGGACGATCGGGACCGATTTGTCGAGTTCTTCGAGACCCGGCAAGCGTTTTCAACCGTTCTCGAAGGTGGGGCAGACCTGTCGTCTCGCTCAACGTCAAGCGAACCGTCGCAAGCAACACTCGACGGAACGTATCAGGACTGCTTCGATTCGTCGATTGAATATGCGGACGTCGTCCTCGAGGGACTCGTCGACAAACTCGGGGTGGAGGATCAAGGTCGCGGTGTTGCGAAGCAACGACTGCTTCAAGCGTGTAACCTCGCACGAGGCTATGGACAACAGTACGACGACTACCGACGGAAAGTCGACGCAGCTATCGACGAGCAAATCGATCCGTTCGGAGCTGACGAAGACACGAAACTTAAGCGGTTGCTGTATCCAGAATCGGTGCTGAACGAGGAGATGATTATCTCCTCACGGAGTGATCGGCTTGATGCGCTCGATGAGCTCAGTGAAGACGGCTGGAACGTACTCCAGGACGTGTTCTCGTGGGCGACGCCGGTTGATGCGTGCATCCACCGGAATACCAGGGATACCCTCAAGAAATATCGTAAAGCAGGGCTACTCGAAGCGACAGTTCCGACGCGCAAGCCCGAACGCCGACGGATTGAACTCAATGAGCAGACCCGCCGAGTGTATGATCGAATCGACGAGTACACCCGAACCTTCTACAAGAAGGCTCAACAGTCGACTGAGACGGAAGCCCGCGCCATCGGGTTCGTGATGACCACGTATCGCCAGCGGCTAACTAGCAGTGTCTACGCTATTTCCCAGAGCCTCTCCTCGCGCCTGGAGAAACTCAAGAAACAGCAGAAAGTGCTCGAACGCCGGAAGCGCATCCGGGACGAGCAGGATGAGGATCGCCAGGCAGTGCTGGATGCGTTAAGTGACTTCGACGAAGAAGAGATCGCCGAGATGGAAGACGCCGGCGAGGACGTGCTGAACGTCGATCTGACTGAGCTGGCACCTAGCCTTACAGACGAAGGGATCAACCTCCTCAAAGAGGAGATCGAGGAACTAGAGTCGTTCATTCAGGAGGTCAAGCAGGTCGATGACGACCCGAAGATGGATCAGCTGTACGAGGACCTCGACATGCTTGACCGGAAAGGTCGGAGTCGAATCATCGTCTTCACACAGTACAAGGACACGATGCACTTCGTCCGTCGGCAGCTCCGATGGAAGTACGGCGAGAATATTGCCTGCTACTCGGGTGATGGCGGAGAAATGTACGACGGGGATGAGGATACTTGGCGGAACGTCGGGAAGGAGCCGGTCAAGCGAGAGTTCTCCGATAACGACGGTGAGGTTGATATTCTCGTGTGTACCGACTCGGCGAGTGAGGGGTTGAACCTGCAGGAATGTGGTGCGATGATCAACTACGACCTTCCGTGGAATCCGATGCGAGTGGAACAGCGAATCGGTCGTATCGACCGCATCGGTCAGGAATACGACGACATCTACATCCTCAACTACAGCTACGAGGATACTGTCGAATCAGATATCTATGACCGACTGGATGACCGCATCGGCCTGTTCGAGTACGTCGTTGGCGATATGCAGCCGATTCTGTCCGGTGTCGGGTCGAAGATTCGGGAGGCAACAATGGTTGAGGGAGCGAAAGCGGACAGCGAGGAATACGAAGAGCTTGAGCAGGACATTGAACAAGATATCGAGGAGCAACAGAGTGAAGACGATCCAGTCGAGTTGAAAGATTCGCTCGCAGAGGTCGACAGCGACCGACCCTTGCATGAACAGGTCATCCAAGAAGCCCGCTTAGACGCCTGGGAAACCTACTCCCATCCTGATCTCGGGAAGGTCGGGAACCTAGATGAAAATCGGGACCCAGTCTTCACCGTAAAGGCGATTAAGGGAGTTTTCATAGAGAGCGAAACCCTCAACGAGGCAGGAGTCCACTTCGATTCACTGTCGCAATTAGATACGGAGTTCGACCTTAGTGAACCGGAAGATGCAGAATCCATTTACTGCCTCCAGCATACAGGAGACGCTCCAGTCACAGCAGAAGAAAACGGGGATACGCTTGCAGCGAGCATCGCAAATAAGCACGAGGGAATCGGTGTGACATTCGACTCCGAAACAGCAGATGAGTACCCCTCACTCAGATTCCTCGCACCAGGGAGCCCATTGTTCAACTGGTTAGCAGCGACGCTGGTCGAAGCGTCGGGTCAGATGAATCTCACTCAATCCGCCTGTACAATGAATGTTGACGGCGAAATTGTTGACACCGCAGAGGAGCCGTGGGTCGTTACCGGATGGTCCGAAGAAGATGGTGCGGACAGATCTCTCATCCACCTTACTGACGATGGCTCAATCGGTGAGCAGTCGGAGACTGTAGAGTTCCTCGATCAATGGGCACAGAAGTTCGTAAAGAATCGAACTCGCTCAAACTCATAGTTAAACAATAGAGGGCACGGTCTAGTTTACCTCTTCGACCGGTGTTTTTCTATCGAGTGCTTGATGCGGCCGCTGACGGTTGTAGTAATGCATGAATTGTTCAACCCACTCGCGGACGCTCGCCCGACTGCCCACCCATGAGTTGTGGAAGCGGTCGATCCGCATCTTGAGGGTGTGAAACCATTTTTCGATGAGGTTTCGGTCAGTGTAGTCGAGGTGACCGCTCAATCCGATTCGAGAGAGGGCAGTCAGATAGCCGTAGCCATCGACGAGAAACGTTGCGTCCAAGAGATCATGTTTCTCGGTGAGTCGATGCAGAACGCAACTGCTGGATCAGTGCCACGCCGCCCAAACAACGCGACATCGAGCAGCAGTTTTGTCTCGGTGTCTATTTCAGCATACACCCACGACCACTCGCCATTAATCTTGACAGCGGTCTCGTCAACCGCGAACCGCGTCGGCTGCGCCGACGGCGGGTCGCACCCGCTGTCAGCTAGCCGATGCACCCAGCCCTAAACTGCCCCATGAGACCGCCCAACGCCTGAAACCGACAAAATTGCTGTTGTTTCTCGGAGCGAACAGCCTGTTTCGTGGAGGCGGACGGCGAACGCCCTGACGGGCGTCGCCGTCCGCTCATCCTCCCAAGCTTCTTCTAAATCTGTCTCTAAGTCCTGTTTGAGCAGGCCTGCGAGCATCTTTAGACAAGAAACTCCACGACCTGCTCGTTCCTCAAACTGCCTCAACTAGACAGTGCCCTGCATTCGAAAGTATCACTCAGCGTCTGATTTGTAGAAATCCAAACTGCCAGAGTCTGCACCGTTCGTTCGCAAATTTTCTATATCGAAATAAGGTTTACCAGTCGCGTTCGAGACGCAAGAAGTGAAAAATACTCTAACTTTCTGTGTGACCCACATTCCGAAACTCCCAACCCTGTTCGTCGCTTCCCGAGGCTTCGGGAAGCGTTCCGGCAGACGCTAAGTCGCTCACGTCACTCGCTCCTCCGCGACGGCGATACTCCGCGAGCGGCCGAGCGCGTAACTCGACCTCGGCGTCGAAGCATTCACCACGTTTACATTTGAAAGCATATCGCCGTTCTGCTCGCCGTCATCGAACTCCCCCGAGTCCGACCTCCGAGGAGACCGACGAGGGTCACACCCTCCGGCGGGGGCTAAGTCGCCGACCTACAGTAGCGAGTAGACGTGCCGGTCGTACACCTCTCGAACCCTGTCGCCCCAGTTGTGCGTGTAGGTGTCGATGATGTCCTCGGCCACGTCGCCCCGGAGGTACTTCACGATACCGCGGTCGCCGGTCCGGTCCCGGAGATGCGTCGTAAAGAAGTGCCGGAAGTAGTGGGGCGTCACGTTCTCCGCGGCGTCGCCGCCCTTTCGATGCCACCCGTTGTCGCTGGCGTGGTTCGTGACGATGTCGTGGACGATGGCCGGAGTGACGCGCTGGCCCCAGTTCTCCCGCGTCGTCGTGAAGAGGGGGTCGGCCGGGGAGATGGGGTCTGGTCGCACCGCCAGCCACCGTTTCAGCGTCCGCTTCAGTTCGGCGTCAACGGGGACGACGGTTTCGCGCTTGCGCTTGTTGGAGGCCGACCGGCGCTCGCCGTTGTACGAGTCGCCGACGTTCGGTTCGGGCGAGACGTATATCGAGTCGGGTTTGCCGTCGAGTTGGGGGCGCGTCGCGCCCGTGTCGGCCAGCGACACGTCCCGGAAATCGAGATTGCAGAGTTCACCCGCCCGCATCCCCGTCTTCAGGAGCGTGACGACAACGGCCCGGTCGAGCGGGTGAGTCACGTCGGCGACGAAGGCCCGCATCGCGGCGACCGAGATGTCGCGTCGCGTCGGGTTCGTGTCGATTCGCTCGTCCATCTCCTCGACCACAAGGGCCATCGGGTTCGCTTCGAACTCGCCGACCTGATTCATGTAGGCGTAGAACCGATGGAGGTACGAGGCGTAGGTCGCCACCGTACTCTCGGCGGCCCGACCTCGGAGGGCGTGAATCCACGCCATGCAGTCGCGCCGGGTCGCTTCCGCGACGGATTTCTCGACGCCCATCGGATTCTCTGCTGGCGTCTGTAGGAACGTCTCGAACTCTCGCAGGACCCGCTCGTAGGTGTCGCGCGTTCGCTCGGTCTTCCCGTGGTAAGTCATGTCCTGTAGGAAGTACCCTATCGGGTCGCCGACGCCCTCCTCGGTGCGCGCGTGCTCTTCAGTCGCCATCGGTCTCCCCGACGAGCGTGTACCCGCCCCGGCGTCCGCTGTACTGGACGCGATTGTTTCGCTGGAGCTGCTGGAGCGTCTCCTCCAGTCTGTCCTCGATGCTGTTCGTGAGTTCGTCCACGAGTTCGTCCCACGCGAGATGGTCGGAAGTCGAGAGAACAGCGAGGACGTGTTCCTCTAACTCCTCGCCGTCGGCGGTATCCGGGTCGCCGCCGTTGGACTCCTCCTCCGAGTCGGACTCCGAGGACGCAATCGGCTCGATATCGAAGTCGCGCCGCCCCGCCTGCACCATCGTCCGAACGAACTCGCTCTGGCTCATGTCGAGTTCGTCGGCGTGTCGCTTCCATTCGGCTTTCTGATACGCGGGCACGAACGTCTTGACGGATTTCCGAGTGGTATCGACTTCCTCGTCGTCGGCCATATTCGGGGCGACTCACCCCATCGTTATCAAACTACCCTAGACACAAGAATAAACAATCTTATTTAGGAGAGAAGGCCGCAACTTTGCCACACATATTCAGCTTATTTGTGAGTCTATGCCTATTAAATCGAAGCTGTGGTACTACACTCGCATCTCTAAAATATAGATTGCGAAACTGCCGACGGTCCATTCGACGACGAGTACGACTCGACAGCCGCTGTGGGAACTTCGTTGAAATACACCACGCTCACACGACCGTCTGTAGAGGTGTTCTGCGGTCTCCAACCCTTGGGGTCACGGTCTCGAAACGCCCATCCATTCTATCTCAAAAATGGACATTCTGATGGGGCATAAATGACGGATTGAAATAATTTTAGAGGATACAATCCCCGACCATCCACAGTATTATTTCCGAGAATAACTGTTCACTTCTTCGACAACCGAGGCGGAGGACGAATAGTCAGTAAATCGCCATTTCGGTCTCGGTCTCCGGGCGCTCGAACATCTCCTTGACTCGCTCCGCAACGCCGTCGCTCTCCTCGTAGTTCTCCATCAGCACCGTCTCGCTCGGGAACAGTTCCTCGCCGACGACGAGACCGTGTTCGCGCGCGGTCGAACCGGTCACGGTCAGGTAGACCCCCGCTCCGGTGTCGGCGATGGCGGCCTCCTCTTCCTCGTCCTCGCCGGGGTAGGCAAACTCGATGTTCTCGCTGTTTCGCGTGCCGATGACGGCCTCGACCAGTCGCTCGTAGCGCGGCGAGATGCAGAGTTCCCCTCCGTAGCCTTGCAGGAACTCGCGGGTGGGTTGGGCGCCCTGCGGAAGCGTCTCCGGCGACGCCATCAGTGTGTGGTACACCGTGTCTCCCATCCCGGCGACCACGCGAACGTCGGTGTCGTGGGGGTCGATGCGGGCGTTCACGTCGGCGATGCGCGAGACCGGGTCGGGGCGCAGTTCCACGACCTCCTCCAAAACGAGGTCGGCGCTGTCGAACCCGAGCGCGAAGTCGTGCTTGCGGAGCGACCGGAACGGCTCCTCGCGCCCGACGAGTCGGAGAGTCACGTCGCCCACGGGAACATCGACGCTGTCGAAGACGATTCGCCGGGGCTTTCCTGCCCGGTCGTCGCGCAGGAGCGTGAAATCCGGCTTCTCGGGGTCGCCGAGGTAGCTGTACTCCGTGAGACGGGCGTAGGCGTTCTTCTCGGGCGTCTGGTCGCCCTTCGTGACGGCCTTCTCGTAGCGAAGCGTCGAGATTATCTCGTCGGCGACTCCCTCGGCGTCGGCCTCCGCGGCGACCCGCTGGAGGACAGCCTCCAGCGGCCGCCCCTTGCGCGGCACTGCCACCGCAATCGTATCAGTCATTGTTCGTTCGAAGGAGAACCGGGAGTAAACCCGTTGCGCTTCGTGCGATGCGGTGTCAGGTGGGATAGACGGCGTCTGGAAGAATCGACACCGGTCACTCGCTGGCGACGCCGACGAACTCGAAACGCGCACCACCCGCGTCGCTCTCGCCGACGCGGATGTGCCAGTCGTGAGCCTCAGCGATGCGCCGGACGATTGCCAGTCCGAATCCCGTGCCGTTCGCGGACGTGGAGTACCCGCCCTCGAAGACGAGTTCGCGGTCCTCCGGCGGGATGCCCGGCCCGTCGTCCCCGACGAAGAACCCGTCCTCAGTCACGTCCACGACGACCGTCTCGCCACCGTGTTCGACCGCGTTTCGGAAGAGGTTCTCGAAGAGCGCGCGGAGTCGCCGGTCGTCCGAGAGGACTCGCCGGTCGGTTTCGACCCGAAGTTCCATCTCGTTGGTCTCGACGGTGTCCCACGCCTCTCGGGCGACAGTTTGGAGACTGACGAGGGAGGGTTCGTCAACGGTCTCGCCGCGCCGCGAGAGCGCAAGCACTTCCTCTATCAGTCGCTCCATTCGGCCGTGCGAGCGCTCGATAGCGTCGAAGTGCGTCTCGTCTCCGGTCTCGCGGGCCAGTTCGAGGTGGCCCTGCGCGACGTTCATCGGGTTCCGGAGATCGTGGGAGACGATGCTGGCGAACTCGTCCAGTCGGTTGCGCTGTCGGGCCAACTCGTCGGTGCGCTGTTGGAGTTTGCTGTAGTAGACCCCGAGCAGGCCACCGCCGAGCGTGCCGACGCCGACCTTCGTCAGCACGACCGAAGCGGGTTGAAGCAGTACCCGGCCCTCCATCGAGTGGAGAACCGAAATCCAGCCCGCGAGCAAGCCCATAACGACACCCCCCGCGAGGCTCCACAGGAAGACGACGGTCACGAAGCGGGCGGGGAAGTCGGCGGTTCGAAGCCAGACGCCGAGCGCAACGACGAACAGCGAGAGTGCGATGGGAATGGCAAACTGGACGAACCTCGCGGAGGGCAGTTCGACGCCGACGGTGACGTAACTCGCCGAGACGGCGAGAAGACCGCCGCCGAGTCCAGCCACGGACCACCGCCTAATCGGGGCGGCGTAGCGAGTTACCGACGATGCGTTCAACGGGAAGTGCATACGCGTAGTCGTAAGTTAGTTTCCGAACACGTCGCTGATTCGGTCGCGCCACTCCTGTATCCCTTCGATTTCGTCGCGGATGTCCCCGATATCGGCCTCGACGCTCTCGACGCGAGCCGTGAGGTTCTCCTCCAGCGCGTCGAGGTCGGCGGACAGCGAGGCGACCTCGTCGGCGACAGTCTCGACTTCATCGGTCACGTCGCTCACGTCGTCCAGTTCCTTGCGGACGCCCCGTAGTTCGTCGGTGACAGTGTCGAGTTCGTCGCTCACGGAGGTCACGTCGTCGGTGTTCGCGCCGACGAGTTCTTCCAGTTCGCCCAGTTGGGTTTCGAGCCTCTCGACCTCCTCGTCAAAGTCACCCGCGTCTTCGAGTTCCGCTTCGAGGGCTTGGACCTCCTCGCGGAGGCCTTCGAGCGCCTCGACATCGTCTCGGAGCGCTTCGAGTTCTGCAACGTCCTCACGGAGCCTTTCGAGTCCGTTCACGTCTTCGCGCAGGCTCTCGACTTCGGCCACGTCGTCCCGAAGCGCCTCCAACTCCTCGACATCCTCGCGCAGGGTCTCGATTTCGGCCACATCGTCGCGGAGGTCGTCCAGCGCCTCGACATCGCCGCCGATTGCCTCGACATCGTCTTCGAGGTCGGATACGTCCTCGCGGAAGTCGGCCTTGAACTCTCGGAGGTCGCTTCGGAGGTCGCTCTCCACGTCTCGCAGTTCGTCTTCGACGCGGTCGAGGTCCGCCTCGAACTCGTCGAGGTCGGATTCGACAGTCGAGAGGTCCTCGCCGAGACCATCGACGCGCTCGTCGGTCGCCTTGGCATCGGTTCGGACCGCCTGTACCTCGTCTTCGAAGGCCTCCACGTCGGCCCGAATCTGGGCAATATCGTCCTCGAAGTCGCCGAAAATGTCGTCGGCAACACCGTTCTCGTCGATGAACTCCTCCAGCGCTTCGGTGTACGCCGAAAGGTCCTCGACGCGCGACTGGAGGTGGCGGATGCGGACGTTCGTGCTCTCGGGCGTAGCAACGTCCAACTCGCGCTGGATGGCCGTCAGGTCTTCGTCGGAGACTTCACCGGCCCGAATCTCGTCGGCGAGCGCGGCCGCGACGCTCCCCGGACTCGGCGGGGAGTGCCCCGGCGATTCGGCGTCGGCAGTCGTGGTCTCGTCGGCGACTTGGGAGGGCGGCGTCGAGTCCGTGGCGTCGGCGTCGTCGCTCGCACCGTCGTCGGCGTCCTCTGCGACCGCTTCGTCGTCGGTCGTCACACCGTCGTCGCTCTCGTCGGCAACGTCCTCGGTATCGAGGTCCAGCGCTTCGTCCTCGTCGTCTCGGTCCGCGACGTTTTCGTCCGCATCGTCCGCTTCGATCTCGTCTGCGACCTCGGATTCGGCTTCGAGGAAATCGTCGGCCGCGCCCTCGCCGTCTGCCGAATCGCCGAGAAGGTCGTCGTTCGCTTCGGCGAGTGGGTCGTCTCCGTCATCTGCCTCCGCGAGCGGGTCGTCCTCTTCGCCGACCGCAAGCGGGTCCTCGCTCTCGTCCAGTCCGAGGTCCTCCTCGCCAGCGACTACGTCGCGGACGAGTTGGCTGTCCTTCTCCGAGACGATGTCCGTGATGGTGTTGCCGTCGGGACCGCCGACCTCGGCGTCGAGGTCCGGACCGGGCGAGTCGTCGTCGGTCTCGCCGACTGCGACGACCTCGTCGGCGTCATCCTCGCCGGAGTCGATACCGACCGGCGAGACCGACTCGATGCTCGGCGTACCGAGGAACATCGAGGGGTCGTCGTCATCGGCGAGTCGGACGCCGTAGACGGTCACTAGTTCCTCGCCGGGGTCGAGTTCGCGCTCAAACTGCACCCGGTGGTCCTTGTATGCGGTCCAGTTGTCGTTCTCGTAGTCGGGGTGGAACCCGACGTTGTCCATCGGAAACTCCTCGGGGATATCGTCCGCGAGTTGGAGGGTCGTGCGCTCGTCGCGTTCCGAGCGAACGACGAACTTGATAGCGGGGACTGCGAACTCGTCGCCCTCGAAAGACTTCTCGACGACGACGCCGCTCTCGGTCGTCGTCACCACCTCGGTCATGCTGTCGCTCATACGGTTCACATCCCACAATGGCCATATAAATCACACGCCGTCGCGGGTGAAATCCCGGCGCTCGCGTGGGCGGGGTGTACCTATTTGACTACCCACGGCGTAGCCACGACCATGCTACTCGCAGGAACGTACGACGGCGTCTACCGTGCCGACGGACTGCGGTTCGACTCGGTCGAGCGAGTCCTCGACTCGGACCGAGTCATGCGCGTCCGGCAGTTCGACGCTGAGTCGTCTCACGAGGGCGTTTTCGCCGCGACGAAGTCCGGACTGTATCGCTCGACGGACGGTGGCGACTCGTGGACGAATCTCGACGTGCCCCGCGAAGAAGTGTACTCGGTCCTCGCCGCCCCGGCGGGCGGTGAGTCGTCCCGTGGCGACGACGAACACGGTCGAGGTTCGCTCGACGGAAAGCGCCTGTACGCGGGCACTCACCCGGCCCACCTGTACGTCTCCGAGAATGGCGGAGAGACGTGGCGGGAGCTATCGGGCTTTCAAGACGTGCCCTCGGGCGACCGGTGGCATACGCCGCGCCACCGCGACGAGGCCCACGTCCGGAGTCTGGGCGCGCACCCCGACGCGCCGGAGCGGGTCGTCGCGGGCGTCGAAGTCGGCGGCGTCCACGTCAGCGACGACCGCAGCGAGACGTGGACCGAGCGGCGGTCGGGCGTCCACGACGACGTACACCACATCCTCGTGCGCGGGCCGGACCACTACGTCGCCTCCTGCGGCGGCGGTCTCTACCGGACCCGAGACGCGGGCGAGAGTTGGGTCCGCCTCGATACCAGCGAGCAAGGCCCGACCAGCACTCGCGCGCGCGGTGACGACGGGGCGGACCACACCCACACGTACTTCCGGGAGGCGTTCGCCCACGACGGCACGCTCTACGCCGCGGCCGCGCGCTCCTCGCCGGGGACGTGGCAGGGCGAGCGCGGCGCAGACGCCGCGCTCTTCGAGTCTGAGAACGACGGCGACACCCTCGACGCGGTGGCCTATCCGGGGCAACCGGAGGAGGTCGTCCTCTCGTGGACGGCCGACGACGAGGGCCACGTCGTCGCGGGCACGAACGACGGTAGCGTCGTCTTCCGGTCCTCCGGCGACTGGGTCGAAGGCGGCGAGATGCCCGCGGGCGTGGCGTCGCTCTGTTGGCTGTAACAGCGGCTCTCGGTGGAATTGGCTCAGCCCTCTCGGGGTAGTCGGACTGGCGGTCCCCCGGCCTCGCCTCCGAGCGACCGCGCGATACGTCCGGGCCGAGTTGGTCCCGTCCTCGGGTTTAAACCTTCGTGCGCTGGCCCGGCGTCGTCGTCGCGAAATGGTTCGACCTGCCTCGGAACGACCTGTTCGCGTTCGGAATCGCCGAGCTATTGGGATTTTTTCGATACTGGCGCGTGCGGGCGCGGCGTGCAACTGCGCGCCGCGCCGTTCCGCGCGAGGGCGAGCAACGCAGGCCGGAGCGAAGCGGAGGCCGAGTAGCGCAAGCGGTTGGGGAGGCGTGAGGCCCGCGGTGGCGGTGCTGTGCGGTTGCGGTCTGTGTTGCTCACGCCTGAAGCTATCTCTAACTCGCTCCCGGACCGGCGCACTCCGCGGCCGACTACCGGAGTGACAGCTGTCGAAAATTTCTAGAAAACGAAAACCGCGTCAGATATCGACTCTGTCACCGATTTCCACGACTTCCAACCGCTCGGGGGAGTCGAAGCTCCGGACGTGGTTGTGGAGCGCGGTCGGGTCCGCCGTCAGCCCCTTCCACATGTCCCAGTGGCTCGGCAGGAACCGCTCGAACTGGAGGTCGCTGGCGGCCTCGACTGCCTGATTCTCGTCGTTGTACCAGCGCGTGCGCTTCGGTTCGCGGGTCTCCTTGTCCGGAATCCGGCCGACGCTCCCGAACGCCAGCACGCCGAGGTCGATGTCGTACTGCTCGCCGACGCGGGCGAACTCGTCGCTGGGCTTGGTGTCGCCGCCGTGGAAGAACGTCCGGCCGTCGTACTCCACGACGTAGCTGACTGGGTGGGTCGCGTCGGGGTCGTGGGCCGGTTCGACCGAGACCGTGAACGCGCCGACCTCGAAGGTGTCGCCCTCCGCGACTTCTTCGAGTTGGTCCTCGCCGACGTCCCACTCGTCGGTCCAGTTCTCCTCGTCGCGGGCGACCGCGAGGCTGTCGTCGGGAGCGTAGAAGGTCGCGCCGGTGGTTTCGAGGATGGGTGCCTGACTCGGGCCGTGAACGTGGTCGGTGTGTTCGTGCGTGGCCAGCACTGCGTCGGTCTCGGACACGTCCGCGGGGTCGAACGGCACCGGCACCATCCGAACGGTGCGGGGCGGGTCGCCGGTTCCGAGGTAGGGGTCGATATAGAGCGTCGTCTCCTCGGCCTTCAGGACGAAGCCGTTACAGCCGAGATACCAGACCGCGATGCCCTCGGGGTCGGCGTCTTCGACCGCACGCGGGAGCCAGTCTCCCCAGTCGCTGTGAATTGCCATGTCGCTCAGTGTGCCGACAAAAGGGGTAAGTGTTGTTCTTCGCGCCGACCGCTACGCGACGGGACCGGCGCCGAGTCCCGCTACAGGCTTCGCAGTCGAACGTGGTCGTCGTCGATGTCGTCGATTCGGTCGGGGGTGACCGAGTAGGCGTCGTCGTCGTGGCCCTCCCACCCGAGCCGCGTCTTGACGCGCTGGGCGAGTCCGGGGTTCGGGTCAACGTACAGCAGGTTCTCGTCCTCGTCAACCTCGGTGACGACGCCGACCTTCTCGTCGTTGGCGTCCATCACGTCCTTGCCCACGTCGTGGTCGTCCAGCGTAATCATCTCCTCGCGGCCGACCGTCTCGTCGCCCATGCCCGCCACCGACTCGTCGTCGGTCGGTTCGTCGCCCATCGCGGTCCCGCTCTCGGCGGCGGTGGTCTCGTCCGTCGTGGTGCCCGCGACGGCGGTCTCGTCGCGGTCTATCCGGACACCTTCTACGTCGAGGCGCTCGCCCTCGGCGGTCGTTTCGGTGGCGTCGGAGCCGACGAGCATGGTCTCGACGAGGATGGTGTCGATGGTCTCGCTACTCACGAGTTCCTCGTCGGCGAACTCGAAGGTGAGGCGCTTGCGGTCCACGATTTCGTCTTCGACGATGCGACGCTCGTAGAGGTGGGTCTCGATGACGCCCTCGTCGGTGAACTCGCTTTCGACGTGACCGCCCTCGATAGCGTCCTCGGTGACGATTTCGCCGCCAAGGAGGTCGCTCTGGAGGATGTTCCGCTGGACGCCTTCGAGGTCTACGCGACTTTCCATCGTGTCGGATTCGAGCGTTTCGGTCTCCTCTACGTCGTGGTCCACGACCCTGCTCTCGACGGTCATGCGCTCGACGAGTTCTCGCGTGACTCCGCGAGTCTCGTCAATGTCAACGATAACGACCTCGCGGTCGGTCACGTCCATTTCCTCGACATCGTCCTCCCACGCGGCGCTTTCTCTGTCCTCCACGATGGCGACGCCCTCCTCCTCGCCGATGTGCATGCCGACGATTTCGCGCCGAATCAACTCCCTGTCGATTACCTCGTCGTGGACCATTTCTCTCCCGATGACCTCGCTCTCGATGGTTTCGGTCTCCCGGACCGTCTTCTCGATGACCTTCGTCTCGGTGATTTCGGTCTCGACGGTCTCGCCCTCCATCAGCGCCCGCTCGACCTCCTCGTCTTCGAGCGTGGCGCGCTCGATGGCCTCGGTCCGGTCCACGAACTCGAACTGTTCGCCGCCCTCGCTCGACCGGTCGTGGTGCCGGACCAGCGCCAGTTCGTCGTCTTCGAGTCGGTCGAAAAACTCGTCCCACGACGTTTCCTCGACGTTCTCCGTCGTTTCGTCGTCGGGATGGTGGACGTACGGCGCTCGCTCGCCCGCGGCGCTCGTCCGGTAGGCGGGCTTGGACCCGCTCTCTTCCATCCACGAGCGAATCGTCTCGCGGTCAGTCGTTACGTTCGTTGCTCCGCTGCGGTCGGCGTCCGTATCGCTTGTCCTGTCGTTTGCCATGTTCCCCACCGTCAACAGAGTCGTGGCCGACGAACTTAGGTCTCGTTGCCAAATTCCGTGGCCGGACGGACTAAGGACTGTTCGGCGTCGAAATCGGCGGCGTCGCTTGCCGCGGGAAACGTAGAAGAGACGCGGCCTCAGTCTTCGCAGCAACCGCTCGCTTGGTCGCCGAAATCGACCGCCAGCGGCTCGGAGATGGTCTCGTTAATCGTCTGCATCTTCTCTTCGAGGTCCTCTTGGGCCTGCAGATACTCGTCCATCACCGGCATGGAGTGAAGTTCCTGCTGGGCCTCGCGTACCTTCTGGACATCCTCTTGGGTGGCCTCGCCGGTCTGGCGCGCGAGCATGAACTCTTGGCGCAGTTGCTCGAACTCTTGGACCTTCTCTTGGGCCTCGTCGTCGTCCTCGACGGCCTGCTTGGTCTCCTCGAAGCGCCGGTACTCGGGCGTCTGGGCGATGGCCTCGCCGAGTTCCCCCGCGAGTTCCTCGACGCCGGAGAGTTCCGTCGTCTCGCTGTCGGCCTCGGTTTCGATGCTCATGTACGAGTGAGTTGGGACTGTGGCGTTTTAGGCCTGCCGGATAGTCCCGCATCAGGGAGTTCAGGGGAGAACATCGTGCTTAAACGTCCTCACGAACAAAACAGTTTCAATGAGCCAAGATAGCGAGTACAGCGAGGGAGACCTCCGAAACACCGGCATGTCGCTGAAGCACGACCGGGAGTGGGACTACGAACTCGACCGCATCGTGGAGGCGGTCGAGGAGCGCGACGCCACCAAGGTCGGACTTCAGTTCCCCGAGGGCCTGAAGCGCCGCGGCCCGCAGGTCGCCGACGACATCCGCGAGTTGGTCCCCGACGACGTGACCGTGATGCTGTCGGGCCAGCCCTGTTACGGGGCCTGCGACCTCGACACCTACCTGATGAAGCGCACCGACGTGTTCGTCCACTTCGGCCACTCGCCGATGAAGAACACGGACAAGGTCATCTACGTCCCGCTGTTCTCGAACGTGGACGTGTTCCCCATCATGGAGGAGTCGCTGGACGAACTCGCGGACCCCGACGACGACCCGAACGTCGGTCTCGTCACCACCGCCCAGCACATGAACCAGTTCGAGGACATGAAGGCGTGGCTGGACGACCGAGGCTTCGACGTGAAGACTCGGCGCGGCGACGACCGACTCACCCACGAGGGACAGGTACTGGGCTGTAACTACGCCAGCGCCGACATCGACGCCGACCAAGTGCTGTACGTCGGCGGCGGGAAGTTCCACCCGCTCGGACTGGCGATGGAGCATCCCGACAAGAACGTAGTCATCGCCGACCCCGTCAACAACGTCGTCACGGTCGCAGATACGGAAAAATTCCTCAAGCAACGCTACGCCTCGGTCCACAAGGCGATGGACGCCGAGAAGTGGGGCGTCATCTTCTGCACCAAAATCGGGCAAGGTCGCTGGGAACAGGCCGAGGAGATTCTGGAGGACAACGACGACGCCTATCTCATCACGATGGACGAGGTGACGCCCGACCGCCTGCGGAACTTCGACATGGACGCGTTCGTCAACACCGGCTGTCCGCGCATCACGACCGACGACGGCCCGCAGTTCCACAAGCCGATGCTGACGCCCGGCGAGTACGAAATCGCCGTGGGCAACAAGCCGCTGGACGAACTCAGCTTCGACACGTTCCACGGAACGTGGTAGCCCTCTCCCGACACGCTTGAGACCGCTGTATCGACGCCGAGCGTTGGAGTAGCGAAGCCGGTCGCCCGGCGAAAATTTTTCGTTATCGTGTCTGTAACTCTGAATAAACTACTTGCCTAACTAGTCAAAATCACTACGTACCATGGATAGTTTGCAGTTTGACGAGGAGAACGACGCCGAGAAGACGAACGCGGAACTGTGTCGTGAGCGAGATTACTGGAAACATCTCTTCGAGTCGATGATAGACGAGTTCCCACAACCGATGTTCACGGTTGACGCCGACGGGGAGATTACGAAGTTCAACGCGAAGGCCGTCGAGACGTACAACCTCCCCGAACAGGAGGTCATCGGCGAACACGCGGGAGTTTTCCAACCGAACAAAGACGAGACGCTCGTCGAGGAGGTCGTACGAACCGGCGAGTCGATTCGGGAAGAGTCGTTTCGAGCGCTCCCCGACGATGAGGGCGGGAAAATCTGGATACGCGCGATGGGAGCGCCGCTGACCGACTCTGATGGAAACGTCGTCGGCGGCGTGGAGATGATGCCGTTGGTGACCGAACTCGTCGAGGAACGCGAGCGTATCGAGGAGTTGCAGACGAAAGTCAGTGAGGAAATAAAGGGGTCGGTCACGGAACTGGAGACGACGGCGAGCGACATCGCGGAAGGGTCCAGCGACATAAACGCACTCACGGACGAACAGAGCGACAAGATAGACAAGATAGCCAGCGAGGTCTCGTCGCTCAGCGCGACGGTCGAGGAGATAGCGTCGAGCGCCGACGAGGTCTCGACCAAGAGTTCCCGTTCGGAAGAACTGGCCGAGTCCGCCCACGAGTCGGTCGCGGATGTCGTCGATTCGATGGACCACATCGAGGCGGCGGGGAAGGCAGTCGCCGAGAACACCGACGACTTGCAGGAGAAGATAGACGAGATAGACGACCTAGTCACCGTCATCAACGACATCGCCGACCAGACCAACTTACTGGCGCTGAACGCCTCCATCGAGGCGGCCCGCGCGGGCGAGGCCGGGTCCGGGTTCGCCGTCGTCGCGGACGAGATCAAACAGCTCGCGTCGGAATCGCAGGAACAGGCCGACGAAATCGAGCGGCTGGTCGAGGAGATACACAGCAACACCGACGACACCGTCGAGAGCGTCGAGGAGACCAACTACCGGGTCGAAAACGGGATGGAACACGTCGAGATGGCCGCCGACAGACTCGAACGCATCGCCGAACACGCCCGCGAGACCTCACAGGGAATCGACGAGGTGGCAAAAGCGACCGAGAGTCAAGCCACGAGCGCCGAGGAGATAGCGGCGATGATAGACGAGACCGCCACGCAGGCCGACCAGACTGCCCGAGAGGCAGAGTCAATCGCGGCCGCGAGCGAACAGCAGGAGGCGATGGTTCGGGAAGTCCGCGGCGCCGTCGAACGACTCCAAGAGACGGAGATCGACGAGTAGTTCTCAGAAGTTCGAGACGACCTCGGCCATACAGCCGTTGCCGTGTTCGTGGTACGAGAAGTGGTCGGACACGTAATCGACGTTGTGGTCGGTGTAGTTCGCGGGCGGCGTGCCCTCACAGCCCTCCTCGCCGACCGCCGAGTCGAACTCGCCCGCCGAGTAGGCCCAGTTCAATACGTCGTCGTCGGACTTCCAGTAGTTGTCCACCGACTTGGCGGCGGCCGCGATGTCGTCGCCGTACTCGCCGCCGACGGCCACCGCGTCGTTGTCCGTCGCCGCGCCGAGAAGCGTCGCCGACTCCACGAAGTCAGATTTGCCGAGATTGTTGAGCGCTCGGAGCGTCGCGGGCACGACCCGGCCGCCCATCGAGTGGCCGACGAGGCGGACTCGCGCGCCGGTCTCTGCGCGATAGTCGGTCAGGAAGTTGGCCAGTTTCTTGCCGTTGCGCTCGGCGATGTCGGTGGTGGGCCACCAGTTGTCCGTGCTGGTGTCCGAGTCGTAGCTGAACCCGATAACGGGGTGGTCGTAGCCGTTGTTCCGGAGCGACTGTTTCACGGTGGCGAAGTGGTCCGGAGCGTCGGCGGCGGCGACTCGCCAGCCGTGAACCGAGACGAGAATTTCGTCGGGGTTCGCGGACCCGTAGCCGGGAATGTCTCCGACTGTGCTGTAGTTTCGCGCGGTGTGGCCGTCGGTCAACTGGTCGCCGTGCCACCAGTGGATGTCGAAGTGCCCGCGGGTCGTCGCGCGCGGGAAGTCCTCGGCTCCGGTGATGTTTCCGTCGTCGCCCCCGAACGCCGAGGCCGACCCCACAACGGCTCCGAGCGCGACGGTTCCGGCCGCCGCTCGGAGCACCGTTCGCCGACCGACGCGATTCGATGTTGTTGCGTCCTGTTCCGCTGATGAGTGCATAGTCGGATGTTCAAACGTCATATATTAAATTTAATTATTAAGGTTTTGACGGGATTCTGGGCGGCGACTGCGGCTGCGATATACGCCCAAAATATTACTATAGTGCATTACCTAACCTTTTTGTATGAGTAATGGGTATGTGTTGGTAACGATGAGTGCCACACGCTCCGCGGATGTCCGAACCGCCATCGAATGCTGTCGCGTCGAAGACGCGACCCCTGTCAGTCTCGACGCCGACGCCATCTCGACCGCGCGCGACGACCTCCGAGAACTCAAGCGCGAACTCGACGCCGACGACCTCGTGGCCGCCCGCGTCGTGGTTGACGCCTGCTTCGGGGAGGACTGCTCGTTCGCCACGCAGGAGGAGGCCGACCGCGTGCGCGAGTACGTCCGTGCCGCCGCTTTCCTCGGCGCGAGTACCGTGACCGTCGAGTTCGACAGCGTGGGCGACGAGTCGAAGGTCCGGCCCGCGCTGGCCGCCGTCGCTGAGCGCGCCCACCGCGAGGGTGTCACCCTCGACATCGAGGGTCCCATCACACTCGACTGAGAGTCGAATCCGAACGTTCTCCTTCTCTGGGCGATTTCTCCCTTTCATGGACAAGGCCGCGCTGGAGCGCCGTCTCTCGCGGGTCGAAGGCTTCTCAGACCCGCGACTCGACTTGGAGCAGTATCCGACCCCCGCGGACCTCGCGGCTCATCTCGTCCACCTCGCGGGCGTACAGGGCGACCTCGCCGGGCGGACGGTCCTCGATTTAGGGACCGGAACCGGGATGCTCGCGCTCGGGGCGGCCTACCGAGGTCCCGCGCGCGTCCTCGCGCTGGACCGCGACCCCGCGGCGCTCGCGCAGGCCCGCGAGAACGAGCGCCGGGTCGCGGACGCGGACGTGCCCGCGTCCGCGACCGACTCCGCATCTGCGACCGCAGTCGAGTGGCTTCTCGGGGATGCGACTCGCGCGCCGCTCTGCGCCGCGGGCGCGTCGCCAGATGCGCCCGCCGACGCACTCGCCGACCGCTCGTCGGTCACGGTCCTGATGAACCCGCCGTTCGGCGCGCAGTCGGGCAACGAACACGCCGACCGCGCGTTTCTGGCGACCGCGAGCGACATCGCGGCGGTCTCCTACTCGATTCACAACGCCGGGAGCAAGGAGTTCGTCGAGGCGTTCGCCGACGACGAGGGCGGCGAGGTGACCCACGCCTTCCGGGCCGATTTGGCGCTCTCCCGGCAGTTCGGCCACCAGACCAGCGAGACCGAATCCATCGACGCCGAAGTCTTCCGGATTCGGTGGGCGTAGCGCAACGTTTTCTTCCCGGCATTCGTGTCGGCGAGCATGGACGAACGTCTCGTAAGCAGAGTGCGACTACTCGGTGCGGGCCTACAAACGTCGCTGCTCGGTCTCGCCGTCATGGAGTACAGTTCCGCCGGATTCGCGCTGGTCTTTTTCGGGGCAGTCGTCACGCTCTGGGGCGTCGTCTGAGGCGAGTCCGTAGCGGTCACCGATACGTCTCGCGGGCCGCGACTTGCACGCGGGTCCCGTTCACGGCCGCGAGCAGCTTTCGGTTCTCGCGCTCGAACCGGACCGGTCCGAGCGTCACCGACTCGTTGCGCTCGGGAATCGCCGCGGTCCCGACCGTGACGTTCCCGCTGGCCAGTCGGAGGTAGAACGTCCCGTTCGCCGGGACGACTTCGACCGAGTGGTTGGCGAGCGTCGCTCCCACAGTCGCCGGTTCGGAGGCGAAAGTGTGGGTCCACTCCTCGTCGTCCGGGCCGCGGAGCCACACCTGATACGCCTTCGGCCCGTTGGCCGCCGACCAGCCCCGGCGCTCGACGCGCACGTCCTCGGCCCACCCGACGCCGCCGACCCGGACGCTCGTCCGGCCAGCGAACCCGAGGCGACCCTTCGATACCGCTTGGGACCATATCTCGCGGTCGTCGTTGACGACGACGACGCCGCTGGTCGTCACGTCGGTCGTCTCGCCGAACATCGACACGTCGATGGCCGAGACCTTCTGATTCTGGACGCCCTCGGCGTAGGTCACGTCGTAGCCCCGGACCTCTATCGCCGGGCCGTCGCCGGGGATGCTGGCGTCCCCGACCGTGGTGAAGTTGACCGGGACCGCGACACCGACCATGACCGCCAGTGGGAGCAACAGCGCGAGCAGGCCGACCTGCTGGCGAGAGGCGTTGTCAAAGAGGGGTCCGCGGTCGGCCGTCGCCGCCACGGTCGTCAGCACCGCGAGCGCGACGACGAGGACCACGCCCCACCCGCGATAGAGGACGTAACTGCTCTCGCCGCGGTACCACCAGACTGCCCAAAGGGTCATCGACATGCCGAGGACGACCGCGCTGGTCCAGAGTCGGAGCGCGCCGACGCGCTCGCGTCGCCGATAGAGAACCGCCACGCCGAGCAGGATGCCGAGTAGAAGGCCGAGCGTGTGGCCCTGCACGGCGGTGCCGTACCACCACGGATTGCCGAAACTCCGAGAGGCCGACCCGACGACGACGGGGTCGCGCATGGCCTGATAGGCGGTCCGGATGGCTCCCTGCGCCGACACCGCGACGACTGTCAGCAGGGGGTAGCGAACCAGCGCGAACCCGACGAACGCGAACGCGACGCCCGAGAAGCCGATGATTGGACCCCACGCGAAGATGCTCGTCGCCAGTCCGACCAGCGCGACGCCCGCCGGGAAGATGACGAACGCGCGAACCCACGGGTTGGTCGTCCGCGAGAAGAAGGGGTTCTCGCCGCGCTTCGACGGGAAGTGGCCGAAAAAATACTCCGCGAGGGGCGCGACGGCGAGCGTCGTGGTGAGGTTGCCGACGAGATGCCCCGGCCCGGTGTGAGAGAAGGGCGCGAGGAGCCACCCCTCGGGGTAGAGATACGACCACGACGAGAACGGGAGGGTCACGGGGTTGCGCCAGTTGCCCGCGCCCTGCTGGACGACGAGATACACCGCCAGCACGCCCAGCACGGAGACGACGGTGCCCCACGGAACCCCCAGCAGGAACCGCGAGCGGAGTTTCCGCCCCCACTCGCCCGCCGGGGCATCGAGGTGCCGGACCAGCGCGAGCGACAGCAGGACGACGGCCGGAATCGCTACCTGCGTCGGTGCGGGCAACCACGGGGGCAACTGAACCATACGGCGTGTTTTCGGCCAACAGGATATAAATGGGTGGCTGGATTCGCGTCGGGGTAGCGACTCGGTGCGAACGCGTGGTTCCGTAATGTTGAAACGCACAAAGCCAGAACTGAGAGGTATGGAACTACGGGTTGCCGAGAAGGCCGACGACGAAATCTCCATCGAAATCGCCGGGGAGGACCACACCTTCATGAACGTGCTGAAAGGCACCCTCCTCGAACACGAGGGCGTCGCGGCCGCGACGTACGACATGAACCCCGAGCAGTCCGGCGGACAGACCGAACCCATCCTGACCATCAAGACCGAGGACGGCACCGAACCCCTCGACGCGCTGGAGGACGCCACGGGCGACATCAAGGACAAGACCGCGGCGTTCCGCGACGCCTACGAGAGCGCAGTCTAGCTTCTTTCTCGTCGTTCACCCCGTTCGCGCCGTTCATCCTTCGGCGAGCGCCCCTTCCGAGAGAACGCCGCCAGTCGCGCTCGGACGGCGAATAAGCCGGACTTAATCGGCGTAATCCGGCACGGAACCCCGAAACAGTCGGGACCGTTTATTGGCGCAGTCGGGAAACGTTCCTCCGCATGAGAACACGCGCAGTAGTCGTTGCCACGCTCGTACTGCTCGCCGGGGCGTCCTCCGCGCTCGCGGCGACGCCGAACGCGCACGACGCCGCGGCGGAGGGTACCGCACCGACGGCGAACGGCGTCGCGGTCCAAGACCAAGCGGACAACGAGAGCTACCAGTACCAGAATCTGACGATAGGGAATCTCACGATGACGAACGTCTCGGTCCAGCAGGCCGTGCTGAACGAGACGGAACTCGACCGGGGGTCCAACGGTAGCCAGTTGCTTGGCACCGCCACCGCGTCGAACCTGACCGTGGTGAACGCCTCCTTCGAGAACGTGACGCTCCGGAACGTCACGATTCGGAACGCCACCGTCGCCGAGCAACTGTTCGGCGGCGAGACGCCCGCTGAGAGCGAGAACGCGACGATAGAGAACGCGACGCTTTCCGAGACCGGCATCCAGACGCTGTTCGTCGAGACCGGTCGCCTCGCCAGTGCGGAAGTGAACAACGTCCGCACGTCGTTCTCGCCGGGCGGCGTCGTTGACGGTTCGCCCATCGAGGGCGAACCGACCGTCGAAATCGAGAACATGACCGTCGGGAGCGCGGTCCTCGACACCATCGAGGCCAACCGCGTCAGCATCGAGAACGCCTCGGCGGGAATCGGCATCATCGGCGGCGGAACTGGCGGCGAGACGACGACCGAAGACGCCGCGACCGGAGACGACACAGGCAACGAGACCGGCGCGCTCGCGGTACCCGAGCGATAGCACCCACGTCTTCCGACAGCTCTCGTTTTTCTTCGCGCCGCCCGCGAGCGAGCGCTCAGAGCCGGACCGGCACGTCGCGCTCGTCGAGGTACTCCTTGACCTCTCGAATCGAATATTCGCCGAAGTGGAAGATGGAGGCCGCGAGTCCGGCGTCGGCGCCAGCCTCGGTGAAGACCTCGTGCATGTCTTCGGGACCGCCACAGCCCGAGGAGGCGATGACTGGCGTGTCCACGGCGTCACAGACCGCCTTGGTCAGGGGAATGTCGTAGCCGTCCTTCGTTCCGTCGGCGTCGATGGAGTTGACGAACAGTTCGCCAGCGCCGCGTGATTCGGCCTCCGCGGCCCACTCGACCACGTCGAGACCGGTTCCCTCGCGGCCACCCTTGACGGTACACTCGAACCAACAGGACTCGCCGTCCACTTCGACGTAGTGTTCGCCCTGCTCGTCGTAGCGGCGTTTTGCGTCCACGGAGATGACGATACACTGGCTTCCGAAGGCGTCCGCGCCCTCGGTGATGAGGTCGGGGTTCGCTATCGCGCCGGAGTTGATAGAGACCTTGTCGGCCCCGGCGCGCAGGGTCTCTTTGATGTCGGCTTTCGTCCGGATGCCGCCGCCGACCGTGAGCGGGATGAATATCTCGTCGGCCACGTCCTCGACGACGCCGAGCATGGTCTCGCGCCCGTCGGCGCTCGCGGTGATGTCGAGGAAGACGAACTCGTCGGCCCCCGATTCGTTGTACGCGCGGGCCATCTCCACCGGGTCGCCGGTGTACTCTAAGTCCTCGAAGTTGACGCCGGTGTAGACCGCGGGGTTCCCGTCGTCGTCCAAGTCCACGTCGATACACGGGATGATGCGCTTGCTGAGAGTCATTTGGTTGTGTGAACGTTGGTCTGTTCGGGGTTTCACGGTTTCGACTGCGACAGGTAGTCGAACTCGAACGACCTCGTTTCGCGCGACAGGAGGTTCCGAATCGTCGCGTTCGAGTAGACATTTTTCCCGGCGCGTACGGCTCGGTGCCGTGCTGTTACGGTCCGAGTGGCGTCGCCAGTAGCTAGCTTCTAATCGACTCTCGCTACCGACACGCCTCGCCCGACCGCGTTTTACTACCACTTCCACTGCCGAATCCCCAAGTTTCACCACCGCACGCCCCGAACCGATGCAACATGACCTGCAAGATGGTGATTCTGGCGGTGCGGGGCGACGACATCGGTCACGACGAGTGCATCGACTACATGCACGACGAACACGCGCCGCTGGTGAACGATCTGCCGAATCTCCAGCGATACACCTCCTCGCTGCCAGCCAATCCCGAGCATGTGGACTACGACTACGTGGCACAGCTCTGGTTCGAGGACTCAGAAGCGATGGACGAGGCCTTCGCGTCCGAACAGGGCCAGCAGGTGCAAGCGGACGCGCAGAACTTCCTCGATATGGGCGCGACGGAGATGATTCCGGTCGTCGGCGAGACGGTCCACTTCGACGCGGAGTGACCGTCGCTCGGGTTTTCGAACTCTCGTTTCTGCGGACAACCGGTCGAGAGGATGACGAGCCGACTTGACGTAGCTTCAGGCGCGAGCAACGCAGACCACCCCACACAGCACCGCGACCGCGGGCGTCGCGCCGGGAGCCAAAATCAATCGTCACGAAACGATTTCGTGATATCGGGTCAGCGTCCGTCTCGCCGAACGCCGAACTCCCCCGAGTTAGTCTCCGCTTCACGAACGGTTTCCGGCGGCTTAGGTTTGGTTGCGTTTAAGTATCCGGACGGGAAACCCACTCGTATGGACGACCACGCAGACCACGGCCACGACGTAGAGGGCCTTGACCGAGTCACCTCGCCGATGCAGGAGTTCTCGATGTCGCAGGTCGGCATCGGCTTCGCCGTCCTCGCGGTCGGTCTCGCCGTCGCGTTCGCGCTCCCGCTTCTGGCGGCCTAAGTGCGACCTCACCGCGCGTTCTTCGAAGGGCTGTCCGTTGGTTCTCGACTAGAAACGTCCGTATTCGAAGACGCTGCTCCGTTCTCGACGAACGGGAGGGTCGCGTCAGTATCGCGGCATATGATTTATTTCTGCCAAGGCGAAGAACATCTGCGCTAAATCGCGTCTCCAGCACGAAAAGCGAGGGTCCGCGCTCCCGTCAGTCCAATTCGCGGGCCAGCACGTTTCGGAGCGCCGCGATGTCGTCGGCGTCGTAGCACAGCGACTCGCCCTCGACGGTCAGGTCGAGCGCGCCCGACTCGTCAGCCTCACCGAGTTCCGCGACCGGTGCGACGCCCGCGAACGCCTCGCGGACCGCCTCGGGGTCGGTCGTGGCGACGACGGCACGGCCCGGCGTCTCGGCGAAGAGGGCTTCGACCGAGTCGAGTTCGACCGTCGCGCCAGCCTCGTCGGTGACCATCTCGGCGAGCGCGACGGCGAGACCGCCGTGGCTCACGTCGTGAACCGCCACGGTCGCCTCGCGGTCGGCCACGTCCGCCAGCGTCTCTACGACCTCTCGGGGGTTCTCCGGGAGCGCGGGGAAGCGGTCGCTCCCGCCCATCTCGGCGAGGAACTGCGAACCACCGAGTCGGTCGCCTCCCGAGTCGCCGACTGCGAGGAGCGTCGCCTCGCTCGCGTCTCCGGACAGCGCGGCGGGCGAGGCGTCGTACCCTTCCTTGGTCCCCGTCATCGCCAGCGTCGGCGTCGGCGGAATCGGTCCCGAGGGAGAATCGTTGTAGAGCGAGACGTTCCCGCCGACGACCGGCGCGTCCAACTCCGCGCACATGTCGGCGAGACCGTCCACGATGCCTTTGAATCCGCCGTACACGTCGGGTTTCTCGGGGTTGCCACCGTTCAGACAGTCCACCGCGGCCAGCGGGGTCGCACCCTTTGCGGCGAGGTTCGTCGCGTTTTCGAGCGCCACGGCGCGCGCTCCTTCGTAGGGCGCGGCGTCAGTCCAGTTGGGGTCCGCGCCCGACGAGATGGCGAGACCTTTTTCTGCCTCGCGCAGGGCCAAGACCGCGGCGTCGTCGCCCGGCCCGGTCGCGGTCCGGACCTGCACCTCGTGGTCGTACTGGCGGTAGACCCACCGCTTGCTCGCGGTGTTGGGGTGGCCGACGACCGACTCGAAGGCCTCGCGGAGGTCGGCGTCCGGCAGGTCGCGCTCCGGTTGGGTCGGTTCGGTCGAATCGAGATCGTTCATCGGCGCGCCGTCGCCCAAGAACTCGGCGTCGGCGTCTACCACTGTCTCGCCCTCGAAAGTACAGACGTAGTTGCCCTCGGTTACGTCGCCGATGACCGAACAGCCCAAATCGTACTTTTCGGCGACTTCGCGGACCGCATCGACGTTCTCCGGCTCGACCTCGTAGCACATCCGTTCTTGAGACTCCGCGAGCAGGATTTCGAGCGCGTTCATTTCGGGTTCGCGCTGGTGAACGTCCTCCAAGCGAATCTCCGCGCCGAGACCGCCCTTGGCGACCATCTCCGAGGAGGCCCCGCCGAGTCCGGCCGCGCCGAGGTCGCGGGCCGCCTCGACCAAATCGCGGTCTAGCAGGGTCTCGTTGGCCTCGATAAGCAACTTCTCGGTGTAGGGGTCGCCGACCTGTACCGCGGGCCGGTCCTCCGTCTCGGCGTCCTCCGAGAGGTCCTCGCTGGCGAAACTCGCGCCACCGAGTCCGTCGCGCCCGGTCGCGTTCCCGACCAGCACGAGTTTGTTTCCGGGTTCCTTCGCGTCCGCCGTGACGAGTCGGTCGTCGTCCAGCAGGCCCACGCAGGCCACGTTGACGAGGGGGTTGCCCTCGTAGTCGTCGTGGAACGCCGTGCTTCCGGCCACCGTGGGGACGCCGATAGAGTTACCGTAGTCCGAGATACCTTCCACGACGCCTTCCAGCAGGTAGCGGGAGTGTTCGCGGTCGAAATCGCCAAAGTACAGCGAGTCGGCCAGCGCGATAGGGTAGGCACCCATCGAGAGCGTGTCCCGGACGATGCCGCCGACGCCCGTGGCCGCGCCGTCGTAGGGGTCCACGAACGAGGGGTGGTTGTGGCTCTCGATACCCATCGTGATGTACGTTCCATCCGCGACTGCCACGACTGCGGCGTCGTCGCCCGGCCCGACGACGACCTGCTCGCCCTCCGACTCGAAGGCCGACAGGAGCGGTCGAGACGACCGATACGCGCAGTGTTCGCTCCAAAGGTTCTCGAACAGCACCGCCTCGGCGGGCGTGGGGTCCCGGCCGAGTTCGGCGGCGACGAGTTCGCGGTCTTGCTCGGAGAGAGTCATTCACCTGTCTGTACAGACAGGGCGGATTAATGCCTTTCCATGTGCAGGTACGTGGATACTGAGCGGGTGGCGTCGCGGCGAGTAGGAGTTGACGGGACGAGCGTCGTCGCGGGACCGCTCCGCGCTGTCGCTCGTTCCCGATTTCGGCAGGGTGCGCTCGGAAGTGATGGAAATATGTCGTATTTTGTCACGTTCTCGCGTCCCGCACTCGACTCATAAATTCTATATCGATATACAGAATTCTCTCGCGGCGAGGAAACTGCTCCCTTCGGAAACCGCTCGGAGAAGCACGCTACTACCGCGTTTTGGCATTTAGTCTCGCGTCGAAAAATCGAGGCGCGTGCGAAACCGCCGCGAACCGTTCGCCAGCGACCGCGAACGACGCCGTACCGAGGCGCTTTTGGGGTCCGCCTTCGAACCCCCGCCCGTGCTATCGGTCGAGCTTCACGCCCACTCGTCGCTGTCGTACGACGGCCGCGACCCGGTTGACCTCATGCTGGAGCAGGCCGCCGCGGTCGGTCTGGACGCGCTGGCGGTCACCGACCACGACGAAATCGCGGCCAGCCTTGACGCCGCCGAGAAGGCCAGCGAGTACGGACTGGTCGGGATTCCGGGGATGGAGGTCAGTTCCGCCGCGGGACACGTCCTCGCGCTCGGCGTCTCCGAGCGAGTTCCCGCGGGCCTGTCGTTCTCCGAGACGCTCGACCGAATCCGCCAGCAGGGCGGCGTCGCCGTCGTTCCCCACCCGTTCCAGAAATCCCGGAGCGGCGTGATGGCCAACATCGGCGAGACCGAACTCGCCGAGGCCGACGCCATCGAGGTGTACAACTCCCGACTGCTGACCGGCCGCGGAAACCGGAAGGCGCGGCGCTTCGCCGAGCGCCACGATTTGCCCCAGACCGCGGGAAGCGACGCCCACATCAGCGAGATGGTCGGGCAGGCGGTGACGCGAATCGACACCGACGAGCGGAGCGTCAAGGCCATCCTCGACGCAATCGCTGACGGTCGGACGAGCGTCGAGGGCAAGCGAACCCCGTGGCACGTCAGCTTTCGACAGGCCGCGGGCGGAGCCAAGCGCCGAGTGAAGAACCGACTCGGCGAATTCTTCTGATGACCGACCGGACGGACTCCGAGCCGGACGCCAAGATGCGCGGCGCGTCGGCCGAGCGCGCGGCGCGGGCCGTCGCCGACGGAGAACCGCTGTTCGACTCGCGGGGGTTCGCCGGGCGACTCCCCGACGGCCGCCTCGTCCGCGACGTGCTCGGCCGCCAGCCGATTTTTCTTGGCGAGAGAGACTGGTCGTTCGCGCCCGGCGACCTCGACGACCCCGAACCGCTCCCCGCGGGCCGAATTTTCGACCCCGAGAGCGGAGACACGGAGCCGGTTTTCTCGCTTCCGGACCCACCGACAGCGGCAGACTCCCGAGAGGCGATTCTGAACGTGGAGTCCGCGCTCCGCGAGAGTCTCGGCGCAGTCGCGCCGGACGACCTCGCGGTGGCGTTCTCCGGCGGCGTCGATTCGGCGGTGGTCGCCAGCGCCTTCGACGCGCCGCTGTACGTCGTCGGCTTTCCGGAGAGTCACGACATCGAGGCGGCGCGGCGCGCGGCCCGCCTGATGGGCCGCGAGGAGGAGTTACGGGTCGTGGAGCTATCTCCGGCGGACGTAGAGCGCGCGGTGCCCGAGGTGGCCCGCGCGACCGGGCGGACGAACGCGATGGACGTGCAAATCGCGCTGCCGCTGTATCTCGCCGCGGAGCAGGCGGCCGCGGACGGTTTCGAACGACTTGCGGTCGGACAGGGCGCGGACGAACTGTTCGGCGGGTACGCGAAGGTCGCCCGAGCGCCCGAGGACCCCCGCGTCGAGGCCGAGACGGTTCGTGGCGCGGCCCGCGAGGTAATCGGGTCGCTCCCGGACCAACTGGAACGAGACGTGCTGGCGCTCCGCGCGGCGGGCGTCGAACCGGTCGCGCCGCTGTTGGACGACCGAGTGATTCGGGCCGCGCTTGCGCTTCCGGGCGAATTGCTGGTTGACGGCCGCGGCGAGCGCAAGAAGGCGCTCCGACTGGCGGCCCGCGAGTTCGTCCCCGACGCGGTGGCGTTCCGCGAGAAGAAGGCGGTCCAGTACGGCAGTCTGGTCGCCCGCGAGGTGGACCGACTCGCTCGACAGGCCGGGTTCAAACGCCGAATGGACGACCACGTCTCACAGTACGTCGAGTTCGTAGTCGAGCGTTAGTCCGCGACCAGCGCCGCGAGGTCCGACCCGACCGACTCGTCGGCCGAAAACGAGAGGCGCTGGCGCTCGTTGTCGATGACGACGGTGACGGTCGCCTGTGGGGACCCGACCCCGACCGCGTTGCTCCCGACGAGCAGCATGACCGACAGCGCGACGAGTCCGACTCCGTTCAGCAGGTCTCGTGTGGCGACGACGACGCCGACCAGCAGGCAGAGACCGCCGCACGCGAGAAACGCCGCCGAGAGGTCCAACCCCTCGCCCGCGGGGTCGGTCTCGACCGCCCGAATGTGGTTGTAGCCGATGGAGGTGGTCCCCTCGCCGGTCGTGAAGATGACTCGCCGGTCGGTCGCGGCGAACTGAGTCGGCGCGTTAGGGAGCGTCTGCCACTGGTTGGCCCACCGGACGTTCGAGGCGGTCCACGAGCGCCGGACCTGCTCGCCCGTCTGCAGTTCGGTCTCGATGGCCGCGGGGTAGTCGCTCGCGGTGTCTTCGACGCCGACCTCGCCGACACTCATGTAAGCGAACCGTTCAAAACGCGCGGTAATTAACTTTCTTACTTAGAGGAGTGACATTTCCGGGCGGCGCTACGCGGAGCGACGTTCGATTTCCTCGATGGCTTCGATGCTCAACTGCTCGACCTCGGTCTCCAGTTGCGAGAACGCCCGAAGTTGCTCGCGGGTGAACCACTCCCACTCGTCGGCGGCCGCCTCGTCGTCGCCTGCGGGGTTGATGGCGCGACCCTCGACTTCGCCGAAGTAGACGTGGTCGAGATGTTGGTGGCTGACCTCGCCGTTCGGGTGAACGTCCACGTCGAACAACAAGACGTGTTCTGCGGGCGGGAGTTCGCGCCCCGCCTCGGCGTCGAGATCGGTCTCGGGTTCGAGTAGGCTCACGTCGAGTCCGGTCTCTTCGCGGACCTCGCGGCGGGCCGCCTCGCGGGGGAGTTCGTCGCGGTCGAGGTGGCCGCCGGGCGCGACCCACTTACCGAGTCGGTCGTGGTAGTGCAGGGCGACCGCGCCGTCGTTGACGACGTAGACGGTCGCGGTGAAATGGCGGGTCGTCTCCATGCCCGAGGCAACGAAATACCGGGGGTTGGGAGTTACGGTTAGCGACGACGCTCCTCACGGCGACTCGCGCGGCAAAAACATAATCTCAGGGCGCGATGGCGTCGTCTTTCGCTTCGAGCAGTTCGTGGTAGCGGTTTCGGATGGTGACCTCGCTGATGTCCGAGACATCGCTGACCTCGCTCTGGGTCACCTTCTCGTTGCTGAGCAGTGCGGCGGCGTAGACGGCGGCCGCGGCGAGACCGACCGGCGACTTGCCGCTGTGGATGCCCTTCTCGGTCGCAGTGTCGAGCAGGTCGCGGGCGCGGCGCTCCACCTCGTCGCTGACGCCGAGGTCCGAGACGAACCGCGGGACGTAGCTTTTGGGGTCTGCAGGCTGGATTTCGAGGCTGAGTTCCCGGACGACGTAGCGGTAGGTGCGGGCGATTTCGTCCTTCTCGACGCGGGAGACGCCGCTGATTTCGTCGAGACTGCGCGGCGTGCCCGCCTGCCGGGCGGCGGCGTAGAGCGCGCTAGTGGCGACGCCCTCGATGGAGCGGCCGGGAAGCAGGTCCTCGTCGAGCGCGCGCCGGTAGATGACCGAGGCGGTCTCCCGGACGTTGTCCGGCAGGCCGAGCGCGGAGGCCATGCGGTCGATTTCGCCGAGCGCCTGCTTGAGGTTGCGCTCCTTCGAGTCGCGCGTGCGGAATCGCTCGTTCCACTTGCGAAGTCGCTGCATCTTCTCGCGCTGGCGCGACCCCAGCGAGTTGCCGTAGGCGTCCTTGTCCTGCCACCCGATGTTGGTCGAGAGACCCTTGTCGTGCATCGTGTTCGTCGTCGGCGCGCCGACGCGGGACTTCTGGTCTTTCTCGCTGGCGTCGAACGCGCGCCACTCCGGTCCGGGGTCGATCTGGTCCTCGTCAACGACGAGACCGCACTCGCCACAGACCGTCTCGCCGCGCTCCTCGTCGGAGACGAGGTTCCCGCCGCATTCGGGACAGTGGTGTTCCTCGCGCTCGGTCTCGTCGGTGGTTCGCTCGTCGGTGTGGGTTCGGGTGCGTGTTTCAGTCATAGTGGAGTTTGAAGGGGAGAGCTATCAGTAGGTGAGGCAGTCACCGCGGGTCGGACCGTAGATAACGGGGTCAGAAGACGTGCCCTAGTTAGGACCATTCCTACTTAAATACTGTGGCGACGCGCGTTTTCTCCGATTCAGGGATTTAACCCGTCACTGCGGCTATCCGCCCTCTAAAGCCGCGTCTCCGGTTCTCTTATCGACCCCCTGATTCGGCACCCTTTAATACTACCTTCGAGGGGTCGGTATCGAAACCCTTACCGCTGGCCCGCGGGACTTGACGTGTATGAGCGACACGTCTCCCGGTCCCGAGGAGGTCCGTCACGTCGCCGACCTCGCGCGCGTCGGTCTCGACGACGAGGAGGTCGAGCGGTTCACCGACCAGTTCGCGGACATCCTCGACTACTTCGAGACGCTGGAGGAGGTGCCCGAAGTCGAACGCGACGCCGACCTCGTGAACGTCATGCGCGAAGACGAGGTGCGCGACTCCCTCACGCAGGAGGAGGCGCTGGCCAACGCGGCCGAGACCGAGGACGGCTACTTCAAGGGACCGAACGTCTCGTAACTTCCGACGACCGAGCGACCAACATCCAGACCATCCAATCATGAGCGCAGATTACAACGTATTCATTACCGAGGAGACCATCGAGGGCGCGGCCGACGGTCCCCTCGCTGACAGCACCGTCGCGGTCAAGGACAACATCAGCACTGAGGGCGTGCGAACGACCTGCGGGTCGGAGATGCTGGACGACTACGTGCCGCCCTACGACGCCACCGTGGTCGAGCGCCTGAAAGACGCGGGCGCGACCATCGTCGGCAAGGCCAATATGGACGAGTTCGGCATGGGTTCGACCACCGAAACGTCGGCGTTCGGCCCGACCGAGAACCCCGCGGCACCCGGACGCGTCCCCGGCGGGTCGTCGGGCGGAAGCGCGGCGGCGGTCGCCGCCGAAGAAGCGGACCTCGCGCTCGGGAGCGACACCGGCGGGTCGGTCCGCAACCCCGCGGCGTTCTGCGGTGTCGTCGGCATCAAGCCCACCTACGGGTTGGTCTCGCGCTACGGACTCGTCGCCTACGCCAACAGCCTCGAACAGATCGGTCCGCTCGCACCGACCGTCGAGGAGGCCGCCGCACTGCTCGACGTAATCAGCGGCCCGGACGACCACGACGCCACCACCCGCGAGGAAGGCGAAGAGTCGGACTACGCCAGCGCCGCGACGGGCGACGTGGAGGGCACGACCATCGGCGTCCCCACGGAACTCGTGGAGGGTGCCGACGAGGGCGTCCGCGAACGCTTCGAGGAAACGCTTGACGACCTCCGCGAGCGGGGCGCGACCGTCGAAGAGGTCTCGCTCCCCTCGGTCGAACACGCCGTGGAGGCCTACTACGTCATCGCCATGTCGGAAGCCTCCTCGAACCTCGCGCGCTTCGACGGCGTGCGCTACGGCAACTCCGGCGGTTTCGACGGCAACTGGAACGAGACCTTCAGCAAGTCGCGCGAGGCCTTCGGCGAGGAGGTCAAGCGCCGCATCCTGCTGGGAACGTACGCCCTCTCGGCGGGCTACCACGACAAATACTACAAGCAGGCCCAAGACGCCCGCGCGTGGGTCAAGCAGGACTTCGACGAGGCCTTCGAGTCGGTGGACGTGCTGGCTAGTCCGACCATGCCGACCCCGCCGTTCGAGGTCGGCGACAGTCTGGACGACCCGCTCCAGATGTACCTCGCGGACGCCAACACGGTCCCGGTGAATCTGGCGGACCTGCCCGCGATTTCGGTGCCCGCGGGCGAGGTGGACGGCGGCCCGGTCGGGATTCAGTTCATCGGCCCGGCGTTCGGTGAAGAGGAGATTATTCGGGTTGGAAGTGCGTTGGAGGAGTAGCGACCGTCTCCACTAAATTTTTGTCTCGCTACGTAGTAGTCGAGATTGGCATGACCGATACGAACTCCGATACTGCCTCACAAAGAGGCATCATCAACCCGGAGAAAGACGGTGTCGAAGTCGAATTGGAGTTCTATGACGAGACGATGGACGGTGTCGAAGGCGTCTCGATGCCGGACCCAAACGAAGAGCAGTAGTCGTTACTCGTAGAGGGAGAGGTCGTTCGCGGCCTCTTCGAGTTGGTTCGCCGAGTGCGTCTCTTTGTATTCGTCTTCGATTTTATCTACTATCGAGTTGTACGCAATATTACTGGCTTCGATGAAAGTACGGAGATGTACTAAGTCACCCTTCGACCAGTTCGGAAAGTATCTCTCGAAGGGCGTATGTCTGCCGCCCCAATCTCCTCGTTTTTTCAGTCGCTCGACTGGAACGACGATGTCGTTTCGGTTCTTCTCGTAGTTGATCTGAACCGGGCCATTGTGTTGCATACAGTTTCGGACTGCGAGGAGTTCGGGCACGGTGTTGACCGGAGCGAACTGGGATTTCGGAAGAAACGGTTCGCAGGTCTTGGCGAACTCCCACAGAGCGTGTATCGTGTTTACATAGGCGTAGACTTCCCACTGTGCCTCGAAGATGCGGAGGTGTTTCGTCTGGTCGGCGTTCAGAAAGTAGACCGTCTCGTCCGCACTTCTAACACCCTTAATTGCACCGATGCACTCGCTACGCCGGGATTTTAGGCTCAACTTCAACGCTTCCAACTCCACGAGGTCCCGCGCGGCTTCCTGTACCGTTCCCATGTGCGCCAGAAATGTAATAGCTATTTAATTAGGTTCCGGAATAGAGACGCAGAATCGAGTCCCAAACTGTCGTCTCACCGTAATGAAGCTGGCGAGCACGGCTCACACTACTTCAGGCCGTACCGACCACAATCATTTGTTACTCCCCGTTGTCTATCTCCCATGAGCGACCCCGCGGAACCGGCCCCGGAACCCGCGCCGACGGCGGAAGAAGGCCTCCATCCCGACGAGGGCGAAACCACCGACGAGGTCACCGTCCACGAGGACGGCGTCGAGTTGGAGCGCACCATCGGTCTCGGTGGGGGCATCTCCATCGGCGTCGGGACGATGGTGGGCGCGGGCATCTTCGTCTTCCCCGGTCTCGCGGCGGGCGAGGCCGGACCCGCCGCGGCGCTCTCCTTTGCTATCGGGGCCGTCATCGCGCTGCTGGTCGCCCTGCCAACCTCCGAGTTGGCGACCGCGATGCCTCGGAGCGGCGGGGGGTACTACTTCGTCTCGCGGGGGATGGGCGCGGCGTTCGGCGCGGTCGTCGGTTTGAGCCTCTGGTTAGGACTGGTTTTCGCGTCGGCGTTCTACCTCGTCGGCTTCGGCCAGTACGCGGTGGCCGCGCTGACCGAGGTCGGTGTCTCCGTAGGCGGCGTCGGTCCGGTGACGCCGCTGGCACTCCTGTTCGGCGTCCTGCTGACCGCCATTAGCCTGACCGGGACGGAGAACGCAGCGAAGGTCCAGAACGCCGTGGTCGGCCTGCTCGTGGTCGTTCTCCTCGTCTTTCTGGGCTTCGGCGTCCTCGACGCCGTGGGGGTGTTCGGGAGCGAGTCGGCCCCCGAACAGTTCCTGCCCTACGGCTCGTTTCCCGTGCTGACGACCGCCGCGCTGGTGTTCACCTCGTATCTCGGCTTCGCGCAGGTGGCGACAGTCGCGGGCGAGATAAAATCGCCGTCTCGAAATCTCCCGCTGGCGATGGTCGGGTCGGTGGTGGCAGTCGGCACCCTCTACGTCGTGACCATCTTCGTGGCGACGAGCGCGCTCGGGAGCGCCCGACTCGCCACGCTCGGCGAGACCGCAATCGTCGCCGTAGCGCGCGATTTGCTCGGGAATGCGGGAGCCATCGCCATCCTACTCGCGGGGCTGCTGGCCACCTTGTCGAGTGCGAACGCCTCCATCTTGAGTTCGTCGCGGGCGCTCTACGCGCTGAGTCGGGACGCGCTCGTCCCGCGGCGCGCGAGCGAAATCAATCTCCGGTGGGGCACGCCCCACGTCGCGCTCGTGCTGGCTGGCGGGCCGGTTCTTCTCCTCGTCGCCTTGGGCCGGGTCGCGGTGCTGGCGGAAGTCGCGTCGTTTCTCCACCTCGTGATGTACGGGCTGACGTGCGTCGCGCTCGTCCGCTTGCGGCGCTCGCGGCCGGAGTGGTACGACCCGTCGTTTACCGTGCCGGGCTACCCCGCCGTCCCGATACTCGGCGCGCTCGCCAGCTTCGGACTGGTCGCGTTCATGCAACCGCTCTCGCAGGTCGTCGGCGTCAGTATCATGATCGGGGCGGCCGTATGGTATCGTCTGTACGCCGACGACGTGCAGTTGCGAGGTGCGCTATGAGAGCCACAGTCCCCGACCGACCCATGGTGCTGGTCCCGCTCGCGGTTCTCGACGGCGAGAGCCTCGCGCCCGCGCTCGTTGAAGCACTCTCGACCGTGGCGGTCGAGTTGGTCGGCTACCACGCTGTGCCTGAACAGACCCCGCCGGGGCAGGCCCGGATGCAGTTCGAAGAGCGGATGGCGACGGAACTCGCTGATCTCGCGGCGACGTTCGAGGAGATGGGCGGCACCGTCGAGACGCGCATCGTCTTCACCCACGAACCCGAGCAGACCTTCGAGCGCGTCGCGGTCGAGGAGGGCTGTGACGCCGTTCTCCTGAACAATCCGGCGACGAAAGTCGAGGAGATACTGGTCCCGCTCCGGAGCGAGATAAACGTCGAGCGAATCGTCTCGCTGGTCGCCAGCATTCTGGACGCGACCGACGCCAGCGTCACCCTCTACAACGTCACGGTCCCCGACGACGAGACCGACCGAGATGCGGGACAGCGACTCGTGGACGCGGCGGCCGAGGCGCTGGCCGAGGCAGGCGTCGCACCCGAGCGCGTCGGCCGGGAGACGGTCGTCTCCGAGACGCCGATAAAGACGCTCGCGGCGGCGGCCGGGGAGCGCGACCTCGTAGTGATGGGCGAGAGCAAACCCTCGGTCCGGGAACTGGTCTTCGGTGAAGTGTCTGAGCAGGTCGCGTCCCAGTCGGTGACGCCCGCGCTGGTGGTGCGGCGACTGCCCGCGCTGGAGACGGACTTGGAGAAGTCGGGAGAGTCGGGAGAAACGGAGTCGGAGACCGAATCGCAGTCGGAGTGACTACTCGCTGTACGCGAGGTTCATGATCCACTGCGAGAAGGCGTCGCTCTCGGCGTCCACCTCTTCCTCGCCGATGAACGGCGAGAGCATGTCGCCCGCCATGAGAAGCGAGAAATCCAAATCGCGGGCCGCGGGCGTGATGAGGTAGGTGTTGTGGCCCTCGTAGACGGTCTCCTCGCGCTGGACGAAACCCTTCTCGTACAGCGATTCGACGATGCGGCTTCCCTTCCGAGAGTCCACGTCGAGTTGCTTCCAGAAGTCGCTCTGGTGGATGCCGCCGGACTCTCGGACGAGTTCGAGTCCCGCGCGCTCCGCGTCGGTGAGGTCCTCCTCGGATACTGCCATATGCCAAACAGGGACCCCGAGCGGTTTAAATGTGACCGTCCGCGTCGTCGGCGTTCGCCTCGGCCTCCCTCGCGCTGGCACCGCCTTCGACCGCGACGACCTCGTAATCCGTCACGCAGGGCTTGCCGTCGGCGAACCAGTAGCGACCGTCCCCGTCGGCGTCGATGGCGACCAGCGACGACGACCGGGTGCCGTACCCATCGCCGTGGACGCAGGCGTCGAGGTCGTGGTTGCTCAGGACCGTCGTGGCGTGGTGGAACCACGCCTCGGCCGTCGTCTCGGGGTCGGGGCGGACCGCCTCGCGGATGCCTTTGGTCTTCCGAGCGTCGTCCTCGTCGTCGTCGTGGCCCTCGTTGACGACGACGTGGACGCCGGGGTCGAAGTGGGTCGTCCGGAGGACGCCGTCCCACTCCAGCAGTCCGGCCTCCTCGGCGTCGGCAAGGACGAGGTTGAACCCGGCGTACTGGCGGTCGGCGAGTTCGGTTCGGACGAACGACCCGGCGTCGCTCGCCGACTCGTAGGTCAGCGCGTCGCGGACGAGCAACCCCCGCGAGCGCTCGCCCTCGATGTCCGTGCGGCGGTTCGTGATGGCGACGAACAGGCCCGCGTCGTTGTAGCCAATCCACGTCCCGCCCGCTTCCTCGTCGCGCGGCGCGACCACTCGGGGAGTCTCGTTCAGGACGCCCGGCGGCCGGGAGGGACGGCCCAGCGCCTCGTCGCGGTTCGCCGCCGCGGCGACCGGCGCGTCGTCGAACACCTGCCACGCGAGGATGAGTGTACACACGGCACACGCTACGGACCTGTCCGGCTAAAGTCTCGCGGCCTCGGCGATTTGTGGGTGGTACTGCTGTGGCGATACGGGGTTGGAACGCTGTGAAGATTCATTCCGGCGCGTGCTGGCGAGAGTGACACCGAGCGCACTCCGTCGATAGCCCTGCCCCGTCGCCTCCCGTCGTCGGTGAAAATCCGCGGCGTAACCGACGCGCTACGACTCGTGCGGTTCCCGAAGTCGCTCCCGGACGGCCTCGCGCTCGACGGTCCCCGAGGCGGTCCGTGGCAGTTCGTCCGCGAATTCGACCGTCCGCGGGCACTTGTAGCCCGCCAGCCGGTCCCTGCAGTGGGTCGCCACGTCCGCCGCGGACAGGTCTGTGTCGGCCTCGCGCACCACCAGCGCGGCCACGCGCTCGCCCCATTCCTCGTCGTCGAGGCCGACGACCGCGGCGTCCCGGATACCGGAATGCTCGCGTAGGGCCGCGACGACTTCGCCGGGGTGGACGTTCTCCCCGCCCGTGATGATGCGGTCCTCGCGGCGGTTCAGCACCCAGACGCGCCCGGCCTCGTCGCAGTAGCCCACGTCGCCGGTGGGGAGACCGTACTCGCCGAACGCCTCGGCGGTCGCCTCCGGGTCGCCGTAGTAGCCGGACATCACGGTCGGCCCGGCGACGACGAGTTCGCCAGTCTCGCCCGCGGGCAGGGGGTCGCCCTCGTCGCCGACCACGGTCAGGTCGGTCCAGAGGAGGGGCCGCCCGACGGTGCCGCGGTGCGCGAACGCCTCGCGGGGTCGCGCCGTGGCGATTTGGGACGTGGTCTCGGTCATGCCGTAGGTCGGGTGGACCGGCACGCCGCGCGTCTCGCACCGCGAGAGCAGTTCCTCGGAAGCGGGCGCGCCCCCGAGCAGGACGAACCGCAGGGAGTTGGCCAGCGACTCGCGGGCGTCGAGCATCCGTCGGAGCATCGTCGGCACGAGCGAGACCCCCGTGACGCCGAACTCGGCGATGGCGTCCGCGGCGTTCTCTGCGTCGAAGCCCTCCTGTAGGACGACCGTGGTCCCGTAGAGCGCCGACCGGAGGACGACCGACAGCCCGCCCATGTGGTACATCGAGAGGCAGAGCAACCAGTTGTCGTCGGGGGTTACGCCGAGACGGAACGCCGAGGCGGTCGCGCTCGAAAGGAAGTTGCCCATGGACAACTCGACGGCTTTCGGGTCGCCGGTCGTCCCGGAGGTGAACAACATTGCTTGCGTGTCTGCGCGGGACCACGACGCCGGTTCGAAATCGGCGCGAGCGGTGTCCGAGAGCGCGGCGACCGCTTCGTCCGCGGGCGAATCGACCGAGGCGACCGGCACCCCGGAAATGGCCGCGGCGTCGCTCTCGGTCTCCCGCTCACAGACCAGCACGTTCAGGTCCGCGGTGTCGGCCTGTCGGGCGAGTTCGGTCTGGGCGAGGCGCGCATTCAGCGGGACCAGCACCGCGCCGAGTCGCATCGCGGCGTGAACCAGTCGAACGAACGCGACCCGCGTCTCCATCAGGACGCCGAGGTGGTCGCCCGCCCGCAGGCCGAGCGCGGCGAGTCGGCCCGCAGTCTCGGAGACCGCGGCGTCCAACTCGGCGTAGGTCCACTCGGTCCGGTCGTCAGTCTCCACGAGCGCCACCGACTCCGGCGAGGTCCGCGCTCGGTCGGCTAGCCAATCGCGCATCTGTCGGTCGTGCGTTCGGGTAGCGTTCTCGTCAGTCATGGTGTCCCCACGTATCCGCAGTTCCGTTGCCCTCGCCCTGCGGGACGACCGCCCGGCCGTCCGCGACCGGCGCGATGTCCGGGCCGAGGTCCGAGTCGAGCAGTTTGCGTGTCGCCAATCCGCAGGCCGGAACGTGCTTGATTGCGGCCGCGACGTGGACCGCGGCGGTCCGCGCTACCGCGCCGTCGATGGTCGTCGTCACGACCGGTTCGATTCCCTCTCCACGAGCGCGCGCGGCGAGCGCGCTCGCCGCGCGCGGACCGCCCAGCGCCATCGGTTTCAGGACGACTGCGTCGGGGTTTGCGTCAAGCGCGTCCTCAAACGCGACTTCCGCGAGCGTCTCGTCCAGCGCGATTGGCCCGGAGAGCGACGCGAGACCGGCAATATCGGTCGCGGGAAGCGGTTGTTCGGCGTAGGCGAGATGGTCGCCCACCGCGTCCAGAAACTGCTGGGCCTGCTCGCGGGTCCACGCCGCGTTGGCGTCCGCGCGGAGTTCCACCTCGGGGAGCGCGTCGGCAACGGTCTCGATTCGCTCGATGTCGGCCGTCAGCGGGCGCGCGCCGACCTTGACCTTCAGGCAGTCGAAGCCAGCGTTCGCGGCGCGCTCGGCCTCGGCGACCGTCTCCTCGGTGGGCGCGTCGCCGACCGTCGCGTTGACCGGGACGCTCTTAGCAGGGTTCTCCGCGCCAAGATATCGGTAGAGCGGCACGCCCTCGTCCGAGGCGCGCAGGTCCGCGAGCGCGAGGTCGAGCGCGTGGCGCGCGGCCGGAGTCGAGTCGAGGTCCGCGAGCAGGTCGGCGGGGGTCGCTCCGGAGTCTATCGACGCGACGGCATCGGCGAGGACCGACTCGCACTCGTCGTAGTGTTCGGTCCACCCCGGAAGCGGCGTGGCTTCGCCGACGCCAACCGCGCCGTCGTCGGCTTCCAGTCTGAAGAGCAGTCCGTCCCGGTGTTCGATGGTGCCGCGCGCGGTGTCGAGGGGGTCGGCCAGCGGGAGCGAGAAGGGGCGGACGGCGGCCCTCATACTATCAGGCCCAGCGCGAACAGGACCGAGTGGGCGGCCAGCAGTTTCCCGGTCCGCTCCAGCGCGGGGTTAAGCGCCTCACCGGAGCTTTCGGTGAGCATCGTCCGCGCGATGGAGGCGGCGTAGGGAATCGTCGCCAGCGGCAGGACGACTGCCGGAGAGTAGTCTCGCGCGAGCCAGAACCAGACCGGCACGACGTACGAGAGCGCCAGCAGGCCGACGAACTCGGCCCGACTCGCGGTGTAGCCGATGAGAACCGCGAGGGTCTTCTTGCCAGCCTCGCGGTCGGTTTCGAGGTCACGGACGTTGTTCACGACGAGGATGTTCGTCGAGATGGCCGCGACGGGGAGGCTGGCGACGAACGCCGCGAGCGTGACGGTGCCCTCGGGGATTCCCATGGGAAACGCTCCGGCGAGTTTGCTCGCGGCCTGCACGTAGAAGGTGCCCATCACGGCGACGACGCCGAAGAAGACGAAGACGAACAGGTCGCCGAGACCGTGCGAGCCGAGTGGGTAGGGACCCCCGGCGTAGGCGATGCCGGAGACGACGCTGGCGAGACCGATTATGAGGATGGGGAGACCGCCGACGGAGACGAGATAGACCCCGACGAGTATCGCCAGTCCGAACGTGGCGTACATCGCGCGCTTGACCGACTCCGGGGCGATGAGTCCGGACTGGGTGACGCGGGTGAATCCTTTGCGCTCGTCGGTGTCCACGCCCTTCACGGCGTCGTAGTAGTCGTTGGCGAAGTTGGTGCCGATCTGGATGAGTGCCGCGCCGACGAACGCCGCCAGCGCCGGGAGCGCGGCGAACTCGCCCTCGTGGACGGCGAGACCGACGCCCACGATTACTGGGGCCGCGGCCGCCGGGAGCGTGTGAGGCCGGGCGGCCATCAGCCACGCTTCTCGGCGTGAGTGTTCGGTAGCCATGTCGCTCATTATCGGAAGTTACGGCGAGCGACCAATAGCACCTACGGTTTCGGCAGAGCGGATGCTGTCGAATCGAACCTGCTGGGAGAAGTCCTCTTCGCTCGTATCTACTCCTTGTCGCCAGAAGCACTTAAAGAAGAATCGAGTCGGTCGGTGGCGCGTCGCCGACTGCGACGGTGCGGTCGCGCAAGTATAACTGCGGTGCGGTCGGGGTAGCGAGACGACCGTGAGTGACGAGCGAGAGCGCGGCGCGAAGCGCCGCGCAACGCGAGGAGCGAGCGGCTCTTTTTTGGTCCAGATTTTTTCGAGGAGGGGGAGACCGCAGGGTATGCCCTGCGGTCTCCCGACGACGAAAAAAGGTGGGTCCTAGTAGTGCCAGTCGAACTTGTCAAACTCGGGGTCTCGGCCCTCGACGAAGGCGTCGCGGCCCTCTTGGGCTTCGTCAGTCATGTACGCCAGTCGCGTGGCCTCGCCCGCGAACACCTGCTGGCCGACCATCCCGTCGTCGGTCGCGTTGAACGCGTACTTCAACATTCGCATCGCGGTCGGACTCTTCGAGTTCATCTCCTCGGCCCACTCCAAGGCGACTTCTTCGAGGTCTTCGTGGGGAACGACCTCGTTGACCATGCCCATGTCGGCGGCCTCCTCGGCGTCGTAGTCTTTCCCGAGGAAGAAGACTTCGCGGGCCTTCTTCTGGCCGACCTGCTTGGCGAGATACGCAGAGCCGAATCCGCCGTCGAACGAGGCGACATCGGGGTCGGTCTGTTTGAAGACGGCGTGGTCCTCGCTGGCGATGGTCATGTCGCAGACGACGTGGAGGCTGTGGCCGCCGCCGACGGCCCATCCGGGCACGACGCAGAGGACCGGCTTGGGGATGTGGCGAATCAGGCGTTGGACTTCGAGGATGTGGAGGCGGCCGCCTTCGGCGGCTTGGTCAGTCTCGCCGTCCTCGCCGCGGTATTCGTACCCCTCCTCGCCCCGGACGGTCTGGTCGCCGCCCGAGCAAAAGGCCCACCCGCCGTCCTTCGGCGACGGGCCGTTGCCCGTGAGCAGGACGCATCCCACGTCGGTCTGGCGCTTGGCGTGGTCCAGCGCGTCGTAGAGTTCGTCCACCGTCTTGGGCCGGAAGGCGTTCCGGACCTCGGGGCGGTCGAACGCGATTCGCACGGTGCCCGACTCGACCGCGCGGTGGTAAGTAATGTCGTCGAAGTCGGGTCCCGCTTGCTCCCACGCCTCGGGGTCGAAGATTTCGGATACCATGTGTCGGCGTGGGGTCGGTGCGAGGAAAAAGATTGCTTGTTCGGGGTGTCGATGGGGTAATTTCTCGGTGGTTTTCGAGTCGCTTTACTTCGGGACGATGAGGGCAAACGCCGGAACGACCGAGGCAGTGACTTAGAAAGCCCCCGGTCGCTCGCGGTCACTCGCCCGTGACGTTCCGCAGAGGGAACATACTTCACGCGTCGTTCCGTGACCACTTTTCATGACCGACGCCAGCGAACGGGACCCCGCCGCTCGACTCGCCGACCGGACTCAAAGCCTCGAACGCTCGAAGATTCGGGTAATGTTCGGTCTCGCCGAGGAAGCCCGCCGCAAGTCCGACCGCGAACTGGTTCGCCTCGAAGTCGGCGAACCCGACTTCGGGACGCCCGACCACGTCATCGACGCCGCGGCAGAGGCCGCCCGCGAGGGCGCGACCAGTTACACCGAGAACGCGGGCATCCCGCCGCTCCGGGAAGCCATCGCCGAGACGATGGCCCGCGAGAGCGGCGTCGAGTACGAACCCGAGCAGGTCACGGTGAAGACCGGCGCGATGGAGGCGCTGTCGCTTGCGATGATGGCCCTTGTCGGTCCCGGCGACGAGGTGGTCGTGCCCACGCCCGCGTGGCCGAACTACGTAAATCAGGTGCAAATGGCTGGCGGGACTCCGGTGACGGTGCCCCTGTCCGCCGAGTCGGGGTTCGACCTCGAACCCGAGCGCGTGGCGAGCGAGATTCGGGACGAGACCGCGGCCGTGATTCTGACCAGTCCCTCGAACCCGACCGGACAGGTCTACGACGAGGACGCGGTGGCCGAAGTGGTGGAGGTTGCGGCGGCCCACGACGCCTACGTTATCGCCGACGAGGTGTACGGCAGACTGACCTACGACGACGAGTTCCGGGGCGTCGCGTCCTACGTCGATTCACCCGAGAACGTCCTGACGGTGGACTCCTGCTCGAAGACCTACGCGATGACTGGGTGGCGCTTGGGGTGGCTCGCAGGTCCCCAGTCGGTCGTGGACGCCGTCACCAGTATCGGCGAGAGTACGACCGCCTGCCCGTCGAGCGTGAGCCAGCAGGCCGCCCTCGCCGCGCTGACCGGCCCGCAGGAGCCAGTCGCCGAGATGAAGGCCGCCTTCGCGGAGCGCCGGGACTTCGTGGTCGAGCGCGTCGCCGAGATGCCGGTCGTCTCCTGCCCGCGGCCCGAGGGGGCGTTCTACGCATTCCTCGACGTGAGCGACCTGCCGGGCGGGAGCTTCGAAGTCGCCAAGCGACTTCTCTCGGAGCGCGGCGTCGTCACCGCGCCCGGCGACGGGTTCGGCGACGCTGGCGAGGGGTATCTCCGAATTAGCTTCGCCAACAGTCTGAACCGCATCGAGGAAGGGTTGGACAGAATCGAGCGAATGGTTCGAGACCAGCGCTAGTTGTCTATCGCGTCCAAAAACTGCCATATGAAGGTGTTGTGGCTGGCGAAGATTTCACGGTCCAGTGCGACTGCGGTGCCGGTCGTCTCGTCGTGCAGGAAGTGCATCTCCACGGCGTCCTCGAACGACCGGACCGTATAGTTGAGCGGTCCGTGAGAGTAGAGGTCCTCCTGATGTGGTTTTTCGACGGCCTCCAGTCGAACGTCGCGGACCACCTCGTCGATGTCGTCGTCGGTGTACTGGTCGGCCACGTCCTCGCGGACGTACAGGATGTCGCCGCCATCGTCGTCGTAGTAGATGACGCTCCGCAGGTAATCGCCGACTTGCTCCTGCAGGAACTCGGTCAGGGCCTCGGAGGATGCTACTGACATAAAGATGGCAGGAATTTTCGCGCGCGAAGATATTAATCTTGTTTCAGAAGGTTATATTAAAAGAGTTCTCGGTGCGGAACCCGCGCAGTTGTCAGAACTGGCGGGCGACGCGCTCGGCTAATTCGTCGCGGAACCGGTGGCTCCGTTCGGCGTCAGTCGTGACCTCGATTATCTGCGTCCCCTCGCTTTCGACCGATTCCCGGAACGCCGACCGGAACGACGAGAGGTCCGCCACGCGCTCGAAGTCCAGACCGTAGAGGTCACCCGTCGATTCGTAGTCGAGACCGTGGGGCGTCCGGAACTGCTCGGTGAACGGGGGTTCGAACTCCTCGATGGGGAGCATGTGGAAGATGCCACCGCCGTCGTTGTTTATCTCCACGATGGTCGCGTCCACGCCGCAGCGCGCCACCGCGAGCAGGCCGTTCATGTCGTGGTAGTACGCCAAATCGCCCGTGACGACGACGAGTGGGTCGTCGGTCGCGCTCCCCGCGCCGAGTCCCGTGCTAGTGATGCCGTCGATGCCGCTCGCGCCCCGGTTGCCCAGCACCGTCACGTCGGCCGCTCGCGGTTCCCCGAACCGGTCCAAATCGCGGACCGGCATGCTGTTGGAGACCATCACGGTCGCGGGGTCGGGAACGTCGGCGGCGACCGCCGAGAGGACGCCGCCCTCGAACAGTCGCTCCTCGCGGGCCGACGCGACCAGTTCCCAGTAGTCGCTCTCGGCGGCGGCGAAGCGGTCGCGCCACGAGTCGTTTGCGTCGGAGCGAACCTCGTCGGCCAGCGTCCGCGCGAACCGGGTCGCGTCGGCGACCAACAGGTCCGTCGCGGTGAACGTCGCCTCGCGCCACTCGCCCGCGGGGTCCACGAGGAACTGCCGGGCGTCGCTCTCCTCTAAGTACCGCCGGAGGACCTTCGAGGTCGGCGACGCGCCGAACCGGACGACGACCTCCGGGTCGGGCAACGACTCGCCGAGCGCGTCGAGATAGCCGTCGTAACCGCCCAGAATCGGGGTTTCGTCGTCGTGGCCGAACCGGTGTCCGGAGAGCGGGTCTGCGAGAACCGGGAAGCCGGTAGCTTCCGCGAGGGCCGCCAGCGCCTCGCGCTCGCAACTCTGCGCGTCTGCGGGACCGACGACGAGCAGGCCCCTGTCGGCGTCTTCGACCGCTTCCCGAACGCGGCGCATCTCCTCGTCGGTCAACTCCGGGCGGCCCTGCGCGGTCCGGACGAAGGGGCGTGCGGTCCCGTCGCGCTCGGTGCGCCCCTCCGCGCCCAGCGGTTCCTCATCGGCCAGACTCTCCGGCACGTCGCCCGGCACGTCGATTGGTTCGAGGGGCTTGCGGAACGGGACGTTGAGGTGGACCGGTCCCGACGGCGTCTCAATGGATTCGCCGAGTGCGCGCGCCGCGGTCGTCCGCAGGGAGCGAAGCTTCCGTCCGTCCGGTTCGGGTTCCGGCAGGTCAGCGTACCACCTGACGGCGTCGCCGTAGAGCTTCTGCTGGTCGATGGTCTGGTTCGCGCCCGAGTCCCGGAGTTCCGGGGGTCGGTCGGCCGTGAGGACGACCATCGGCACGCGGGCCTGACTGGCCTCGATGACCGCGGGGTGGAAGTTCGCGGCCGCGGTGCCGGAGGTACAGACCAGCGGCGTCGGCTTGCCGGTGCGCTTGGCTCGACCGAGCGCGAAGAACGCCGCCGAGCGCTCGTCTAAGTGCGAAAAGACCTCGACTTCGGGGTGCCGGGCGAACGCGACGGTCAGTGGCGTCGAGCGACTGCCGGGCGCGATACAGACCGCATCGACGCCTCCGGCGTGAAGCTCCGAGACGAGCGTTCGCGCCCAGAGCGTGTTTCGGTTGGGAGCAGGCGAATCACTCATTTTCCAGTTCGTCCAGAATCGGTCGGTACTTCAACTGAACTTCCTCGTACTCCTCGTCGGGGTCGCTGTCGGCGATGATGCCGTTTCCGGCGAACAGCGTCGCCGAGGTTCCGCTCGTGACCGCCGAGCGGAGACCGACCGCGAAGGTGCCGTCGCCGTCAGCGTCGAACCACCCGACCGGCGAGGCGTACCATCCGCGGTCGAAGCTCTCGGTATCGAGGATGGTCTGGAGGGCTTTCTCCGGCGGGAGACCGCCGACTGCGGGGGTCGGGTGTAGCGCCTCCACGATGGAGAGGACGTGACCGTCGTCGGTCAGGTCGGCCTCGATGGGGGTCCAGAGGTGCTGGATTGTCGCCAGCTTTCGGACTCGGCGGTCCGCGACGCGGACCTCGCCCGAGACTGGGCCGAGTTGGTCGCGGATGGTCTCGACGACCAACTCGTGTTCGTGGGCCATTTTCTCGCTCTCCTCGATGCTGGCTTCGAGTTCGGCGTCCTCCTCGGGGGTGTCGCCCCGGCCGACCGACCCCGCGAGGGCGTCGGTCTCGACGGTTCGCCCGCGGAGCGTGGCGAGGCGTTCGGGGGTTGCGCCGAAGAAGGCTCCGTGGGGCGTCGGTTCGAAGCAGAATCGGAAACAATCGGGGTACGACTCGCCGAGGCGCGCGAGCGCATCGGGAATCGACACCTCGGCGGCCAGTTCGACGGCGAGCGCTTGGGCCAGCACGACCTTCCGGAGGTCGCCCGCCTCGATGCGGGAGACGGCGGCACTGACCTGCTCGGCCCACTCCTCGCGGGTCGTGGTCGAAGTCGTCGAGACGACGCCCGGCGGGCCGTAGTTCCGGGTGTCCGCGTCGGTCGCTTTCTCTCGGGACTCCGTCAGCGCCTCGCGGACCTCGGCGAGTTCGCGCTCGACGGCCTCCGGGTCGGCGTCGCGCGCCGAGACGGTCAGCCACGTCTCGCCGTTCGCGCGGGTCAACTGGGTTCGTGGCAGGACGAACTCGCCACCGCCAAACCCCTGCCACGGCGGGGCGGGGTCGTGGTCCGCGTGGAACGCGAACCCGCCGAAGAGTCGCGGGCGGGCCGCTCGCGGACCGTCGTAGTCGAGTCCGTCGAACAGTTCGTCGGCGGCCTCGCGGACCGTCTCGAACCGGTCGGCACCGTCGGCCGCGACTCGGGCCGCGGTGCCGCCGCCAGCGAACTCCGGACCGTAGGGACTGGTCCAGTAGATTCGTGGTGCGTCCCGCCCGGCGAGGAAGGGTCGGGGGTCGCAGTCGGGTAGCTTGCTGGCCCGGCTCACGAGGGCGGAGCCGGTCGGTTCGGCCGACACCTGTCCGTCGCGGGGCGGAGACTCCATTCAGTCGAACTCAGGATTGGGGAGCCTTTAGTCTAACTGAATTGCTCGTGACTCGCTTCACGTTGGGGCACGGCAATCGAATCGCGTGGCGCGCCGACTATCTGTAGACTCGGACGCTACTGATACGTACTGATACGTTATCTCGGCGCGTGCGGGCGCGGCGCGCAGTCGCGTGCCGCGCCCTTTCGCGCGAGGGATGAGTAGCGCAGGACGGAGCGAAGCGGAGGACGAGCAACGCAATCGGTTGGGGAGGAGTGAGGTTCGCGGTCGTAGTGCGGCGCTGTGCAGTCGCGTTGCTGTGCCGTGCGGTATGATTGGCTCAAGCCTGACGCTAGCTGACTCGCTCAGTTTGCCACAAAAAGTACCGATTCCCCCGAACTCCACGCTCTAACTGTACCGCTCCTCGTTCCACGGGTTCGCGGTGTTCGAGTACCCACGCTTCTCCCAGTAGCCTCGTTCGGGTTCGGTGAGGAACTCGACGCCGTCCACCCACTTCGCGCCCTTGTAGGCGTACTTGTGCGGAGTAACGACTCGAAGCGGCCCGCCGTGTTCCGCCGGGAGCGAGTCGCCGTCGAACTCGTAGGTGAACATGACCTCCTCGCGCATGCAGTCTTCGAGCGGTAAGTTCGTCGTGTAGCCGTCAAGCGCCGAGAACATGACGTGGACCGCGTCGTCCTCGACGCCAGCCATTTCTGCGAGGTCGGGGAACGTGACGCCCGCGAATTCGCAGTCGAACTTGCTCCACCCCGTCACGCAGTGGAAGTCCTGATTCTGGGTCTCGCTCGGCAGGTCACGAAACTCCTCCCACGAGAAGGACAGTTCCTCTTCGACCGCGCCCGAGACGGTGAACTCCCACGTCTCGGGGTCCCAGTCGGGCGTGCCGCCCTTCGAGAGGACCGGGAACTTGCTCGTCTCGCGCTGGCCCGGCGGCAGGCGCTCGCCGTCGAACTCCTCGTGGAGGTCCGTTACGTCGGTGACGCTCATACACGCCAGTCGGTGGGCGATACAGGTAGATTTATCGACTACGCGCGAGGGCGAGACCAATCGCCCGACTGCGAGCGAATGGTTCGTGAATAACGGCCCGTTTCGAGTCCGGTAACTCCGGGCTAACTCGGGTGTTGGCCAGTCGGTCGGAGTATCGACTCAATAACAAAGGCCACTCTGTACTAAAGTCAGTTCGCATGGCGACACAAGAAAAACGATCGACCGGTCAGGAACAGACCGTGCAAGCGGCCGAGGACACCGCGACCGATATCACGGTACTCGCGGCGGCGACATCGGTCGTCCTCGCACTCTACCAGTTTTTCGTGCGAGGCAACCGAATGCAGGGTATCTTCATCGGACTGTGGCCGCCGACGATTCTGGCGTTCGCCAGCTACAACAACCAGAAGCGAATCGAGGAGGCGGTCATGTCGCTCGGCCCAAATCGGATCGTCAACTCCATCGAGAAGGTGCTCAGCAACCGCTGAGTTCCGACTGTTGGTTTTTTGCCACGGACAAGCAGTCGCAGGGCGTCCCGAAGATAATTAACTTTGATTGGCGAAAACGCAGTATTAGTTTTGATTCTTTAAATTCATCTTCCAAGATATCTGGATTGGTTTGCCGTCGTCGGTATCCCACCCCGTCAGACTTATGAACACCCCTCCCGAAGCCACCAATGTTCCAATGCCGAAGGTAGAGATAACTATTCCGGAACATCTCGAAATGCAGATCGCCCAGATGGTCGAACAGGGGGAGTTCGTGAATAGGGAGGAGGCCATCGAGGATCTGCTCTCGACCGGTATGAAAGCCTACAAAACGAGCGGCCCGATGGACGACGACGACCGTGAACCGGGTCTCGAAGACGAAGGAATGATGGGCCACGAGGACGAGTACGTCTTCTAACCCTCTCTTTTCGGAGCAGTGTGAGCCGCTGTCAGAAACCCTTAAACGGGACACATCCGTACCCACGGGCATGCACAAGGACGAGCTTCTAGAACTCCACGAGGAGATGGTCCTCATTATGGAGTATTTCCAAGACCAAGAGCGGGTCACCGACGGTCTCTTCGACCCCTACGAGGAACTCGACGTGGACCCCTCGCACGTCCACAAGTCCAAGAGCGAGCACAAGCACGCGGTCTTCGTCCTCGGGAACGCGCTGGCCACCGCGATGAGCGACGACGAGTTCAGCGAGGCGGGCCGCATCGGCAAGCGCATGCAGGAACTCGCCGACGACGCGGAATCCAAAATTTAAAACACGACCTTTTCCAGCGGCCGCGCCCCGAGAGGCGCGGCCTTGCAAAACGTCGATGAAAAACCGTCGTCACCTCCTCCTCGCTCGGCGGTGCGCTCCGCGCACCGCCTTCGCTCGGTCGAAGGTTCCTCGGTCCGCTCGGTCGCTTCGCTCCCTCACGGTAGCACTGCTGGTACTCCTCGTGGACTGTCGAGGACGCGCGGGAACCGATTTTCGGTTGTCGGTAGCTCAGTGGGTCTTTGCCGAAATGGCACCGAAATCCACCGTCGAGCGATAGCGCGGCGCGATGCGCCGCGCTATCGCTCGCGGACCGAGGAATCCCTCGAAGAAGCGCCGCAGGCGCTTCTGAGGGGGTGACGACGGTTTTCATCAACGTTTTGCCAGGGAGAGCGCGCCGGAGGCGCGCTCGACCGCAGCAAAAGTTTGGGCCGCAAGATATTTGAGAGGCTTGTGGCCTTCTCGTAATATGGAAACGCGCACGGTCGAGCAGGTCAAAACTTGGAAGACTCGTTCCTTCGCGGACGGGTACGCTGGCCTGCGCGAACTCTCGGACGGGGAGTTCTCGGGAGCAGTCAGGGCCGGTGGCGCGTGGCTGTTCATGCTCAACGGGCGGATAATCGGCGTCTACGAGGGGAGTCTCGACGACTTCGAGGACGCCGATGGCACCGCTTACGCCGCGCCCCACCCGTCGCTCCCGCTCCTGTTCAGCATGCAGGAGCGCGGCGGCGAGACCCAAGCAAAGTATTACACGAACGACACGCCGCTCTCGGAGGTCGATTCGACGCTCACGAGCGGCAAATTCACGGGCTACATCGAACTCAGCGAGAACGTCTTGAGCGGCGACTACTACGTCGCCTACTACGGCGGGCGCTCGATGAGCGTCGCGTTCGTCGGCGCGAGCGAGCAGATAATCACCGGCGACGACGCCTTCGAGCGCGCCAACGACGAGGTCGGCATCTACGAGGTCACGGATGTGAGCATCGAAGTCACCGACGTTCCCGAACCCGAAGAACCCGAAGAACCCGAAGAGCGCGAACCCTCGGGCGGGACGGGCGCGGGCAGTGGGGGCGCGAGCAGTGCGGGCGCAAGCAGTGCGGGCGCAAGCGGGTCCAGTGGGACCGGCGGGGAAAGCAGAACTGGTGGGGAAAGCGGAGCAAGCGGGACCAGCGGGGCGGGCGAGACGAGAGACACGAGGAGCGCGGACTCGCGCGGCGCGAGCGAGCAAACGGGTAGTGGAAGCGACTTCGGTGCGGGCGCGAGCGAGTCCTCCGAGAGTGCCGGAAAACCGCCGAGCGATGCGTCGAGAGAGTCCGACGCCTCGGCCGACGATTCTCCTTCGACAGGCGTCTCTACGGCGCCCTCGACGGACACTCCATCCGCGAGGGACACCCAATCGACCGACCCCGCCGAACGCTCGGGACGCGACCGAAGCGGACGGACGGACTCGGCCGGGTCGCCGTCCACCGCGAGCCACGTCGAAGCGTCGGCACCCGCTTCCGACGCCGACGCTTCGCCGAGCGCCGACGCGGCGGCCGCCGAAGTCGAGACGGCCGGAAGCGAGACCGAACCGAGCGCGGGCGACTCGCGGGAGACGGAGACGAGTCCGGACGCGAGCGAGCAGGTGGGCGCAGGCACCCGCGCAAAGGAAATCCGCGATTCAACGACCGAGTCGGACGGCGAGACCGGCGGACAGGAGGAGGGCGGCGCGTTCGCCGACGAGGAGCAGTGGCGCGAGACGACCACGATTCCGTCGCTCGACCCCGACCGGAGCGAGGGTCCCGACGGAGCGCTCGCGGACGACTCCTCCGAGAGTGCGACCGACGACGGAGACTCGCCGGATTCGACGCCGCGCGCGTCAGCATCGAAACGGTCGCCGAGCGTGTCCGCGTCGAAAAGTACGCCCAGCGCATCCACGCCGAAGAGCGCACCGGGCGCGTCCGAGAGCGACCCCGCACCGAGTCGGACGACCGAGACCGAGACCGAGAAAGAGAGCGGGACCGAAACCGCCTCCGGGCGCGCGTCCGGCCGGTCGTCGGGCGAAACCAGCGACGAGGCCAGAGAGAAAATCCAGAAGCTCCGGACACAGCTCAAACAGCGCAAACAGCAGGTCGAGCAGTTGAAGAGTAGGCTCTCGAACGTCGAGTCCGAGCGCAACGAGTACAAGCGCGAGCGCGACGCGCTCCGCCAAGAAGTCGAACGCCTCGAAGCCAAACTCGAAAACGCCGGGTCGGCCGCGAGCGCGAGCGATAAGCGCCAACTCGACGCCTCGCAGGCGTTCGACGGGACCAACCTCTTCGTGCGCTACGAGTCGAAGGGGAAGGCCACGCTGGACGAGGCCGCCGAGGGGAACGTCGAGGCCGGAGACGTGAACGCGAACCTCCGACTCGAACACCACACCCAGTTCGAGACCGAGAACGTCGAGGTCGGCGGCGAGGCGTTCGAGTCGTTCCTGACTGACTCCTTCGAGTACCGATTCGTCTCGTGGATAATCGAGGAACTGCTCTACGAGATTCGGGACACCGGCCACCGCGGAAGTCTGAAGGACCTCTACGAGTCGATTCCGAAGATAGACCGCGTGGACCTCCACGGGTCGGTGAGCGCCGGAAACGGTGACGACACGCGCCAAGAGGCGTTCGACATCATCATGCGCGACCGGATGGGCAACCCGCTGGTCGTCGCGGACCTCAACGACTCGCGGGACCCAACGACCGGCGAGATGATGGGGTCGCTGGTCGATGCCGCCTCGGACGTCGCGCAGGTCCACGACGAGCTATCGGGTTCGTTCCAAGTCACCGAGAGCTTCTTCGAACCCGAGGCACTGGAGACGACGGAGTCGGCTACCTCGGGCGGATTTCTCAGCCGGGAAAAGAGAGAGAGCTTCGTGAAACTCTCCCGAAAGCGGGGATACCACCTCTGTCTCGTGGAATCACGGAGCGGTGGCTTCCACCTGAACGTGCCGGAACTCTAGTTTTCGGCTTCTGCGGTTTCGCTGATTTTCATCTCGTCCAGTTTGTCCGAGATTTCGTCTATCTTGCCGTCGAGTTCGCCGACGAACTCCTTGGTGCGCTCGGTCGTGATTGCACCCTGACTCGACGGCTCGATGAGGTTCTCCTCTTCGAGGACACGGAGGGAGTATCGAACTTTGTGGTGGGGGTAGCCCGTCTCGTTCGACATCTTTACGATACCGATAGGTTCGCTCTCGATGACCATCTTCAGGACCTGCAGATGGCGCTCCAACATATCGACTTCTTTCTCAAGTCTATCTATCATGGCATGTGTTAACTTGTCTTAGAGCCTTTTAAAAGTTGCTGTCCGCGCGGACCGTGAGAAGGCTACACTACCGCACTCTAGTGCGAGAGGTTAACAGTTCTAAACTTGGTACGAGACGTATAAATTTCTTTCCCTCCGAGTAGTATCCTCGATACTGTGGCTTTTCGCGGAAGTATTCGGAGAAATAGACAGGAATGTGTATAATCCGGCGCGAAAGACCGTAATCGGTTTACGGAGTGGGAGAGAACCAATCCGCGTAATGACCGTAACCATCGTCGGTTCGCAACTCGGCGACGAGGGGAAAGGCGGCGTCGTGGACCTCTGGGGCGACGCCGTCGACGTGGTTGCCCGCTATCAGGGCGGGGACAACGCGGGACACACCGTCGTCGAGGATGGCACTGAGTACAAGCTTTCGCTGGTTCCGAGCGGAGCGGTTCGCGGGAAGGTCGGCATCCTCGGCAACGGGTGCGTCGTCAACCCTGCGACGCTGTTCGAGGAGCTAGACGACCTGCGCGAGCGCGGTCTCGACCCGGACGTTCGGGTTGCCCGGCGCGCGCACGTCATCTTCCCGTACCACCGCGTGCTTGACGGCATCGAGGAAGATGTCAAAAGCGAGTCCGACCAAGAGGTCGGCACGACCGGCCGCGGCATCGGTCCGACCTACGAGGACAAGATGGGTCGGCGCGGCATCCGGGTCGCCGACCTACTGGACGCCGACGGTCTCCGCGAGAAACTGGAGTACGTCGTCCCGCAGAAACAGCGACTCGCCGAGGACGTGTTCGGCGTCGAAACGGGCGAGGAGTTCGACATCGCCAGCCTCTACGAGGAGTACAAGAGCTACGGCGAGCGACTCGCCGACGAGAACATGCTCGTAGACGCGGGGAACTACCTCGCCGACCGCATCGACGACGGCGACGAAGTGATGTTCGAGGGTGCCCAAGGCACCATCATCGACATCGACCACGGAAACTACCCCTACGTCACCTCCTCGAACCCAACGGCTGGCGGGGCCGCGACGGGGACCGGCCTGAGTCCGGGCGTCGTCGGCGGTGGGGAAATCGTCGGTATCGTGAAGGCCTATCTCACGCGCGTCGGGAGCGGGCCGCTCCCGACCGAACTCGGCGGCGTCGTCGGCGACACCCCCGGCTACGACGAGCAGGGCGAGGGCGAAAACGAGGAACTGGCCACCTACATCCGCGAGGAGGGCGGCGAGTACGGCACTGTCACGGGTCGCCCGCGCCGGGTCGCTTGGCTCGACGTGCCGATGCTCCGCCACTCCGCGCGCGCCAACGGCTTCACCGGTCTCGCGGTCAACCACATCGACGTACTGGCCGGACTGGACGAGGTGAAGGTCGGCCACAGCTACGACCTCGACGGCGAGGAAATCACCACGATTCCGGCGACGACCGAGCGGTGGGGTCGCTGTGAACCCAACTTCCGGACGTTCGAGGGCTGGGAGGACGCCGACTGGCAGGCGGTCGCCGAGGAGGGGTACGACGCGATTCCGGAGAACGCGCAGGCGTACCTCGACTACCTCAGCGACGAACTCGACGCCGACATCTACGCGGTGGGCATCGGGCCGGGCCGCGAGGAGACCGTCGTCGTCGAGAATCCGTTAGAGTAGCGCCACGAACTGTTCGTTTTCTTTCGCTCGTCTCGCTCGGAACGCGTCGGTGGTCAGGTTTAAGTCCGTGCGAACGTATCCCAAACCGGGGTAGTTGGGGGTGACGAAGCGTAGCGGAAAGCGACCGCTTAAGCGAGAGTAGAGACCAGCCAGACGCACGACCCACCTGCTACGCCGACCACGCGCCATGCAGAAAGCCGAACTCGTCTATCTCCACGCGCTGCTCGCAAAGATTCACGAATACCTCGCGGTTCGTCACGACGTGCCGGAGACGTTTGAGCGCTACGAGACCGACGACATCGGCCCGTATCAGGTCCAGTTTCAGAAAGACGCACACGAGGCGGCGGTCCGACTGCTCGGCGAATTCCTCGCCGATGAACTGTCCGGCGACGACGAGAACGAGTCGCTGGAAGTTGAACTTCGGGAGACCTGAACTGCACGAGTCGTGGTAGTCGGTCGTCCCGCCTCGTTGCTAGGGAGTGGACTCCAATCGCACGAAATCGGGGGTCCTCCAGAAAAAGGTAGTCGTCGGATGAATCGCTGTTCAGCAACCGAGGTAGTCACACCAGATCATCGGAGTGAAGTCAATCATCATTTGTCACCTCCTATGTGATAGAGTAACGTTCACAATATTAAAAGTTATCAAATAAGTTTGTATATATTATTACTATACGGGTTGAAACACAATCAGCGTGTCCTCGGTCGCGTTCGGCGAACCCGTCACGCTTTTGCCCTCCCCACGCACAGACAGTATCATGAAGCAGTCGCTGATGGACATCATCTGTTGTCCGCTAGACAAGCAGGAACTCGAACTCGACGCTACCGACACCGACGACGACGAGGAAGTCATCTCGGGCACGCTGACCTGCACCGAGTGCGGCGAGACCTACCCCGTCGAGGACGGCATCCCGAACCTCTTGCCGCCGGACATGCGCGACATCGAGGCGTAGTTTTTTCTACCCTGCGTTTGAGGTGACGATAGCGTGTCCGAGAGTCTCCCCGTCCGTCTGAACCGCGACCGACTGCACGACATCCAGACGCGGGCGTCGTTCGAGGCGACCGGTTCGTTCCCGGTTTTGCTCCACAACGGCGACGCCCCGGTCCACGTCCACCTGCATCTGGACGACGCCCTCTCGGCAGTCGCATCTATCCCCGCGAACAACCACTTCGTCGATGCCGACTCGACCCGGCAGGTCAGCGTCGAGGTCGAAGAGGGCGGCCCGCGCCCGGTCGAGGGCCAACTCAAAATCGTCACGGGCCACGGCGCGGAGACCGATTACGTCTCCGTGACCGTCGCCGAACCTGTGCCCGAGGAAGCGGTCACGGTAGACGAGACGCTCATGGAGCGCGCCGATAGCGACGCCGAAGACGACAACGACAACGAGAAGGACAAGGACGGGGGCGACCGAGACGACGACGCATCGAACTTCGAGTTCCCGGACCTCTCCGTGCGACGGAACGCCCCCGTCGCGGTCCTCGGTATTCTCGCGCTGGCCGTCGCCGCCGGGTCGGCCTCGCTCTCGAACAGTCCGGCCGTATCGGCGGGCGCGCTGGCCGTCCTCGGGAGCGTCGTCGCCGCGGCCTATCTTCTCATGCGTTAGCGTTCTCTCTTTCACTATCGTCTTTGATTAGATGGGGTTATATCAGACCGCGAAGTTTGGACCCATGCTTCAGTAGTAGCCACGAGAATGAATAAGACATTAATTAGAAGACTGTATTTAAATACCTAATTTAATCATAATATAGGAGGATGCCAATGGTATAATTCCTACAAATAGAATTGTTAATAACACAGTAATGAATTCGGGCGCTTTGATTACAGAGTTTAAAAGCGTAATTATCCCCCAAACTCCAGTACCGACCAACAATACGACAATCGGATACCCAATTATCGGACGACGAAACCCTTTGTCAAGTTCGCTCCGAACATCGGAAAGTGCGTCACGCATGTATGGTTTATCGTATATCCAGTCTATGTGAATTTCGATTTTATTCACTTTTCAAAATTACAAAATTAAGGCGAGTGGATTTACGACGAGACTCTCACGGTCTCGCGGTAACCGTCATTCACTTGGACCCCGTTTTCAAGATGGACTGCAGGTACATCAGGCGTGCCGTTGATAGTGAGTAGGTCGGTATCCTCATCCATCCAAACTCCACTGACGAGGAGCCTTGTACTCGGTGCACATTCCTCGAAGGCACACTTGTCAATATCACGAATTACCTGAGTGATGTTCGTCGTGTCTTTGAGGTATTTGATAGCGAATCCGACAATCGCTCCGGCAATTGTACCAATAGCCCCTCCATAGGGACCACCGATTAGTAGACCCAGCGCGGCCCCAAGGACCGTAGTGAGCACCGTTTCGGTGAAGTCTCCCAGCACTTTCTCGTACTCAACCGAGAAACCGAGCTGGTGGTGTGGTTGGCTGTTTACTGCAGCATCACAGTCTGTCCCTTTCGGACTTTCGATATAATACGCCCCTATCCTGTCGATCGAATCCTTGGTACCTGCAGAGATTTCCTCTAGAACATCTTCAAGGATGCTCTTAGCCTGAATTGTCACTCCGTCTGACTGGTTGCTTTTTGAGCTAGCAGCGTTTCGCAGCGGACCCCAAACAGGACTCTGTTCGGCAGTCGAAGAATCGGAGTTCACTGCCGTGCTGGAACTATTCACCTCTGCACTAAAGACTGATTCACGGATGTCAGCAAGGACGTCTTCAGATATCTCGTGTACGTCAAGATCGTTGGCATCTAACTGTGCGATTTCGTTTGTCGACCCATCACTGGTCGGTACAGGAATGACTGCACCATCGATTTCACCGGTCTTCAAGTTCTGGGCAATGCAAGCAGAGTATTTTATTCCGCTTTCAACAACGGTGTCCACTTTCACGTCTAAGTTGCTCGCTTTCGTAGTTTTCTTGGCGGATGTCAGCCCGGAGAGTCCAGTTAGTCCCACAGTGGTACCACTCGCACGCATAAACTTCCTCCGGCTTATTTTACTCAACATGCACATGATTCAAAGTACTGTTGGTACAAAAAAGTTATTTAGAAAACATTAGCATAGAACAACGTCCAAATAATGCAGCATTATTTAATATAGAAGAAAATAGATAGGTCTATTATAGCTCGCTAGATAGTCGACCTCTTCTCACGATGTCGATAGCTGCGAATACGAACCACCTATCGACGCTGGTGAGCGAATAACTATTCGACTAACTGAGAACAGAAGCCTGTCCAATTCAGTCGGGACTACCCTGAGGAACTTATTTTCCGGAGTTACTCGTGTGAGATGATAATTAAAGAGTGCGCAAACGCCTATTTCTCTAAGTCTTTGCGGCAATCTCAGGGCACAGACTAACACGATGTGGCGACCCTCGTCACACGCTTTCGACAGCGCATATCTCGGACCCGCTGGCTGCGGCAGTTGCCGAAACAGTTTGCTGTTGTAAGCCAAGTCGCAATCCCATTAGGAAATTTTTATAAAACACGTAATTGTGTTTAATCATAATTATATTTAATGGATATGGGTGAGGATTTGAAAAGACAACATCTCGAGTTAGACCCTGCGTTCTGCCGCGGCCACCGCATCGCTTTTCGTCGTCGCCACCCTCGCCCCGAACATGTCACTTGCCGAGGAGACCCGCGCGGCGGTCCGGCGTCGTCCCTTCCTGCTCGCGGCGCTCCGGGCGGGCGTCGTCAACTACACCGCAGCGGCCCGCTCGCTGGCCGCGGACATCGACGGGGACGCCGATACCGACTCGATAGCCACCGCACTCCGTCGGTTCGCAGAGTCGTTGCCCGACCGCGAGACCGACTCCCGACGCGTGCGCGTCTCGATGCGGAGCGGATTGGGCGAAGTCCCCCCGAAGTCCCCGCGTGAAATCGACTCGGAGTCCGCGGGCGAGGCGGCATCCGCAGACGCGGACGCCGACGCCCTGCTCGCAGTCGGTGGAACCCACCTCGCGCCCGGCGAGGGGTCTCTCACGGCTGTTCTCGCGGAGGGCGAGGTTGACGCGACAGCGCTGGCACACGTCCTCGGGCGCTTGGACGCGGCCGACATTCCGGTCCGGGCGACGGGCGTCGCGGGCGAGACCCTGCTCGTCGCCGTCGAGCGCCGCGACGGTCCGGACGCGCTCCGAATCGCGGAGGACGCCCTCGATACGGTTCCGAGTCGATGAGGTGCGACTGCGAGTCGCTGAGTCGCAGTGTCGAGTCCGCGAACCATCGCCCCGCGTAATCGGCGCGTAGTGCGCCTATCGACGCTTTAAAACGGTCGCTCTGGCTACTAGTCGGCAATGACGCTCCATCTGACGAACACCCTCTCCGGTGAGCGGGAACCGTTCGAACCGCAGGACCCCGAGTCGGTGCTGCTCTACTACTGCGGGCTGACGGTCTCCGATTTTGCCCACCTCGGGCACGCCCGGTCGTGGGTCCACGTTGACGTGATGCATCGCTGGCTCGAACAGCTCGGCTACGACGTGCGACACGTCGAGAACTTCACGGACGTGAACGAGAAAATCGTCGCGCGCGTCGGCGAGGACGACCTCGGCGAGAGCGAAGACGAGGTCGCTCGACACTTCATCTCGGAGGTGCTGACCGACATGCGCTCGCTCAACCTCCTGCGCGCGGAGGTCTACCCCCGAGTGAGCGAACACGTCCCCGAAATCATCGACCTCGTGGAGACCCTGATAGAGCGGGGCTACGCCTACGAGTCGAACGGGTCGGTCTACTTCGACGTGACCGAGTTCGAAGAGTACGGCAAACTGTCGAACCAGAACGTCGAGGAGATGGAGGCGCAAGGCGAGGACGACGAACTCGAAGAGAAGCGCCATCCCGCGGACTTCGCGCTCTGGAAGGCAGGGGAGTCCCATCCCGACGATGCCGACCCCGGCGGCCAGACGTGGGACTCGCCGTGGGGCGAGGGCCGACCAGGCTGGCACATCGAATGCTCGGCGATGAGCATGACCCACCTCGACGACACCATCGACGTTCACGTCGGCGGGCAGGACCTCGTCTTCCCGCACCACGAGAACGAAATCGCCCAGAGCGAGGCCGCAACCGGCCAGCAGTTCGCCAACTACTGGATGCACGTCCGCCTGCTGGAGACCGGCGGCGAGAAGATGTCTTCGAGCCTCCAGAACTACTTCACGGTCCGGAATGCCGTCTCGGAGTTCGGCGGCGACGCCGTCCGGATGTTCCTGCTCTCGACGGCGTACAACAACCGCCAGACCTACAGCGAGGAGACGCTGAACGAGGCCGTCGAGCGCTGGGAGCGACTGGAACGGGGATACGACCGCGCCGTGACGGCCGTCGATAGCTCCGACGCCCGGACGAAGGTCGAAGACGACGCGCTCCGCGAGGCGGTGGCCCAGACCCGCGAGGAGTTCGCGGCCGCGATGAACGACGACTTCAACACCCGCGAGGCAATCACGGCTCTGCTGGAACTGGTCAGTGCGGTCAACAAGCACGTCGATTCGCGCGCGGAGTACGACTACCGGGCGCTCTGCGACGCCGTCGAGACCTTCGAGGAACTGGGCGAGGGCGTCTTCGGGTTCGCCTTGGCGGGCGACGGCGAGGGGAACGTCGAACTGCTGGACGAACTGGTCGAACTCGTCCTCGACGTGCGCGAACAGGAGCGCGAGGCGGGCAACTACGAGCGCGCCGACGACCTGCGCGACGACCTTGAAGCCCTCGGCGTCGAAGTCCAGGACACCGACTCGGGCGCGGAGTTCCGACTGGAGTAGAAGCGTCCACAGTTTTCGCCGACGTAATCGTATTAACCGGACTTACACAGATAGAAATCGCTTGATGCGATTAATCAGCGAGTCCCGTTCTTCTTCGGGTTCATCGGATAGATTGCAGTCATGGTCACAGTCTGGACAAGTTGATTGTCCGCAGGAATCACAGGTTTGTACTGTGGCCGTATTTGAACCACACGTCGGGCATGAAAGCGCTTTCAATTCCGCTTTATCCTCTTGGTGATTGTTCTTGGTGTTCGGAGTGGTATCCGGAACCCGACGGTCCATTGTTGTCGTTTCTTTCTCCCGAACTCGCTCAACCCGAGTGCGATGTGTGCTTCGTCTATCTGAAGTATCAGGTCCATTTCCGCTAAGACTACTTCCACTACTAGTACGGTGAAACCGAGTACAATCATGATTCTCCGGTAGACGGTGGTCTCCGCAGAAGGAACTCTCACAATAGTTGCAGGGAAACGCGTGTTCTGTAACTGTACCACAGTAGTCACACTCGGCCATTATTAGGCTGTATTAATATTTGAGTTATTTAACGTTATCTTCCCGGTGCTATTGGCATTCCAGTCATCAAAGCCACGAGGTTCATAACCCCCGACTGTCTACCCCGCGAGTAGCATGACACGACGCGCAGTTGCCAGCGTCTCGCTCGCGGTCCTCCTCGTCCTCGGCGGATGCACCGGGTTCCTCTCGGGACCGGTGTCGTTCGCCGCCTCGCAGGCGACGGTGAGCGACGACGCCCTCGAAGAGACGGGGTATCAGCACAACAGCACGAAAGCGATGAACGTCTCGCGGACGTTCGAGGGCGCCGGACAGAGCAAGGAGGTCAAAGTGACCAACTGGATTTCCGAGTACCACCAGCGAGTCGGCCTGCCGGGCGTCGGCGACCAGAAAGTCGCCGTCTTTGCCACGTTCGCCAGCCCGAAAGTCGAGATTCTCGGCAAGTCGTTCAACCCTCTGGAGAAGTACGACGACCGCCAACTCGCCCAGCAGTTCACCTCGCAACTCGACAGCGTGCGCGGTATCGAGCAGGTCGATAGCCAGAACCGCACGATGCTCGGGAAGACGACGCGCGTCTCGAAGTTCAAGGGCAGCGTCACCACGGCGATGGGCATCGAGTTCGACGCCTACCTCCACGTCACCAAGGTCGAACACGAGGGCGACTTCGTGGTCGCAATCGGCGTCTACCCCCAGAAGCTCCCCGGACAGGACCAGAAGGTGTACCGACTGATTCGCGGCGTCCAGCACGGCGAGTAGCGGACACGTCACCGACTCGTCCGACAACGCTTTTTTCGGTTGCGTGTGTCACGGACGGTATGAATACCGCGCTGGCCGCCGGTCTCGCGCTCACGGTCGCCGGACTCGGCGGCTATCTGGTCGGGATTGCCGCGCCGTACCCCGGACGCGCGTTCTCCGTGACGGGCGTGATGGTCGGCGTCACACTGCTGGCTATCGGTTGGGGCGGAGGCGATTCGGCGTGAGAGGCCTTGACGGAGGCGATTCGGCGTGATGGACACCCGTGGCGGTGATGCGGCGTGACAGTCAAAGCGGTCGTCTACACGCCCGACGGAACGACGACCTACGACGACCTGCAGACCGCCCGCGAAGCGACCGGAACGACGTGGGTCCGGGCGTCGGACGCCTCGGCCGCGGAGATGGAGCGCGTCGCCGAGACGTTCGGCGTCCACTCGCTCGCCGTCGAGGACGTTCGCAACGGCGTCCGACCGAAGACCGAGGAGTTCGACGACCACGCGTTCGTCCTGCTGAAGACCGCGATTCTGCGCCGGGGCGAGACGACTTTCCGCGAGGAAATCGCCCTGCGGTCGGTCGGCTTTTTCGTCGGCGACGACTGGGTGGTCACCATGTCGCCGGAACCGGTCGGCGCGGTCGAGCGCGTCTGGGAACTGGTCGTCCGCGAGGAGGGTCGCATCCTCCGCAACGGCCCGGACTTCGCCACCTACCGGGTCGCCGACGCCATCGTGGACGGTTACTTCGACGTGCTGGACGAAATCGAAGACCAGATAGAGCAGGTCGAAGACGACGTGATGACCGCGACGGACATCGAGACGCTCGAAACTATCAACAACGTCCGCCGGGAACTGCTCTCGTTCCGGAAACTGCTGTGGCCCTCGCGGGAGGCGATGGGCGTCCTCGCGCGCGGCGACCCCGATCAGATTCGGGAGGAGACCGAGAAGTATTATCGGGACGTGTACGACCACCTCGTCCAACTCGTGGACCTGACCGAGACCTACCGGGACTTGGCCAGCGGCGCGCGCGACATCTACCTTAACTCGCTGTCGCTCTCGACCAACGAGGTGATGAAGACTCTGACCGTCGTCGCTACCATCGTCCTCCCGCTGACGTTCGTCGTCGGCGTCTACGGGATGAACTTCTCGGGCGGGCCGTTCAACATGCCAGAACTCGGCTGGACGTACGGCTATCCCGCCGTAATGGTCGGGATGCTCGCGGTGACGGTGATTCTGGTCGCGTACTTCCGGAAGTCGGGATACATGTAACGATGGATTCGTGAGGAGAGTTGTCGAAAGCTCGGGGAGTCGGTGGCTGTCGAAATTCGTGGACTCGGTGACTGTTGGGGTCGGCGATTGGGTGGGTGTCGCCGCGTCGGCGATTCGGTGACTGTTGAGTCAGAGCTAGCTACTGCCGACGCCAATCAGGGCCGCACGGCACCGCGACTGCGGGCCTCACGCCTCCCCAACCGCCTGCGCTACTCGGCCTTCGGCCTGCGTTGCTCGTCCCTCGCGCGGTTGGCGCGTCGCCAACGGCGACGCGCCAGCACGCGCCGAAATAGAAACTCCACCTGCACGAGACACGTCTCAAAAGTCCGGAAATCCGCCGTCACGAATGTTTAAGTCCGAAGATGGGACCAACTCGGCCCGGACGTATCGTGCGGTCGCCCGGCAGTCGAGGACCGGGGACCGCCAGTCCGACTACCCCGAGAGGGCTGAGCCAGTGGCACCGAGAGCGTTCAGTCCGTGCCGGTCTGGACGAGCAGGACGCCCCCGAGGACGAGCGCACCGCCGACGACCGTCGCGGGCGTAATCGGCTCTCCCAACACCGCCGCGCCGAGCAACAGCGTTATCACCGGCTCCGCGGTGCTGACGATGCTGGCGTTGCTCGCGCCGATGCGCCGCAGACCCGCGAAGAACGTGAAGATGGGGAGCGCCGTGGCGACGACGGCGATGGCCGCGACCAGCGCCCACTCGTAGTCGGTCGCCGGAGTCGCGAGTCTCCCGGTGGCGGTTCCGACGACGAGGTAGGACGCCGCGGCCCCCGGCAGGACGTGCGCCGTCAGGACCTGCGGGTCCACCGTCGCCAGCGCCGACCGACTCGCGGTGATGTAGCCCGCGTACACCACCGCGGCCGCGAGGACGACGGCGATTCCTCGCGGGTCCGCCCCGGCCGGGTCCGCGCCGGTCACGAGCGCGACGCCCGCGAGCGCGGTCCCGAGCGAGGCGACCGTCCGGCGCGTCACCGGTTCGTCGAGTCTCACCGCCGCCGCGCCGACGACGAAGACCGGGTAGGTGTAGAGAACGATGCCGACCAGTCCGGCGGTCATGAACTCCAAGCCCCAGAAGAACAGGCCGCTCATGGCCGCGTAGCCGACCGCGCCGAGCGCGACGCCCACCGCCAGCGCCCGACCTTCGAGCAGGTGCAGTCGGCCGCGAGCGCCCAGCACGAGCCACACGACCAGTGTGGCGAGCAGGAACCGAAACGCCAGCACCGTGGGAATCGACAGCCCCGCGTCCGCCGCCAGTTCGCCGAGGACGCCCAGCGTTCCGAACCCGGCGGCCGATACCAACACCAGCGCGGTTCCCGCTCGGTCCATGCCCGGCGTTGGGAGAGACCTTACAAAATCGGTTCGATTAAACGACCGCCGTTCGACTTCGGGGACGATGACGGGACTGGCGTCGCTCGAAGAACGAACCCCGCCGATGGCCGCTCTCGCGGTCTCCGTCGTGGCGGTCAGCACCAGCGCCATTCTCGTTCGGTTCAGCGACGCCCCGAGCATTGTCAAGGCGCTCTACCGAGTGGTGTTCACCACGTTCCTGCTCGCACCGTTCGCCGTGACGCACTACCGCGAGGACCTCCGGGCGCTGTCCGGTCGGGACGCGCTCGTTGCCGTCGTCACGGGCGTCGCGCTCGCGGCCCACTTCGCAACGTGGTTCGAGAGTCTGGAGTGGACCACGGTCGCCGCCAGCGTCACGCTCGTCCAGTCCCAACCGCTGTTCGTCGCCGTCGGTGCGGCGGTCCTGCTTGATGAGGCGCTCAACCGCCGGATGGTCGGCGGCATCCTCCTCGCAGTCGCGGGCGTCGCGTTCATGTCGCTGGGCGGCCTGCTTTCGGGGGCCGCGCTCGCCGGGGCGCGCCCGCTCTACGGCGACGGTCTCGCGCTCGTCGGCGCGGTCATGGCCGCGGGCTACGTGCTGGCCGGGCGCTCGCTCCGCCAACGCGTCGCGCTCGTGCCCTACGTCACGGTCGTCTACTCGGTCTGCGCGGTCGTCCTGCTTGCCGTCGCGGTGGTCGAGGTAGACGCCGGAGGCGCGGCCGCGACTGCGGCGGCGCTGACCGACTATCCGCCCGAGGAGTGGCTTCTTTTCGTCGGCATGGCCGTCGGGCCGGGAATCTTCGGCCACACGGTTATCAACTGGGCGCTGAAGTACGTCGAGTCGAGCGTCGTCAGCGTCACGCTGTTGGGCGAACCGGTCGGATCGACGCTCCTCGCGCTCGCGCTACTCGGCGAGGTCCCGGATGCCTTCACCGTGGCGGGCGGTGCGGTCGTCCTCGCGGGCATCTACGTCACCGCGACCGGGCGACCGAGCGGCGCGTAGACGGCGCACACCAAGAGCGCCGCCGTCGGGCGCTGTGCGTAGGAATTTAACCGCTCCCAACCGAGTGTTTGAGCCGAGTAGACGCCGCTTTCTCGATTTTCAGGCGCTCTCTATAGCCCCTACAGCCGAACGATAACAAAGGGCCACCGTGGCGGAAGCTTCGGGGTAACGATGCGCTGACGAACGGACTCCCGGTTACGATGGTCAGAACGCACGGAAAACCCGAATTAACTCCCGAAAACCAAAACGAATGTTCGACTCGAACCCCCGCCACGAACACCACGGAAAACCGCCGACGCGGCGGTATTGCCGCACTAGCACCGACAGGCCAACCGAAGCACCGCGGAGCGCAGACCGCGGGACGCCGAACGGCGGTGACTCGCTGTGACCGAACGCGCACGGAGCGTCCTGCTGGCGCTCCTGATAGTCGCCTCATCGCTCTCGATGGGCGTCGGAACGGTCGCCTCGACGCCGACGGGCAACGAGACGACGTTCCACGTCACGCAGGGCGGCCAGTGCTACGAGATATCGACGGTGACTTCCGACGAGGACACGGTCGAAGAGTTCTACGACTACCGGGCCGGTGCCGGAACGAAGTACGGTTCGTACGGCGAAGGAGCGCAAGCCATTCAGGACAATCAGGTCAGCCACCTCTTCGTCTACGAGGGCGCGGAGGGGCTGAGCCTCGTGATGCTACACGACGACCTCAACGAGTCGGACGGCGGCGCGATTTCGTTCGACCTCTCGGGCCTGCCCGAGAGCCGCGAGTGGGTCGTCGAGGACGACAGTTACGAGAACCCGGACGACAACTTCGACCACGGCGCGACGAGTTCGTCCATCGACTGGATGTGGGCCTCAAACCGGACCGACGGTGCCGCGGTCCGCGGACTCGGCGATAGCTTCGACGCCATCACCGTCGAGTCGGCCTTCGGCGAGAACTCGTGGGCGTATCAGGACCGCGACCCGCAGTGGCCGTACGCCGAAAACGAGACCGACTGGAAGCTCCGGTCGGGCGACGGAACCGAGTACGACCTCACCAAGGGCCAGCAACTGACCATCGAGAAAGGCAGTTGCGACGACGACTCGGGACCGAGCGCCGCGCTCTCGGCGTCGCCCCAGACTGCACAGATCGGCGAATCAGTCTCGTTCGACGCCAGCGAATCGACCAAAGGCGGAAGCGCCATCGCGGAGTACCGCTGGGACTTCGACGGTGACGGCGAGGCAGAGACGAACACCTCGTCCCCGGAGACGAACCACACGTACGACGCCGCCGACAGCTACGACGCCTCGGTGACGGTCGTCAACGAGGCGGGCAACGCCGACAGCGCGACGGCGACGGTAACCGTCGAAAAAGCCGGTTCCACCCCCGGCGGTAACGTCACCTACCTCAACGCGACCGCGGTGGAAGTCGAGGGCACCTACCGCGCGGTGGACCTCACGCTCGGCTACTACACCGAGAGCGGATACGGCCAGTCGCGGTACGTCGAGGAGAACGTCTCCGGAACGACCGTCGTCCACATTGAGGAAGACTACGGCATCAACGGGACGGTTATCAACCTCGTGGGACTTCACGAAGACGAGTTCCCCGGCGAGGCCGACTCCCAGAAGGAGAATCCGCGACTCGACTACTACGCCGAAACCATCAAGCCTCATCCGGTGACCGTCGTCGTCGATAGCGTCACGGAGGTCGAGAACGGCACCTACGAGGTGACGTTCGTCGCGGACAACCCCAACGAGGAGACGCTGAGCCTGTCGAACAGCACCTTCTCCGGGAACGTCTCGGGCGAGGCTCCCGAGGAGTTCCCGTCCGGTGAGCAGTCCGTCACCGTGACGTGGACGCCTGACAGCGACGACGAGCGCGCGGTGTGGACGCTCAACCGGAGCAAATTCGGCCAGAGCGACGCGACCGCCCGGACCGCGACCGCGGGCGAACTGAGCGGGAGCGACGACTCGCCGCCGACCGCGCGGCTCTCGGCACCCGAGACGGGAACGATGAGCCAGTTGTTCTACCCGCTCGACGCCTCGGGGTCGTCCGACGACGACGAAATCGTAACCTACCGCTGGGACGTGGACGGCGACGGCGAAGTCGAGTGGAGTGACGACGAGATAACGTCGTTCAAACCGTACAACCACTCCATGGACCCCGGCACGCACCAGTCTACGGTCACCGTCGTGGACTCGGCCGGGCAGACCGACTCCGAGACAGTGAGCTACACCATCGAGAAAGTCACGCCCAACGCGACCGTCGAGGCCTCCAACGAGACGGTCGCGGTCGGCGAGAACGTGACGTTCACCGCGAGCAAGCCCACGCAGGCGTTCGAGGACTTGGACCACTTCGGCTGGACGGTCGGCGAGACTGACGGTCCCGACCGGACCACCGAGTGGACCACCGCCTTCGAGGAGGAGGGCGAACAGACGGTCTCGCTGGTCATGCGCACCCGCGTTGGCGTGGAGAACGTCGTGAACGAGACCATCACGGTCAAAGCCGACGATGGCGGCGACGGTGGTGACGACGGCGACGATTCGAAGGAAGGCGGTTTCGACGACTCACCGAACCGAGGTAACACCGGCGGCGGTCTCCCACCGGCGAGTCCCGACGGGAACGACGACGAACACGACGACTCGAAGGCCATCGCGCCGCTGAACGACGGCGACGGCAAAGTCGGGTCGATTGCGGTCCGCGCGGCCAGTGCGAGCGCGAACCCCGAAATCAACGTGACCGACACCGCGCCCGAGAACGTCACCGCTCCGAGCGCCGATGCTGATGGCTTCGCGGCGCTCTCGTATCTGAACGTCAGCGGCGGCGAGCGAGTGCTGTTCAACGTCTCGACGGACCGACTCGGCGAAGCGAGCGCGTCGGCGGACGCGGTCGGTCTCTTCCGCCACGACGACGGCGAGTGGAGCGCCGTCGAGACGGCCCACGTCGAGAAGACCAACGATTCCCACCGGTTCCGCGCGAACGTCTCGGAGGGGACCTTCGCGGTCGGTATCGGGAAGGCAGTCACGAGCGTTACTGACCTCTCGGTGGGGAGCGAATCGGTCAAGTCCGGTGAGTCCGTCGAAGTGACAGCGACGGTCGAGAACACCGGTCACGCCGACGCCACGCGGAAGGTCGAACTCACCGTCGGCGGCGAAGCCGTCACCGCCGAGACGGTCTCCGTCGCGGCGGACGAGACGGCCGAAGTAACTTTCACGCACGCGCTCGCACGAAGCGGCGTCACCGAACTCGGCGTCGGCGACGCGAGCGCCGAAGTCATGGTGGAGCAGGCAACCACCGACGAGTCGAACGGTGTCGAGACGACCACGCCCGGCAACTCCTCGGGCGTCCCCGGATTCGGTATCGGCGTCGCGCTGGTCGCGCTAGTGGCCGCCGCGCTGGTGGCCCTCCGGCGACAGTAACCGCGACGCTTTCGCGCGATTTCCGCTCTTTTAGCGTATATTTACGGTCAGTCATCGTGCTCGTCGTCGCCGGGCGGACGACGCACTGCCTGTCCGGGGTCCGCGAACGGGTCGTAGGTGATGTCTTCGGCCGTGCCGAGATACGTTGCCCCGTCGCTGTCGGTCATCCGCCGCCAGAGACCGACCGCCGTCGCGGTCACGATGACCGCGAACAGGCCCGCTAACGCGACGCTGGCGAATCCGTCGAGGGGGGAGCGCAACGACGAACAGGACTCCTAGACCCCCGCAAAACTGGCAGGCGTAGAGGAAGAGACTGAGCCAGTCGCCCGAGAGGTCGATGGTTCGCGCCATTCGTCCTCCGGATACTCGGACCACGGACGAATAGTTTTCCCAAATTGCAAGTGAGAACTCAGCAGGTGAATACGGTCGAACGGACGTACTCGCGCGCTCGGCGAATCTTCTGCCCGGCGCGCGACTGCGCGCCGCGCCGTTCCGCGCGAGGTCTACACAAACCTAGTTCACTCGCACCCTATTCAGCGTACTCCGGCCGCTCTTCGTACTCGATGGGGTCCCGAGCGCCGATGTTCTGGAACGCCTGCAACCGGAACGCGCAGGCGTCGCAGGTTCCGCAGGCCGGGACCTCCGCGCGGTAGCAACTCCAGGTGTGTTCGTAGGGAACGCCCAGCTCCGCGCCGCGCTCGGCGATGTCGGTCTTGCTCCACTCGACGAACGGCGCACGGAGTTCGATGTCGGTCTCGTCTTTCGTGCCGGTGTCGATGACCTGCTGGAAGGCGTCGAAGAACGCCGGGCGGCAGTCCGGATAGCCCGAGAAGTCCTCGCTATGTGCCCCGATGAAGATGGCCTCGCAGTCGTTTGCCTCGGCGTAGGAGGTGGCCATCGCCAGCAGGTTGGCGTTCCGGAACGGGACGTAGGAGGTCGGGACCTCCTCGGAGTCGAGGTCCGCGTCCTCGACGGCCATCTCGTCGTCGGTCAGACTGGAGTCGCCGATTGCCGCGAGGTGGCCGGTCTCGACCCGGAGGAAGTCCGCGGCGTCGATTTCGTCGGCGAGTTGCCGGGCGCACTCGTACTCCTTGTCCTCGGTCTCCTGCCCGTAGGAGGTGTGGAGCAGGTAGCAGTCGTACCCCTCGTCGGCGGCGAGGTAGGCCGCGGTGGCGCTGTCCATCCCGCCGGAGGCGAGGACGACCGCGCGTTTCGATGTGCTCTCGGTCATACTCGACTACTCGCCTGCGAATACTAAGAGCGGTGCGGTTTCGGACCGCGATATCGACAGTAATAAAACACGTAGATTTGATGGGTGTTTTATGGGTGCAATCTCTGCCCTCTCGACTACCGGTCGAACGCTCAAGCGAAACGGCGTGTTGTTCGCCGCGGCGTTCGTCATCATGCTCGTCAGCCTGATACCCTCCGGAATCAGCGCGGTCCTCCCGCCAGCGGCGGCGGCGCTGGCCTCGATGGTGGGGTCGGGACTGTCGCTGTTGCTCACACCGTTCTTCACGGGCGGAATCCTGTCGATGGCGTACGAAGGTCTCGACGGAACGACCGGATTCGACACGTTCGTCAGCGGCGGGAAAGACAACTACGTCCGACTGCTCGGGTCGATGCTGTTGTTCTCGGTCCTCATCAGCATCATCGGCTTCACCGTTCTCGTCGTCGGCGCGGTAATCGCCATCTTCGTCGTCGGGACGGGGGTCAGCGGTGCAGAGCAGGCGCTCACCGTTTCAGGCGGTAACTTCGCCATTCTCGTCGTAGTCGGACTGCTCGGCGCGCTCGCGTTCCTCCTCCCGGTGTTGTTCTTCCAGTTTTACGCCCCCGCAATCGTCGTCTCGGACCTCGATATCGGGGCGGCGTTCAAGCGGAGCGCGCTCCTCGTCCGCCGGAACTTCGTCTCGACGCTCGGCTATCTCGTCGTCGCGGTGCTAGTCGGTCTCGTCAGCGGTATCAGTGGTATCGGCGTCTCGGTCGTCGCCGGTGGCGGGTTTGCCGAGACGACCAACGCGGCCGGGCCCGAGTTGAGTCTCGGTCTCCTCGCAATCGTCGCCGTGCTCGTGGCCGTCGTCTCGACGGTCGTCTCGGCGTTCGGGTCGGTGTATCAAGTCGCGTTCTACGATGACTGTCTCGACTCGGTCGCCTGAAACCTCGCGCTACTTCTTTTCCCGGCGTTTTCCCCGCGTTTCCCCCCGTTTTTCGCCCTACCGGTCCGCCGCTCGGTTCTCCGGCGCGTCGTTGAAATTATGTTTCGGGCGCGTCGTTCCAGAGGGTGACGTGCAGGCGCGGCGTGTACCGAAAGCCGTACTCTTGGGAGAGTTCGGCGGCGACGGGCCGGGTCTCGGCGATGCGCTCTCTGGTCGCACCCTCGGGCATCAGCAGTACGTCGGTGTCCCGAATCTCGACCGCGGCGGCGTCCCGAATCCGGCCGAGCAGGTCGGTTATCTCGGTGACATCCTCGCGCTCGCTCACGACGAACTTGAGTTGGAAGTCGTATCGCTCCACGAGCGTAGCAAGCGCGTCGAGGTCGATGCGGCGCTCCTCGTGGCGCTCGGCCCACTCGCCCGCGTTCCCGTCCGGGGTCGGGTCCTTCTCGGGCGTCGGCGTGCTGGAGGCCAACTTGGGACTGACGCTGGCGAGGTCGATGGGCGCGTCGCGGGCGACAGTGCCGTTGGTCTCGACCGTGGTGTGGTAGCCCCGCGCGTCAAGTTCCTCCAAGAGCGTGACCGCGGCGTCGTGCATCAGGGGTTCCCCGCCCGTGAGGACGACGTGGTCGGCGTCGTAGGACTCGACTTCGGCGACGATCTCCGCGACGCTCATCGTTGCGTGGGTCGGTTCCCACGAGGTGTGATAGGAGTCACAGAACCAACACCGGAGGTTACACCCCGAGGTGCGGACGAAAACACTTGGCACGCCCGCGAGTCGGCCCTCGCCCTGTAGAGACTCGAAGAGTTCGTTGATGGGAAGTTCGTCGCCGGTTTCCGACGCGGACTCCGAAGAGTCGGCGTCTGCGTCCGCCTTTGGGTTCACATCTACGTCGCTGGTGACGGGCATCGCTAAAACGTCGCCCCGCCGCAGAGTTCGGCCGTCTCGCTCACCTGCACGGCGACCTCCGAGACGTTATCGGGCAACTCCTCGGCGAGGCGGCGCTCCAGCACCGAACTCATGACCTCGGCGGTCGGCGGCGCGTCTAACACGACCAGCGCGTCGCCGTCGCCCGACTCCTCGAAGGCCTCCACGAGGGGGTCGTCGTCTTCGAGCAGGAAGCGATGGTCCCACTCGGAGATTACCGAGGTAATATCTCCCTTGTCCGCGACCCACCCTTCATCGCGCAACTCGCCGACGACTTTCACCGTAATCTCGTAGTTGTGGCCGTGGGGCCGACTGCACTTGCCGTCGTGGTGTTGAATGCGGTGGCCGCTGGAGATGCGGATGGGACGGTCGCGCCCGACGTAGAGGGTGCGCTCGCCCGACTCCGAGAGGTCGGATTCGAGTGCTCGCTGAGACATATCCGAATATTATCTGGCGCGCACTTAAGTTCACGCAAACGGCGGGCGTGTGGGTCAGGCTGGCAACGCTCCGGCGCGCCGCTTGCGGGCGATTTCGGGTCCAGGAAATACGTCCGCTTACTCGTCGTCGGAATCCCCGGTGGGGCGCTCGGTCAACCTGTCGAACCGGGCTTGGGCCGCCGACCGGTGCTGGAGTTCGACCCGTGGTGGCCCGCCGCGAGCAGGGTCGCGTTCAGCGACCCACGGTAAGTCTCGGTCAGGTATCGCTCGGCCGCCGCCGCGGCGTCGCCCGGCAGAAGGACGCTCGCGTTTCCGTACTCCGCCCGGAGGACGAGACTGTTCTCGTTACGCTCGCGGTCGGCGAGCGAGTCCTCGGGTGGTACGAGGACGCGCACCGACGCGCCCGCCATCGGAATCCTGTCGCCCGCCTGCGTCCGATAGAGCGCCACGTCGTGTTCCTCGATTGCATCGAGGTAGTCCTCGTAGGTCCGGGTCGCCGCCGCGATGCCGGGGTCGTAGACTGCGCCGACGCCCTCCGCTTCGGTCTCGAAGTGCTCGATGACCTCGGCGTGGCCGCCGATGTGGTCGGCGTCGGCGTGAGAGGTCACGAGGGAGTCGATTCTGGTGATGTTCCGACTCCGGAGGTAGTCGAGGACGTGTTCGCCGTCGTCGTTCCAGTTGCCGGTGTCGTAGAGCAGAGTCTCGCCCTCGGGACCGACGACGAGGACGCTGGTTCCCTGTCCGACGTGAATGAAGTGGACCGAGAGGGTCCCGTTTCGAGACGAGTCCAGCGGCGCGCTCTCGGAGTTGGCGTCGGGTGGCGCACCGCCGACACATCCCGCGAGCGAACCGAAGACGACGACAGCGACCAGTGCGACTCGGTACCGCCGACTGCTCCTGTCGCTACGACTCCGTCGCACCATCTCGTCGTCCTACGGCGTCGGGTGCCAACACTCCATCCCATCTAACCGGCGTGCAGGCGGGTGGAAGAATCGCACGGGAACTTTCACGCCCGGACACTGACGCGTTTCGCCCAGGAAAAATGTTCTCAGACGCTCTGCTCACGACTAGAAGGGAAGATACAATAGGGATTCTAATAAATTTATTCACATTATAGATTTAAATCAAAATATTTAATAACTATCTCTACCGTGAAATTAATGCATGCCTGAAAATGACAGTAATCAAGACATGCAGCGTCGTAACGTAATCAAATCGCTCGGTGTGGCCGGTGGTGCACTCGCTGGCGGTGCCGGTACCGCGCTCAGCGTTCCCGGAATCGCCTCCGCACAGGAGAAGGAGCTAGACCCCAGCGACTGGATCGTCAACATCGATGTCGAGAGCCAGAGTGAGCCTGACATCAGCACATCGACGCGACCCCGCGCGACCGAAATCTACGTCGGTCCGAACAAAACCGCGGACGCGAACCAGTCCGCCATCCACAGTCGCTCGGTCGGCGGCGGCGACGTGAGCACCCAGAACCTCAGCGTCAGCGCGTCGGCGACCCTCTTCACATGGACCATTCCGGACTCCGTTCCGCACATCGGCGGCGAAGACGTTACCATCGAGGTCTCGGCCAGTGTCGGTCTCAGCGGCGTCTCCGCCAGCTTCGACATCTGCGTCGGCGGCTCCTGCGTCAGCATCGCTGGCGTCGATGTCGGCTTCGGTGGGAAGACCATCGACGTTAGTACCAAGGGTACGTTCTACGGTGTCCCGTTCGAGGTGACGGTGTCGGTCACGCTCAACGCCAGCATCGGCAACCCGCTCAACCCCGACCCGTCGCTCGAACTCGGCGGCAATGGAGAGGTCTGTCTCGGGCGTGAGTTCTGTGACGAGGACGACGGTGGGTGGGAACGCGTCGGCTGCTCGCTCTGTCGGTCCGCGGGCACGTCGGTCGTCCTCATTTAACGAGGACAGTCGCAGCGCACCACACCAACAACAGGGAGCAGGCTGAACGTTTCGGTTCAGCCACGCCGTACTCCCTCTTCGGCGGAGTTGTTTTCGCCGGAGAACTTTTTATCGGCCCTACTCGTCCAGAACACGTCCACTGCCGTCGCCCGACCTCGATACGGGTCCCGTGTCGAGTCGTGCAAATCCGGGACGCTCAGCGACTCGTCGCTGACGACCGAGTAGTAGCTTGAAGAAAGTCGAAGTCTCGGGTCAGGCTTGGACGACGGTCGTCCCACCGAGTCGGTCACCGAGCCGCTGGTCTCGGCTCGAAAAGATCATGAAGACGATGCCGATCACGTAGAGCAGCGGCAGAAAATCGATCAGTCGCAGAACGTTCCGGGTCAACGACGACCCCAACGTCAACGACGAGCCGTCGTCTTTCACGGCCCGAATGTTCACGAGACCCTTCCCGATGGTCTTTCCGTATCGCCACTCCAGAATCGTGTGGTACCCTATCGAGAGTCCGAGCCAGAGGATGAGCGCCACCAGCGCCGGTGTTCCCGTCAGGTCCGCGTCCGCGCCCGTGCTACTGGTTACTATGTCTCCCGAAACCGAGGCAATCAGGAACGTGGCGACGAAAAACAGCGCGAACCAAATGACGGTGTCAATCGCCATCGCTACGCCCCGGATACCGATTCCACAGGACTGTACGTTATCTTCTTTCTCCATAAAGAGAAAATAAGCTCCTCTGTGTATAAATTATGTTGTTTAGAAAGGGTGTCCGTCGAACAGCGTCACCTCGTAGACCACGTCGTCTGAAACTCACGAGAGTGCTGCTGAAACAAGGCGGGTTCAACCGCGTGGTTCTGCTCATTCAGGCTTCAAACCCACGAGGGTTCGGCTGAAACTCACGAAATTGTCTATCTGAGACCACAGCTCGCTCGGCTTCAAACCCACAAGGGTTCGGCTGAAACACGCGACCGGCGTCATGGAGACCGACAATTATCCGCTTCAAACCCACAAGGGTTCGGCTGAAACCGTCTCACCCCATACGTACGGCTTCTGCTGGCTGTTGCTTCAAACCCACAAGGGTTCGGCTGAAACCGTTGTCGGCGAACTCTCGGGAGGGACTGACGTTTGGCTTCAAACCCACAAGGGTTCGGCTGAAACCGGGCAGTTCGAGAGTGAGGGTTCGACAGTAATGATGCTTCAAACCCACAAGGGTTCGGCTGAAACACCCCACTGTCGTGACTCGGAGAGGTCTGTCTGCGTGCTTCAAACCCACAAGGGTTCGGCTGAAACCCTCCAGTCCGCCTTCAAGCGCGTCGCTTCCGGGCTTCAAACCCACAAGGGTTCGGCTGAAACCTTCGAAGCCACTCGCCACCGCGTCGCCGGGCTGCTTCAAACCCACAAGGGTTCGGCTGAAACACGATGGAGGCATATCGGTAGACTTCGACAGTGACCCGCTTCAAACCCACAAGGGTTCGGCTGAAACCAGACCACGCTACCAAGCTTCGACATCAGCAAATTGAGCGCTTCAAACCCACAAGGGTTCGGCTGAAACTGCCGAGTCGGAGCTTCTCCTTGTGGAAACTGAGGGCTTCAAACCCACAAGGGTTCGGCTGAAACCCGGAAGACGCCGCGCTCGCCGTCGTCGGCCACGCTTCAAACCCACAAGGGTTCGGCTGAAACGAGAACGAGTCGGATTGGTTCGGCAAGACAGTCTGTGCTTCAAACCCACAAGGGTTCGGCTGAAACCGCTTGATGCCTTTCTCTCTGAGGAGTTGGACGACGCTTCAAACCCACAAGGGTTCGGCTGAAACAACCAAACCGACCGCGAGCACCGACACGAACCACGCGCTTCAAACCCACAAGGGTTCGGCTGAAACCGGACATCACCGAGCGCACCCATCCCGACTGGCAACAGCTTCAAACCCACAAGGGTTCGGCTGAAACCTTGGGTGCAGGACCAACGCGACGCACCCGATTCCGACGCTTCAAACCCACAAGGGTTCGGCTGAAACAACTGCTAACGATTCTGACCGTGTTCGCCGTCGTGGCGCTTCAAACCCACAAGGGTTCGGCTGAAACTCGACCTCGGTCCGAACGTCCTTCTCGCCATGAGTCTGACGAACATCGTTGGCTTCAAACCCACAAGGGTTCGGCTGAAACTTTCCTGTTAGCCACCTATTACGGTGAAGGGTTCGGTGCTTCAAACCCACAAGGGTTCGGCTGAAACCATGCCGGATTTCCCGGCCACACGCCCACTCGCGGCCGAACCCACATCAACATTTCCGTCGACCCTCGATACCCTCTGTACCCCCGGCGGTCGACGACGAAACGGCGCTCTCGACGGCCGGACGCCCGCCCCAAAACCCCTAAAATTCCAATACCCAAACCATTAATAACATGCGTTCGATTCGTTCGGACATGCGACACAATACGTGGAGCGGTCGGAGGTGACCGCTTCGGGATGCGGCTCTTAGTTCGACTGTCGGCACGCGCCGACACCGTGTACGACGACGCGTATCACCACAAGCTTCGCGGGCGGCTCTGGAAGGCCCTCGAAGGGACTGAGTTCGAGGACCGCCACGACGCTAACGTCCCCTCGGAGTTCTGTTACTCGAACCCGTTTCCACCGAGAGATATGGCGGAAGGCGACCAGCGAACGCTGCTCGTCGCGTCCCCCAACGAGGAACTACTCAGCCACGTCGCCCGCGATCTCCAGACGAAGCGCGAGCTAAACGTCGGCGAGATGCCGTTCTACGTTGACGGACTGAGCCAGCTTTCTCCCGACGTTGGTGAACCGGGGACCACGGGCGTTATCGAGAGCGGAACCGGCGTCGTCGTTCGTATCCCGCCACGTCGCTTCGAGGAGTACGGAATCGACCGCGACGGCGACACCGCCGCGTTCTGGCGGCCCAAGTACACGACCGAACCCTTCCGGGTCCAAATCACGAACAACCTCGACCGGAAGCACGGCCGGTTCTATCCCGAGCGTCCCGGCCCGAGCGACCGCGACGGACCGCTATTCGACACGCACGAACTCATCAAGACGTTCGCCCTGCCGGTCACGGTGACGACGGGCGAGCAAATGACCTACGTCCTCAGCAAGTGGCGCTTCGAGTATACGGTCCGAGACGACCACCACCGACGACACCTGAATCTCGCGCTCGACTGCGGTCTCGGCGAGCGCAACGCGCTGGGTTTCGGCTTCGTGAATATCGTGGAGGACGACGATGGTTGAGACCGACGCACTCAGCGAGGTGGACCCCGAGCGAATCGAGGCGGCCTTGCCGGACCGTCCGGTCACGTCGCTCCGGGATATCGAAGCGCTATACGGCGAACTCTACGCGCTCGCGGAGTTGGGAAGCGACGAGTACGCCAAGTACCGCACGCCCGACGCAGCGGCTACTCTCCTCGGGATGGACCAGTCGGTTCTCGTCGTTCGGTTGGACCTCCGGGGCGAAACACCCGCATTCGACGAGGAAGACTCAGTCGAGGTCCAGATGTACCGCGACGACCTCGTCCCGATGCTCGCTCACTCGAAGTACGCCTCGGCCCGCGGCGTGGACCACAGTCTCACGCACCAGTCCGGCCGAGACAACAGCGCCGAGAAGTTGGCGGTCCACGCGACCGACCGATTCACGCGCTGGCCGACCGAGGACGCAGTTCGGGAGACCGCCGAGCGCCACGAGGACGGCTGGCTCCTCGACGTGCTGGCCGACCTCGGCGAGGACGACGAGATGATGGACACGCTTGAAGCCACTGCAGAGAGCGAGGTCCCGCCCGAAGCGACGATGTTGGTCACGGTCCGTGTCGCGCTCGACGCCGACGACGAAGCGAGCGTCGCCAAGACGGAGACCTACGATTCCGCCGCCGAGTACCATTATCCCGGCGAGTTCGAGGTCTTTCAGGAGGCGATGGCCGCCCGGAAGACCCGGAAGTTCAAGGCCAAAAACGAGGCGAAAGACGCGGTCGGCGATGGCGTCTGCTTCGTCAGCGACACCGAAGAGTCGGTCTACGGCGTTGTTGACGACCCGATGAAGTCGTACCTCTCGAAGCAGGCCGAGAAGTTCCCTCGGTTCGATTCGGACGAGTCGTGGCGTACCCAACCCCTGAGCAGGGACGCCGCAATCGCGGCCCAGAACGCCGAGACGTTTCTCGACGCCTGCCAGTATTCGGGTTCAAGGGGCGTGTCGGTGTACTACCTGCCGTATCTTCGGAAGACTCCAAACGCCGAGACGGCACAGCGTCTGTTCGAACTCCTCGCCGCCCTCGACGGGTCCGACGGCGACGAAACTCGCACGCCAATCGAGCGGGCCTACGAGGACTATCCCGCGAGTCGAGACGCGCTCCGGTACTTCGTCCTCGTCGTCCACAAGTACCAGAAAGACAGGTGGCGACTCGTCGCTGGGTCGGGCGACGTGTCGGCAGCCGAAACTTCGAAGCTCGGTGAGGCCCATCGAAATGTTCTGAATGGACCGACGTTCGGCCCGGAGCGAGCATTCCCGACCGTGGAGTCGTGGGGCCTCCTCGATGCTTCACGAACTGGACCGCAGTACACTGGGCTGGTATCGGAGCCGAGCTACTTCTTCCGGACCTGCGCCGAGACCGACGAGGACGACCCGAGCGCCGACGACCTACGCTTCCGGGCGACCGTCGCCGCGATTTCCGGCGAGTCGATACGGGTCGAGTCTCTCCTCGAATCCTACGTCGAGCGAATCGGCGACGAGTTCGACGCCAGCGATGGACTTCGAGGCTACCCGGACCGATTGGTCGCTTCCCAGTACGCACAGCTCGCCGCGCTCGCAGACCGAGGCGTCCTCGACGCGAGCCGCGAAACCACCGAACCCTTGGAAAATTTCTTACAGATGACCGACGAACCGGACGCGGACGAACAGTCTCGAATCGAAGCGTTAGACGACTTTATCGACCGACATCCCGCTATCGAGCGCAAAGAAGACGACAAAGCCGACAACCACGAACGTCGCGGTGTCTTCCTCCTCGGCGCGCTCGTCGGTCGCCTCACGCAACATCAGCGGTACAAGGGCAAGAGCATGACCGCGGTGAAACGTCACCCGGTAGACGGACTGACGAAACACAACGTCGTCCGCACTGCGACTGAGGTCGTAGACCTGAACCACACATACTGGAGCGAAGGTGACAGGAGTCGTATCCGCAACGAACTGGCGGACCGCCTCTCTGACGACTTACAGTACGAGATGGCTGGCGATTGGACCCTCACGACCGAGGACCTGCGCTTCCACTACGCGATGGGTATCGCCTACGGACTGAACGACACTTCCAACGAGGACTACAACGATGACTGATTACGCACCCGTCGAGAACCGCTCCGAAATCGTCTACCTGTACGACGCCGTGGACGCCAACCCCAACGGCAACCCCCTGAGCGGGTCGAACCGACCGCGAATCGATCCCCACACCAAGCAAGCCGTCGTGACCGACGTACGTCTCAAGCGCTATCTCCGCGACCAGTTGGAGGCTGACGGTCACGGTGTCTACATCACGAGTTCGCGCGAGCGCGACGAGAACGCCAAACAGCGCGAGCAGATGATAAAGGACGCCCTCGGCGTCACCGACTCCGAGGACATCCCCGACGACCCCTACGGCGAGTTCCTCGCCAACGCGGCCGACGTGCGCCTGTTCGGCGCAACGATGAGCATCGACACGAGCGACGACGACATCATCGGGAAAATCGAGGAGGACTTACCGGACAACTTCACCGGCCCGGTCCAGTTCTCGCCCGGCAAGACGCTCCACGCGGTCGAAATCAACGAGGAGTACAACAGTCTCACGAGCGTCATCGCCACGGGCGACGACAAAGAGCAGGGCGGGTTCGACTTGGACGACCACCGTATCAAGTATGGACTCGTCGGTTTCCACGGTCTCGTGGACGAACACGCCGCCGAGAACACGAACCTCGCCGAGAAGGACGTGCGCCGTCTCGACACTTTGCTCTGGCGCGCCATCAAGAACCAGACCATCACGCGAAGCAAAGTCGGTCAAGAGCCGCGCCTCTACCTCCGCGTCGAGTACGCCGAGGAGAGCTTCCACCTCGGCGGCCTGACGCATCTCCTTGACGTAGCGGGCCGCGACGGACAGGACGAAAGCGAGTTCCGGACGATTCACGATGTGACTCTCGATGCGACCGACCTCGTGGCGCGCCTCAACAACCACGCCGACAAAATCGAGGCTGTCCACGTCGTCGAGAGCGACGTGCTGGACGTTTCGACCGAGGCGGACCACGACTCCGTGACCGGCGCGCTCGAAGCCGAACTCGGCGAGGACGCGGTTCGCTCGGTCGATGTCTACGACGAGTACGAGGCGACGCGCCCGTAACCCATGTCTCAGACCGAACTCGGCACGTACGACGCTGACGAAGGCGATTCCGACAGCCACGGGGAGACACGCCGATGTCTCTCACTGACCGTCTCGGGACCGTGGGGCCACTTCCGCCATGTCGATGGTAACACCATCAAGCGGACCTACCGAATTATGCCCCGGACGACCGTCGCGGGACTGCTCGCCGCAATCGCGGGCTACGACCGCGATAGCTACTACGACCTGTTCGCTCGCGGTGAGTCCGGCATCGCCATCGAGCCGACCAGCGAGATTCGAACGATGAACCTGCCCGAAAACAGCCTGACGACCTCCGGCGAAGGGTTGAAGACGGTCAACAGTCGCGGGAAGGTCTCCATTACCTACCCGGACCCGAGTGCCGACCGACAGCGCGTCAACTACGAGGTGCTAGTAGACCCCGAGTACCGAATCGACGTGTGGCTAGCCGACGGCGAGGCCTACGACCACCTCAAGTCGGTTCTCGACGCCGGAAAATCGTACTACACGCCCTCGCTCGGCCTTTCGGAGCATCTGGCCGAAATTGAGTATCACGGCGAGAAGAGCGCAGAGCCGGTGGCGGTGGATGGAACCGCGAGAGTCGATTCCGCGATTCCGGACGCCGATGGCGTCGTTCCCGACGCGGGCGTGACCTACGGCACCGAGCGCTCGCCGGGATACATGACTCGGACCTCCGGAGAAGGCGAGTTCACCGGTCGGAAGACCACCGGGTTTCTGACCTACACCTACAGTCCCGAGTGCGACGCGCTCGAAGTACGGGGCGTTGACCCCGCGAAGGTCGGCGACCGAACGGTGGTCTTCGTGTGAGCGACGGCTACGACGCGGTCCTCTCTCACACCTCGGACGTAGAGGACGACCCCGAAGGTCTCGGGTCGGTCTGGCTCGAAACCCACCTCTGTGAGGTCGGCGAGCGCGCCCGGAAACTCGTTCTCGACGGGGCGACGACCAGCGAAGGCGACGACCTCGGAGAACTCGCAGAGCTGTTGGGTCGGCTTCACGACATCGGGAAACTCACGACGTTCTTTCAGGAACACGTCCGCGGCGGGTCTCCCGAGGAAGCGACTCACCACGCCCGACTCGGCGCGTTCGTGGCCTACTACGCGCTCGACGAGTGTGGTTACAGCCAGCAGACGCGCATCGCGGGCACGGTTGCGGTCTGGAAACACCACGGGGCGCTTCCGGACGTGGAGACCGGCCTCAAAGACGAACTCAGTGACGACACCGAGACCGGGCCGTACGGCGAGGTATGTAAGCAAGCCGGGAACATACAGCGACACCGACCCGACCTCGCCGACCGTCTCTTGGCCGACGCAATCGGAGACGGCGCGACCGACGACGCGCCCTCGTGGTCGGAGTTCCTCAGGAGCGTCCCCGACGTGCGAAAAGCTATCCGAGACGCACCGACACTGTCGAACTCGTGGGGCGCGCCCTCTGACGTGATAACCGAGGACACCTACACCGATACGGTCCAACTGTCGAGCGCGCTCGTCCTCGCCGACAAGTCGTGTGCTGGCAAGATAACGGATGAGCGATTGAAACCCGAGACGGCCGAACTGAACGACCTCAAGTCACATCTTGACGACCTCGGTGGCGACCCGAAAAACGACGAGGAGGAAACGCTCAACCGACTCCGAGACGCCGCCCAAGACGAGGTCGCCGAGAACGTCCAGCGTTTCCTCGACGGCGAGGAGTCGGTTGCCACCGTCACACTCCCGACAGGATACGGCAAGACGCTGGTCGGCCTGCGGGCGGCGCTCGAAATGCAGGCCGAGCGCGATACCGACGGGCGAGTCGTCTACGCGCTCCCGTTCACCTCCATCATCGACCAGACCGCCGAGACGCTTTGGGAGGTGTTCGACGCCGACCCGACCGGCCGAGGGCTGACGATACACCATCACCTCGCGGAGACCGTCACGGTCGGCGACGAGTCCGAAGAAGACGACAGTGAGACGGCGCGCGACGCCGACGACCCGACCGACGAGTACGCGCGTGACGAGTATCTGGTCGGCGAGAGCTGGCGCTCAGGGACGACACTGACGACGTTCGTCCAGTTGTTCGAGAGTCTGGCGGGACCGGGAAACGCCCAGAGCATGAAGCTCCCCGCACTCTACGGGAGCGTGGTCGTCGTGGACGAGCCGCAAGCCCTACCGCTTCGCTGGTGGCCGCTGGTCGAACGCCTCGTCGAGGTGCTGACCGAGGTGTACGACGCCCGCGTCGTCCTGATGACGGCGACCCAGCCCGAAATCGTGGACTCGAACGAGCGATTCGACCTGATTCGGGAGAAAGACCGGTACTTCGACGGGCCGGGTCCTGACCGCGTGCGCTACGAGTTCGACTCGACCGCCACGGCCGACGACGAGGCGGCGGTTCTCGGCTACGACGAGGCCGCGAGCCGACTCGTCGCCGCGGCAAGCGAGGACGCCGACTCGGCGCTCGCGGTGTGTAACACTATCGATAGCGCTCAAGACCTCTCGAAAGCGGTCGCAGAGCGAGTCGATGCGGAATCGCTGACAGACGTGAACGACTGCTACGCCAACGCGCTCGGCGACTCGTTCGCGGGACCCGAATCGACGGGCGAGTTGGTCGCGCGAATCGACCGCGAGACGGGAACCGAGTCCTCTGACCTCGCGCTCCTCCACCTCTCGACTCGCCTCCGGCCCTGTGACCGCCGGGCGCTGTTGCAAATCGCGGAGGAGTTGACGGCGCTCGACGTGCCGCTGGTCGTCGTCTCCACGCAGCTCATCGAGGCGGGCGTGGACATCAGCTTCGACCGCGTGTACCGCGACTTCGCTCCCTTGGACAGCATCGTGCAGGCGGCGGGCCGGTGCAACCGGTCGTTCGAGCGCGAGGAAGGTCTCGGGAACGTATCCGTCTGGCAACTCGATGCGCCCGACGACTGTGAGATGCTTCCCTCGAAGGCGGTCTACGCGCGCCCGCAAAAACCCGGCGAGAAGAACCTTCTTGCGCCGACTCGGGACGCGCTCGATGAGACGGTCGAAGATTTCGCTGACGAGGTGACGGCTTCCGAAGCGACAGTTGCCGACGAGGCGGTCGAGACGTATCACTGTCTCGTCGGCCACGACGTGACGCCCGACGGAATCGACATGGTGGACGACTTCGAGAACGCTCAGGCGAAGTCGCTCCGGCAGAAATCGCTCATCGACCAACACCTCGCGTTCGAAGTCTACGTCTGCCGGACCGAAACTGAGAGCGAGCGCGTCGAGGAGTTGCGAGACGCCCGCGAGGAGCGGGCGTTCGAGAGGGTGAAGCGACTCCGGAAAGACCTCGCCGAGTTGCGGGTCTCGGTACCGGTCTATCGTCCGGATTCGGAGGCCGCACGGAAGTTGAAGAACGCCGAACCGCTGTTCGACTACAGCGAGGGGTCTGACCGGACCGGCTGGGACCACGACACCGAGCGCGTCCTCGACCCCGAGCGAGATGTCGGGCGCTTCGAGCAATACTTCGACGTTCGGGAGGGCGTTCATCTTCCCGAGAGCGGCGTGGAGGCGCGATTTTTCTGACCGACGACGAACGCGCTGGCGGCGGTTCGACTCCCGAGGACCCGGTCGAACTCCTCCTGCGGTCGGCGCGCGACGAAGCGGTCCACGACGAGTTTCGTGTCACTGGCGTGATGATGCAATACTACGAGGTGTGTGAGCGCGAACTCTGGTTTCTGAGCCGAAATATCGAAATCGACCGCGAAAACCCGGCTGTCGTCCGAGGAACGCACGTAGACGACGAGACCTACGAGGAGAAACGCCGGAACTTCAGCATCGACGGGACGATTTCGCTCGACGTGCTGGACGACGGGCAGGTGTTGGAGGTCAAACCCTCGTCATCGTTGGTCGAACCGGCGAAGCTCCAACTGCTGTACTACCTGTGGTATCTCGACCGCGTGGTCGGCGTCGAGAAATCGGGCGTCCTCGCCCACCCGACCGAGCGCAAGCGGGAATCGGTCGAGTTGACCGACGAAAACGCGGCGCGAGTCGAAGACGCCATCCGCGGAGTTCACGAGATTGTGACTCGGGAATCGCCGCCGCCTGCCGAGGAAAAACCGTTCTGCGAATCGTGTGCGTACTACGACTTCTGCTGGAGTTGTTAACATGGATAGGAACTACCACGTCTTTTCGGATGGTCGCCTCGAGCGCAACAACGACACGGTCCGACTCGTGACCGAGGACGGCGAGAAGAAGTATCTCCCCGTCGAGAACGCCGAAGCACTGTTCGTCCACGGGCAGGTCGATTACAACACGCGCTTGATGTCGTTTTTGGACGACCACGGCGTCGCCATGCACGTATTTGGGTGGGGTGACTACTACTCGGGGTCGATAATGCCCAAGCGGGGCCAGACCTCCGGGCAGACGCTGGTCGAGCAGGTCCGTGCCTACGACGACCCCGAACGGCGACTCGGTCTCGCTCGGAAGTTCGTTGCGGGAAGTATCCACAACATGCGGACCAACGTCAAATACTACGACAACCGCGGCCACGATTTCGCCAGCATAGTCGAGACGCTGGAGGACTGCCGTGGGAATCTGGACGAGGCCGACGACGTAGACGAGGCGATGGGAGTCGAAGCGACCGCTCGGCGGGCGTACTACTCGATCTTCGACGCGATTCTGCCCGAGGGGTTCGTCTTCGGGGGACGACAGTACAATCCGCCGAACAACGAGGTCAACAGTCTCATTTCGTTCGGGAACTCGCTGGTGTACGCCAACGTCGTATCGGCGATTCGGGCGACGGCGCTCGACCCCGCGGTGAGCTACCTCCACGAACCGGGCGAGCGGCGCTACTCGCTGGCACTGGACATCGCAGAGCTGTTCAAACCACTCCTTACCGACCGCCTCATCTTCCGACTGGTGAACCGCGGACAACTCAGTACCGACGAGTTCGAGACGGAACTCAACTCTTGTCTGCTCACCGAGAGCGGTCGGAAAACGTTCTCGAAAGCCTTCGAGGAGACGCTGGAGGAGACCGTCGAGCATCCGAACCTCAAGCGAAAGGTCAGCTATCAGTACCTCCTGCGACTGGAAGCGTACAAGCTCAAAAAGCACCTGCTGACCGGTGAGAACTACGAACCCTTCGAGCGGTGGTGGTAGCGTGGTGTACGTAGTCGTCGTCTACGACGTGCAGGCCGACCGCACCCACCTCCTGCTCAACTTCCTCCGCCAGTACCTGACTCACGTACAGAACTCGGTCTTCGAGGGCGACGTGACCGAAGGCGACCTCGAAACCATCGAGAACCGGCTCGACTCGCTTCTCGAACCCGACGAATCGACCATCATCTACGAAGTCTCCTCGGAGAAACTACTCGACCGGTCGGTGTTCGGCGAGGACCCTACCGAAGACCGGCGCTTTCTGTAACTCTTCGTTAGGGGTTCGCTTCCGGAGTGTTCCGTGAACGCGTCATCGACCTCGGGGGGTACAGCGGGTATCGAGGGTTGACGAAAATGTTGATGTGTCGTCGGTGAGTAGACCGGGGTGAGGCCCGCGAATCGGGCATGGTTTCAGCAGAACCCTTGTGGGTTTGAAGCCCGTGAGCGACGCCATCCTGTACGCGGCCGCCGCGGTGTTTCAGCAGAACCCTTGTGGGTTTGAAGCGCCTTAGCCCGACCGAGCGACCACGTGGACCCGAGTTTCAGCAGAACCCTTGTGGGTTTGAAGCTGGCTCGCACCCTCCGGGATTCGGAGCGTTTTGCCGTTTCAGCAGAACCCTTGTGGGTTTGAAGCCTACGAAGACACCCCCATTGACGACCCCCGGCCCCGTTTCAGCAGAACCCTTGTGGGTTTGAAGCCAGCGCGAGCAGGCCCGCGAGAAGCTTCGCCAGCAGGGTTTCAGCAGAACCCTTGTGGGTTTGAAGCTCGGTCTCGAAATCCATCGAAGAAGACGACACGTGTTTCAGCAGAACCCTTGTGGGTTTGAAGCATTGAGCTACCGGCCCTAGTATAGAACGCATGGGACTGTTTCAGCAGAACCCTTGTGGGTTTGAAGCCGCGGCGACCGCGGAACTATCGAATTGGAGCCTCGTTTCAGCAGAACCCTTGTGGGTTTGAAGCATGTGGTTCGAAAAGCGAAGCGCAAGAAAAGGTCGGGTTTCAGCAGAACCCTTGTGGGTTTGAAGCCCGGAGCGGGGGGCGGAGGCGGCGGAGGCGGCGGCTCCGGCGGTTTCAGCAGAACCCTTGTGGGTTTGAAGCCTGTTGCTCGCCGTCGGCGGTCTCGACGGTGGTTGTTTCAGCAGAACCCTTGTGGGTTTGAAGCCAGGTGACGACCTACGCCGGGGGCGACCGCTACGTGTTTCAGCAGAACCCTTGTGGGTTTGAAGCCAGGTGACGACCTACGCCGGGGGCGACCGCTACGTGTTTCAGCAGAACCCTTGTGGGTTTGAAGCGCTCCAGAGGAGTTTTCGAGGGTTGGGAAGCTTCCAGGTTTCAGCAGAACCCTTGTGGGTTTGAAGCCGCCGCAACCACTTCAGCAACGCTCCCGCCGTCTGCCGGTTTCAGCAGAACCCTTGTGGGTTTGAAGCCCTACCTCCCGACCCGAACCTTTAACTCCCCACATTGTGAGTTTCAGCAGAACCCTTGTGGGTTTGAAGCAAGTGGTGGTCCGCGTGGTCTCGCGGGTCGCACGCCGTTTCAGCAGAACCCTTGTGGGTTTGAAGCCCGTTCGTCTCTAACGTCCAATCGAGAGTTATCCGGTTTCAGCAGAACCCTTGTGGGTTTGAAGCTCGCGGCCGACGCGATTCACCTCGGATGGAGTCACCGGTTTCAGCAGAACCCTTGTGGGTTTGAAGCCCGATGGTCCCGGCGATGAAGACGAGACCTCGCTGGTTTCAGCAGAACCCTTGTGGGTTTGAAGCTAAGTAACTCAGAGTGTCACTTAACCCCGAGTTGAGTTTCAGCAGAACCCTTGTGGGTTTGAAGCGACCTCTCGGACAGCAAGGCCCGCACCGCTCGGAAGCTGTTTCAGCAGAACCCTTGTGGGTTTGAAGCAGGTACACGGCGTGTTGGCTTCGCTTACCTGCCATGGTTTCAGCAGAACCCTTGTGGGTTTGAAGCTTCATCGGGTCGGTGCCGCGCGTTCGGACCGAGCGGTTTCAGCAGAACCCTTGTGGGTTTGAAGCATCGGGCAACCGTTCGACCAACTCGACTCAGCGAGTTTCAGCAGAACCCTTGTGGGTTTGAAGCATCCAATCGCTGAATACGCGAATTGTCGGCGGTTTGTTTCAGCAGAACCCTTGTGGGTTTGAAGCGTTGAGTCCGACCCCGCGGCGGTCATCTCGACGACGTTTCAGCAGAACCCTTGTGGGTTTGAAGCTGCTTGTGGTACCGCTTCGCGCCGAGGGGCGCGTCGGTTTCAGCAGAACCGTTGCGCGTTTAAACCAGCCTATAACCTTGGGAAACGCGAAACGAAATCGACGGCATCAGACCTTGGCAGGTCGTCAGCCGAGTTCCGAGACCGGTGGGTTGGCAGTGTCGAGGTGCCGGAGCGTCCGGCGGGTTCCGTTTCCTCGACGCTCCAGCGAAATCGATGAGACGCCCAGAGCGCTTCCGAGCAGTCCGGACCGGTCCGTCGCGTCCGTGACCTGTCCGCGTTCGACGCGCCACTGCGGTTCGTCCAGCAGACAGTCGTAACAGACGACGACACCCTCGTACACTCGGTACTCCAAGTGCCCCCACCGGAGGTCTTTCTCCACGAGCGTGTGTGCGACTGTTACTATCACAACTACGCTCGCACCGACGACTGCCCACATCGTCCCGGCAACGACGAACCCGAGGAAGGCGGTGACGCCCGCCGCGGCGAAGCGCCGGGGGTTCAACATTCCGAGGAGTCCATCGACGACCGCGCTGAGCCACACCGCGCGGCGATTCGTGTGAAATACGTCCGTCGGGTCTCTGTCGGGGACGATGACCAGTTGCCACTCATCGTCGTCTTCGAAGTCGGCTTCGCTCGGGTCGAGCGGGTCGAACCGTTCGCGCTGTCCGACCACGCTGTACACGTCGAACCCGACGCGAGCGAGGTAGACGAGCGCGAAGACGACTCCTGTGCTTTCGGTCGGTGATGGACCGAGCGCAACGCCCCAGACGACGATTACCGCGAGCAAAACGACTCCGAGGATTGATCGCGGGGTGAGGATTGACTGTGGGACGAGTTCGTGGTAGTCGCGCGAGCGGACGTGATCTGCGAGTGTCGTCCCCTCGCGGGCGAGTGTCGTCGCGCCCGCGACGAGTAGACTCTCGACGAACACGCCGCTCCCGGCGGTTGCGAGCCAGAGTCCAGCACCGCTGAAGAGCGAGAGACCAAGAATTGCTCGTCCGAGGTCGAACACGCGAGGAAACGACCGCGGGTAGGTCGGCGGTAGTGTCTCGTGGAGTTGGACCCCGCCACGCTTCTCTCGGAGCGAGCGAAACGGTGAGCGCCATCCCCACCGCGAGTCGGCGGCCGCCCAATTCTCCGCAGCGCCACGCTGGCCCGCAAACGTCGCCTCCAGCGTTCGCCGGAGCGCTTCGGCGGTAATCTCGACCCAGTAGACGATCAGGAGGTGTGCGAGACCCCAATCGAACAGAGCGATTCCGACGAGCGGGAGGGCGTTGGCCACGGCTACGCCAGCCAAGGTGCGCCGCCACAGCTGTCGGCTGTTCGTCATTGTGTGGTGAAACTTTCCAGTGGTCGGTTAATCCTCTTACGGAGTCTGGAACGGGCCGTCGAGTAGATTGACCTGCCGGACAGATGTTTTGTCGTTCGGAAGCGACAACGTAGAAACAAATACGGGACCTCACGATAAGTGCAATGCAACGAGCGTCAGCGGTACACACGCTATCCGTAGCAAGGTCTCTCCCTCGATTGCCACCGCTCAAAACCGAAGGACAGCGAAAGGAAGAATGCTCCGTCAGGGATTCGAACCCTGGTCCTTGCCGTGAGAGGGCAAGATGATTGGCCGGACTACACCAACGGAGCGTGCCTGCACTCTTTCGTAGTGGCACGGAATGTTTAACAGTTGCGTTTCAACGCCGCCGTGTTCCGCTCCCCCATATTAGCGAGCTATTGTATCTCTCCCAACCATTGTGGGTGCCGCTGCGCGACTCGTCTCTCAGGTCTTGTCCGCATGGCTAGCGAATCCTCACACAGGATACGTACACCGACCGAGAACGGTCCACACAGGCGAAATCGGTGCTTTCCGGTCGTCGTTTTCCGAACAGTCTCGACAACCAGTCAGAATGAACGGACGTGAACGATTACTCGCCTTCGAGCGGCGACCCCGCGGCGTCGGGTTCGTGGCCTTCGAGACTGATGATGTTCTCGCGGCCGACGCGAAGTTTGCTGATGTCGCCCTCTTCTTCCATCTCCGAGAGGAGCATGCTGACTTTCGACTTCGACCAGCCGGTCTCTTCGACGATGTTGACCTGCTTCATCCGGCCGCCGTTCTCGTCCAAGAGTTTCTTGACGCGGGCCTCGTCGGTGAGCAGTTCCTCGTCGCTGACCGACGGCTCCGAGGTGGTGGTCCCGCCGTTGCCTGCCGCGGTCGTTCCGCTGCCACCGTCGCCGCCGTTGGAGGTGTCGCTACTCCCGGAGAACGAGTCGAAGTCGCCCTGCCGATAGGCGAACGCGGCCGCGAGACCGAGCAGGACGACGACGGCACCGATAAACAGCATCAGAAGCGACCAGCCGTCTTCGCCAGACGGCGATTGTCCGGCCGGGTTCGTCGTGACGGTCGAGACGTTACCGCCATCCGCGGTCGTCTCCTCCGTCGCCGTGGTCGTGGTCGCTAGCGGTTCGAACTTGATGCGCGGGCGCTGGTCAACGAAATCGCGTTCTCCCTGCCACGTCACCGACTCGCTGCTGGCCAGCGAGTCTTCGGTCGGAATCGCGGACTCGCGGGGTTCGACCGACTCGAACTTCAGGCCGGACCCGGCGTGGACGACCAGCGACTGATTGGGACCGATGTAGAGACCGCCGACGAACACGTCGCCGATGACGGTCATCTCCTCGTCACCGCGGGCGAAACTGGTCCAGTGGAACGACATCTTGACGACGCCCCGGTTGTCGTTCACGATGCCGCCGATTTCGGCCCGCTTGCCGAACTTCTCGGCCTTCATCGAACGTTCGGTGACGTTCTGGCCTTCGCTGGCCAACTGGCGGGCCTGTTGCTTGAAGTTGGTGTAGAGTTGCGTCGAGTTGTTGTTGAACTCCTCGGCGAACTGCTCGAACTGCTGGCGCTCGGTCTCGTTGTTCAGCGTGCGCTGGTAGGTGAACGTCCACTCTGCGGTCCCGTTCTCGTGGACCGTGATGTGAAACTCGACGCTGTCGAAGTTATTGGCGACGCCGAGCGTCCGCGGGGCGGCAGTGACTGTCGTCGGGAACTCGGCGAGCGTCGCCCCGGACGTGTCGAGAGTCTTCGGTGTCGGAGCCGTTCGCGGAATCTCGTCGCGCGTCTCCGTGGGGGACATCGTCGAGGGACCCGTCGCGTCGTGCGCAGGGACACCCAAAACCGGCGCTACGGGGACCGTCCCAACGAATAACACGACTACGAGGCTGACAGCCAGCAGCCGTCTCATGTACCTTAATTCTCCATTGCCCGCTATAAAAGACCTTTTGACGTAGGCCTGTCACCGAACTGTGGTTCCACGACACACGACGCGCGTTGGCGATTGCCACGCTGTCACGTTGGTCAGTGGACTCTCATCCAGCACCACGAGGTCGGCGCGAGCGCCCTCAGTGACCGTGCCTACGTCGTCAAGCCCGAGCAGGTCTGCGGCGTTGACTGTCGCGGCCTCCAGCGCCTGTCGCTCCGAGAGACCGTGTTCGACCATCAACTCTAACTCCTCGGCGGCGTCCGCGAGGTGGTTGAACGGCGTTCCGGCGTCGGTCCCCATCGCAATCGGCACCCCGGCGTCGAGCGCGTACTCGAAGGCGTCGTCCCACGACTCCTTGGCCTCCTCGGCCTTCTCGACGGCGAACTCCGGAATCCCCGCCTCAGTCCCGGTCTCGACGATGCCGTAGAGCGCCTTCCCGGTTGGCACCCAGTAGGTGCCTCGGTCGGCCATCAGTTCGGCCGCCTCGCGGTCCATGAAAGTCCCGTGTTCGATGCTCGAAATCCCGGCCCGAGTCGCGTTCTTGATGCCCGCGGTCCCGTGAGCGTGGGCCGCGGTCGGCACCCGCTTGGCTCCGGCGGTCTCCGCGACGGTTTCGAGTTCCGCCTCGTCGAGTTCCGGCGCGCCCGTCAGCGCGCCCTCGGTGAGAACCCCGCCGGTCGCCATGCACTTCACCACGTCCGCGCCGCGCTTGAGTTGCTCGCGGACCGCCTTCTTGACTTCGGGCACGCCGTCGGCCTCGCGGCCGAACCAATGGCCGTGCCCGCCGGTCATCACGATGTTCTCGCCGCACGCGAGGACGCGCGGTCCCTCGACGACGCCCGCCTCTACGGCATCTCGGGCGTCGAGCGCGAGCGACCCCGGCGCGCCGAGGTCCCGGACGGTCGTCACACCCGCATCAAGCGCGTCCCGGAGGTTGGCCGTCGCTCGGTAGGCGAGTGTCGATTCGCTGTCGCCGTCGATTTCGCCGGGGTCGGCCCGCCCGTCCATCATCAGGTGGACGTGCGCGTCGATGAGTCCGGGCGCGACGAACTGGCCCGTCGCGTCAATTTCCTTGTCGGGGTCGGCTGGTACGTCGCCGACCGTCACGATTCGTCCGTCTTCGACCGCCACGTCGGCCTCTCTGGTCCCGTCGGCGTCCACGACGGTTCCGCCTCGAACTACGAGCATATTCCCGTGTTTGCACGCACCATGGTAAAGTGAGGGGTTGCGGAACCGCTGTTCGGAGGGCGTCAACGTACTGAAAGAGGTAGCGGAGACGATAGAGCGCGAGTGGGACACCGAGCCGTTCGTCGTCTCTCTCATCTACTGGCGCGACAAGTTCAGTGGAGTCTGACTCACAGCGAGACGAACTCGCTTCCCGCCAGCGATTGGGGCACCGTGAGACGATAGACCGTGGTCGCGCCCGATGGCGTGGTGAGTTTCAGTCGGACCTCGCTCCCGCCCCGGAGCGGTTCGGAGTACGGCGGCGTGACCGCGTCGCGGGTCTCCGCCTCGACGAGACCGGCGTTGACGTGTATCTTGATTCGCTGGCCTTGTCCCGAGAGCGTGGTGTGGTCGTTGTCGTCGAGCGCGTAGGTGTTGAACACCTGATGGGGAGCGGTCTGGTCGTCGTCGGAATCGCCGTCATCGGGTTCCAAACCGAACGTTCCAGGGTTCCCCTTATCCAGAACGCCCGGCGCGTAATCGGCGGACTCCCCGTGGACGAGCGTGGTCGCGGTCCGCGGACCGACCCACGAGAGCGTCGCCTGCGAGAGGTTCACCGTGCCCGACCCCGGCGACAACTTCACCGTCAACTCCACGGTATCGACGCTCTCGTTGGGCATGATGTCCGTCGTCGATTTCGGCTCGGAGTTGTACTCCTCGTCGGTGACGTGCCCGTACGCGCTGACGACCATGAGGCGGTTCGAGACCCGGTCGGTTGAGTCACGACTCGTCTGTTCGGCTCTGTCGGCCAACGCTCCCGAAGTGTTCAGGAGTACGCCCGCGGCTATCGCCGCCACTAACACCATTGCGATAAAGACGATGAGTGTCCCGATACCGACCTGCCCACGTTCGCGCGTGGTCCACGTTTCTAAATCCATTTTTCCTCCGACAGACTCTGCTCGGGGAGAACTCGTCCTCCAACAAAGTTAAAAATTGATATAAATAATATCGGTGAAGAAATAGGTGATATAAATTCGATAGTCGAACAACATGGAGTATGTCGAGAAAGCGGCTGAAATACGGCGACTAGTCGTCGGCGGGTCCCGCAGAGCCGGACCACGCGCTCTCTTCGCCGTCGGCGTTTGAGCTGTCGTCGCGCCCAATCGAACGCTGGGCCGAGACCACCAACTCGCGGACGGCGTGGCGGTTCAGCACCGCGAACCCGGCGAAGATGGCGGCGAACCCGACGAGCGTCGAGGGACCGACCAACTCGCCCAGTAGCGCCCAACTCGCCAGCGTCGCCACGACGGGTTCGAGGTAGCCCACGAGGTTGAGTTGGGTCGGTCCCACCTCGTCCAGCAGGTAGAAGTAAACCATGTAGGCCACGACCCCCGAGAGGAGCGTCAGGTAGGCGAACGACGCCAGCGCGGTCGGCGTCGGCCGAATTGCGCCGAGCGACTCGCCGCGGGCCGCGCCGATAACGAACAGCAGACTGGAACCGCTGAGCATCGCCCACCCCTCCAGCGTCGCTATCGGCAGGTCGGTCCGGAGCGGTCGGGTCAGGACTCCGCCGAGCGCGAAGCACGCGATGCCGACCACGACGAGACCGACGCCGACGACGCTCGCTGAGAGTGCGCTCGCGGGGTTCAGGCCCGCGACGATTGCCACGCCCGTGATACCGAGCGCGAAGCCGACGCCCTTCAGGACGGTCAGTCGCTCGTCAAGCAGGACCGCCGCGAATCCGGCGGTCAGGACCGGCGAGAGGCTGACGACGACCGACGCGACCGCGCCGGAGACGCGCATCTCGCCCAGATAGAGCAGGCCGTGGTAGCCCGCGATGACGAACGCACCGACGACGGCGACCGCGAGATACTCCTCGCGGTCGCGGGGCCGCCAGCGGTCGGTCGCCACGACGGCGTAGCCCAGAATGACTACGCCCGCGACCGCGTAGCGGAGTCCGGCGAACGTCAGCGGCGGGAAGTAATGCAGCCCGATTTCGATGGCGACGAACGAACCGCCCCAGAACGTAGCGAGTAGTACGAACAATACGGCAGAGAGTGGAATTTTACTTCCAACCTTCTCCGAAATCATGATTCTGTTTCAATCGTCGTGGCTACTCGTCCTTAAACGCTTCTACAACAGAGCCAGTCGTAGTTGAACTGGAGACGAATATAGGACTAAAGACGGTTATTTTAGCCAACATCTATCGCAAATACTGACTCTTCTCGGTTCGACCTGACTCGGACGGTCGGCGTCGCCTATTCTCGCCACACCGACAGACCCGAGGTTAAGTAGTCGGGGCCGCAACGTGGAGGAAAATGGACGAGCGCGACGTGACCATCCTGAAGGCCATCGCCGACCTCGGAACCGGCAGTCCCGAGAAACTGAGCGAGGAGACCGACATCCCGGTCTCGACCATCCACTACCGACTGAACAACCTGCGCGAGGAGGGCGTCATCGAGAACGACCTCTACGACATCGACCTCGAAGCGGCGGGTCTCGGCGTCACCGTCGTCGTGGAGGTGCTGGCCGACTACAGCGACTCCTACGAGGAGTTCGGCGAGGAACTGCTTGCTGTCGAGGGCGTCACGCAGGCGTACTTCGCCATGGGCGAAACCGACTTCATCCTCGTCGCGCGCCTCCCCGACAGCGACGCGGTCGAACGCCTCATCAGCGAGTTCGAGAGCATCGACGGCGTCGAGCGCACCAACTCGACGTTCGTCATCTCCTCGTTACGGGATACTGATAATCCACTGGAGAGTTACAGTTTAGAAACGTTGGTCGAAGAACTGGCCGACGAGTAGCGGAGCGACCAGACCAGCACCGCGACGAGAAGTTAGGGCGCGAGTCGATTCTTTCGGTTCTTCATGTTCTCTTCGTAGTACTCGAAGGTAATGGGACACCACTCCTTCGCCAAGTCGAGGATTTCCTCCGTCATCTCCCTAATTTCCCACTGGGCGTCGGCCGCCGCGCGCATATCGGCGACGTGCATGAGCATCCGGGCGTTCATCGACAGCACCATGTTGACCTCGGTTCCGATGGGCAGGACGAACCGGGCGTCCTCCGGTGGCATCCCGAGGTCGAGCAGCTCTTGATAATCCTCGACCGACCGCTTGACGGACTCCCGGAAAATCTCCTCTCGCTTCTCGACGGTTTCGTCGTCCACCGCGCCGCCCTTCTGGTTCCGACCGACCCAATCGGGGTCGTTGGCGGACGGCGGCGTGACAACCATCTCGCCCTCGGCGACGTTCTCGGGGTCCACGTCGTCGAACGAGACGTAGCGCATGCTCCGTACGTCGAACGAGACGTGCCGGTGGCGCGTGATTTGAGCCATGCAGGACCGGCTGATGCCCTTCACCGCGAACGTCGCCTGCGGGTGTTCGAAGGGACCGAAGTGCCCCTGCTTCAGAAGATGTCCGATAAGCGTCTCCTTCTTCTCCTCGATGGTCTCGCCCTCAATCGTCGTCATGATTTCCTTGAACGACTTGTCACCGGCGAACTCCTCCATGTAATCGTTGCGCGCCGCGGTACAAATCGTCTCTTCCGGGTCCTCAGTGGCTTTCAGCAGTTTGACTTCCATAGTAGGCTCTCGGTTATCGGAATATCCCACAGAGCCACCTTCGGTGTTTCGCCTTTTTTGTTTCCCGCTTTCGTCGGAGGCAATTTCCGATTCAACTGACAGCGACACCCACAAACCCCTCCCGCTACTACCACGACGCATGATTACGAACCTCGCGCGCGGCGTGCAGGCGTTCACGAGCAACGCCTTTCTCGTGGAGGGCGACCGGACCGTGCTGGTCGATACCGGGGCGAACTTCGACGCCGTCGAGCGAGTCCGCGACCGGGGCGCGGACCTCGACGCGGTCGTTCTCACGCACACCCACCACGACCACATCGGAAACCTCGACGCCGTCACGGAGGCGTTCGGCGTCGAGACGTGGGGCTTCGACACCGACCACCCCGCCGTCGAGAACGCCATCGCGGACGAGGAGACGGTGCGACTCGGCGACCACGCCTACACGGCACTCCACACGCCGGGCCACAAGAACGACCACCTCTGCTTCCACACGTCGGCCGCGAGCGTCCTGTTTGCGGGCGACTTGATCTTCCAGAACGGAAGCTTCGGCCGGACCGACCTCGAAGAGGGCGACCGGGACCGACTCGTCGAGAGCATCGACCGAGTGCGCGAGCGCACGGACGAGACGCTCTCGGAGATGTACGTCGGCCACGGGCCGAGCGTCACCACCGACCCGTATCACGACGTGGAACTGGCCGCTCGCGCGGCCCGGATGGGGTGAGTTTCGGCGAACGGCGACCCGTCGGCCAGATTTATTTTCTGTCGGTTCGTGTTTCGCGCCGTGACCGAGCAAACGCGACTGACCGCGGCGGAGACGGTCCATGAACAACGTTCGTGGCTGTTCACGGTCCGAGACCGTCACGGCGAACTGGACGAAGTGATTCTGGTGCCCTGCGAAGACGGCAAAGACAGGAACGATGACGCAAGCGACGCGAGCGCCGACTCCGGGGTCGAGGCGTGGGTCAACCGCTGTACCCACGAGGCCCAGCGACTCGACCGCGGATTCGGCGCGGCGATGCGCAACGGGCAGGTCGTCTGCCCGAAGCACGGGTCGCTGTTCGATGCCTGCTCGGGCGACTGCGACAACGGGGACGCCGCGGGCACGACGCTCGTCTCGGTCGCAGTCGCGGTCGAAGACGGCGGGGTTTACCTGACCGACGACGGCTACGAGTTCGTCCACGAGGGAAGCCTCGAAGACGGAGCGAAAGAAGGGAGCGACGACGCGGAGGACGACGGCGACGACGCGCCGAGTTCGACCTCCCACATCGGTTTCTGACTACGCCTCGGTGACCGCCAGCAGTTCGCCGAACGCGTCGGCGTAGGCGCGCGCGACGGCGGCGGGGTCCCGTCGGTCCTCGCTGGGGAGCGCCGGGAGGCGTGCGGTCGCCTTGGGGTCCGCGAGGTCTGTCACGTCGTCGGTGTGAACCTCCAGTCGGCCTTCGCGGGCGCTCCCGCCCGCCACCTCGCAGGCCTTCAGGAAGCGCTCGCCGTCGTAGGCCCGCATGCGGCCGGGTTCGACCACGGCTACCGCGTCGAACGAGAGGCCCCGAATCGGGAGCGCAACGTCGCCGTACGACTCCACGACTGCGGTCCCGCCGGTCTCGCGCTGGAGTTCGCGGACGCGCTCGGCGAACCCCTCGAACATCGGCAGGTGGAGCTGTCGGGTGATTTCGTCCAGTTGGGCGACCGATTCGACGGCGGGCGCGTCGGCCAACGGGAGAGCTTTGCGGGCGGACTCGGGCACGTCGGCGCGGGCGTTCACGACGAACGACTCGCCGACGCGGTCCAGCACGAACTGTCGGCGGGCCTGCCCGACGAGTCCGGTGTCGGGACCGGGCGAGGGCCGCCAGAGTCGATGGACCGCGTTCAGGTCTTCGGGATCGAAATCGGCGTCACAGGCGGTCGAACTCGCGTCGGCGAGTCGCTTGGCGTCCTTCCCGTAGAGTCGGCCCTCGGAGACGGCGTGCCGGTAGTCGTCGTGGTCGAACCAGTAGTCGTTGCCCGCGCGGGGCTTGAACCCGACCGCGCCGAGTCGGGAGAGCAGGCCAGTCGTAAACGTCGTCTTTCCGGCGTCAACGCGCTCGCCGCCAGCGACGAGTATCCTCATCGGTCGTCGGACTTCAGGCCGTAGTAGCCCGGTTCGTCGTCGTCCTCGGGTTCGGCGATGACAAGGTCGTCGGCGTTGTTCATCACCCACGGGATGGCCCAGTCGAGCAGGATGTCCTCGGTCTCGGCGTCGATTTCCGCGTCGGGTTCGAGACCCTGCAGGAGGCGCGCGATTTCATAGACGGTGTACATCTGGTCGGCGTCGAGCAGTTCCTCGGCAGTGTAGAAGTCACAGGGGTGGAGCTGTTCGAACTCCGACTTCGGTCGTGGCATGGCCGAGCGTACGACCGAGCGCGGGGTAAATGGTTCGTCTCGGCGTCGGGGCGGATTCCGGGGTCGGCGATTCCGAGGTCGGCGATTCCGGGGTTGGTCCAGTTTCCGGAGAGCCGAATGGGACCTAATTTTTATACACGAGGGCGACCCAGATTGAGTGAAATGGGAGACGAGAACGCAGAACGCCGACCGGAAGCCAAGCGCGCGCTCGTCGAAGCGTTCTCGACGTTCGAGAACGACGCTCTTCGGGACGTGTGGCTGTTCGACCAGCGCAACCACGAACGACTCTACCTGCGCGACGACGTGGCCGAAAAAATCGCGGACCTCGACGTGCCGCGATTCTTGGACAACGAGCGCTACGGCTACATCACCCGAGACATCTACCGAGACCTCTACTACGCCGACTACGCCTACACCGTCCGTGGGTTCGGCGAGTTCGAGCAGTTCCGGACGTTCCTGACCGGTGACGACCGGAAAATCGGCGCGTTCGCCAGTTTCGACCGGCGACAGGGCGGCTACGACTTCGGGGCACTCGACGACGACATCGACGACGTGGTCGCCGCGTATCCACTCGACGCCTTCGTGCCGGAGTGACCGCTTAGTTCTCGGGGTCGGGGAGGTTATCCAACTGTGCTTCCCGACGCTCGTTGGTGTCGATGTCGTAGTTGCTCGGACCCCAATACTCCTCGTCGCTGGCGGGCGGATTCGACGACCAGACCGACCCCGCGGTACTCGTAATCGGGTAGACCGTCGAAGAGCCGCCAGCCCGTAGTTTCTTCGGCGATTGACTTCCCTGCTCGGACCCCGAGTTCGAGTCGTCGGTTCCACTCTCGTTCGTTCCCGAGCCACCCGTGCCGCCGATACAGCCCGCGAGTGCCAGCGTTCCCAATGCCCCTGCCGCGGTCAAAAACGTGGGACGAGTCGGTTCGTCCGTCATCGACTGAGAGAAGCCCAAGCTATCGGATAAACCTACTAAAAAATATATACCTCTCCCTATCTATATATTGATGTAAATTGAGGGCTTTTCACAATAGAACTGAACCGTTTGCTGGCTATTGGCATATGTAGCTGTCGAGCGGTAGCGCTGTCACTCGGGAAAACTGCGAGCGAGCGCGCCGCTAATCGGACGAAGCGACCGAAAGAAAACGCGTAGGTCGGGAAAACGAGCGGTTCGGAGTTACTCGTGGTTGCCGACGGTCTTCTCGTACTGCTCGGCGACGTGGTCCCAATCGACAACCTCGAAGAAGTTGCTCACGAAGTCGCCGCGGTCCGGACCGTAGTCGTAGTAGTACGAGTGCTCCCACACGTCGAGGGCGAGGATGGGGTGTGCGCCCCAGAGTGCGCCCTGATCGTGCTTGTCAACGGCGACGTTACGGAGCTGTTTGGCGACCGGGTCGTAGACCAGCAGCGCCCAGCCACCCGCGGCGCTCGCGGCGGCCTCGAACTCGCCCTTCCAGCCCTCGTAAGAGCCGAAGTCGGTCTCGATGCGGTCGAGCAGGTCGCCCTCGGGTTCGCCGCCGCCGTTCGGGTCCATGTTGTCCCAGAACAGCGTGTGCAGGTAGTGACCCGAGCCGTTGTGGGTCACGTCGCCGAGCGCGCCCGCACTGCCGCCGAAGTCCCCGCTCTCGCGGTTCTCGGCCAGCGTCTCCTCGGCGCTTTCGAGCCCGTTTACGTAGCCCTGATGGTGGGTGTCGTGATGCCAGGTGAGCACCTGTTCGCTGATGTGTGGTTCGAGTGCGTCGTAGTCGTACGGAAGCGGTGGTAGTTCGGGGTTTGATTGCTCGGACATAATTGAACCTCTATTCTATATAACTCCCTTCTTACTCTTAAGCTTTGAGAAGTCGATTGGTAACATGCCTCCATATTTGCCCTAATCAGACTTCTCAGTCACTCTCGACACCGTTTCGCTCCCTCGCGGTGAAATCGATTACAGTAAATAAAATTATATACCTTGCTCACTCTCGGTTCGACCGAGTTCAGTGCGACTCGGTGTGGGTCGGAATCGCGTCGGCCTGTCGCGCCTGCTGGTAGCGCGCTTCCACGTCGTCCCAGTTCACCACGTCCCAGAAGTTGTTCACGTACTCCCCGCGATTGTTCTCGTACTGGAGGTAGTAGGCGTGTTCCCACACGTCACAAACGAGCAGCGGCGTCGCGCCCTGCGGATGCTGGTTCTGATGGTTCTCTGCGGCGGCGACCATCGGTTTGTCGGCGACGTGGTCGTAGACCAACATTCCCCACCCGGAGCCTTCGACGCCCTTCGCGGCTTCCGAGAAGTCCTGCTTGAACCCCTCGTACCCGCCGAAGTGGTCGTCGAGAGCGTCGGCCAGCTCGCCGCCGGGTTCGCCGCCGCCGTCCGGGTGCATGTTCTGCCAGAAGACGGTGTGGTTGACGTGGCCCGAGAGATTGAACGCGAGGCTCCGCTTGACTGAGCGCACGTCGCCGAAGTCGCCGCTCCCGCGCATCTCCTCCAACTTGTCGAGGGCGGCGTTCGCGCCGTCAACGTAGCCCTGATGGTGCTTGTCGTGGTGCAGTTCCATGATGCGCTGGTCGATGACCGGTTCGAGTGCGTCGTAGTCGTACGGCAGGTCCGGTAGTTCGTACGTAGCCATTGGTCTCTCCCCCATACACCGGGCAACGGCCACGCTGTTAAGTGTTAAGCCAGTAGTCGAACGTCCGATATGCGGGGACGCGGACGTGGGCGGGAACGTGTGGAGGCAGGCAGGGGCACCGAACTCCCGCGAGCGGACGGAGACTTCTGGTCGCTCGGCGACGACTACTTCCAAATGCCTAACAGTTAATGCAAATCCCGGAAAACGAACAGTCATGGGACGAACCTTCCCCGACGGGCGCGAGGCTGCGCCCGCGGTCGTGGCCGCGCTCGTGGTCGGTCTCCTCGGTCTCGCGTTCGCGTCGGTCTGGTTCGAGCCAATCTGGCGCTGGGGCGAGTCCGTCTTAGGGGCCGTGATGGCCGTGCTAGTCGTTCTCCTCTTGCTCAAGGTCGCGGTCGTCTTCGCTTCCATCGGCCTTCGAGTGGTCCTGTCGCTGGCGGAGTAGGGGGGAGCGCGGCCGGTCGCTCGTCGCCCACCGCTCGCCGTCGAGACGCTCGTCCGGAATCGCGGTCAACTCCGCCGCCGCCACAATCGGTTTTGACGTAGAACGCGACGGTTCGTTCGTGACGCTCGAAGGCTCCGAGGCACCCGGATTCAGCCTCCAAAGCACGTCCGGCGGCGAGGTATCGCTCGAAGAGACGCTCGAAACTGGGCCGACTATCGTCCTCGTCAACCGCGGCCACTGGTGTAGTTTCTGCGCCGAGCAGTTGGCGACGTTCAGCAGGGTGTACGAGGACCTCCACTTCAACGAGGGCGTGGACGTACTCCCGGTCGTAACGAGTCCGGCCCCGAAACTAGTCGAGATGCGCGACCGCTTCGACTACGACTTCCAACTGCTCGCGGACCCCGACGGCGAGGTTTCCGAGCAGTACAGCGGCACCGAGGAGACGAGTCACGGCGTGACCGGCATCGCGGGCACCTACGTCGTGGACACCGACGGCGTCGTCCGGTACGAACAGGTCGCCGATGATTTGACCGACCGCACCTACGGCAACTGGGTCCGGTACTTCATCCGTAACGACTTCGAGGACCCCTTCGGCGAGTAGCGCACGACTCTCTTTTCAGGGACCGACGACCCGCCTCAATCGTCGCCCCGCGCTCGCTCGAACATCGCAATCGCCGCTTCGCGGCGCTCGCCGTGGTCCACGATTGGCGCGGGATACTCCGGCGCGACGCGCTCGCGCTCGGCGTCGCTCAGTTCGTGCCAGCCGTGAATCTCGTCGGCGGAGGCGTCGGCTAACTCCGGGACGTACTCCTTGATGAACTCGGCGTCCGGGTCGTAGCGTTCGCCCTGCGTCATGGGGTTGAAGATGCGGAAGTACGGTTGGGCGTCGGTGCCCGTCGAGGCGGCCCACTGCCACCCGCCGGTGTCGTTTCCGGTGTCGTGGTCGGCCAGCTTCTCGCGGAACCAGTCGTAGCCCTCCCGCCAGTCCAACAGGAGGTCCTTCGTGAGGAACGAGGCGACGACCATCCGGAGGCGGTTGTGCATGTAGGCCTCCTCGCGGAGTTGGCGCATCGCGGCGTCCACGACGGGGTAGCCGGTCCGGCCCTCCTTCCACGCTCGCAGGGCCTCGTCGTCCTCGCGCCACTCGATGTCGTTGTCGTAGGACTTGTAGTTGCGAGTCACCACGTCGGGGCGCGCCGAGAGGACGTGCGCGTAGAACTCTCGCCACGCGAGTTGACTCCGGAACTCCTTGACTGACGCCGCTTCACTCCCCTCCTCGTCGGGGTCGCCGTCGGCGCGGGCCATCGCGTCTTCGGTCGCCTGCCAGACCTCCCGAATCCCGATGGTGCCCCACTTGAGATGCGGCGAGAGCCGCGAGGTCCCACCTCTCGCAGGGTAGTCGCGGTCCTCGGCGTACCGGAAGATGGCGTCCTCGCAGAAGGCGTCCAGTCGCTCGCGCGCGGCGTCGGTTCCGGCCGGGGGAACGTCGGCCTCGGGGTCCACGAACCCGAGGTCCGAGAGCGTCGGGAGCGCCGCGTCGCCGGGCAGGTCGGCGTCCGAAATCCGCTCGGCGTCGGCTATCGCTCCCGCCTCGGGCGCGTCGTAGGGCGCGTCCTTCTCGCGGTCGTGCCACTTCTTCCCGAAGTAGGTGAACACCGAGTAGTGGTCGCCCGCGTTCGTCCGAATCGAACCGGGTTCGTGGTGGAGTTGGTCGTGGTAGGCCGCCCGCGAGACTCCGGCGTCGTCGAGCGCGAGGCGGACCTCGCTGTCGCGTTCGCGCGCCAGTCCGGAGTAGTCGCGGTTCCAGTACACCGCCTCGGCATCGTAGGCCGCGGCGATTCGGGGCAGTTCCTCGCGGGGGTCGCCGCGGACGACAAGCAGGTCGCCCCCGAGGTCGCGGTACTCCGCGCGGAGCGAGTCCAGCGCGTCGAGCATGAAGGCGACTCGGGGCGGCGACGCGTGGGCCAGAATCTCCGGGTCGAAGATGAAGACCGGCAGGACTGTGCCGTCGGCCGCCGACGCGTCGGCGGCCGACTCCTCGCCGGTCGCGGCCTCGGCGAGCGCGCGGTTGTCGGCGACGCGGAGGTCCCGGCGGTGCCAGTGGACGTTCATGCAAGAAACTGAGGACTGCGTGACCGTCAAACGACGGGGTTCGAGCGAGAGTAGTGGGCGTCACCCCTGTTTGACCAACACGTCTTCGCCCACTCCTGTGACCGAACCTCGCCGCGAGCAATCACGACCGCAACCGCGTCAGCACCACCGACGCCGCGATTCCGGCCGCGAACGCCAGACCGACGTTCGTCACCACGCCCAGCACTCCGACGCCCGCGGTCAGGCCGAGCGAGTCGGTGTCGAGACTCGCCTTCCCCAACTCGACGGCGACCAGCGCGAGGACGACTCCGAGCGCGGCCATCGGGAACGCCGCGACCAACTCGGCCGCGCCGAGCGCCGCGACGGCGTAGAGGACGCCCAGAATCAGGTTCGCGCCCGCGGTCCGCGCGCCGAAGGCGTGCTTTCCGGCGACCCCGCCGCTCCCGTGGCACATCGGAAGCGCGCCGAGCGGAACCGCCAGCAGATTCATCGCGCCCATGCTCGTCGCCAGTTCGTCGGGCGACACCGCGGCGTCGTACAGGTCGTCCAGCAGAAGCGAGGTCGCCACGGCGGCGTTGCCGACCGTCATCGCCAACTGCGCGCCGGTCGCGGCGAGCGCGTCCGTAGTGAGCGCGAAGGCGTCGCCCGTTGCCGCCTCGGCGACGACGGCGACGCCGATGTTACCGCGCAGGATTCCAACGTCGAGGTTCGGCACCGCGACGCTCGGCGCGCCAGTCTCGGTCGCCGCGAGACCGACCCCGACCGCGAGGACCGCCAGCGCGGCCGCGCGCCGGTAGCCGAGCGCGACGACCGCACCGCCCACGGCCGCGGCCGCGAGCGCGGTTCCGGGCGCGCCTGCACCGAGTTCGAGACCGGTCCGCGCGAGGACGAGCGCCACGGCCAACTGGACGCCCCGAATCACCGCCGGGTCGATGCGCTCGGCGAGCGTACCGAGCGCGCCGACCGACCCCAACGAGAGCAGGACGACGCCCGAGAGCGTCCCCGCGAGCGCCAACTCCGGCACCGTCAGCGACCCGGCGATGACCAGCGCCGCGAGCGCCTTCATCGGCTCGACGGAGACCGGCGCGCCGTAGCGAAGCCCCCAGACCACCTGAAACGCGCCGAACCACAGCAAGAGGACCGGAAGCCGAAGCTCCGTCAGCGCCGACACCGCGACCACCACCGGCAAGACCGTCACCGAGTCGCCGACCGCGCCGGTCACGTCGCCCGGCGCGAACGTCGTCGTCCGGTCCCACAGGTCCGCGGTCGTTCCCATCCTTGGAAACATGACGAGTAACTTCCTTAGGTTTACTGAGAAACCGAAATTGGGTATAACATCGAATTTAGTAACCAGTATTAATTACTCGGCCGCTTCGGGCGAACCGGCTCGAAAACTCCTTTCCCGCTGTTCGCGGTTCTGCCTACGCTTACAAAGCATCGACCTGTAGATAACGGCTATGACATGCACTGTCACTCGACGGAGGGACCGACGATGAGCGACCACCGAGACCGCTTCTCGGTCGGCGGGAAGACCGCGGTCGTGACGGGCGCGAGTTCCGGCATCGGGCGCGCCGTCGCCGAGGAGTTCGCCGCCGACGGCGCGAACGTCGTCGTCTGCTCGCGCGAGCAGGCGAACGTGGACCCGGTGGCCGAGGACATCCGCGAAGCGACCGCCGACGAGGGCGGCGACGCGCTCGCCGTAGAGTGCGACGTGACCGACCGAGATGCCGTGGAGGCACTTGTCGAGGCCACCGTCGAGGAGTTCGGCGGTCTCGACGTACTGGTCAACAACGCGGGAGCCAGCTTTATGGCGAACTTCGAGGACATCAGCGCCAACGGCTGGCAGAAGGTTCTCGACATCAACTTGGGCGGGACGTACAACTGCACGCAGGCGGCCGCCGAACACCTGAAAGCCGACGGCGGCGGAAGCGTGGTCAACGTCGCCAGCGTGGCGGGCCAGCAGGGCGCGCCCTACATGAGCCACTACGGCGCGGCCAAGGCCGCGGTAGTCAATCTCACCTCGACGCTCGCCTTCGAATGGGCGAGTGATGGAGTCCGTGTCAACTGCATCGCACCGGGGTTCGTCGCCACGCCGGGTCTCGCCAGCCAGATGGGCATCTCGGCCGACGACGTGGACCGAGCGGACATCGACCGCCGGGTCGGGACGAGCGAGGAAATCGCCGACGTGGCCCGGTTCCTCGCCAGCGACGCCGCCTCGTTCGTCGTCGGCGAAACCGTCGCGGCCGCGGGCGTCCCCGACGTGATGGAGTCGCCCGAGGTCTGACGCGCGCTCCGACCTCGGTCTACTCTTTCCCTGCTCTCGCCCCGCCGAATCAGCGTCCGGCCGACTAGGCGACGACCAACTCCACTCCCGATAAACCGCGTTCCCGGCGCGAGTCGTTGGCACGGGAACTATGGTGGCCGGTTCCGTGGTCACACCCATGACGGAGCGAACTATCCACCTGCCGGTCGCCGCCCGACCGCGCATCGCCGACATCGTCTCGCTCGCCCAACTGGCTGAAGACCGCGGTTATCGCCGCGCGTGGCTTCCCGAGACGTGGGGACGCGACGCCGCGACGGTCCTCTCGGCAATCGCCGAGCGCACCGACGAAATCGGTATCGGCCCGTCCATCCTCAACGTCTACTCGCGGTCCCCCACGCTCGTGGGCCAGACCGCGGCCTCGCTTCAGGAACTCTCGGACGGCCGCCTGCGCCTCGGCATCGGTCCCTCCGGTCCCGCCGTCATCGAGGGGTGGCACGGCCAGAGCTTCGAGCGACCGCTCCGCCGGACCCGCGAGTACGTCGAAATCATCCAGCAGGTCCTCTCGGGCGAGACGGTCAACTACTCGGGCGACATCTTCACAATCGGCGGATTCCGCCTGCGGAGCGACCCGCCCGAGGAGACCGTCCCCATCGACGCGGCCGGAATGGGACCGAAGTCGGTCGAACTCGCCGGGCGCTTCGCCGATGGGTGGCACGCGCTGATGCTCACGCCCGACGGGATTCGGGACCGACTCGAAGACCTCCGGCGCGGCGCGGAGTTGGGCGACCGGGACCCCGACGACCCGCAGGTCACGCTCTCGCTGACCTGTGCGGTCTCCGAGGACGGCGAGCGCGCACGGACGCTGGCGCGCCAGCACCTCGCGTTCTACGTCGGCGGAATGGGCACCTTCTACCGGGAAGCCCTCTCGCGGCAGGGCTACGAGGAGACCGCCGAGGAAGTCGCCTCGGCGTGGGGCAACGGCGATCAAGAAGGCGCGGTAGCGGCCATCGGCGACGACCTGCTCGCGGACCTCGGCGCGGTCGGCACGCCCGAGGAGGCCCGCGAGCAACTTCGAGAGTTCGAGACCATCGACGGCGTGGACCGCGTGGCCGTCTCGTTCCCCCGCGGTGCCGAGCAGGACGAACTGGAGGCGACCATCGACGCGCTGGCCCCCGAGAACTGAGCGGGAACGCCGCCGGTCCGGGAGAACAGTCGGGTCTCCGTACCGCTTCGGAGGGCTATCCACGGAAGATTTTTATCACGGGACTGAGGAATCGTTCGTGTATCATGAGCAAGGCAACGTTCGAGTTGTACGAGGACAAGAGCGGCAAATGGCGCTGGCGACTGGTCCACGAAAACCGCAACGTCGTCGCGGACTCGGGGCAGGGCTACGCCTCGAAGCAGAAGGCCAAGCAGGGCATCGAGAGCGTGAAAGCCAACGCGGCCGACGCGAACGTCGTCGTTGACGACTGACGCTGGCGTCGCACTCGCCCGGAACCGACGTGTTCTTTCGTACCCCGAAGAGGAGTATCTTGGTCGAACCCAACGGGTACGACCGACTCCGAACGACGCTACATCGGCGGGAAGTAATTGGCGGAGTGGTCGGCCCGGTCGGCGTCGTTACTCTCCTTTTCGTCGTCTCCGTTCTCGTCGCCGTCGTTGGAATCGAACCGCTCGGCGACGGTCTGTTGGTCGTCGCCGCGGCCTTGCTCGTCATCAACCAGCAGGCCGAGAAAGGAGAGCAGAAGCCCAACGAACATACCTACGGAGTAGAGACCACCGGAGACGTATCCGACCGTCTGCGCGACCACGAAGAACCCGCCGAAGCAGATGAGAGCGATACCGAACAGCATCACCTTGAGACCAATCATGTATCAGTTTCCACACGAAGGGCGCATAATCGTTTCTCACGGGAGCCGGAAGAACTCTCCACGGCATGAGAGTTTATGCGGCTCCGGCGCGAAGACGAGGGTATGCAGAGAGTCGAAGTAACGGAGTTCGGCGACAGCGACGTACTGGAAGTGACCGACGGCGAAAAGCCTGAACCGGGCGCGGGCGAGGTGCGAATCGCGGTCGAGGCCGCGGGCATCAACTTCGCGGACATCATGCAACGGCGGGGTCACTACGTTGGCGGACCGGAACCGACGTACGTGCCGGGGATGGAGGCCGCGGGCACCATCGACGCCGTGGGCGAGGGCGTCCAGCGCGAGGAGGGCGAGCGCGTGGTCGCCATGACCGGCCAGAACGCTTACGCCGAGTACGTCCTCGCCGACGCCCAGTCGGTGTTCGAGGTGCCCGAATCGATGTCGCTCGACGCGGCCGCTGGCTTCCCGGTCCAGTTCATGACCGCTCACGCGGTGCTTCACGAGTGGGGCGGATTGGAAGAAGGCGAGCGCGTCCTCGTCCACGCCGCCGCTGGCGGGGTCGGCACCGCGGCGGTCCAGTTGGCCAGCGCGGCGGGCGCGGAGGTGTTCGGCACCGCCAGCACCGACGAGAAGTTGGCACTCGCCGAACGTCTCGGCTGTGACCACCCCATCAACTACGAGGAGGAAGACTTCCGCGAGGTCGTCGAGGAGGAGACCGACGGCGAGGGCGTGGACCTCGTACTGGACGGCGTGGGCGGCGAGACGTTCGCGCGGAGCCTCGACGCCCTCTCGCACTTCGGGCGCGTCGTGGCCTACGGCGCGGCCAGCGGCGACCCCGGCAAGGTCGAGACGACGCGACTCCTCTTCGAGAACAAGTCCGTCGAGGGGTTCCACCTCGGAAACGCGCTCCAGCGCGATCCACAGCGCATCCTCCAGTCGGTGCCCGAACTCCAAGGACTGCTCGCCTCGGGCGAGTTGGAAATCGTTGTCGGCGAGACGTTCCCGCTGGAAGACGCCGTCGCGGCCCACGAGGCCCTTGAGAACCGCGAGACGACCGGAAAAGTCGTTCTGAACCCCTAGCGCGGCCCCTCGTTTTCGATTCGCTCACGTCGCCCGTCCAACACGTCGAACTCCTCGCCGCGTCGGCGTTCCAGCCACCGGAGCAGTCGCTCGGCCCACGCCAACTTCTCGGCCTTCATCGGGTCCACGTCGGGGTCCTCGAAGTCCCAGCCGACGAAGACGAGTTCGGCCGCACCGAGGTGGTCCGCGAGAAACGCCGCCCGGTCGCCGTCGGTGAACCCGCCGAAGTTCCGGACGTGCGCGACCGGCCGGGCCTGCGTTGTTGGGAGGACGCGCTCGGCGTCGAATCGGGGCACCCACTCGCGGACCGCGGGCACGTTATCGCCGTGGGCGTGGGCCGCGACAGGCGTTCCCTCGCGGGTCAACTCGCTGGCGGTCTCGGGGTTTTTGTCCAAGTCCGTGACCATGCAATCGACGCGAACGTCGGCCGCCCGGAGGTGGTCGGCCGCAGTGGACGCCGCGAACACGGCGTCGGTCTCGCGGGCGCGGGCGAGTTCGGCCGGGCGGCGGGAGTCGTCGGGGTCGGTCAGCGACGGCCCGGCCCCCGCGATTGCGACCGTCTCGCCCGACACGTCAAGTTCGGCGAGGTCGAAGGGGTCGGTCAGGTCGGCCAGCACGTCGCGGGCGCGCTCGTCGGCCTCGCGGCCGAAGCCGAAGTCGCGCAGAATCTGCTCGTAGACGGGACTCCACGTTTCGTAGTTCATGACAGAATCGCTTGAGCCGGAAGTTCGCATGCAAGTACCCCTACCCGCGAGCGCCCTTCCGGCTTCCCAAATCGATTTTCTTCCTCGCCCGGCATAAGTTTTCTCTTACCGTTCCGTGTTGCTGACAGCATAGAGGGCATCGACCAGTCGCTCCGACGCCCCTTCTCTTGGTGATTCGTCGGCCACGCGCGAGCGCAAGCGCGCCAGCGCGTCGGGCGTCCCCGCGAGCAGGACGCCCGCGGTTCCGGGCGCGACGGTGACGCCAGCGTCGAGGGCGGCCGCGGCCAGCGTCTCGCGCTCGGCGTCCGAGAGCGCGGAGAGTTCAAAGACGCGCGTCGTCGTCTCGTCCGCGAGGTCGGCGTCGGAGCCGAGTCGTTCGAGGTGTCGGGCGGCCTCTCCGGCGCTGGTCACGTCCAACTCCTCGACGCCGAGGTCGGCGTCGCGGAGTCGGTCGCGCGCGAAGGCCTTCCCGATGGTCGCGGCGTCCACCGTCTCGGCCACGTCGTGGGTCCTGACGACGTGTGCGCCGCGCTCGACCGCCATCGCGGTCGCCGCCAGCGAGACCGGCAGGGCCTCCTCGGTGGGTCGGCCCGCGAGGTCCCGCAGGAAGTTCTTCCGATTGATGGAGACGAGAATCGGTTGGCCGAGACCGCGGAACTCCCGGAGGCGGTCGAACGTCTCGCGGTCGTCGTCGAGAGTCTTTTCTTCGGACCAGCCGCCGAACGCGGGGTCCACGATGGTCTTGTCGGTCAGCCCCTCGCGCTTCAGGGCGTCGTAGATGTCGTCCACGTTCTCGACTGCGCCGGGGCGTTCGAGGTCCGGCGGACTCGCCATCTTCGCCACCGCAACGTCGTATTCGCGGCACACCTCGGGCATCCGGGGGTCGGCGAACCCGCAGATGTCGTTGACCATGTCGAACCCGCGAGCGAGGGCTTCCTCGGCGACTTCGGCGTATCGGGTCTCGATGGAGAAGACGGCGTCGCCCGACACGCTCTCGATGGTCTCGACCGCGGTGTCGAGGCGGTCGAGTTCCTGCTCGGCCGAGAGGACCTCGAAGCGCTTGTTCGCGGATTCCAGCCCAACGTCCACGATGTCCGCGCCTTCGGCGATTAGCTCGCTGTCAACGTACTCGGCGGCCTCGCCGGGGTCGTCGTAGACGCTCGGGTCGTAGGGTGACTCCTCACTGACGTTCAGCACGCCCATGATTCGCGGCGGATAGTCGTCGCCGATTCCAACGCCCGCGGCGGTGACGTTCTGCATGTCCGAACCGCGGGACGGGAGAACCAAAAAGGAGGCTGTTCCGGCGAGCGAGGAGGGTAGCGGTGTGGGACCGATTTGGCCGCGCACGGGAGACCGAAGCCGATTAATCGCCCGCCGACTAACCGACTCACGAGCGACCCCGCAGTCGGGTCTCTCTCCGAACATGTCCATCCTCGTCATCGACAACTACGACTCGTTCGTCTACAATCTCGTCCAGTACGTGGGCGAGTTCGACCCCGAGGTGACGGTCCGGCGCAACGACGCCCTGACCCTCGCGGACGTGCGCGACCTCGACCCGGACGGCATCGTCGTCTCGCCCGGTCCCGGAACACCGGCGGACGCCGGTCTCTCGGTCCCGCTGTTCGAGCGGACCGACTACCCGATTCTCGGGGTCTGTCTCGGCCATCAGGCGCTCTGCGCCGCGGAGGGCGCGACGGTCGGCCACGCACCAGAGGTCGTCCACGGCAAGCCCTCAACTGTGACTCACGACGGCGAGGGCATCTTCGCGGGCCTGCCCGACCCCTTCGAGGTCGGGCGCTATCACTCGCTGGCAGTCCCCCCCGAGGACGTGCCCGACAGTCTCGAAGTCGCGGCGCGCACGGTCGGCGAGGGAAGCGACGAGAACGAACGCGACCGGAGCGTCGTCATGGCCGTGCGCCACCGCGAGCGCCCGCACGTCGGCGTGCAGTTCCACCCCGAGAGCATCCTGACCGACGCGGGCAAGCGATTGGTCGAGAACTTCTCGAAATTCTGTCGGCGGTGACTCCGCCGAGGGGTCCGCTCGGACCGTCGGCCCGGCGTCTGCATCCCGAAGGTTAATTTTCCGCTCTTCGTACACGGGGACGTGTTTCCCGACATCGCGTACCTCGACTGGATCGCCGGGCGACCCGAGAACGCCGCGCACGACCTCGGTTCCTCGGACCTCCGGCGCGCACCCGCCGGTCCCGACGAGGTCGTTCCACCGGCGCTCGCTACCGTCGTCGCTGGCGAGGCGACGCTCTCCGAACGCCTCGCCGAAATCTACGGCGTCGAACCCGAGAACGTCCTCGTAACCGCGGGCGCGACCCACGCCAACTTCCTCGCGGCCGCGACCGTCCTCACCGACGCGGAGGCCGCCGCGCGAGCGGCGGCCGAGAGCGACGGCGGTACCGACATCGGCGACGGTAGCACGACCGACGGCGATGCACTTCCGTCAGAACCGCGCGCACTGGTCGAGAAACCCGGCTACGAACCGCTGTTGGCGACGCCCGAGGCGGTCGGTGCGACGGTGGACCGATTCCTCCGGACGCCGGACAACGACTACTCGCTCAACCCCGACCGAGTGGCCGCCGCGGCGGTCGAAGACACCGCGCTCGTCACGGTGTCGAACCGCCACAACCCGAGCGGTCGCCTGACCGACCGCGAAACGCTCGCCGAGACGGCCGCCGCCGTCGGCGAGGCGGACGCGACCCTCCTCGTGGACGAGGTGTACGCGCCGTTCCGCGCCGAAGCGGGTGACGGTCCCTTCGGCGGTCCCACGGCGGCCGGACTCCCGAACACAGTCGTCACGAACTCGCTGACCAAGTTCTTCGGCTTCGGCAACGTTCGAATCGGCTGGCTCGTCGCCGACGCCGACTTCGTGGAACGCGCACGCTCGGTGAGCCACTATGTCCCGGCAGTCGCAGCACCGAGTAAGCGACTCGCCGAGCGGGCGCTCGCGGTCGGCGACCGACTCACCGACGAGTCCCGCGAGCGCCTTCGGGCCAATCACGAGGCGCTGGCGTCGTTCCTCGCGGAGCGCGAGGACCTCTCGGGACGAGTCGAACCGGGGTGTTCGTATGCGTTCCTCAGCCACGACGCGGCCGACGGCGACGAAGTCGCCGCGGCTGCGTGGGACGAGGGCGTGCTGGTCGTTCCGGGTCGGTTCTTCGACGACGACGAGAGCGTCCGCGTCAGCGCGGGCCACGAACCCGAGCGCGTCCGGGCGGGACTGGACCGACTCGGCGAGGTGTTGGACTCGCTCGCGGAGTGATTCGCCCGAGGGGACGCCGACAGTTCATCTCGGAGATAATTTTGTCACGGTCTACCAAAACTTAATACCTCCCCCGACAGTCGTTGTCCACATGGACGGCACACCACAGGAGATTACGAATCTGGTCGGTCGGGAGGTGTACTCCAACAACGGCATCTTCGTCGGCGAAGTCGAGGACGTACGACTGAACGTCGATGCGTGCGCCGTGTCCGGGGTCGCGCTCGGCGAACTCAACCGCGAACTGTTCTCCGACGTAGTTGACACCGAGAACGGCGTGATGGTTCCGTATCGGTGGGTGCGCGCAGTCGGCGATGTGGTCCTCATCAACGACACTATCGAGCGTTTGCAGCAACCTGACGACGAAGACGAGACGGTTCCAGCCTGAACGTGCGTTTCGTCGCGTCGAATGACTTCTGAAGATCTATCGACGACCGAGCGTTAGCTTCCGTTGGACCCTTCGCCGCTCTCGACGCCCATCGCGTCGAAGAGTTTGCGCTTGACCGCTTCCTCAGTTAGCGAGAGCAAGGTGTCGCGGTTGTCGTCGGTGGTCTCGATGCCGGTGAAAATGCCGAGCGGAATCTCGACGCTGGCCTGCGTCGAGTGGCCCGCGGCCTCGCCGATGTCGGCGAAGGCGTCCTGTAGCATCTTGCCGATGTTCATCCGGATGTCCTTCGAGCGCGCGGCGAGATAGATAGTCTCCTCGGCGATGCCGAACACCGCCGTCGTCGTGATGCCCTCTAGATTCAGGAGGTGGGAGGCCGCCTGTGTGAGCGCGTCTCTGTCGCGGATGAACCCCGCGTTGCTCACGAGGTGGCTCCCTTGCACCTCGCGGTTCGTGATGGCCTCGGCCAGCACGTCCAGCGTCTCGGGCGACATCGAGGGGGATTCGACCTGTTCGAGCGTGTCGTGGTTGGCGAAAGGATAGAGGTACGCCGCGGCGGTGAGGTCGGCAGGCGTCGTGTCGCGCTTGAAGTCCAGCGTCTCGGCCCGGATGCCGTAGAGGAGCGCGGTAGCGACCTCCTCGCTGACGTTGAGGTCGAACTCCTGAATGTACTTCGTCATGATTGTGGAGGTCGAACTCACGCTCGGCCGGATGTCCACGAACTCGGCCTCGTACTCCTCGTCCGGTTCGAAGTGGTCGATGAAGATATCGACCGGCTTGCCGAACGTGTTCTCGGTCGCCTTGGCGTGGTCCACCAGCGCGATGGTGTCGTAGTCGTCCACGTCGGCGTCGGCGTAGGGAAGCAGTTCGATGCCCAGCAGATTGACGAACGCGCGGTTCTCCTGATGGCCGATGTCGCCGATGTGGAGGATGTCGGCCTCGACGCCGAGGGTGTCGGCGATGGCCTGTAGCGCGACGGCGCTGGCGATGGAGTCGGGGTCCGGACTGTCGTGGGTGACGATGGCAAGACGCTCGTCTGCGCCCTCGATGACCTCGGTGAGCTGTTGGGCCTTGTACTCCAACTCGCCGGTTTCGAGCGCGCGCAGGGCCGAATCAGCGATGACCTCCGAGGGGTTGATGACTACGTCCGCGCCCAACTCGGTGAGTTCGTCCTCGGAGACGGGGTCGCTCGCGCGCACGACGATGAACTGCTCGCTGTCGTTGTTCCGGATGTTCTGGACGGCCTCCTTGTTGGCCTCCACGTCCGAAGACATGATGAGAACGACTTCGTTGTCCGCGATAGTGTCGTAGATATCGTCCTCCCGGATGTCGGCGGTCTGTGCGTTGAGGTCTTGGTCACGCAGGGCCTCGACGCGGTCGGCGTCCCGGTCGATGATGAGTACGTCTTTGCCCTGCTCGACCAGTTCCTCGGCGACCGCGTGCCCGACGCTCCCACAGCCCAAGATAGCGTAGTCGGACATCGAGGAGATGGTAATCCCGGCGCTCATGATACTGTGGCGTTGCTCCGGACCACACTTAACGTTCCCGGAGCCGTTTTTCGGCGAGAGGAACAACGAAATAAACGCATATCGAGGTCGCCGCCCTCGCCCGATTCCGAGAGAAACCGAAAGGGATACCAGTTCGACTAAACGGAAACGTATTTACGTACCACCCGGTAAGAATGGAATACGTTGGGCCGGTAGCTCAGTTAGGGAGAGCGTCTGACTCTTAATCAGACGGTCAGGGGTTCAAATCCCTTCCGGCCCGCTACATTTTGCCGCGAGTTACACTGTGAGCGCCTTGTGCGCTCACGACATGCACGAGCGGCAAATTCGCCTCGCCGGAGGGATTTGAATGAGGCAAGACGCAGCCCGCGCAGCGAAGTGAGCAGGAACGTCTTGACGTAGTTCAAATCCCTTCCGGCCCGTACTACAACCTTTTACTGCGTTTCAGAAGCCCGAAGCCGATTGCTTCGGGCTTCTTCCACTTGTAAAACGTTGATGAAAAACACCGGAAGGCAAACCGCACCTTCCGAGCCGTCGGTCACTCCGTTCCCGACGACACGGCGTCACCGCCTCAGAAGCGCCAGAGGCGCTTCTTCGACAGTTCCTTGGTCCGCTCGCTCGTCGCTTCGCTCCTCGCTCGCGGTGAATCGCTGCGCTCGGGTTCTCCGAACCGCTCGCTTGCGAACGCTGGCCGACTTTTCTCCAGTCAGCGAACATTTTCTCGCTTCAAATCCACGTTGCCACGTACCGCTCAATCGCGTCGGCCGCCTCGGACACCGACAACGCCTCGGTATCGAGGGTCAGGTCCGGACGCTCCGGTTTCTCGAACTTCCCGTGCATGGCCTGAACTCCCCGCTCGGAAATCGCGTTCTTGCACTCCCGGTTGCGCTCCAGCGCGGTTTCCAGACTCGCGGTGAGATAGATGAGGTGGGCGTCGGGAAGGTTGCGAAAGCGGTCCTGCCACTCGCGCTCGTAGAACGTCCCATCGAGAAGCCAGTCGGCGTCGGGGTCGGCGCTCACGCGCTCGTACATCTGGCCGTAGGTGTTCCGCGAGAAGTCGTCTGAGTGGAGGACCCGAAAGTCGTGGCCAGCCCTATGGAGTCGCCCGAGCAGTTGCTCGGCGACGGTGGTCTTGCCGACGCCCGGCGGCCCGCAAAGCAGAAGCTTCACGGGCGACCCGACGGCGAGCGAGGTGAAAAGGGTTCTACTCCAGCGACTTCTCCATCTCGACGTGGGCAATTCCGGCCTCCTCGAACTCGTCGCTGGTGGTCTCGTAGCCGAGGTCGCGGTAGAACTCCTCGACAGAGGTCTGGGCGTGCATCACGAGTTTCGAGAGGCCGCGCTCGGCGGCGGTCGCTTCGAGGGTTCGCATAATCGCGCGGCCCACGCCCTCTCCGCGATTGGCCTTCAGCACCGCGATGCGTTCGACTTTGCCCGTTCGGTCGCCGACCTCGCGGAGGCGTCCGACGCCGACCGGGCGTCGGTCATCCGCGAGCGTTTCCTCGTTCGATTCCCCCTCGGCGTACGCGACGAAGTGGAGGGATTCGTCGTCCTTGCCGTCAAGTTCGAGGTCCTCGGGGACGCCCTGCTCCTCGACGAAGACTGTCTTGCGGACCGCGATGCCGTCCGCGCGTTCAGCGTCGGTCTCGGCTCGTCGGACTTCGACGGTCATCGGTGAGGGTTTCGGTCCCGTGCCTCTGAACGTTTCGAACCGACGGTTCGGCGGTGTCTGGCGAGCGTTCGACGGGACCGACCGAACGCGCGTCTCCGGCGTCGCGTCTCAGCGCGGCGAGAGACCGACGCCCTCGGCGAGTAGTTCGTACGAGCGAATCCTGTCGTCGGGGTCCTCGATGAGGTTCTGGACGATTACCTCGTCGGCACCGACGGCGTCGGTCATCCCTTCGAGGAGCGACGCGAGCGTGTCGGGACTGCCGGAAATCGCGCGTGGCCACTCTTCGGGCGCGAGCGAGGCGGGCGTCGGGTCGGGCACGCCCCCGAGTTCGTCCACGGCTTCCTCGACGGTCGGCGGCGGGCCGAAGGCACCGCGTCGCATCCGGCGGTACGCGGCCTCCGACGACGCGCGGAGTCGTGCCGCCTCGCGGTCGGTCTCGGCACAGGCGGCGTTCACGGCCAGCGCGCTGTGGGGGTCGTCCAGTCCGGCGTCGAACTCGGAGGCCTCGAAGTGGTCGTGGTATCTCGCCATCGCTTCCTCGGCCACGGTCGGCCGGATGAACGCCGCGAAGGCGTAGGGCAGTCCGAGTTCCCCCGCGATTTCGGCGCTGGACGGACTCGACCCGAGGACCCACGTCTCGGGAGCGCCGTCGGCCGAGCGGGGAATCACGATGTCGTCGTACGGGTGATCGTCTGGAAACGCCCCGTAGAGGTGTCTCGCGGTCTCCTCTATCTTCTCGGCGTGGTTGCCACTGGTCTGTTGGCGGGGAACGCCCGAGCGCAGAGCGCGGTCCGCCGCGGGCATCCCTGTCGCTCGCCCGAGTCCCAAGTCGATGCGGTCGGGCGCGAGCGCATCAAGCGAGGCGAACGTCTCGGCCACTTTGAACGGACTGTAGTGGTTGAGCAGGACCGTCCCGGAGCCGATTCGAATCTCGGAGGTCTTCGCGGCCAGATGCGAGATGAGCACCTCTGGCGTCGTACTCGCTATCGAGTCGGCGAGTCCGTGGTGTTCGGCGACCCAGAATCGGGAGTAGCCGAGTCGCTCGGCCGCCTGCGCTAACTCGACCGTGTCCTCGTAAGCGTCGGTCGCGGTGCTTCCGGCCCGGACCGGCGCGATATCGACTATCGAGAGGTTCATTATAAGCGTCTCACGGTGATTGCTCCCGGACGCGGTTATTGGTTCCGTCGCCGGGCCGAAGTTGCCGCAAAATCGCAGGAGAAAGCGAAATCGGCGTCCGAACTACGCGGGTGGAGACATCACGAACGATATCGGAGTTCGAGACCGACACCTGCGAGAACTGCGGTAACGACTATCGCACGCCCCCGTAAACAATCCATTTTCATGGAATTGATATCTGCTCGGCGTCGAACTAACCCACATGAAATCGTTCCTGACACGAGTAAAATTTGGTGTAGTCGGGGTGCTTTCCATTATCATTTTTTCCGGAGCTATATTCGTCGGATTCTCTGACACTGGCCCTGGGTTGATCAAAGCCGTTTTGCTCTCAATTCTCATAATTGGATACCTGATATATAAAGCGACATTGGGTCACCTCACTCCTCGACAGGATACCATCCTCACCGGCACGATTAGTCTCCTCGGTTTCGGAATTGTTGCTTGGGAAATATTTGTCAATGGCGATACCGTGAGTCGTGACGATCTCGTCACTTGGGTAGTCCTTTCGGTCGCTATAGCCGTCATCGGTGCATCGACGCTTCTACCGGGTCGCCGCGATGAGTGAGATAGAATAAATTTTGAAGAAGTCCTGCTAGCTAACCCCCAACGGTCTCTTCGTCGTTTTTGGCTCAAAAGATCTCCTCGAGACCACTAAACAGGAGTCGCGGAGATGGTGTGAAGATTCCCGTCTTATTCGCTGGGGCTGTAGTTCGGTGCCTCGTCGGTAATCATCACGTCGTGGGGGTGGCCCTCGGTCTGGCCCGCCGAGGAGACCCGGACGAACTCCGAGCGCTCCTTGAACGCCGGAATCGTCTCAGCGCCGACGTAGCCCATGCCCGACTGCATCCCGCCGACGAGCTGGTGGAGTTCGCTTTCGAGGCTCCCCTTGTAGGGTTCTGCGGCCTCGACGCCTTCGGGGACGTACTCCTCTTCCTCGTCCGGTTCGTCCTTGAGATAGCGGTCGCCGTCGCCCGACTGCATCGCGCCGACCGACCCCATGCCACGGTACTGCTTGTACTTCTTGCCGTCCACGGTGATGACGCGGCCGGGCGCTTCGTCGGTGCCCGCGAAGTACGACCCGAGCATCACCGCGTCCGCGCCCGCCGCGACGGCCTTGATGGCGTCGCCCGAGTACCGAATGCCGCCGTCCGCGATGACCGGCACGTCCTCTTGGACGGCCACGTCGGCAACCTCCGAGACGGCCGTAATCTGGGGCATCCCCGCCCCGGAGACGACTCGCGTGGTGCAGATGGAACCCGGACCGATACCCACCTTGATGCCGTCCGCGAAGTCCACTACGTCCTCGGCGGCCTCGCGGGTGCCGACGTTGCCGACGACCACGTCGGCCGCGACGGACTCTTTGATTTCGCGCGCCCCGTCGATGACGTTGCGGTTGTGCGCGTGCGCGCAGTCGATAAAGAGTACGTCCGCACCGGCCTCGTCGAGGGCGACCGCGCGGTCGGTCTCGAAGGGACCGACCGCCGCGCCGACGCGTAGGTGTCCGTCCTCGTCGCGGGCGGCGTTACCGTACTCGCGGCGCTGGAGGATGCCCTGCATCGTGACGAGACCCGTCAGACGGTCCTCGTCGTCCACGATGGGCACGCGCTCTATCTTGTGTTCGTACATCAGTTCAAGCGCCTCGCGCGGCGTAACGTCCTCGGTCGCCGTGACGACTTCGTCGGTCATGGCCTCGCGGACCTCGTCGCGGTCGCCGACTTCCAGATAGGGTCGGATGTCGGTGCCCGAGATGATACCCAGCACCTTCCTGTCGTCGTCGATGACGGGAGCGCCCGAGACGCCCTGTCGGTCCATCATCGTGTCCACCTCGCGGACAGTCTGGTCGGGAGCGGCCGTGACGACATCGCGGATGACGAGTTCGTCGGCGCGTTTGACCCGTTCGACTTCGGCGACGGCCTCGTCAACGTCCAGATTGCGGTGGAGAACGCCGAGACCGCCCTGTCTGGCCATGGCGATGGCCATCTGGCTCTCGGTTACGGTGTCCATAGCCGCGGACAGAATGGGAACGTTCACGTCCACGTTGGTCGAGACGCGAGTCGAAACGTCGGCCTCGTCCGGTTCGACGCGACTCTCTTTCGGTCGTAGAAGTACGTCGTCGAAGGTCAACGCCTCGGGTACGCGGAGTTTGTCGGTGAACTGCCCCGTTCGCTCAGAATCTCTCTCCATGTAAGACGAAGGAAGTCCCCCGTCAAAAACGTTGCGAGATACTGCACGTTCTCCTGAGGCTGGCGCCGTCAGTATGCATAGATATGTAACACAGTTGTAACTCGGTTTCGTCGGTGAACCCAGAACACCTATTCAAAATCGTAGAAATTCGGCGTGTTAAAACTAGGTATCGAACATACTACTTAAACCAAATCTATAATGTTCTTTTGAATGTGGTTCTCTCTCACGCAACGTTTATGCTGGAAACTCGTCTTGTTACGAATATGGACGCTATCAGTCCCATCGCAGCGCGTACTGCAGGCCAGACGACTGCTGTCTCCGGCAGTTCCTGCAAACCGATTTTTGCGATGGGGTTCCTTACACTGGTAGCAAATCTCTTCGTGGGACGGCGATGGGACCTCGGCGACGCCGGTCATCGCAGGTACCGCGGCTATCAACACCGTTCGGCCGATGGATACGGCCACGCCAGTTAGTGTCCGATGAGTAGTTCACAACATCCAGTCGCCCTTCGCTTGGAGCGGCAGGTAGGCGGGGCGACGAAATTGCTCGCCACCGTCATGGGGCTACCGCTGGTTGACGGCATCTTTCCTGCGCTCGTCCTCGCAGGCGGCGTGGACAGCCTCACGGGGATGCTACAGGTCGGTCTACTCGTCTTCGGGGGGAGCGCCACCGTCGCGGTCATCCTCGCCGAGATGGACGGCACGCCGCGCGAGCAGGCCGGAACCGTGCTGACGGTCGGCATCGGTATCATCGCGCTGGCGGCGGTCGAGGCCGCGTTCGCGCCGACCATTGAGAGCGTCCTCGACACTGAGACGTTCACGCGGTTCGCCGCGCTGGTCATGCTGGCCATCGCCGCTAAGACCGCGAGTTCCCGCATCGGGGAGTACCTTCCCGGTCCGGGCGTCATCGTCGGTCTTGGGATGGTTGCCACCTTCCAGCCCGCCGGGTTCGAGTTGGCAGTCGTTGACTACGACCTCATCCTGCGGGCCACCGCGGCGGCGGCCAGCGGTGTCACGTTCGCGCTCCTCGTCGCACTGACCTCGCCGTGGCTCCGCGAGGTCGTTGACATCGACCGCTTCCGCTTCGGGAGCGCGGTCGCGCTGGGCGTCCTGCCGCTGAGCCTGCTCGGACTCGCGCCCGGCAACGCGCCGCTGGCGGTACTGGCGGTCACCAGCCTGCTCGCGTTCGACCCCGGCGAAGGCACTGCCGAGGACGCCACCGAGGACGACGACGCGACCACGGCCGTCGAGGCGATGAACGCCGAGACGACCGCAGACGCGACCGACTCGGCGGCGACTCCCGACTCCGCACAGGCCGTCGCCACCGATGGCTCGGGCGGGTCGAACTCCGACGACGCGGGCTACGGCTACCCCGGCGAGGAGGACGACGACGAGCGCGAACCGTGGCTCTGAGAGACCGCTGACTCGCTGATTTTTGCACTGTCGCAGTTCGACATCGCTTCGACAGCCATCGATTTTGTTTCGATAGCACTTGATTCCGCTCCGACACCATCCGCGTCGTCGCGCTCCGCGACGGGAAAGCTTACCACCGCGGACCTGCTTCGGTGGAACATGGCCGACAACCGTGTCGTGCAGGGTCGCATGGTGACGCCCAAAGCTCTCGCGGAACTCGTCGAGGGCGAGGACGTGATGGACGCCGAAACTATCTCGGAGACCGACCGCGAATGTCCCGACTGCGGCGGCGACGTTCTCGAAGTCGGATACATGCCGAGCGTGACTGAGTTCGTCACCGGGTGGAAATGCCAAGACTGCGACTGGGCCGACACCGACCGCGACTGAGAAAAATCGAAACCCCTTTACGGCGAATGGACCAACGAATTCGTGCGGGGTCGTGGCCAAGTCAGGGATGGCGACTGACTCCAGAGGCAACGCGCCCAGGACGAAACTCCAGCTGATATACCGAGCGACCGACTGATCATCGGTCCGCGACGACGACCCTCTGGAGTTCCGAGGCGCACACACCGGAGATATCAGTCGATCGGGGGTTCAAATCCCTCCGACCCCACTCCGTAAAAAACAATTTCGGAACTTTTTGCCGCTACTTACCCGAGGTAAACCCGGTAGCGACGGCTGTCGTCCAACGGGGGTGCCTCGGTAATGGCGGTTCCGTTGCCCGACGCCAACGGCGACTGTCGCACCTGCGAGTTCTGTGACGCCCACGTCACCCCAGAGTTCCGCCGTAGCTACGGGACCGCCGACAGACGCGCCCTCCGGTGCCCCGAGTGCGACTCGTGGGCGCGAATTATGCGCGGGTCCGCGGCTGGTAAGGACGTAGACCACCCCGACCCGCAGGAACACAGCGGGCGGAACGGCGGCGTCGAACTCCGTGGCCCGAAAGTAACGGACGGAGGGCTAAACCGATGAAGCGGACCGGTCTCGGTCACTTCGACGTTGCCGCGAAGACCGTCCTCCGAGAACGCACCGAGGACGACGAGGGCTATCTCATCTGTCCCGAGTGCGGAACGCCCGTCGGGAACTCCCTCGGAAGCCACGAGGTCGCCCAGCCCGACGTAGTTGACGACGACCTCGCCGACGCTATCGGCGACGTGCTGGTCACGCACGGCTGGGTGTGCGACCGGCACCCCGGCTACGAGGTCGTCATGCCGACGCCCGTCGGGTCCCTCTCGGTCGAGGAGGCCGTGAACTCCGGTTGGGTCGGCGTCCGCGTTCGTTTCGCCGACGAGTTCGTTCGGACTGTCGCCACGCCCGAGAAAGAGACTCGTCGAGGCGAGGTAGACGATGTGTCTACCGACGCTCGCGGCGAGACTGAGGAGGCTGGTTCCGCGTGAGTCTCGACACGCCGTCGAGCGCGGGCGTCGTCTCGCCCGACCAGTACGTCTCGGATGTGACCGACGCCGAGACCGACCGGTTCCCCGAACCGCGCGCCCACGGCGCGAGTATCCAGAACGTGCTGAACGACCTCGCGCCCTCCGACCGGGACAAGCGCGGTCTCGACCGCGGCACGCTCTACGACCACGCGGTCCACTACTGGCGCGAGAACGTCGAGGACCACGACCGCGAACCCTACGTCGCCGCCGAACCGTTCGACGCCGACTGGCTACCCGAGGACGGACGCTTCGCACTGGTCGTCAAGTCCTCCGGATGGAAGGCTGGCTACGGTCTCGGCGACGACTACAGCCAGTTCTACGAACACCACGTCATGCTCCGGCGCATAGTCGAGACGAAGAACGGGACCAAACTCAAGAAGCCACCACTGGCGCTTCACGTCGAGGTCCAACCCCAGTTCCGAGACCTCGTGTACTCGGACGGGAACCCGCTGGAGTGTCCCCACGGCGAGGGCACCCGACTAAAGATTTGGACGACGTGGGCCGAACAGCCCGAGGACGCCGAGACCCGCGCCTACGACGCCCTACGCGCGGTCTACGGCGACGTGTTCGACGTAGACGACCAGAACCCGAACTCCCGGCGCGTCGCCAAAGCCGAGGCGCACGTCCGATTCGCTCACGAGAAGATGGGCAACGTCGTGGAAGCGCTCGACCAGTCCCGTCAGTTGGTCGCCTACGGCGGCGAATCCGAGATTGAAGCGCACCAGCGCCGCCAGCGCGAGGGCTACCTTGAGGCGTTGGTCGAGTCCGACCGCTGGGACCTCCTTGGGTTCCCCGACCAGCCGTTCAACACCGGGCTGAAGGTCTACCGCCGGAAGGACTGGCACACGCTCAGTCCCGAGAACCCAGCGTTTCACCCGAAGCTGGAGGCGTTCTTCGCTGGCGTCGAGCGCGGGGAACTCCCGCACGTCTCGGAGTGGGATAGCGTCATGGACCACCTGCGCACGATGTGCGCGACTCACGCGCGTTGGGCCGGGCTGGAACGGTCCGACCTCGTAGAGGACGACTTCTTCGACGGCGCGCTCGCGCCCGAGTACGAGTTCGAGCGCCCGACCGGGCGCAAGCACATGCTTCGCCAGCGCTACGAGGAGGTCGCTACCGAGGTCTACCGCGAGGCGCTGAAACCGAACACCACGGCCGTCTACGACCTCATGAAGGTCGTCGCGGAACACCGCGGGGCGAACTACGACACGCTGGTCGAGGAGACCGGACTCGCTCGCTCGACTGTCCGGTACCACGTCGCCCGGCTGGAGGACGCCGACGTGTTCGTGAAAGTCGAGAAGAACCCGGTCCTCGTGGCGTTCACCGCGCCGCTGGCCCGCGAAGAGGCCAGCGACGTGCTGGAGGAGGTCCACCTGGACGACACGCCCGAGGATCGCGCGGACCGCGCCGACGACCGGCGCGAGGCCCGCCACGAGCGCCAAGAGCGCCGTGATGACGACCTCGACCGCAAGACCGAGGAGGACGCCGACCCGGACGCCAGCGGCGAAGACGACCTCGGGTTCCGCTATCTCGCGCACGTTGAGGCGAGCGCCCACGACCTCGCGTTCCTGCGCGACCGCTCAGAACTGGGCGAGCGTGACGTGCGCGTTCGCGCCGACGAACTCCCGCCGGACCTCCGGTAGCGAGGTCTCGGTCCGGGTTCGCTCTTTCTTGTAGTGGCGACACTGATTCGCGTCGGCCGTTTCGCTATACGATTCGTCTACTTCTGGTCGCGGGCAACGCTTTCATATATTCTTTCTAACCTCTTTTACTTTCACTTGGGTGTTACCGAGCGTTTCCGGGTCCAATTCGACCCAGTTTTCCGAGAACTGGGCGGGTCGTCGCCGGGTTCGTACCGTCCGATACGCGGCGCGTGGGCGTCCGAGAACGCCGTCGAGGACGCTTCGGGAGCGCACCGACATTGCCGCACCGCCTTAGGGTAGTGCCCCTAAGGGGGAACAGAAGGGTTACGGCGGCGCGCAGAGCGCGCGCCGCCTACCGCACCGCGACCGACAGTCGAACCGGCGCGTCACGGGTCAGGGACCAGATACACGGAGGGGTAGTAGAAGTTGAGAACCCGCCAACGCGGTTTGTCAAATTCGCTTACGGGGCTCGAAAGTCTAACTCCAAACAGCTATTGTGAAACATATGATGGCTTCGATGATTTAGTAGTATTCTGTACAGATACCCGTAACTACACTCATCAGTCGTTGAATCCAAATTATCGGTATGGACTGGCAAGGTCACAACCGGTGGGCGAAGAAGTTAGGAATTTCAGAGGAGGTCGCTCAGAGCGTGAACAGAATAATAGACGAAAGAGATAGTAGCACCCTTCCGGAGGAATACTGTAATATTGTAAGTCAAGTAGCACGGCAATTTCAGACAAGTGAGGGAGCGAAAAGCGGAAACAGTGCCTTGCATATGGTCATTTCAAAAAACGTCAAAGAAAGCCACGACGCTGGAAGAAGAAAGACGACACGCGGGGATATAGCCGCTGAAATCAATAAAAAGGCAATGAGAGAGATGGGAGAAGATTATCTTAAGGCTTGGTACCTTCATCACCATCTTGACTACCTCTCCGAGAATAAGAATAGAGGTAAGAGCGTTGAAGAGTTGCTTTCTGAACACAAAAATCAGTATCCCAAAACCCACTCCAGAAATATCCGGGATTTCTTGCTCGAAGAAAAGAACGAGATTAGGAGTGAACTAGACATTTGAGATCGTATATACGTCCACGTGAGGATGGGAGATTTATCCGTCCGCTATTTCCTTGTAGGGCTATTCGGGCAAGTCGAGCCAATCGCGCTCAAACTCTCCCCGGTACTGTTTAAACGCGAGCGCGACGCCCACGGGCACGTAGAGGACCGAGAGGACCCACAGGACCAACGCCCCGAGAAGGCCGCCTATCGGCCACTGTCCGGCCGCCGCGAGGACCAGCGAGACCACGGTCCCCGCGAACCCCGACGCCGCGAGGAGTCGGTTCTGGCGGTCCTCGACCCAACCCAGCCACCGCGCGAACAGCGGTTCGGGCCGGAGTTCCGCCCGCGTCCACGACGCGAACCCGCCGACGTGCGGTGCGAGCGCGAACGCCCAGTCGGGCGGGTCCGCGTCCGGCGGCGCGGGAAAGCGCGTCCGCGGGTCGAGCGCCCACGCGACCGTGAGGACGAACGCCCACGCCCGGACCCACGCGCTCCAGCACGTCCGGACGCACTCGCGGGCCGCCGCATAATGCGCGTCGGCGCGGTCGCGCCAGTCCGCCCGTCCGTCCGGGTCCGGGTCCGCGGTCGCGTCACCGCGGGCGTCCGAGCCAGCGGGCGCGAGTTCGTCCGCGAGGGCCTTCGCCCGCGAGTGCGCGACCGCCAGTTCGTCCGCGAGGTCGGGCGCGTCCGGACGCTCGACTCGACGACCCGAGGTAGACGAATCGCCTACCGAGTCGCTCTGGTCGTCTTCTTCGCCCACGTCGTTCAGCCAGTCCGCGAGGTCGCCGTCTTCGACCGTCACGGAAGACCACCCCAGTCCAAGAGGGCCAGCCCCTCGCGTCCAAGGTCGAGGAGCGGTGTCGGGTCGAACGCGCCCACCGCGGCGAGAACTCCGAGGAGCATCACGAACAGCCCCAGCGTCCCGAGAAGCGACGCAACCGCCTCGGTCCGGCGAAGCCACCGCCCCGCCAGAATCAGCGCCAGCCACGCCGACGCTTCGAGGAACCGCGCCTCGACCAGTCGAACCACCGGGTCGAGGACGCCGCCGAGACCGACGCCGAGTTCCGTCCCGACCATCTCACTTCCCTCCTCGGATTCGCAGAATCGTGCGGTCCGGCGAGGTGAACTTCCGGACCAGCCGGAAGACGCCCCACAGTCCGACGAGTCCGCCAGCCAGCCACAGGAACCGCGAGACGCCGCCGAGACCCGCCGCCAGTTCTTCGACCACACGGGCGAACGCCCCCGAGAGAACCCGCGGCGCGAGGCTTTCGAGCGCGACCACGAACACCAACCCGAGGACGCCGCCGCTCGCCCATATCGGCACGCCGCGCCGACGCGCGAGCAGGCCGACCCCGAGGATAACGACCGCGCCAGCGCCCAGAACGAGGAGCGGGTTCGCCAGCGGGTCACTCGCCACCGTCTTCGCGGTCTCCAGCGGCAGGGTTCCGCCGCCGCCGTCGTCCGAGGACGACCCGCCGGAATCCGCAACCGCGATTCTCAGAAGGTTCGACTCGTCTGAGTCGAGAGAGAACGCGACTGGCGACCCCGACACGCTCGGGTCTTCGACGCGGCCGTTCGACTCGGACACGAGGTCGTAGGACGCGCCGGATTCGCCGCCGTAGTAGTCGAGACCGACCGAATCGCCCGCGACCGTACCTTGTCTAATTCGGAACCTCGGTTCGTCCGGGTCGGCGACAGAAACCACCACGTCGTTTTGCGGGTCCGCCCGGAGGTCGAGCGTCCGGACGGTCGCACTCCCGCCCTCGGGCGCGTTCGGCACGCGCACGTACTGAGACGCCCCGCCGTCCGCGATACGGGCGCTCGCGCTCGCGTTCTGATACGACGGGTCCGCGAGGTAGTGAACCCACTCGCTCGACGCCGTACCTGACACGTCGATTCGGAACTCCTCGCCGCGCGAGACCACTTCGAACGTCGTGTTCAGCGCATTGCCCTCAGTCGTCGGGTCCGTGACCCGAATCGCCCCGTTTCGAACTCGCACCTTGCTCCCGTCGGCGACAACCCTTGTCGTCGTGCCGGGGGAAAGGTCGCCAAGACCGACCTTGAGCGTGGTCGTGTTGCTCTTGAAGTGGCTCCACGTCGGCGCGGTCTTGGTCCCGTTAATATAGACCGTGAGGTCGCGGTTCGAAACTACGTTCCCCGCGAACGGAATTTCGAGTGTCGCGTTCTCCGACATATCTCCCCACGTTTTCGATACGTTGTAGCGTTCGGACCACGATTCCCCCTCGTATTTGACTGATTGGTCGTCGCGGGCACTATGCGAGTAGTCGAGACCAACACTCCCGGCCGCTGTCGAGACCGTGACGGTGTTCTCGCCCGACTGAAGCCATGCGGAGTCCGTAGAGAGACTAACCGTCTCACCAACGGATAGACGGCCCGGATAGCTTGTCTCGTTGCCATTGACCTCAACCGTTGGAGATTCAGTCTCAATCCGCTCCTCTGCACTCAGCGACCAATCCAGCGACCCATGCGAACCGGAAGTGTCGAGCGAGGACACGCCTGCCGAGAGGTCCACCGCGCGGGTCTTTGTCTCGCCGCCGGAGAAATCTCCGAGTGAGGCCGTCGTTCCGTCGGAAAACGCCACATCGACGTTTTTCGGAGCCGGGCCGCGAATCTCGATGTCTTGCACCCAGATGTCCGACCCGCTTTGAGTCCCGGAGAGGACGAACTGAACGTCCTCACCTGTCGGTACGTCCGATAGCGAGGACGAGAACGTCGTTGCACCCATGCCGTCGAAATTCACCGACCCGAGATAGTACCAGTTGCCGTTAGTTACAGCGTAGCCCTCGAAGTAGGAACTTCCGTCCGAGATGTGGGATTCGACCTGAATCGACGCTCGCGCTAGATTCGACGGCGGCGAGGAAAACGTTGCAACCGTCGTGTTCCCGCCCTCGTTGATCGCTTTTTGCCCGTCGTCGCCCCAGTTGCTCCGCTGGATTGGCTGTTGTCCGGTCACGGTTAGCTCCGGTTCTCCTCCAGCGGGACCGCTCGGCGCGAGGTTTCCGCCGACTGAGATTGACGCCGAGTCACCCGGCGAAAGTGAACCTGATTCGTTCGACCATGCGGTCGTCTCGACGCCAGTCAGATTAATATCGAAATCGCTGGCGGAGTCGAGTGACTGTAACTGATATTGGTAGCTTGACCCGTCAGTCGCCGGATTTCCCGAAAGCGAGACTTCGCCAGTGAACGTGATAACGTTGTCCGAGAATTTCGGTATCTCGACCACGATGTAGCCGGAACTCGTCGTCACCGGCTCGCTCCAGCGAGACCCGTCCTCGTGAACGCCCTCGATTTGGTCCGGCAGATAACCAAACTCGTCACGGACCTCCGAGGCGTTAATTGCGATTCTCCGTCCATCATGCACCGAGTCGTCACGAATCACGATTGCGAGATTGCCGACGCCTTCCGCGACCGTTGCGTCCGGTCCGAGTGTTTGTTCGGCGTCCTCGGGCGAGGTGAGGATGAACTCGGTTGTCGCGGCGTGGTCGGACGCCAGCACGTCGCCGCCGGTCATGTTCGACGCGCGGAAGGGAAACGAATCGCTCGCTGGCGTTCCTTGCTCGACGTTCTGGTCCGGAATCGCCACGAATCCCGGCGGCATGTCCGGCGTCGCGGACGCCGCCGCGGTCCCCGCGAGGAGGTGCGGTGCGACCGCCGACGCGAGCAGAAGACCAACCAGCACCAGCGCCAAAACGCGTCGGTTTCGCCCGTCAGATACCCCCCTCGGGGGTTTGCTCCTATAGGACTCTAAGTACGCGCGCGCATCCGTTCACTCGCGCGACAATTCCGCGCGACCGGGCGCGGCTCATAGCGAGACCACCCCCTCCGACTCGGCGGAGTCCCCCGAGTCCGCTGGGTCCGAGGGTACTTTCGGCGTCAGATGGACTCGTAGTTCCTCCTCGGTGGGTTTCGGGATGTTCGGCCACGCGAACGCCGCGAAGTTCGTCTCGGTCCAGAAGAGACCGCGACCCGTCGGCATATCGCTGGTGAGGTCCTTGTACATCGGCACGCGATTGACGCCGACCACCTGCGAGGCGCGCGTCGGATTCGCTCGACCGTTCAGCGTCACCCGCCAGCGGTGCTTTCGTTTCACCTTCTCGTGGGCGTCCTCCGCGTTCTGGCCCGCGTGGTAGACGCTGAGCTTGTACTTCCGCGAGTCGATGAACAGGTCGCGGTAGAGTTCGACCTTCTGGTAGCTGGCGAACTGGTCCTTGCTCGCCGACTGGGGAATCATGTCGCCGATCTCGTCGGCGAGGAGCGCCGTCCAGATGAACGAGCCGTGTTCGACCCGTGCGAGGAGAAACCCGACCCACCAGTGGTTCACGGGGTCGTCCGGACTGAACTCCAACCCGTCCTTGCGCTTCGGCGAGCGCTCGTAGAGGTCCTGACACCCCGTCATTTGCGGGTCCGGGTAGACCACATGAAACTTTCCCGACTCTAAGTGATTCTGGCACAGGTCCATCGGGTCGTCGTAGTAGACGACCTCGCGTACCACGTCCTCCAGTCGGACCGCCCGGCGGTAGGCGTCGCCCTCGCTGGTCGAGACGACCATCGCCTCGACCTCGCAGGAACTCGGGAGACAGACCTTCGCCCACGGCGCGAAGCTAATCCACTCACTCCGGGACTCGCTCGCCCGCCAGACGACCGCCTCGGACGGGAACCGACCCACCGAGTCCATGAGGTGCGCGCCGATAGTCTTCAAGAACGTCGATTTGCCCGCGCCCATCGGCCCCTCTATCAGGGCGTCCGTGCCGCCGCCCGGCGAGAACGCGCTGTTGTCGGCCGCCTTGCACAGACACCCCGGAATCACCGACGGGTAGTCGAACTGTTCCACGTCGAGTTCGGGAATGCCGAACTTGCGTCTGATAGACTGTGCGTCGGTGTGCCGCGAGGTTCCGAGGTAGGTCCCGGTGTTCTCTCGCGGGTCGAGGTCCGTCAGCGTCTCTACTGTGTTCCATGTCATAGGTTCCGAATCGGTAGCTCCGAGTTCTCGCGTTCCGCCAGTTCGCCCGAGCGGTCCGCGACCTCGTGGGCCGCGACCGCGAACGCGGGCAGAACCTCTTTCGCCGCGAACGACTCCCGGAAGAACCACGAGCGGGCGCGCTCGCCCTCGCGGTCGAGAAGCATCTCGCGGGTGTGACTCTCCGTGTAGAGGCGCGTGGCGAGATCGTCCGAGACTTCGGCGAAGGTCGCTTCCGTGACCTGTTGCACCCACGCGAGCATCTGGTCCTCGGACGCGAACCCGTCGAGGACCTGCCGGAGCGCCCAGTCTTGGCGCTGGGCGAGTTCCGCCAGCGCGGGCCGCATTCCCGGCGCATCTTGCTCCTCGGGGTCCGGCGGTCCCTCACGGGTCTCGCCGTCGGCGTCCGGGTTCTCGACGTACTCGGTCGCGGACCAGCGGAACCCGTGATGAGACTCTACGAATGCCGGTAGCAGGTCCACCGCGGCGACTCCGCGCCGCGCGGTCGCCGCGGTCGCCGGGTCGAGAACGTCGTCCGGGTCGTCCGCCCACGCGAACCGACGCTCGGACACGAGGAGGACCGAGAGGTCGAGGCGCGAGAACGCCCGCTCGACCATCCAGTCCCCGGACAAGCGCCCGAGCGTGTGAATCGCGGCGTCTTGGCACCAGAGGAGGAATGTCCGTCGATTCTCGAAACCGTCGATGAATCGCCTGAGCAGTTCTAACTGGTCGCCGGTCAACTTCTGAAGCGCGGGCCGAAGTTGCGGCGTCTCGGGAAGACCGTCGAGGAGGTCGCGCACCTCGCCCTCGCCGAACCCGAGGTCCGCCAGCACGTCGCCCTCCTCGACGCGCACGGTCGGGCCGCCGACGTCGTCAGTAGACGCTTCGTCTACCTCGGTTCGTCGAGTCGCGTCAGTCGTCACCCGCGACCACCTCCGAGTGGTCCGACTCGCTTCCCGAGTTCGGCGGCGCGAGTTCGTCCGTAATCTTCTCGAACGTCGAGCGGTCGCGCTCCTCTTGTTGGCGCACGCGCTCGGCGCGCTTGTCCGCCTTCTCGGTTAGCGCCTCGTCCTTCCAGTACGCGCGGTCCGCAACGTCCTCGAACTCCCGTGCGTGCGTGATTAGGTTCTCGACCAGCGCCCCGTACTGGGCGGGCGCGAGGTTCGGGTCCGACTTCCCGACCGTCGGTTTCAGCACGGTCGCCAGCGCCGCGAGGACGCCGAACGCGATACCGAACCCCTCGTTGAACAGCAGTCCGCCGACGTAGTACGCCAGCCCGACCAGCAGGACCCCGCCGACAAGCGGCCCCCACGCGACCGAGGGAATCGGCCAGCGCCCCGCGACCAGTTCGTCCTCGTCGGGCCAGTCGAGCAAGTCCGGCGTCGAGAGGGTTAGCCCCGCCTTCTCGTAGTCGATAGGCGCGTCCGCCGTCGGGTCCGAGAGGAACACTTCGTCGTACTCGTCATCGTTTTCGCGGCCGACCAGCCGAGTCCCGAGCGTCGCTTCGTCCACGTCCACCGTCGGCGCGGCGTTGTGGAACGGCCAGATAGCCACCAGCCACGGTATCCAGCCCTCTCGCCGAATCTTCCGACCCTCCGAGGTTTGCACCACGTTGTAGGCCCGCGTGCGGACGTGCCAGCGCCCCGTGCCGTCGTCCTTGATGCTGGCACTGTCCTCGCCGCTGGTCAACTGGAGGAACAGCACCTCCTCGGGGTGCTCTCCGAACATGAACAGCACTGTGACCCCGAGGAGCGCCCCGCCAGCGATACCGACCGACCACGGCGCGGTCGCCAGCAACTCCAACAGGCCGTTGTACCACACGAACACCGCGAGGAACGTTGCGACGGCCAGCGCGAACACGACCTCCAGCGCCGAGACCATCGGCCCGTTGCCCACCTTGTCGAGGAACCGCCGGTCGAGCGCGATTATCCCGACCGACGTGAGCATGCACGGCGCGAACATCCACACCGCGGCGAAGCCCGCGATACCGCCCGCTGACCGCATGGGGACCGACTGGGCCGCCTCTGAGACCGCGTAGCGGAACCGCCAGCTAACTTCGTCTCGGTGGCCCTCCATCCACACCGTCACGTACTTCGCGTCGCCGTAGTGGGCCGGAAGGTCGAGTTTTGCCGACCCGTAGTCGCCGCCCGTGAGCGTCGCCGAGACCGTCGTGTGCGTCGCGTTCGTCACGACGCGCTCGCGCACGGTCCGGTTGTTCTCGGTCGTTCGCTCGACCGTCTCGAAATCCCACAGGACGACGTGGAACGTCGCGTCCATGTCCTCGGAGTCCCACCCGCGGAACGACCCGACGTAAATCGAATCACGCTGAACCGTCGTGCGAGGTTCGATGTACTGGCGGTCCTCCGGCGACGCCATGAACTCGACCGGAACGTGGCGAATCCAGAACGACCCAGCGTTGCCGTAGGGCCGAATCGCCTTGCTCGGTGCGTTCGACTTTACCGTGCCGTAGTCCGCGAGGTCGTCGTAGGTCCACGTCCCGTTCTCGGTACCCGTCGCGGTGCCCGACTGGTTCGCTCCGGCCCCGTCGTCTTGGGCGAGCGCGACGCCCCCGACGGCCGGGACCGCCAGCGAGAGGACCACGAACACCGCGAACGCGGCGCGTAGGCGTCTGTTCCCCGTCATTTGTCGTTCACCGAGAGGATGACGAGACTGAGGACGCCCAGCACGAGCAGAATCTCGCTCGGACCCAGCGCGGTCACGCGGTCGAGGACCGCCCACGAACCACCAACCGCACCGACCTTTGCCAGAATCTCGTGGTGCGAGATTAGCACGTCGCCCAGCATGACGCCGACCGATTCGAGTCCTTCCAGTGTCCCGAGGAACGCCCCGAGGACGCCAGCGCCGACGAACCCGGCACCCGTGACCGCCCGCCGGACGTTCCGCTCGCCGCGGTCCGCCGCCCCCGAGACCGACCGCTCGCGGATAGCCCACCACAGGCCCGCGAGGAGCAACAGCGGAAGCACGACCCATGTGAACCACCACGGAATCGTCGGCACCCACGCCGAGAGGTCGAAGTTCTCACCGACCGCGAGGACCGGCCCGAGACCCGCGACTCGACGAACCGAGGTAGACGACGTGTCTACCGAGCCTCTCCAGTCGGCGCTGCATGAGGTACACGGTTCGTCTACCTCGGCGATTTCGCCCGCTGTTCTGTCCTTGGTTCTATTCCTCCCGTCGTCCGCGTTCAGTTCTAATGCGTTTGATTTGAGCATGGTTGAAAGTCGAATGGTTGGGTTTAGTCGAACGTCCGTCGAGCGATTCGCATGACCGTCACAAGGACGAACACGACCGAGAGCGCCAGAATCACCTGATTGAGAAGCGACTGGTCCAACCAGCCGACGTTGGGCGCGATTCGATGCTGGAGGGTCGTCGCCAGCGGCAAGAGCAAGTCGATGTTGACCATCACCCAGTCCGCGAGCGCGAACACGCCCGCGCCGTTGAGGACGTAGTGGCCGACCACCGACCCGACGCCGCCCAGCGCCGCCAGCGGTTTCAGACGATCCATATCCGAACCCTCCTCACGAGTTCGACGGTCCCGCGCGCCAACGCCGCCGCCAGCGCCGCGTAGACCGCGAACAACACCGCCGACACCAGCGGCCCGGAGAGTCCCGCCGACGCTCCGAGTTCGATGAGGTCGCTGTTCAGCGTCCGGAATGCGCCTTCGATTGCTTGGCCCGCCGCCTCGCCTGCCCCCAGCACGTCGCCGCCCGCCGCGCCGAATGCCGATTGGACTATCGACCACTGTTTGACGACGATTCCGACCAGTTCCTCACCGAGGTCGAGGACGCCGCCGACCAGCCAGCGCGCGACGACCTCGATAATCTTGTCCTCGGGACAGAATACCCAGTCCGGAAGCCAGCCGGGGCGCGCCGCGGGGCCACAGTCAGGCAAAGCGTCGCACCCCCTGAAGGACCAGCCACATAACGAGGAGGACCACTACGACCGTCACGAACCACGCAACGAGTGCAGGCAGTGTCGAGCGCGCCGCCGCCCAGTACGACCACCACGCTCGGGAGATTGCCGTCGCGCCGCTGGTGAACAACCCGCCGAGGAGTCCGACCCCGAACGTCCGAATCCCGTCGAGGATCGTCTGAACCCAGTCCCCGAACCCGTCTATAGACCCGATATATCCGCGGTACCACGCGAACACCGGCCCGCCGACCACGACGCTGGCGAGCGTGCCCCACTTGATACGTCGGCCCTCTACGAACGTCTGCGGGTAGCCTCGCATGAGTCGTTACCTGCGTCCTGTGAATAGTCGGAGCGGCGAGAGTTCTATGCGCCTGAGGAACATGGTGAACACCCAGAGGCCAGCAAGCACTGACAGAACGCCCAACGCAAATGTACCCGGTCCAAGCTGGGAACACTGTCCTGTCGTCAGACTTTCTGCCGAGTTTTCTGCCCCTGCAACGACTATTTGAATCGGCGACGTGACCACCGCGTCAACCAGTTCACCGAGTCCACTGGAGAACGCACGGAAGGGCGCGAGAAAGACCATTCCTGTCGAATCAATCGCCCCGATGAGGGTGTCGAACAGTTCGTAGAGAACGCCGCCAATACCGTAATTTTTCACGAGACCTGCGAGACCCGCCGTCGAGACGATTCCTGCCGCCGTTTTCATCGTCCGAGCCGAGTCCGCTTGCGCTCGCTGGTCCCCGAGGCGACGGCGTAGCGACGGTGTGTCCGAGTCCGTGACGTAAGACGTGGCCACGGCGAGGCTAAACCACCCGACCGGCATCCACACCGCCACGTCGCCGAACAGCAACTTGCTCGCCAGCGTCACGACGACCGTCGTGAACAAGCCGACGAACAGGTGTTTCACCCATTTTTGTTTGTCTGTCATGTCGGGACTCTCCAATTAGACCAGACCCTTCGCCCACGCGGTCACGAAGCCCAGCACGCCCGTCACGACCGCGGCGATAGCGCCCAGCGGCGTCTCACCGGACTGAGCGTTCGGAACTTTCCCGCCGCCGCCCGAATCCTCGACTTCCGAGCGGTCGGACTCCGTGAGCAGAATCTTCTCACTGGCCCCGTAGACGACTCCCGAGGACGCCGGGTCCTTCAGCGCGACCGTCGTACCCTCACTGTCGAACTTCGACGTGTGACTCGCCCAACTGCTATCGTCTATGTCTTCGAACGCCACGTCCTCGACGCCGGTAGCGAGTTCGACCGATTCGTAGCGTTCCGCGGGAACCGTCACCTCCTGCTCGAAGGACGGGTTTTGCCAGTTCAGGTCGTACGCCTGCGGTAGACGGACCTTCCCGCGAGTTTCGAGGACCGAGTTGTAGTTCACGCGGTCGGGGGTTTCGAGGAACCGGTACTCGTAGTCGAGGTCCGCGTCCTCCATCGTGACCCGGACCGGGTACGAGAGGTCGAAGAACGTCGCGTCGTCCTCGGTGAACGCCTCGCTGAACGTGTCGAGCGAGGTCGCCGAGACCTCGCCACTGGGTTCGTAGCGCTTCGTCCGTTCTTCGTCGTCCGTGCCTTCGTTCTTCAGGTACGACCCGAAGGTCCACCGACCCATCTTCTCGGCGTTCAGGGCCGTGAGTTGCACCGTCGCGTTCGCGTCCGAGACCCGAATCTCGACCTCGGCAATGTCGTCAAACGACCCGTCGCCGTTCGCCACGGTCGAGAGGTCCCCGAACCGCTGTTGGGCCGTCTGACCGTACCCCGTCGCCGTCGCTACCACGTTCGACTGAGTGCCGTCGAGCGACGACCCGATTTTCAGCACCTTCTCGTCACCGTCCGAGTCCCGGAATGCGACCTCGACCAGCGCGCCCGCGTCGAGCGACACCGTGTTCGCCACAAGCTGGGCGAATCGTTTGGCCGCCGAGTCCGAGATAGTCGCTCCGAACGACCCGAGGTCGAACGTCGCGCTCACCGTCTCGCCGTCGGCGACCGAGGAGGTCGAGACCTCCAGCGCCGGAGACACGTCGAGGTCCGCGTTCGACACCGAGATAGTTCCGTTCGTCGCGCCCGAGGTACTCCAGTGAGTCGCCGCGAGCGCCGTCACGTCGGTGTCCTTGTCGCCGTCGCCGTCTTCGTCGTACTGGGTCGAGCGCGGGAACGCGGACCCGTCGGGGAACTCTATCTTGTCGGCGCGGAACGACACGATGTTCTCCGAGTCCTCGCGGTCCACCGTTCCGCCAAGCGTCGATTTCTCGCCGTTGTCGTTCTCGTAGGCGAGGAGCGCGGCGTCGTCCTCGCCCCACGTCGCGTGGTGCCGGTCCTTCTCCAGCGTGGCCACGAAGTATGGGTTCGGCACGTACGCCGAGTCCCAGTTCAGGCCGGACCGACCGCTCGACCAGTCCGGTTCCGAGGTCGTCGTGTCCTGCGCCGCCGCGGTGCCCGCGGTCGCCGCGGTCGCCGCCGCGCCAGCCGCACTAGCCATGAACGCGCGTCGCGTCGTACTCGCGCACGTCTGACAGTCCTGTTCGTTGCCGTCGATTTCGATAGTTTTCGAGGTCATGAGTTCGTTCGATTTCGGTTGTTCTGAAGCCTGTGCGTCACTTTTCTCGGAACACTACGTACGGAAATCCGAGCACCCCGAACGCCGCGGCACCGAGGGCGAGCGGTTCCAGCGCCTGCGCTTCCGGCACGATTCCGGATAGCAGGTTGACCAGCGCCGACCACCCAACCCCAGCGCCGAGTCCTCCGACGAGCATGAGCGGCATGCCCGCGAACGCAAAGAGGACGACTTTCTTCCAGCGTTTCATGAGGGCCGCTCCTCGTCGTCCTCGCGGCTACTCTCGTAGTGTTTCCAGTCTGTCCAACTCGGTTCGTCTTCCTCCGAAAAGGAGGAGTGTGGGCGTTCGTGCCCGTCTTCCCGTGTCATGGGAGTATCACGACCGGAGCGACCGGTCGTCACACCCGCGTTGAACGACGCTGGCTATAGATTGTAGAAAAATTGGGAGCTGCCCCAACGGCGATACCCAGTTACTTTCGCTACCCTATACATTTATTAGAGAAACGGTTCGCAGGAAGTACGGAGTAGCCATGGGAATCAACGATTCGCAGATACTCGGACCGCTCAGGAGGGTGACAACGTGATTCAGGTAACGATTCCGAAGGACGTAGCCGACGAACTCGGAATCGAAGGCGGCGATGAAGTGCTTTGGACCGGCGAGGAGGGCTCAGATAGCGCGGAGATTCACTCTCCAAATTGAGATATATCGTTAAGGGAAGTGGCCATCACAGACAGTAGCATAACGGATAATCTCGTCACTGTCGTTTACGTACTGCATTGTGTAGTCTGATTTTTCTTGGCATCCGGGCACGCTACACTCATTTGTGGGCGTTTTGAACTCTTTTCGATGTTTCTGGCAAACTGCTCCTACTTTCTGCCCAGTATTATCATCGAATACCCCCCAGTCTGTCTCGGGTCTTGAGCAGAACACACAACCCATGAAACAGTTACTCATTACCTTTTGGCTTAACTGTATGGGTGAAAATCAATTCTGTCCGGAATCCTTTCTCCACGCAACTTCTCGGGGTTAGGCGTCGAGAGAAACGAATCTCGCTCGTTGCACAAGTCGAACGAAATCGGTTGTGCAACGAGCGACCCTCCCCGTCGAAACTCCGCTCGACTTCCGAAGTGATCACGCCGCTCCCCGACCCCCGTTTATATACTATCCGAGTTTGAGTGACCGCAGAATACTAGGTCCACGGGGAGGTTGTGCAACGAGTATGCGAATCGAAGCCACCGAAACGCGGAAACGGAAGTGGGAGAACCTGAAAGAAGCGACCGGGAAGGGCCACAAATCGACTGCGCTCGACGCCGCGTCCGATTACTACCTGAAGATGTCCGGGGACACCACGGCCGTGCCGGTCGGCGCGATAGAGCAATTGATGGAACGCGCGGTCGAGCAGGGTTCGGTGACGCCCGAGGAGATTGCCGACGTGCTGGGCACCGAGGAGTTGCCGGTCGAGGCCGAGACAAACTGGTCGGTCGGAACCGAGTGAGCGCGTTACTCGACGTAACCGTTACTGCCGACAACTGAATTCGGAGACGCCGAAAAGTTCGTTTTACCGCCGTCCTTCCCGCAGGTCGCTCAGGTACTGAACCACCGTGTCCTCCGAGACGCCGACCTCGCTGGCTATCCAGTCCTCGCGCTGGCGGTGGACGACCTTCAGCCACCCAGCGATAGCGGCGCGCGAGGCCGTGGCGACTCTCGCAGGCACCGCGAACGAGTCGTCGGCCCACGCTTCCCACTCGTCGCCGTCGTGGGCGCTCGGTCCGAACTCGGGCGGAAGCACGTCGAGCGATTCGACGCCAGCCGCGGCGAGGGCCGCCGCCAGCGTCCGGGCATTCCGGCGTCCGTCCGGACCGTCGCCGACCTCGACGCGCTCGCGTCCTTCGACCTCCGAGAGGTAGAATCGGGTCGTGCCGCCCAGCGGCGAGGCGACGTTCTCGTACTCGACGCGGAAGGTCTCGGCGTAGGTGTCGATTTCCGTCAGTTCGATTGACATGGCGTTCGGACGAACCGGGTTACAAATATACGTTTCGTCTACTCGCGGCCGCGAGTCGCAGTAGACGATTCGTCTACCGAGCGCGTCGACGGCGAGTCGGTCGTGGTAGACAGTTCGTATAGAATCACTCGACGAGTCGCGTCCGTGCGTAGTACCGCACGAGCGCGATTAGTCGCCGAAGGCCGCGAGGTCCGTCTGTCCGCGGTCGTCGTCGGCGACGCCGGGGTCGAAGTTACAGACCAGTCGCTCGGTCGCGCTACAGTCGTCTTTCGAGTACGCACCCATGTGGTGGTTGTGGTCGGTCGAGACGACAAACAGGTCCTCGCGGTCCGCCAGCGCCGCAGGCAGGTCGTCGTAGGAGACCAGCCAGTCGGCGTCGAGGTCGGCCAGCGCGTCCGCGAGTTCGTCGTGGGCGAACTCGGTCGCGCGGTAGTAGTGTTCGCGCCCGAGGTACGGCGGGTCGAGGTAGAACACGGCGTCCGGGTCGTCGTACTCGGCCAGCACGTCGCGCCAGTCGAGCGCGCGAATTTCGACCCCGGCGAAGCGGTCGGCCAGCGTCCGGAGTCGGCCGCGCGACCGCGCTTTCCGCCAGCGGCGCGCTCGCTTCTCGCCCGCTCGAAAGCCCGACCGGTGGGCTATCGCGGCGTTGTACTGAGCGTACCGGAGGAAGTAGAAGCGCCCGGCGCGCTTGACCGCGGCGTCGGCCCGCTCGCCAGCGAAGTAGGCGTCGGCCCAGTGGTCGAACCGCTCCTCGGTGTAGTCCACGTCGGCCAGCCAGTCGGCGAGTGCGTCCGGCTGGTCGCGGACGGTCTCGAAGAAGTGCGTACAGTCGGTGTTCAGGTCGTTGTAGACTTCCTCGGGCGCGGGAGTCTTGTGGAACAGGACCGACGCCGCGCCGCCGAACACCTCGACGTAGCGTTGGTGGTCAGAGAGGTGCGCGCAGATCCAGTCGGCGAGTCGGGACTTGCCGCCGACGTAGGGAAACGGCGTCTGGAGCGTAGTCATGTAGGACCGAGAGAAACCGGGTGCATGTTAAATCTGCGGGGTAGACGGATTGTGTAGTCGTCGCGGTAGCCTTTCGTATCTACACTCGATATTCGTCAGTAAAGTCTTTTTACGAAATCCGAATGTCGATGATTTCACCGTCTTTCGACGGTTCGTACTCGATTTCACCGACTTCTCGTTTCTCTCCGTTCCTCAAATCGGTCTTCTCGTATGCAGACTGAATCTCTTCTTGGACGCGTTCAAAAGCACCTTCCGGTAGCTTTCCGATAGGATTGATAATGCTACTTTGGATGACGCTCAGACCTTCCTCATTCATCCGATCATCGCGTTCTACGGTGATTACTGCGGTTTCAGACATGTATTCCCCCGATCTAATCAGTCGCTTGAAGTCTCTTTTGAGGTCCCTTGTTACTGGCGTGTTGAACCAGAGACTCTCCGATTGCCTTTGCCAGACGAACTGGAACAGCATTACCGATTAGTCTCCCCATCGATTGTACACTGAGGTCTTCTTCCGATTCAACAAACGCATAGTCTTTCGGGAATGTCTGAAGTATCGCTCCCTCTCGGACCGAAATTGCCCGATCTTCCTCAGGATGACCAAATCTACCACTCCCATAATTGAAGAACCTCGTAGTAATTGTTGGGGCAGGTTCCTCCCACTGCATTCGTCCATACGAGGCAGTATACTTTCGACCGCTGTCCTTCTTGTGACAGGCTAGTTTTAGCTCATCGGCCCAGTCTTCCCAAGTTCCACCGGGCTCGGAGTTCTGAATGCGCCTAATGTTTTTATCTGAAAGGTCACGAGAAGTATGAAGGAAATCCTCCTCCGATGATTCACCTGCTTCAAGTTCTGCTAAATCGTACTTCTCAAATTCGGACTTCACTGTTGCTTCTTCTGGGTCATGAGTAGGGTCTTGTAGTTCTATATGCCCATATTTGGAAGCTAAGAGAACGAGCCGTTTTCTCTCTTGAGGAACTCCGTACTTAGGACACTCCACCACTTTGTCCCAAATAGTATAGCCCAAATCCTCTAATCGAGATTGAAAATCCTCATAAGGCTCATGTTCTTGAACCTGTGGGACGTTCTCCATCGTTACTAAATCTGGTTCTACATCAGCAATCAGTTGGCCGAAATCCTCCATGAGTCCCCATTTCTCATGACTATCTGCCTGCTTCTCGTTTCCATTACTCATTTTCGAGTATGGTTGGCACGGTGCGCAACCAGCTATCAGAGTATGATCTGCTTCATCGGATGAAAGATACGATTCGATATCCTCGGGAGATACATCCTCGGAAATATCGCTTTCTATGAACTCCGCATCTGTACTGTTTTTCTCATAAGGATGTCTACATTCTGATTCGATATCGAAGCCCGCGCGAACATCGATTCCCGCCTTTTGAAGGCCGTAGGTAAGACCACCTGCCCCGCAGAATAGATCGACAGCACGTATGCTCATACGTTTCTACTTTGTACCAAGGGACATAAAAGCCATTAAACCGGAACGGAAGTAATAAATTTTCGTTATCTTCTATCACGGCCTATTTCACTGTAATTGCGGGTGGGTAGCTATCACATTTAATCAAACTGGGCGAGTCCCTGATTCTGATATCGGAGATATTGACTCTCTATTTCGTGACCCTCCTCCATCGTCAGTTTGTTCCCATCGACTTCTGACTCGTCTTTGTGGTGAGTTTGGTATGTCTCAGGATCAATTTTAATTCGTCCGTAGTCGAAGTCTGCATGGTGGTTCGGGCAGAGAATTAGAATATTTGACTTCTCATCTTTCCCGTTATGAGGCTGTCCAAGCGGTCGAATGTGGTGTCCTTCTGCATACGGCTCACCATCATTTCCTCGCCGCTGATCACCACAGACTTGGCAAGTGTGCTCATATCTATTTTTTAACTCCTTCACAATCTGTGTGTTCCGAATAATTCGGCTTACTGTAGTTTGCGTTCGAGACGACTGACGGAAATCGGTCGGTTGCTCTGAGTCATCCACGTCGAAATTAGAATGGGTTTCAGTCTGTTCTTCTACAGGTTTTAGTAAGAATTCGTAAATGTACCGACCATCGCGCGGTTTGTACTCGAAACTCACTACGTCTACCATACCACGGTACTCCCATTGATCTGCATCGATTGATCGGTAAAACAGAAAAATCGGTACCGGAGTATCGATGGCATCGCGGAGCGCTTTATTTCCTCTATTCAGTTCTTGGCTCTCCTCACCTGGATTTCCTACGCCATGCCCCTGTGGGTCTTCCCCAGTAAAACGGAATTCTTCTGTTCCAATATCGTCATCGTACCTCCCTTTCTCTTTGGCAAAAAGCCAGAGGTATTTCTGGCCTTTATCATCGTATCTAATCTCAATTCCCTTTCCCGTAGCCCCCCTGACCGAATACATCTTCGAACTGTGACTGCTGGAATTTTTCGCCGACAGTAATGTCGATTTGTTCAACCCTCATGTTATCAAAGTATATAGCTCACTTCAAAAAGATATTCAACTAAACGCATTTAAACCCTTTGATGTATATGGGATGTAATTTTACTATTTCCTGCCTGAGAGCTGGCATGATGACCTCAATGATCGACTGAAGATTCTCTGCCTCGGAAACGGTAGAATCTGAGCGTGGTCGAAATCCTACTTCCAAACGGCACCATTAAAGATCGACCTCTGGAGAATCTTGAAATGCGTATCGATTAGCTGCGAACTACGTTGTAGAGTATGACGACATCTATCGAAGGGTAAGCGGCTACATGACTCTCGGTTAGGTCCTTACCTGGAAGTCAATGAGCTGGGCCGTGAGGTGTGCGATAGGTCTATTTGTTTTGGGTTTGAGGGCTGGAATATGTCGCGTAGAGTCGTTCATGGAGACAGTGCTGCAAAGCGAGCGAGCCAGATCTATGAGGATCTCTATCGAGGGTTGTCGCGTGCTATTGAGAGTTCGCGAGCCTACGATCGAAGAAACATAGCTCGCTTTCCATTTCCACGCCAAACGCTACAAACGTTGCTCCTTCGAGCAACTCGGGAGTACTCACTGCCACTGACCTATACGTGGACCTCCGAAGGGCCTCAATTTTTTGCACATCCATCAGAGAGCGGGGCGACGAACAGGCTTGGTCCTGACGTGGAGTCCTATGCCGAGGTCGCTCTCGAAACCACTATTCACCAATCATTGATACCCTCTGAGTTGCAAGCTCGGTCGAAGTCCCCTAACGTGAGAGGACGGGGAGGGGATGATGCCCAAACCCTTCGTTCATCTCACACTCCATCATTAGGAACTCTGGAAGCATTCTTTGATCCCCTCGTCCAGTGTGCGAGCGAGTATATGCCAAGCCACAAACGCCCCCACGAGCTTGCGATTGCGCAACGCGAATTTCAATGCGATGTACTCAAAGATCACTTTCCAAAAGAGCGGCATCGGCTCCTGACGGCTGGCTTTGAGTTACAGAATCAACTCGATGACGTTGCACAGAAATTACCATCTCCCGACGATGGCAACGGATCACTACTTACTTACGCCGACGCAGACTCTGGAAGTCAATACCATATCAGTATGTTGAACGAGTTTGAGCAGATTGAGTCTAAGTTGACGACAATATTCTTCCAAACCGTCGCCTCAGACCTGCTCGATACAGTCATCATCGTGGACTCAGCTCAGGGAACTACCGGCTCCCAGAGTACTCCCACCAGAAAGGATACCGAAGCGGATCATCCGAAGGACGATAGTGGAAAAGAATCAGCAGCTGAGCGGCAGAAGCGGTGGCGAAATTCCCTCGCTGAGACATTAAAGGACGCCACGGAAATCTCAAAATTGGCTTTCAAAACAGTGCTTGTTCCAGATGAGTCCATCACAAACCCAAGAGATCGATTCATACACACGAAAGAATTCTTTGAAGACACAACTTGGCCACTGCTCATGAACTGTGTCGCAGTTCGGCATACTCGAGGTCCACAGCAGGAGGACTATGAGGAACTCCTCAGAAACAGTCTTGATAGCAAGTACCCAAAGTACCAGCACCGCTATCAGGAGTATGTCGAGGACCTGAGCCAGCTCTAAACAGTAATGTCGAGCCCAGCAATACGGTAGACACGTGGTAGGCTATCAGAGATTATCTTGATATTGTTCGATGAAGTTTGAAAAACGACATTCCTCAACAGTACACGTATTCTTCAGGTTTTCTGGGAGTGTTTCTCGTCTAGCACAGGTGAGAATGCGGAATTCGAGATTTCTTCGGTCGTACAGCACTGACTCACGGATCGTTTCGATCTCTTCACAGACTTCTTCGATCGTTTCTTCTGAGAAAGCTTTTGTAAGCGTTACAACAATCGATCTACCGTCGTCGGTCTCACACAGGAACACTCGGTCCGAGAGGTTCGTTCTGATAGTCACTGACTCTCCCAAGATATCACTACAATGCTCTCTGAATGCGTAACAAACAGTATCATGACCGTATGTTTCCCAGAAAAGCGCTTCGTACTCCGCTCGAATTCTATTTTCGGCCGTCTTAAATAGTTTGGTGGGTGAGCTGACTTCAGCAGATTCTGAGATAAGCTTGGTTGCCCGTGTGTCGGTTCGCATCGGATTGACAGTATCGATCGTACTGTTATCAACCAGTTCACTGCAACCTGCAAGCAATTGCATCACTTTCTCAAGCCCAATACTCATTGAAATGCGGGCAAATAACTCTATCGAGGTCGTATACGCTACTTCAGACTCTAGAGCTTCGTTATCATCAATAATCATGTGCGCCGCAAGATACCGGACGTTGTCAATGATAAAATGACGGCGGCCAGCTGCATCGGCACTCTCAAAGATGGCTACCCATGACTCAAAGAACCGTTCTTTGAGTTCAGCTAACCCGTCATCATCGCCAGAAACGATTAACTGGTGTAACGTTCGTTGGAGATTGATGAGTTCTCGATAGAGAGATTGACCGTCAGTCTTGGAACTCTCATCCTCAAGATACCCACCGGTTGGGTTGCGTCTTATAGCTGATAGTTGCCGACGATCAATCAACGTTTGTAACGCTCGACACACAGCATTAATCCCATCACGATAGATTGCCTTTCGTTCCTGATCAGCTTCTAATGACCTTTCTTGTCCATTCGAATTGAGGGCTTCGTAGTCCTCTTTCAATGTTGTAGCGAAATTACACGCAGTATTGTCGTACTCGTGCTTTACTAACGCTGTTAATATTTTTGTCCTCGCCTGGAAGAGACATCGTTGCTCACCTGTGGTTAAATCAGCCCTGTCACCGGGGTTCTTGACTGAACGAAGTGTAATGAATGCGGTTTTCGCTATTTCCGGCAACCGCCTCTCCAACGAGCGTTCACTAATCCTTGCTACATCATCGGAAAAGTCAGCTACCCACTCCTCATTCCCGGAATTGATAGCCGAAATTAACAATGGTTCATACTCGTGTTGAATCACACTTTTAAACTGATCAATTACAGCGGATCTAGCAACAGGTCCATCGGCCAACCCTAGTATCGTACGCCACGTTCGCTGTTGTTTGCTTGGATGTGCCACACCAACTTCATCAACGACGTCGAAGTGATCATCAATGAGGTCATCGTACGTTTCATGGACTTCTTTAACAGTATTCGTCTCCCCGTTCTGGACGGCACTGTTCATCAAAGAGTGAAGCGGGTCCGTGGGCCGTTGATTAGAGTTCGTGTCGCCTCGGTTGTTTTGTTTTCTACCGTTAGTGGTAGCGAATGTCTTTCTAGGATTCGCTGCCTGTCGGATGAACGCCGCTAGGCCCGAGGGAGTGCTCAATTTAAGCGTCCGATTTACTGCGAGTCCGAGAGAAAAGATGGACGCGAGGAACAAAATGCCCGCACCGATCCCTAACCAGAGGTACCCGATTGGTAGTATCCATGGGAGAAAAGCGATTAACGCCACGTCATATATTATTGATAAGAAGAGGACAATATAGGCTTCAGAGAACAGATGGCTACTGTCGAATTGACCGAGCGTCCGGAGGGTGTAATTCGTCGAGACGAGTTGAACACTCAAGAAGGTCACTGAGAATACGATCGCCAGGATGCTCGCCTGTGCCGTCGCAATGGTCGTCAATACGAACCTCAGATTACTACTCCTAATATCTAGGAATTCAATACTGTTGATTACGGAGTCGATCAAAGAAGGCACTCGCCCCCCCCAAGCGAGAGACACTAAGCCAACTAAAGTCGGTAGTCCAACCAAGAGCAGGAATGTTAGTTCTTTCCAACGTTCGATTTTCGACCATACCTTACTCATTGTTAGTTGGGTGCTAGGTCTCGGGCAGTTTCGAGGTAGCTATTAAAGTCCCCATCGTAGTACGATCCACCGTAGAGTGGAGCTCGAGAGAGACTGTGGTTTGAGAACTGGCATGAGAGGTTAGAGACGTAGAGACAACCTTCACAGGCGTGACCGTCCTCGTGCTGACAGACGGGATCGTACAAGCACTCGGCTTCTTCACTCCGGATCTGTTCGGCAAGATCCGTAAACCTATCCTCAATAAGGGTGAAGATCGCTCCCAGACTGTAATCTGTATCTGACCGCTTGTAGATGACAAACGAAAGGGGTCGTGGAAGCAGATACTCAACAAGACTATCACGAGAGTACCCAGAGAGAGCATCGATCGCGTTAATCACCACGTGGGAGTAGGAGTGAAGCAACGTCAAGACCGCGTGCCGTACCTCGTTCTCTCGTGTAATGTCGTCGAATCTTGGGATCGGCGATGAGTCCCCCCAAGGGGTAAGTTTTTGTAAGAACCACCGTCGGAGTTCGTGGACGTCGTCCGTATCGACTGTTTCGTCGACTTCAACGAACGGGAGTGATATTAGCCACTCGTAGACCGTCGCTGGGTCGAGTGTGAACTGTACTGCTTCCGCCTCAGCAGTCAAAGCATAGATCTCGGTGCCGTGCTCACCAGAGAACTTCCGTAAGTGGGTGCCGTTGGTGGGTTCATAGTTGAGCCGCGAGTAGCCATAAATCGTAGTCGTGATCGGGAAATTCTCCAGAAGTCGTACCTCAGAAACCCCAAGTTCGTCGCGGGTCTGCAGGAACTCCTCAAGTTTGTCTTCACGATAGACTGTCGCAGATTCTCCAGTGGAGAACTGTGGTGTCTGACTGCTAGCACGCTCCATCAAATCCTCCAGCGTGTGCGAGTACACCTCTGCCTTTTTCGAGTCTTCGTCGAGCGCTTGATATTCGAAGATCTCTTCACTCAATTGTGCCTGTTGATCGGCCGGAATTGCATCCTCAATGAACTCGCGAACTTCCTCTTGTTGTTGCTCGCGTTCTTTTTCGACATCATCCACTGCGGCCTCAACCTCGTCGATGTCCTGCCCAATCTTGTCAAGAGCTTGTTTTATTTTGTCATTGAGTGCTTCATTCGCCGACGCAGGCTGAGACGTAGCGTCTGCTGAAAGGTAATCTATGAGAACGTTCTTCTGGTACTGCGAGTTGTTTTGGATACGTTTGATTTCCTCGCGGTCAGCATTGACGAATGTCGCTCGCTGCGGGTAGAAACACGAGGAGGCTGAGTGAACTTTGACCCGCTGTTCCTGAGCGCTCTTCTCACATTGATAACACTTACCCATGTTTCGGCTGAGCTGTCTCGACTCGCTACCTGGGCCTTCAAGTGTACTCGATGCGAGACCACGGCTACTTCGATTCAATTGATACTCCCCGTTCTCAGGAATGTACAGCGATTCTATCTCCCCACATTTACACACTTGAACGAATTGCACTTGCTCCCGTGCAGTAAACTGGTGACTGCAGGTATCGTGTTCACATCGAAGCGTACCGTTGCGAGCCGACTGCATCTCACTGCGATTGAACTGCGTGAGATAGCCACACGACGGACACTCAAACGTTCGGGGGAATACCTCGAATTCGACAGCCCGAGGTTCGACGATTCGGGTGTTTCCGACATTGAATTCGACGTCGTTCGCCCAATCGCCTAACTGTGCCTCAATCCGTTGAATGAAATACCTGTCCGGGAAAGGATTATCCTGGCGCTGCTTCCGGATGTCGGTCACGCGACCGATGATCCCGGTTTCAGCGTGATCGAACGTATCGTCCTGGAGGAAATTATATAGGATTTGGGACTTGCTTCGCTCCATTAGTCGTCTCCCCCCGTCAATGCTTCAAAGGAATTCCGAGCATCAGTATCAACCCGTATCTCAACCTCCTCACCAATATCTCGAAGACTCCGCATCGGGTCATGTTTGAACGTCGTATAGAACTCCTCCTGGAGATGATCAAGCCAATACTGCCAGTACTCTTCCACTCGATCGGTTACGGACTGTTTGAAGTACTCTTGTTCATCTCCCGACACTTTGCCATCGACCCCATACGCCCGCGACAATACTTCCTCAAAGGAATTCTTCCCAAATTCCGGGTATTGGTCCGGGTTATGTATGACATTTATCAGCTGTTTTGAGCTCTGGACGTTCACGTCGTACTCTCTGTGCATCAATGGACGATAGTACTGGAGAAGGATTGCTTGGAAGAGGCCGGGGAACGTTTTATCTAAGCTAAATCGAGCCCAGCGAGCTACAGACGTCTCCTCGACACTCCGATCTAAATATTCGTGTGTTTTCTCAAAGTACTTGTACCGGTGTCGATCCCGATTATCGATTGGGCTGAACATATCGACCACAAATCCAGGATAGTCACGCCCTACGCGACTGCTGGACTGGATGTACTGGAAGGTACGCCGGGGGAACCCGAAGAAGAACATACTATTGAATCGATCAACGTCGATCCCGTGACTGATGTAGCTTGTCGCTGCCAGTAGATCATGCCGATCCTCGAAGTCCATATTGCGTGACTCCTGGAGTTCTTGAAGCACCCCCGTTGTATCGACGTCAGCAGTCAGTTCAGAGATTTCCAATTCGTTATCGTCATAGCCATCATCCCTTATTTCGCGGCTGATCTGATTTCGGATACTCCGCTTGAACCGGTCTTTTTCTGTCTTCCGGAGGAAATAGATGATACTGAGTTCGTAGAGGTACAGGATTTCCGCCCGCTCTTCGGCAGTAATCTTCCTATCTCCAACGGTCGTTGACAGGAAATCTGTATTGTTCTGTCGGGCGTCACGAATTGCTTCGTGGTACTGCTTGACAATGTCCAAAACGGCGTAAATGTGCGTCTTGTTATTCGGAGTGATGCCATAGAAGGTCCGGAGCCGTTCATCTGGATCGTCTTCCTGAATTTCGCCGTAGTAAGATTCAGTCAGCGACGGGCCTTCCTCTGGGAAGCGGTTCGCATCCTTCAAAAACAACCCTTGCATGAGGCGCTCGTAGGCAGGTGTGTCAGTCACACCCTCCTGGTCAGAAATAGTTGCCGTTGAAGTCACGATCTTGGGTGTCTTACCGTCACTCTTCTTACACAGCTCAAGATACATCGTCTCATAGTGGGAAGCAAACACACCGAGTTCCTCATTGAGAAGGTGGACCTCATCAACCAAGTGCAACGTCGGAATCGGATCTGAAAACTGCGGACCAACTTCCTCAAGTGGGCCACTACACCCTACCGTATTCTTTTCCGAGCACTTCCCAGAATACCCGAACCCATGTTTCTTACATTTAGTAGTGTGATTGCCGAGTAGATTCGCGAATCTCGGATTCGTACCAGTGATTGCGATCTTGTCCAACGTTCCAAGTAACACCGAGGGAACTTTTCGATAGATCTCGTAGTCAGTCACGTACAACGGCAGCTCGTCCACACGACACCCCTCCTCACCTGTTGCGTCGTTCGTACAATAGTGCTTGACTCGATTATTCTGTTGGTTGAACTCGATCTCTACGGGAGAGCCACAATTCGGGCACTCTTCGACACGTTTGCACTTCTCTTTGAGGAGGCCATGATCCTCGTCGAATGTTTTATGAAAGTCATTCGACCGTCCGGAGCTTGGTTTCTCGATTTGGTTCGGTGTTGTCTCACCTCCCACAAAGTATCCGAGTTCGAATCGCTCACCATTGAGGCCTTCACTAGCGTGGAGGTTATTGGCTGCGATGAGTTTCTCGAGGAATCGACCCATTTGTTGTTCGCCCAGAAGAGTCAGCGGGAAGCGAATCCACGCAGTAACCCCTCGCTCCTTGCCCCGTAGTCGATCGAAAAACAAATTGAATAGGATCAACCCGAGGTATGCTTCTGTCTTGCCGCCACCAGTGGGGAACCAGAGGACTTCTGCCTCATTGTGACGAGCGCCATCAATATTTGCGCTGTCCATACGGTCAACGATGGCCGGTAGATTCGATACGATGAAAACGAGTTGGAACGCGTGCCACGAGTCGAACTCCTCCTCGTCTTCGTGGAATGTTCGATTCATCAATCGGAACGCACGCAGTGCGGTCTCTGGATGATTTTCGAGAATATCGATCCCGCGGCTAAAGTTCTCGATTTCGGAATCAAACGCCTGCAGAACACGATCTAACTCGCTGATTTCTTCGTCATTGAGTCCCTCGACAAGTTGGCTGCGCCGACCTCGGCTACTCCTGGCGTCGTCTACATACGCTTGCATGTCGTTACGGATTACCCGCAGGTGTTCAAGGGTGTGTTCAGAGTTTAATTCGCTAAACGCTGTATGCTTCCGGCCCTGGACAGCAGCGTCTGCATTACTAGCGGCTCGATCAGAAACATCATCAGGATATTCGCGGTGCTCAAATCGATAAGTTTGATGCGTCGCAATTTGAGTGGTCGCAAGTGTGCCTGTCGAAGAGGAGTCGTCAAGTGACGCTAACTCTGAGTTGTCGACCGTCGCATTGAGACCTTTCCCCCACAACGTTCGGTCGTACCGGTAGTCCTTCGGGATCGACCGAAACTGGTACTGTTGGAATTCGCCTTCGACCTTAATCCGCTGGTTGAACAAGAACGGACACCACCCATGTGCATCACCATCGCTCGTATTGTAGACTTTGACAGTAATCTCCGTAGGTTCACTTTTCACATCTCGCGTCCGCCGGTCGATTTGACAGCCAACCGACCACGATTGATCGATAGGCGACTCCTCTGCTGCAGCATCACGCAGCCGACTATATCCTCGCTCGGTCAGGTCGCCTTCGGCATCCACTTGACTAGCGATATCAGATAAGTCCGACTCTGGGAATGGAATCCGATCCTCGCACTCTTGCTCGTATTTGTCTGCGATTGCGCTCCGAATCTCGGATTGGAACGTCGATGCGAACTCTGAGACGTCATCTATTGAATCGATAGAGATCGTGGTGGAGATTTCAAACTGCCGGTGGAACTGTTCGTTCGACAAAATTTCAGTAGATAGTTCGATGTTTCTCTCTCGAATTTCATCGATTGTTGGCAGACAGCGATAGTAGACATCACAGGAAAAAGAGAGCTCGTAGTTTGAGCGCTCTGGTGTTGGCTGCCAGCGCAGCCCAATCATCGATGGTCGTGCCTGAGAAAACGGCCCGTCGTCTGACTCCTCATCAGAGTCAATCGACCCAGGAGACAGATTCGCGACGTAGTATTGTGTTTCGGGGCGCCCCCAGCATGTATCCTTCACTTTCCCGGATGCGTAATTGAGCGCACGCTTGAACAGCCCTTCACCGACCTGATAGCATGCTTGAGGGTCGAGATCGTTATTGTTTCCGGACATCCTCCACCTGAACTACTTCAATCTTTTCGCGCAACTCTATAATCCTTTGTCTAACGTCACCATCGACGTCAAGTGATTTGCGAGAATCGAGTTCCCCCGCTATCAGCTTCCTGATCTCCTCACCAACCTGTTCATTGAACTCTCGAATCCACTCAACCGCTGTATTGATTTCATCGTAAACGCCGAGCGCGTCAGGCTGGTAAGCTTCTAAGACACGACGTACGTCTTTCGGGTCTTGTGGTCCGGTTGTTTCTCCAGAGATCCACAGTCGAATCGCGGCTGTCGATTCAATCGACGAGCCATGCTCGTCAAGTGTCGCTTGGATATCCTCAAGGGAGGATTCTTCTCGGGCCGTCCTAAGGATATCTCGCCAGTACTCAACGAGCTGCTCTTTTTCATCGAGATTTCCCCGAGATTTCTCTTTCTCTCTGAGATACTCATAGAAGTCTTGTTCCGCATCCCCTAAGCGAACTATCGAATCACCAGCTTCAATGGTGCGAGCTGGCCGTTTTCTAACTTCATGTGTCGATTTGTTATATGTAGTCAGCCGACGCCCACCCTGGAAGGACTCCTGGAGGCCATTATCGAATGTCACGACGTATGTATCTGGGTCACGTGACTGGCCATCGCTGCTTTCGACAACTGAGGTCTCTTCACGTTGCTCGAGGATGTCTTCAGAGATAGATTCCTTAATATCATCTAAATCGAAGGACACAGTGCCGTGGTCTGAATCGCTATTCACAGTCGACTTAGTCACCTCACCAGATATTGCACTGGGGTCCGTTGGAGAGTCTGCCGTGGATAAATTGAGTCGTTTCTTGATAGGGTCGTACTCTGTTGGGTAACAAAGGATTTTGAGGTCCGCACTGAGCGGGAATTCGAATGCATTTGCGGCGTACGGCATGAGGCCGAGCATGATAAACTGATGTGAGGGCATCGGCTCAAGTTCCGTCGCGTGTTTAATCGAGACGTTTGGGGGTATGGAACGTGATAATTGCTCAACATCGGTCTTGATCGCATTTTTGTGCGTTTCGTTTTTAGTGACGATCGTCACTGGTTTACTCGACTCTGCGGCGTCATTGAGTACCGAATGGAGTGTCGTTCGCTTGAGGTTGTTCTCCGACAGATACTCTATAATTTCCTGGGCGTCATTAGCGAAGGACCCAAGAAGTCCTCGAGCGCTACCGCTGGCAGCTGCTGCTCGCTCTTCGATAGCTTCAATGATTCGCCCGAGTTTGGGTTGGCTATATTTCATTCCAGCAGTAGCATCAAACTGCTGGGGAAGTGCCGCAAGTGCACTCAGTTCTTTGAACAGGCGGCCTGTTCGAACGTAGCCGTCGTATTCGGTTTCGATCTGTTTGTGGAGATGATAGAGGGATTCTAACTTTTCGACGAACGTTTCGTCGCTCAAAATCAGGTACTCGACATCAAAGTCCGAGTTAAGGATCGTCTCGTACCGGCGGACTGGACTCGGATTACTGGCAGTCTCCGATGGTGGCTCGACATCCATTACCCACTCTCGGTTTACAGTGAGCGCATCCGGTAACTTATCACGAACGTCCCGTGCGGCCCAACCTGGATCTACGAAAAACGTATATGAACACACTCGGTGGTGGTCGTTGAAGCCATCGAATTTCAATAAGCTCGATCGCCACTTCTCGTTTCGCAGGTCGACGAATACATTCCCGAAGAGCCACTCATCACCACGGTATTCAAGATCTTCTGGGGATTGCGTTGAATATAATGTGGGTCTATTTTGTTTGAATTTACTAGGTGAGAGTGGCTCTCGACGCATAATCGGCTCATTCTTTGTGCTGGCGGCATGTTGGAATGAGCTGAATCGACCCAGGTAGCCTTGTTTTGCACAAAGCAATGATGGATACGTCTTGTTCATTTCAAACCGGGCGGGGTTGGCTCGAGAGAGAATCTGATAGGTGAAACATGAGAGAAGTGGATAGAGGTCGCCTTGGATGGGACTGACGACGAACGTGACATCTCGATTAGTAATGCCGTTTAGCGTGTATTGGAGGAGTGCACGCTCGGAGTGCCCCAACTGGAGAGGAGCACCCTCGAATTCGACGCGCCCGGATTCGAGCATATTGAGGAGATTGGCGTCGCGTGCTACATCAAATAATTCCTGTGTATCAGCCACTCCTCCAACTATATACTATCCAAATATAAATCATATCATTCAACTGCATTTACCACGACCCCGGAAAGCCACTATCTTCGTGGAATCCTCAACCATGACCGTATTCGGGGGAGTACATAGAGCGCCTGGATCGAGAGTGTTCAATTAGCACTCTAAGACTCGTACTATATCTTCATCAGCAAGGTTATATCACAGCTCGTCCAACCGAGGTGGAGCGACCAGTTCGACGATGAGTTGGACGACCTCGCGAGTTGTGTAGAACTCGTCGCCTTCTTCCCGGCGTCGTCGGCGAACTGCCGAATCAGGTACTCGTAGGCACGGCCGGAACTGTCCGGATCTCTGAGGCCCTCATTCCGGTAGCGATAGGCGGTGAAGTGGTTGACGAGTTTCTTCAGAACCTTATCCGGGAGCCGATCTTTGTCGTTGGAGTCGATACTGCTCAACACACGGTCGGCGAATTCGTCGTTCTCATCTCCGATAGCTTCAAGCGTCTTAGTCAGCATCGCGCCGATGTCGTCCTCCTGCGCGCTAATGCGGTCCGAACGAGTGCGCTTGGAAACTTAAAATTCTTCATGGAGGTCGCGGTCATCCTCGACGATCTCCTCGGGATGTCGTGCCACTCGGCGATCTCCTCAAAGCGGTCTTTCACACGCTTCAGGAACAGTATGCCGAAGATGTAGTTCTTGTAGTCAAAGGCGTTGATACTGCCGCGGAGCAAGTCGGCGGCCTCCCACAGGTAGGTTTCAAGCATGTCAAGATCGAGTATGTCGAGAAGATCCTCCCACCCCAGGGAGCGTCTGTTGACCATCAGTCATCTGGTACGGAGGAACTCCCGCACGACGACGCGCATCGCTACAACAAAAAATCGAAGCTACGCCGACCGGTTCAGCTATAGTTTCACTTTCACTTCGTGCAAGGATTCGAACTTTTACAAGTGGGTTCCTCAGTCCGGCCCAGATGTCTGAGGAAATACGTCTCGAAGACGAGTCAGATCGGTGGAAGTGGGTGTGTCCCAACGGCCATCGCAACTGGGAGCCGACGAACAACCACTTCTGGTGTCCGTCCTGCGCGCGCCACCTCGGCGCGGACGGCGTCTTTCACGGACTCCGGAACAAAGCGACCGGCGAGGTGTACGAGCGCGATAACCTCCGACTGCTGACGCCCGCCGGTCCGTATCAGGACCTCCGGAGCGACCACCGGGAGGGGTCGGCTTGAGAGACCGCTCTGTTGGTGGACCGAAGCGAATTCCGACGACGGTCGAGCGAGACTATTCCTCGTCTTGCTCAAGCAGTCGCTGGATAACGTCGTCAAACGTGTCACCCGGCGCTTTCCGACCGTTCAGTTCCTGCCACGTCTCGGTGCTGACCTGTATCGATGTCACGTCGTCGCTCATTGTCGGAGCAATCGGCGCTGTAGGATATGGGTTTTTGGATGAGGTCAGGAACTGGAGTGCTATAGAACAACAGAACTATAACAATTGAATAATAGTACTATAGTGCTATGGCGGGGATGACAACCGTGTCCGTCTCAACGGACACATGGAAACGGCTGAATCGTGCGAAAAAACCCCGAGAATCCTTCGATGACGTACTCCAGCGACTGATGCGCGAGGAGGGGTCCGCATGAACGCCAGCGCCGGAGTCCGCTTCGCGGACCTTCACGCGTTCGAGCGCGATCTTCTCTACGCGGTTCGCGGGCTGGAGCGCAACGGCAACGCCCCGAAGGGCCTCGCAGTGAAGGACCTGCTCGAAGCCGAGTACGACGAGGAACTGAACCACTCGCGCCTCTACCAGAACCTCGACGGTCTCGCCGAGCGCGGGCTTCTGACGAAGGGCAAGAAGGACGACCGGACGAACGAGTACGCGACGACCGCGACCGCGCGTGACCTCTTGGAGTCGCGCACCGAGCGCCGTGCCGAACAGGTGGGTCTCACGACCAACGGAGGTGACGTTTGATGCGGCGTCCACCACTCGACCGCGGGCGCGGCGTCGCCACCGACGGCGGGACTACGACCGAGGAGGACGAACCGGAAGTCACCGCCGAGTGGCTGGAAGGGCGGTACTTCTGTTACCCCATCGAGTGCGGCGTCTGCGGCGACCAACTCGCAGGACCCGAGGAGAACGGCGTCATCGGACGCGGCGACGCGCTCGCTATCGACGCCGACGGTCACACCGTCTGCCAGCACCACACCGACGAGATTCACTTCGTCGTCGCGGGCGTCTACGCCCACGGCGGGGGCACACCCTGCAAGACGAACCGTTCGTTCCGGCCCGAGGACGTAGTGACCGTCCGGGCAAGGAACGACGAAAACGACCGACTCGTCACCGACGGCGGTATCGTCAAGACTCCGGATACCGACACCCCGGCCGCGTACTCGGAACTCACCGAGGAGTGCGCCGAGTGCGAGCGCGAGACGGCCCACGAGGTCGCCGTCGAGATCCGGACCGAGAACCCGGACTCGCGGGCCTCGCGCGAACCGTACCGTGTCACGGAGTGCGGCGTTTGTGGCGCGACCGAGGAGGTGCGACTGAACAATGCCTGACCGAAACTCCCGCCGCGACCTCTCGCCGGTCGAGGCCGCCGAGCGGTTCATCGCCCGGCGCGAGAACGAGAACGCCTCCCGGACGGTCCGGAGTTACCGGAATCGCCTGAACGATTTCGTCCACTGGGCCGACGAGAACGAGGTCGAAACCATGCGCGAACTCGACGGGTGGCTCATCGACGAGTACACGCGCTACGTCCAGAGTGACGGTAACGCGCCGACGACCGTCAAGGGCAAGCTCTCGGCGCTCCGGCAACTCCTCGAATACTGCGTCTCCATCGAGGTCGCCGACGAGGGCCTGCCCCAGAAAGTCGAGATACCCTCGCTCTCGCGCAGCGAGGAGACCAGCGACGAGAAGCTGGACAGCGACGACGCGCGCCAGTTGCTCTCGTTCTTCCGGGACTCGACCAAGCATTACGGGACTATCCAGCACGTCATTCTGGAACTCGTCTGGCACGTCGGCGGGCGAATCGGTTGCTTCCGCGCGCTCGACTTAGAGGACTGGCACCCCGACGAGCGGAAGCTTGAGTTCCGCCACCGACCGCCCACGCGGTTGAAGAAAGAGGAAGAACACGAGCGCAACGTCTTGGTGGCCGAGCCGGTCGCCGAGGCCCTACAGTTCTGGGTCGAGCGCGAGCGCCCGAGCAAGCGCGACGAGAACGGCCGGAATCCGTTGCTCACGACGAACCACGGCCGGGCTTCGGAGTCCTCGATTCGGTGCTGGGCGTATCAAGCGACCCAGCCGTGCCTCTACACGGCCTGTCCGCACAACCGGAAGCGCGACACCTGCGAGTTCACCCAGCGCGTGAAGTCCTCGCGGTGTCCGTCGAGTCGGTCGCCCCACGCGATTCGGACCGGCTCGATTACGTGGCAACTCAACTGCGGCATCTCGTACATCCGCGTGGCGAAGCGCGTCGCCGCGGAACCCGAGACCATCCGGCGTTACTACGACAAGCCCAACTACGACGAGGAGTTGGAGCGCCGCCGACCGGACACCGAGGACCTCGACGTTCTCGACGCACCGTTCTGACAATCGACCGACCCCCGACTTTCCACCCATGAGAGAAACTTCCCCTAATCGACCAGAATCGACAGACGAGAGTACGGCTTCACAACTAGTCCAGCGCCCTCCGACCCCATACCATTTAAAAGTAAACCAGCAGTCTTTGCTGGTTTTACTCCACCACGTTCTGCGAGTAGTAACGCTGTTCTGAATCGGGGGTGGTCCGCGTGAGTTCTGGAAACCCAGCAGACGACTACCTCTCGGTCTGTCGGTTCTGCAGAGGCTACATCGACGCCGAACAGTCGGCGGCCCGCAAGTACGACTGTCGAGTCGTCGGCGAGCGCAAGACGTACGTCGATCTCGTCTCCGAGGAAAACGGGACCTACTACCAGTGCAAGAGCGCGGTCTACAGGGACGAGAGCGGGTATCCGGGGGTCCTCCGGTTCAACCTCCATCACCTCCGGTCGCTCCGGCGCGAGAGCCACCAGTGCGGCGTCGTCGTCGTGCTGTACTCCTCGGTGGGTTCGGACGGGTCGAACCTGCTGAAGATTACGCGCGTGTTGGTCTCGGAGGTGTTGGAGGTCGTGGACGGGCGTTGGTACCCCGAGACCGATGAGTACGAGGTACCTTGGCCTATACTTATCCAGTATTAAATTTTTAGAAACCTTGACTACTGTAATAGAAGCAGCCAATTTTAGACAGACAGGCTAACGATAAATCCATTAACCTCGAATCCAAACAATACAATGGTGTACGGTTAGCACCCGGCGATATCATACGTCGTAAGAAAGGATACTTGATACGGATGACCGAGCTTGCTTCTGACATCCCGTTGACCACGATGCTCGTGGTCTGTGGCACTGTCCTCCTACTAGCGGGCGTCCCCCTCGGTCGAGACTTGATCACTCTCGCTGTGGGAATTTGCGTCGGCGAGTCGGAGAAATAAGGGCCCGGCGGTTCCGCCGGTCTCCATTCATAAGCAAGCTCGGGTCCTAATTCTCGTTATTAAGCATTTTTACTATCGAAAAGATACTTCTACAAAGTTGATTTTAAAAGGATACTGTGACCGGATGACCGAGCTGCCTTTTAGGGCTCGGAGTTCCGCCGGTCTTACGGATTGAGCTTGCTAGGACATCCCTTACAGAGCTACGAATGCTCGCTTAATGGATCGAGCAGCGCTGCAAGAGATACCATCATTTCTACCATTTTTGCCTCTCTACGGAGGAATGCATGATAAAGCACCTTTCGGCACAGTGTTGCACCCTCTTTGGAGAGGCAGATGGAATTTCTCCAAGGAGAAAAATAAGTCTGACGCAATCACACCGGCTATTGACATTAAATCATCCTCTTTCGCCGATAGACCTCTCTAACTCGGCTTCAACAGGCAAATCCTCGGTATCCAGCACCTCGGCAATCTCCTCGGACGTGACGCTGCCCTGTCGTTCCGCCGTCGCTATCAACTCCTCGAACGCGCCCTTCGGGACGGTCACGCTATCCCCGGCCATCTTGATGTAGAACTCGGCCGCTCAATCTATCGCCTTGCTCTTGATGTTCTTGTCCCCCACCGAACTCGTAACACTCCGCCCACCGCCATCTTGATGTATTCGCTCTACAGAGCGTGGCGTAAGCATGCCCACCATGCGGACGCTCGCCGTCGTCGCACTCGTCGTTCTCGCGGGGTGCAGTGGCCCGTTGCAGGAGTCCGCGACGACCACGGCGGTACCGGACACGGCGACGGCGACGACGCCGCCTGTAACAACCTCGACGTTCGATACGGGGACGACAGTCAGAGCTACGACTACGACGCCGACCACGACCCCGACGCCGACCGCCTCCACGACCACGATAGAACAGCGACCCGCAGACAATCCGTGGGGCAGGCAGAAGGTGACAGTCGCGGTCCGGAACACGGCCGACCAGTCGCGGGACATCGCGCCGCTTGTCGAGCAGACGCTGGCGTACTGGAACGGCGAGGGGAGCGAGTACGCGGGCTACGAGGTCACGTTCGTTCGGGCGACGAACCCCCGCGACGCGGACATCGTCGTGGAGTCGGTCGATGAAGTCACCGAGTGTGACGGCGAGGACACGGACTCAGCGGTCGGTTGCGCACCGCTCCTCGACGCGCGGTCAACGCCGGAAACGCCCGCTCGCGTCGAGGTCGTCGCGGGCTACTCGAACGAATCGACGCGGACGATTCTCCGACACGAGTTCGGTCACGTCCTCGGCATCGAACACGGCGAGGAACCGATGCCGACGATGCAAGCGATCTCGTCGTTCACCTACCTGTCGCAACCGGACCTCGCCGACCGAGCGGTGCCGTGGAAGAACGACACGCTCGCGGTCCACATCGACCTGTCGGGGCTTCCCGGCCACGACCGCGACGCGGCCCGCGAACAGGTCCGACACGCGCTGGACTACTACGAGTCAGGTGCTGACGGTGCGGTCCCGAGCAACGTCTCGTTCGAGCGAACGTCGAACCGGTCGGCGGTAGACGTGCGAATCGACTTCCCGGACGACCCCTTCGACTGCGGGAGCGAGCGCGTGCGAGAGGGGTCGTGCGGGTCGGCGTGGACGTACGACACCGACACTGACGACGCGCCCGAATACTTCGCGCAGTACGATATCCGCGTCCGTGGTCTCGAAACCGAGGCAGTCGGCTGGCACGTTGGCTACTGGCTGGCGAACGCGCTGGGTCTCGGCGAGGACGAACTCCCGGCACCGTTCGTCGATGCGGGCCGCGACGACCGGCGCGGGGAGTGGTGGACAACCTGATCGGGGACTCACGGACGATTGCGCTCTTCCTCGTAAATTTCGACGCCATCGGCTTTGCTCGAACGTTTGGGTGCGAGGATAACAACCCTTAACACATCGTGCGCCCGGCATCGTGTATAGAATGAGACCTGTGTTCACCGAGGAGGAACGGCATGAGATTGCCGGGCGCGCCCGAACGCTTGCGGAACGTCTCGACGGTCCGGCCAACACTGTCGGGTCGTCGCCGCCTATCGCCCCCGAGGAAGTCATCGAGGAGTGGCGACGGCGCTTCCCGAACGACGAGGCGTTTCGCGCTCGCCTCGCACGCGATGGTCTCACGGAGGCGGCGGTCCGCGAGCAGATCGCGGCGACCCGTTGGCCCGCCGACGAGCCGGTGCCCGACTGGCTCGACACCCTGTCGAGTTTGGTCCGTCACGTCGAGACGAGTTCGGCCGACGACCGGAACGCCGTCGCCACTCCCGACGAGACTCCGTTCGGGGAACTGCTCGCCGCAATCGCTGGCTTCGCCCGCGAACGGCGTCCTGAATCGGTCGTTCCGGCGACCGCGGTATCACCGATGGAGAAACACCTCGTAGGCCGACTCCGGTCGCTGTGCGTCCGGGCGCTGTACGTCGAGTTCAAGAGTTTCGTCGAGGTTCACGACTCGGAACTGGCGGCGACGAGTCCCGAGACCGTGTCCGACCCCTCGACGGAATACTACGACCGGTTTATCTCGGCGATGATCGACGGCGGGTTCAAAAATCTGTGTCTTGAGTACCCGGTCCTCGCGCGGCAGTTAGTGGTCCTGCTTGAGGACTGGCAGAGCGCCGTCGCGGAACTGTGCCGCCGATTGGAGACCGACCGGGAATCGCTCCACCAGCGGTTCGAAGTCGCCGGTTCCGTGACGGCCCTTGAACCGTTGACCACGGATACACACGCTGGCGGCCGAGTTCCGGTGCGAGTCTCCTTCGAGGAGGGGAGCGTCGTCTACAAACCGCGGCCGGTCGATGGCGAGAATGCGCTCTACACGATTCTGCACCGACTGGACGACCGTCTCTCGACCCCGCAGTTCGAGACTCCCTCGCTGCTCGCGCGCGAGGAGTACGGATGGATGGAACTGGCCGAGTACCGCGACCTCCCCGAAGCGTCCGCCGCCGACCGCTACTACGAGCGGGCGGGGACGTTGCTGTGTCTCGCGTACGTTCTCAACGCGACCGACTGTCACTACGAGAACGTCATCGCCGACGGCGAGATACCGACGATAGTTGACGGTGAGACAGTGTTTCACCCCCACGTCGAGTCGGACGCGAAGCCGTTCGAGACCGAAGCCAGCGCTGTGATCGACCGGTCGGTCCTGCTGTCGGTGTTGTTGCCTTTCTCCGTCGGCGACCCCCGCGAATCACACGGCGGGCGATTCGCCGACAAGGTCGCCGGATTCGGAAGCGATAGCGAGCAGACGCCGCTCCCGAACCGATCCACGCCCGCTATCGAGGCGGTCAACACGGACGTGATGTCCGTCGAGATGGAGTCCGTAACCGTTGACCCGAGTACGAACACGCCGACCGAGGGGAGTTCCGACCGACCGCCGGAAGACCATGTGGACGCCCTGATTCGAGGTTTCGAGGAGACCTACGAGAAGATACGCGAGTTACACGCCGACGGTCGGTTTCGCTCCGAGATCGCCGACCCGGAACTCGTCGAGGCGGTCGAAACGCGACTGCTCTACCGGTCAACCGGCCGGTACGCGTCGGTCCTCCGGTCGGCGGCCGCTCGGGACCCGCTGCGGGACGGCGCTCGACTGACAGTCGAGTTCGAGGATCTCGCGGTGCCGTTTTTCGACGGTACCGTCGAGTCGGATCGACTCTGGCCGATGTACGCGTCCGAGCGACGTTCGCTCCGGAACCTCGACGTGCCGAGATTCGCGGCGCGCGCGGACCGACCGGCGGTTTTTCATCGGGGGGAGCAACTGGACGTTACCACCGACAGTACGGGGTACGACTTCGTCCGCCAGCGACTCGACACGATGGACGGAACCGACCGGCGACGCCAGACGTGGCTGATTCGGCAGGCGCTCGGTGGGGTAACGGCGGCCGAAGGAGCGCCACCGCCCGCGGGTGACGCCTCCGCGGAGCGATTCCGGCGGGAAGCAATCGACCTGTTCGACGGCGTGGTTGACGCGATGGTTGAGGCGGGGGACGACGCCAGTTGGGTCTCTATAGTTCCTCAGTCGGGAATCAACCTCTACCCGGCCGACCATTCGCTCTTCTGGGGTGCGGGCGGCATCGCGCTGACCGCGACCGCACTGTACGATGCGACCGGTCGGGAACGCTACCGGCACCTCGTCGAAGAGACGCTATCCCCGGTCGTCGAGGATGTCACCGACGGGCCCATTTCGGCGGGCCACGGCGGAACGCAGGGAATCGGCTCCGTCATCTACGTCCTCTCGGTCGTCGCGGAACTCCTCGGCGACGACCGGTATCGAGACGCCGCTCTCGCGGCGGCGGAGACAATCACGTCCGACAGCGTTGCCGACGCCGACTCGCTCGATGTCGTGGACGGCGTCGCGGGGACGCTACTGGGCCTGCTCGCGTATCACGAACGGTACGGCGGCGCTGGCATCCTCGACCGAGCGGTCGAGTGCGGCGAGCGATTGCTCGACGCGCGGACCGAAGTCGAGGGGTATCTCGTCTGGGAGACCACCGACGAGGAGATACCGGCTACCGGCTTTGCACACGGCTCTACCGGCATCGCGTACGCGCTCGCCAGACTGGCCGCGGCGACGAACGACGCGCGATACGCCGAGGCGGCGCGCGAGGCACTTGACTTCGAGGCGTCGCTGTACTCGTCGTCTCGCAACAACTGGCCCCAATCCGCCGCAGGAGACGCCTATCAGGACCGATGGTGTCACGGACGGACGGGGATGGCGCTCGGCCGAGTAGCTATCGGAGAACTGCTCGATGACGACGCGCTCGTCGCGGACGCGGCCGACGCACTGGCCGAGACCGGAACCGACGAGCCATCCCATCTCGATAATCTCTGCTGTGGGAACTTTGGCCGCGTCGAAGCTCTACTGGTCGGTTCACGTCGCGCTGGGTGTGACGAGTCGCTCGCGGTCGAACTGGCGAGGCGGTGTCTCGCTCGTCGGGACCGCGACGGCGCACTCTCGCTGCCCGCACACTCTCGAGAGTTCGTGAATCCGACGTTCTTCGACGGCGTCGCCGGGCCGTCGTACGCGCTTCTCCGCCTCCGAAATCCCGACACGTTGCCCTGTGTGCTCCTGTTAGAGTGATTGTCGAATCGAGTTTTTCGGGTTCGTACCGGACGCTTCGGAGCCGAAGTCCTCTTGACCGCAACGAAACGCGAGAACTGACATATCAGATTAACTAGCCCGGTTAGTATATTAAATCGTAAGTTTAGATGCGCGTATAGAATATTGTTCACAGTGAATAAGCTACATAAAACAATGGTTCTATTACATATGTATGTGATACAATAAAAAGTTTTAATATTTAATGGCTTATAATTCCAATTGCGATGTCTGTTGCAATTGACACTGACGCTGGCAGCAAGGAAGAGTACGACAACGAGTTCACCGTGTCCCCGTCCACCGACGAGGCACCCGAGCAGGAAGCGCATCACCGCGACGGTTGCGGTTTCACCTGTAGCCCGTTCTCCAGCTGGTAACCGTTCGAAACCCGTTCCTTTTTTGCGAGATGTGACAACCGTATTCCGGATACCAGTGGATCTATCGAGTCCGGCCGACAGATGACGTATCGGCGGTCGTCCGGAGAGAACCTAGATATAGTTTGCGTATTGCAAATGGGATATAAGACTAATACCGCTAGAAAATGTATCCCGCCGAAACGATTATATAATAGATTTAGTAAACCTCCGTACGAATGGCATCAGACCTATCGAGGAGGAAATACCTCAAATACACTGCCGGTTCGCTACCGATGGCGACCGGTCTCTCGGGGTGTCTCGGTTCGCTCGGGTCGTCCCCGATTCGGCTGGGAACCATCCTGCCGCTGTCGTCGTCCACGTTGGGTCCCATCGTCCAGGACCATCTCGCGGCGGTCGAACAGGCCGTCGCCGACCTCAACAGCGCGGGTGGCCCGCTCGGACGGACCGTCGAACTCACCGTCGAGAAGACCGACGGCACTCCCGAAGAGACAAACGCGGCGTTCGACTCGCTCGTCGAGGAGGGCGTCGCCGGACTCGTCGGACCGCTCACATCGGGCAACTCGCTGTCACTCGCGGACCGACTCGCCGAAGAGCGAGTGATGAGCGTCAGCCACTCCGCGACGAACCCGAAACTCGAAACGGCGGGGACGGCCGAGAAAACGAAGTATTTCGGCCGGACGATAGCGAACGACGCCCAGCAGGCGACCGTGATGGCGAAAATCCTCGAAGGTGAACGATACATCGACGCCGAGACGGCCGCGATACTCTACGTTGACAACGCGTTTGGCGGCGGACTCGCCGACGAGATCGAGCGAGCCACGTCCGACGTGGAAACGGTCCGGATACCGTTCGACGGCGGGAAGGACTCGTACTCCGCGGAGGTCGGCGCGCTGATGGAGACCGACGCGGACGCCGTCGCGTTCGTCAACGTCCCCGGAAACAACACGGTTATCGAAGCCCTCGGAAAGAGCGAGTACGACGGGCAGGCGGTGCTATCGACGGGGTATCTGACTGGCGATATCCCCGACTACATGGACGGCATGTACAGCGCGTCGGTCGCGGAAGCCAACACCACGGGCGAAGTGACCCTCCGCCAGAAACTGCGCGACATCGAACCGTTGAGAGCCTACACGCTCCAGGGCTACGACGCGCTGTTCTTGCAGGCGCTCGCCATCGAGCGCGCCGGAGAAGCTAGTGGGACGGCGATCAGCGAGAACCTGCGCGCGGTGTCCGGTGGCCGAGGCCACACCGTCTCGGTCGATGACTTCGAGCGCGCCGCGAACCTGTTCGAGGCGGGACGCGAGGTGAACTATCAGGGTGCGTCGAGCAGCGTCGATCTGAACGAGAACCTCGAACCGCTCAACCCCTACATCGTCGAGCGAGTCGAGGACGGAACGGTGAGGCAACTAGAGCTACTGCAGGAGTCGTACTTCGAGGGAGGGCAAGGACAATGACCAAACCGAGCCGGAAGTGGCTGGACGAACTCACGACCCGCATCGAGGGACTGTTACCCGCGCGAATCCGGCGGAGCTACTCGGCAAAGTTCGGTGCGGTGTTACTCGGGGTGTTGGTCCTCATGCTCCTTGTCGGGGCCTACGTGCAGCTACAGTCGGGTGCCATCGTCCGCGAGGACACCCGCACACAGATCAGCGGGACCGCGGACAGCGAGGCCGAAGCGTTGCAAAAGTGGGTCACGAAACAGCGCTCCACGACGCGGTTCCTCGCGGACATGGTCGGTCGAAATATGTCCGCGACCGAGCGCCAAGCGCTCGTCGAGCAGGAGTTCATCGACTTGCCGAGCGAGGCGCAGGCGATTCATTACGTCGATACCGAGAGCGGCGAAATACTGGCGAGTACGACGGATAGCTCGGTCGGGACGACGCCGAGCGCGTCGGACGTTGGCTGGGCCGGAGACTCGCTGTCGTTCGACTCGCCGAACGAGGTGGTCGTCTCCGCGCCGTACGAAGTCGGCGACGAACCGGTCGTCGCGTTCGCCACGCCGACCGGCGAGTCCGGCCGACTGCTCGTCCTGACCGCCTCGCTCGCCGAGCGGTCCCACGAACTCTCCTCGCCGATGGCGACCGGCGACATCAAGGTCGTGAACGGCGAGGGAACGATACTCTTCGACAACCGGAACAATCGACTGCTCGAACCCTACGAGGGCGATTCGAGCGCCATCGAGCAGGGACTGGTCGGGGAGAGTGGCATTAGCGAGATGCCGATTCTACCGAGGTTGGACAACAGCGGGAACGTCCGTGCCTACACGCCGGTCGTCGGCACCGATTGGGTGCTGACGTATCGCGTTCCGACCAGCGACGCGCTCGCGGTCCAGTCGAAGGTCATCGAGAACATCCTGCTGATGGTGTTCGCCACGACGTTGGGGCTGGCGCTCGTCGGAATTACCATCGGGCGCGGCACCGCGAAGTCCCTCGCCAAGGTCGCGGACACCGCCGACGAGATCGCCTCGGGGAAACTCGATGTCGATCTCCCCGACACGACGCGGGACGACGAGATGGGCCAACTGTTCACGTCGTTCGAGTCGATGCAGCGGTATCTGAACACGGTCGCGGACCAAGCCGACGCGCTGGCAAACCAGAACTTCGACGCGGCCGCGTTCGACGAGTCCGTTCCGGGGACGTTCGGCGAGTCCTTAGAGCAGATGCGCCACGACCTCGAAGAGATGCTGACGAACATCGAACAGGCGCGCGCAGAGGCCCAGAACGCCAAGGCCGAGGCCGAGGAGATGAACGACGCGCTCGAACGCAAGGCCACCGAGTTCGGCAAGGTGATGGAGCGCGCGGCCGACGGCGACCTGACACAGCGCATGGACACCGACAGTCCGACCGAAGCGATGACCGAAATCGCCGAGGAGTTCAACGCGATGATCGCGGAACTCGAAACCACCATCGCGGACGTGAACCAGTTCGCCGAGACCGTCGCGGCGTCAAGCCAAGAAGTCACCGCGAGTACCGCGGAAATCGAGGACGCGAGCCAGCAGGTCAGCGAGTCAACGCAGGTGATGTCGTCGGCCGCCGAGGAACAGTCCGAGCGCCTCGATAGAACTGCCGGGGAGATGAACGACCTCTCGGCGACCATCGAGGAGGTCGCGGCCTCCGCCGACCAAGTTGCGAAGGCGGCGACCCACACCGAGGAGTTGGGCCAGCAGGGCCGCGAGGCCGCACAGGACGCAATCGACGAAATGCGGCGAATCGAGAAGGGGACCGAATCGACGGTCGAACAGATGGAGGAGTTGGAGTCCGACATCGCCCGCATCGGCGAAGTCGTCGAACTCATCCGGTCCATCGCCGAGCAGACGAACATGCTCGCGCTGAACGCGAACATCGAGGCCGCCAACACCGGCGGTTCCAGCGACGGGTTCGAGGTCGTCGCAAACGAAATCAAGGACCTCGCCAACGAAACCAAGGAGGCGGTCGGCGACATCGACGACCGCATCGAGGACATCCAGTCCGGCGCGACCCAAACCGCCGAGGACGTTCGGGAAACCCGCGACGCGGTCTCCGGGGGTGCCCAGACGGTCCGCGAGGCCCAAGCGGCCTTGGAGGAAATCGTGGACAACGTCGAGGAGACGACCGACGGCGTCCGCGAAATCAGCGACGCGGCCGACGACCAGTCGATGACGACCCAGGAGGTCGTCGGGATGGTCGATGAGATAACGGACATCAGCGACGAAACCGCCGACGAGGCCACCAACGTTGCCGCCGCGGCCCAAGAGCAGACCGCCTCGCTCCAAGAGGTGTCCAGAAGCGCCGACGACTTGGCGGAGAAAGCCGAATCGCTTGCGGCCACGGTTGACCGGTTCGAGGTCCACCGCGAGCAGACCCCGAGCGCGACCCAAGACTGAGACGGCCCGCTCTCGCGGCCGTCGGGTTTCGTTTTTCCAGAGTTGAGAGCCGACCCGTTTCGGGCGATCGGCGACCCCGAACCACGACCGAGCGAGAGAACTAAGTCCCGGAGACGGCATACTCGGGACGATGAAGTCGCCCGAACACGCCGCGCTGGGCACCGTCGCGTCGGGACTCCTCGTGGCGACGCTCCCGGTCTCGCTCCCGTTCGAAGCCGCGGTTCTGTTGGGCTACGGCGTCCTCCTGTCGGTCTTCGTGGACCTCGACCACTTCGTCGTCGCGCGCTATCTCGCGGGCGACTGGTCGCACCTCCGGCGCTGTGTCGCCGACCCCGTGTTCGCGTTCACCGAACAGGAGCGGGTGTTCGACGGCGTAGATACGCAGACGCTCGAAACGCTCCGACTGCTCAGTCACCTCCTGCTCGGCGGCGCGTGGGTCGGCGCGCTCGCGCTGGTTCGGCCGGTGTACGCGCTGTTCACCGCGGGCGTCCTCTACGTCCACGTCGTCGCCGACCTGCTCCGGGACGCCGACGTGGCGTGAGGGGAGGACGCACCGAGAGCGAAGGTGGGAGCGCACCGAGGGTGTGTGAGGAGGCGAACTCCGACCCCGAACTGAACCTTTATCCTGTCTCGGAATCCATCCTCGACAGTGACTGAACGCGGGTCGCGCCTGCCGGGGACGCCCGACGAGGAGGGCGGCGACCCCATCGTCCTCCACGTCGATATGGACTGTTTCTACGCGGCCTGCGAGCGCCGCCGAGAGCCGAAGTTGGAGGGCGAACCCGTCGTCGTCGGGATGGGCTACGAGGAGGGCGAGAGCCACGGCGCGGTCGCCACCGCGAGTTACGAGGCCCGCGAGTACGGCGTCGATAGCGCCCAAGCCATCTCCTCGGCTCTCGAACGACTGCCGCGTAAGGCCGAAGAAGGAGAGCAAGCCGACGACGCGGGCTACTACCGACCGGTGGACATGGACCACTACGAGTCGGTCAGCGCGGAGGTCAAGGAAATCCTCCACGAGTCGGCCGACGTGGTCCGAGAGGTCAGCATCGACGAGGCGTACCTCGACGTGTCCGACCGGACCGCGTGGGAGGTCGCCGAGGGGTTCGCGCGCCACGTCAAACACCGCATCGACCGCGAGGTCGGCGTAACCGCCAGCGTCGGCGTCGCGCCGAACATGTCCGCCGCGAAGATAGCCAGCGACCACGACAAGCCCGACGGTCTCGTAGTCGTTTCCCCCGGCGAGGTCCGGGAGTTTCTGGCACCGCTCGACGTGGCCGAGTTGCACGGCGTCGGCCCGGTCACGGCCCGCGAGTTGACGGAGATGGGCATCGAGACGGCGGCGGACCTCGCGGCGGCCGACCGAGCGCAACTGGAGACCAGATTCGGTGAGCGCGGTGCGGAGATGCACCGCCGCGCGCGCGGCGAGGACCAGCGCGAGGTCACGCCCACAGGGCGACCCAAAAGCCTCTCGCGGGAGTCGGCGTTCACCGAGGCGACCGACGACGGCGAGCGAACGCGCGACCGGATTGGGACCTTGGCGGAGGCGGTGGCCGACCGCGCCTCCCGGCAGGGCGCGATGTACCGAACCATCGGCATCAAGGCCGTGACGCCGCCCTTCGACGTGAACACCCGCGCGAAGTCCCTGCCCGGCCCGGTGGACGAACCGGAACTGGTCGAAGAGGTCGCGCTCGACCTCTTCGAGGAGTTCGACGGCGTCGAGGTCCGGAAGGTCGGCGTGCGCGTCTCGAACCTCTCGTTCGCCGACGGCGAGCAGGCGAGTCTTGGCGACGGCTGGCAGTCAAGCGCGAGCGACGACGGGGCGGAGCGTTCGGACGGCCAACGTTCGCTCGGCCGCCAGTGGGACGACGATTCCGAGTCGGACGACAACTCCGGCGTCGAACGCGACGGAGCGACGGCGGAGACCGACCCGGACGGGCAACTCTCGCTCGGCCGCGAGTGGAACGAGTCGGACGGCGACACGAAGGTAGCGACGAGCCACGACGACACAGAGCAGTCGGGGGCGCACGACGGGGAAAGCGCGACGGACGACGAGGCGAGCGCGGAAAGCGACGAGTCGGACCCCGACGGACAGGTCTCGCTGGGCGACTTCGAGTGAGTCGCTTCCGGACCGCGTTCCGCGGGGAGTCGTCGGCCCGCCCCGAATCGTGGCCCGACAGTTTATGAGGGACCGGTGAGAGGTAGCCCGCAAGGAATGTCCCAAGAGACCATCGACGTGGCTGAGGTGAGCGCCGGGAAAGGGGGCGAGGACGGCGACCCCGGCGACCCCGTCGAGTTGCCGGTCGTGGAGGTACTGACCGGCCGGGCGTTCATCACCGGAAAAAGCGGCTCCGGGAAGTCGAACACGATGAGCGTCGTCGCCGAGAAGCTCTTAGACGGCGGATATCCGGTAATGCTTGTGGACACAGATGGTGAATACTACGGTCTCAAAGAAGAGTACGAACTTTTACACGCCGGGGCCGACGAGGAGTGCGACATTCAGGTCAACCCCGAACACGCGGAGCGACTGGCGTCGCTGGCGCTGGAGGACAACGTCCCCATCATCCTCGACGTGTCGGGCTATCTGAACGAAGAGGACGGCAAGGAACTGCTGAAAGCGGTCGCCCAACAGTTGTTCGCCAAGGAAAAGAAGCTCAAGAAGCCGTTCCTGATGGTCGTCGAGGAAGTCCACGAGTACATTCCCGAGGGCGGCGGGATGGACGAGTGTGGCCGGATGCTCATCAAAATCGGCAAGCGCGGGCGCAAGCACGGTCTCGGCATCGCGGGTATCAGCCAGCGCCCCGCCGACGTGAAGAAGGACTTTATCACGCAGTGCGACTGGCTCGTGTGGCATCGACTGACGTGGAACAACGACACCAACGTCGTCGGCCGAATCCTCGGCACCGACTACGCCGACGCCATCGAGGACATGGGCGACGGCGAGGCGTTCATGACGACTGACTGGTCCGAGGAGACCCGCCGGGTGAAGTTCCACCGCAAGCAGACGTTCGACGCCGGGGCGACGCCCGGACTCGACGACTTCGAGCGCCCGGACCTCAAGTCGGTCAGCGACGACCTCGTGAGCGACCTCCGCCAGATTAGCGAGGAGGAAAGCCAGCGCGAGGACCGCATCGAGGAACTTCAACAGGAACTCCGCGAGAAGGAAAGCCACATCGAGGACCTCGAACGCCGACTAGAGGAGGCCCGCGAGATGGAAGAGGTCGCCGACAAGTTCGCCAAGGCGATGCTCGACACCTCGCGGAACCAGCGCGCGAACCCCTACGTCGAGACCAGCGGCGGGACGATAGAGCGCCCACGCGCCCCGCGAGGGCAACAAACTGGCGGGCGGGACCCGCAAGCCACCGGACGAGACCAGCAGGCGGACCTCGGCGGGTTCGAGCAGGACGATGCGGCGGACGGCGAGGAATCGGTCGAGACCGACAGCGACTCCGGAGCAAGCGAGGACCCCGAGCGCGACGACGAGGCGGCCAACCGGAACCCCACTGACGCCATTCGGGAGGAACTGGACGCCCTCGAACCGGTCGAGCGCGGAATGTTGGCCCACTACCTCCGGCAGGGTCCCGCGACGCCGACCGACGCCCACGTCGTCGCTGGCGGTCCCGAGGACCGCGAACTCGCGTACAACCACAACCGGACGCTGCGCCAGCGCGGATTCGTCCAACACGCCGGGAGCGGCGAGTACGTCGCGGCTCTGCCGAGTCTGCTCGCGGCGCTGACCGACGGCGAGATGGACGACGACACCCGGACCGAGGCGCTAGAAGCGGTGGCCGAGGAGTTGCCGGACGTGGAGTAAGTCGGGACTTTCCGACGATTATAGGGTGTATTCAAAAGTGTTGGCACATGCGAAAGCGAGTAACGTAACAGAAATCACTAAATCCGTAATTTAGTCCTTATTCACCCCCTCTTTTATCAGCTGTAGTAGCAAGTCTGAAAGAAATATGATGTTTTGAGATTGTCGCTGATCTATATTATCTAAATACCTATTCTTATCCGGATTCTGCTTCCGGTGCTTGAGAGGGTTAAACAAGCCTTGTATGGAGCCACTGAATAGGAGCATAACTCCTGTCTGTTCATTATCGCTCTCTCCCAACGTGAGTGGTCCATTATTCGGAGAGAATGCATGTTCCATCAATGCCTTCCCATACTGATCGGTGAACTCTTCGCCTGTAAGTTCATCCACACGTTCCTCAACGATTTGTATCGCTGTTTCTGCGGCATCAGCATACTGGCCACTTTCAAAAGAAGGAGAACATCGTGCCTTCAATTCTTCGTCAATATGTTTGAATGGTAGTTGCACTTCTTCTGAAGAGTTGTTTTTGTGATTTTCTTTATATGAATCGATGACCTGAGAAACAAGGCTTTGAAGTGTTTTAAGATGGTCATTTCCCTTCTCCTCACCATCCTCAAGTCGCTCAGTTCGTGGAATAAGCCGTGTACCTAAGAGGTCACCGTCTTGAAAAGCTAATAAATGAACGCCACTTGAATTTATATCAACTATAATTTTATCCAATTCTGTTTCGCTATCTTTTTGACGGAATTGTCCGTTCAGATCCTGTATGTGTTTATTTATTGATGCATTTGTGTCATTATTTCTCGCCTCAATCAATACTTGTTCAAATTCTTGAAGCCAATTAATACCGTCTGAATAAATGAATATAGTGCTCTCACGTTTCGATTTTATGCCTCCATGGTATGATTCTTTTTTATACCGTCCTTGCGTGAGGAGATAGGCACCTCCTTCATCATAACCGATGTCCACACGAGCAACATTCTCGCCAGCCCACTCCCCGCTTTGATACTTCTCTCTATTTAAGCGCTCGCTTAGTTCCATTGTGAGACGTATCCAGAAACACTATACTAATTAATATCTGTTCCGAATTAGAAAACCAGAACAAATAGTGGTAGGCCCTTTCAACTGGGCGGGCTTTTACTGCCGAGGGGACTACTACTGAGCATGAACACGCTGGCGCGGGCGGGCGACGACCGATGGCGTCTCCCCCAGCACGCCTACCTCGTGGTCTACGACGAGCGCGAGACCGAACTGCTGACCATCTACGACTGCGGCGCGGCCCAGAAACCGCCCTCGGCGCGAATCCTCGGAAACCTCGTCCGGGTGAAGGCCGACCACGAGTTGGAGAACACCCCCACTGGTTACATCGTAAGGATGCGCGAGAAGTCGGTGCTGGAAAAACAGGACGAGGACCACTGGCGCATCCTCGCGGAGTGAGACGGAGGTCGGGCGAGGACCGGATGGAACGGGTGAGACCGCAAGATGGGACCAGCGGGCCGGACCGGACGAGTCAACGCGGCCGTAATCGGGTTTTTCGTGGTGGAAACGACGGCATAGCTCGCGTGAACGAGGGCATATTCTGCGGAACCGTGACGATACTGTACCCGAACGATACTTCCGGCTTATGTAGCGCAGTCACGTCGGTCTCGAAGATGTCGAGTAATAACTCAACCACCGACGAGAACCACGAGACCGACAACAACGGGGGACAGGTACGCGACCGCTCCTCACGACGGACGTTCCTGAAGGCGACGGCGGCCACCGGTACCGCCGTCGGTCTCGGGCCGGTCGTCACAGCGGGACAGGAGCGACAGGAGTACCGATTCGGCGGGGAGGTCGCTGGCTGGCAGGGTCGCTCGCCGTCCCAAATCGGGGGGACGACGAACCCGACGCTCGAACTGTCCGAGGGCGAAGAGTACGCGTTTACCTGGCAGAACGTCGATGGGTTGCCCCACAACGTCGCCATCCTCAACGGCGAGGGCGAGGCTATCGAGCGCACCGAAATCATCTCCGAGCGGGGCGCGACCCAGACCTTGCAGTTCACCGCGACCACGGATATGGCCGAGTACGTCTGTGACGTTCACCCGGCGTCGATGCGCGGAACCATTCAGTTCGAGGGGGCCGCGACGACCACCGCGGCCGAGGAGACCGAGCGATTCATGCCCGTCGGTCCGGGCGTCGGCGTCGAGCGAATCGCCGACGGGTTCGTCTCCCCGGTCGGACTCGAAGTTCCGCCGGGCGACGACGACCGGCAGTTCATCCTCGACCAAGTCGGCCAAATATACGTCCACGGACCCGACGGCTTACAGGACGAACCGTTCATCGACATCGCCGACCGGATGGTAGACGTTGGCGGCCGTGAGGGGAGTGACTTCGACGAGCGGGGACTGCTCGGCGTGACGTTCCATCCCGACTTCCAGAACAACCGGCGGTTTTTCGTCCGATACAGCGCGCCCCTCGGGGAACCACCGTTCCTGAGTAGCGCCGACTGGAGCGACGTACCGGACCTACAGGAGTACGACCACATGGAGGTGCTGTCGGAGTTTCAGGCGAGCGAGGACCTGAGTAGCGGCACCCCCAACTCCGAGCGCAGGGTTCTGGAGATGCCGTCCCCGCAGTTCAACCACAACGCGGGCGACCTCGCGTTCGGCCCGGACGGGTACCTCTACGTGCCGACCGGCGACGGCGGCGGTGCCGACGACGTTGGACTCGGCCACGTCGAGGACTGGTACGACCGCAACGAGGGCGGCAACGGACAGGACGTGACCGAGAACCTGATGGGCGGTGTCCTGCGTATCGACGTAGACCGCCTCCAAGGCGACCTGCCCTACGCGATTCCGGACGACAACCCCTTCGCGGAGGGCGGCGAGTTCGCGGATTACGACGGACTCCCCGAGCAGCACTCGTGGGGCTTCCGGAACCCGTGGCGGGCGTCGTTCGACGACGACGGCAACTTCCTCGTCGCGTCGAACGGCCAGAACCTCTTCGAGCAGGTGGACATCGCACAGTTGGGCGGCAACCACGGCTGGAACGTCAAGGAGGCGACCCGCTGTTTCAGCACGGAGAATCCCAACGAACCGCCCGAGCAGTGCCCGAACAGCACCCCCGACGACGTGCGCGGCGGCGAACAGTTCATCGACCCCGTCATCGAGTACCCCCACACCTACGAGGGCCGGGGCGTCGGAGTCTCGGTTATCGGCGGGTATATGTACACGAATGACGCCATCGAGGGGGTTCAGGACAAGTACGTCTTCGGCGACTACAGTCGGACCGGGGCCGACCCTGCGGGGCGCATCTTCGCGGCGACGCCCTCCGAGAACGAGGACGAACTCTGGTCGCTGGAGGAGATACAGGTCGCCAACTCACCGAACGGGAAACTGAACCGATTCATCCTCGCGTTCGGACAGGACAATCAGGGCCGACTCTACGTCCTCGGCAACGGCTCCGGGACCATCACCGGCGAGACCGGCGAGGTGTACCGCATCGTCCCGGCGGGCGAGGGCGAGCAGTTGGAGACCACCGAGGAGGAAACGACGACGGAAGGAGGAAACTGACGCTTCATTTTTCGGGGTGCTGTGGGCCGAACAACACCGAAACGCCGGAAATCGCCCGCTCGGTAGTCGCGGCTACAGCGGTGCAACTAAGTCTTTGAGCGCGGCCTCGGGGTCGTCGGCCTTCGCCACGCCGCTGGCCAGCAAGACACCCTCCGCGCCCAACTCTTGGGCCGCGGCCAGGTCCTCACCCGTCGAGATGCCCGCGCCGCAGTAGACCGCCACCGAGTCGTCTGCGTCCTCGGCGGCCGCGACGGCGTCGGTCACGATGTCGGGGTCGGCCTTGCTGACCGGCGTGCCGGTGCCGATGAGTTCCGGCGGTTCGACCGCCACGGCGTCCGGGCCGAGACCGGCCACGGCCCCGATTTGGTCGGGGTTGTTCGCGCAGATACAGGTCTCCAGTCCGACGCGCTCGGCCGCCGCGAGCGCGGCGTCGATATCTGCGAGTTTGAGTCGGCGCTCGGAGTGGTTGAGCATCGTTCCGGTCGCGCCTGCCTCGGCGGCGGCCTCCGCGAGCGTCGAACCGGTGTGACTGCCGTGTTCGACCGGGCTAACGTGCTGTGCCCACGTTTCGACGCCCGTCTCGGCGACGCGTTCGAGGTGGGCGGCCTGCGGCGCGACGGCGACGGGGACGCCCGACTCCTCGCTCACGTCGCGGGCGGCGGTGGCGATTTCGACCGGGTCACAGGGGTAGGCTTTGAGGTTGACGACGACTTTCATACGAGAACTGTCCACCGGGCCGGACTAATAGGTTGCGAGAGAAGGAAGCGGACGACCTCGGCTACGTCTCCGAGCGGTCGAGCGCAGGCGAACGGTTATACTGTTGGAAACACAACGTGACGCCATGATAACACGTCTACTCGGCTGGCTTCGGTTCGGCGAGTCCTCCGACGGCGACAGCGGCGGCACGGTCTGGGACGCGATTCCGTCGTGGCAGTACCGGGGCCGTCACGTCGATTCTGGCGGGGTAACCCGCGACGAACAGGAGCGCGCGCTCGGCGAGGTCCAGCGACACGCCGAGGAGTTAGAGAAACAGAGCGAGGCGTTCGACAACCGGCCCTGAGGATGACCTCGGTCCGGCCAAAATGTCCCCCAACCGCTAGGAATTTTGGCGAACCTAAAAGTACAAATACGGCCCACGACAAGCGACGGATAGCATGAATACGGACGTATCCGGGTCGGCGAATTCCGCTGGCGCGGACGGGCCGACCGACGAGTACACGTTTGACGACGTAAGCATCGTGATGGGCACGTACAACGAGGAGGCGGCCATCGGGACGGTACTCGACGACATCGAGCGCGTGACCGACGGGCGGGCAGAGGTCGTCTGCGTGGACGGGTCGTCGGACCGAACGGCCGAAATCGCCCGCGAGCGCGGCGCGCAGGTCATCGAACAGCGACCGCAGGGCTACGGCGTCGCGGTGCGCGAGGCGGTCCTGACTCCTGACCGGCCGGTGGTTGTGACGACCGACTGTGACGACACCTACCCGATGGAGCAACTGCCGGAGTTCCTCGACTGGATAAACCGAGGCTACGACGTGGTGAGCGGCGACCGACTCTACTGGGGTGCCGAGGCGATGCCCGACCTCAATCGGTGGGGCAACCACGCGTTCGCCGCGCTGGCGAGTGTCCTGATGGGCGAGCGCGTCCACGACACGACGACCGGGATGCGGGCGTACCGCCGTCACGTCGTCGAGGACATCCGGTGGACCGAGAACACGGGTCTCTCGGCGGAACTGCTGATTCGCCCGCTGATGCGGGGCTACGACGTGCGCGAGATTCCCATCGAGTACGACGAGCGCGCGGGCGAGACGAAGTTAGACCCCTTCGCGGGCGGCGCAGCCATCGTCAAATCCATCATCAAGGTCTGTCTGGCCGAACAGTAGCACGAGCGCCGGACCGAGGACCTCGCGGTCGCAGGTCCCGGAATCGTCTTCCCGTACGAGGGCGCGAAAGCGGTCCGGCGACATTGTCGTCCCGTTCCGTGACCTCGACCGAGGGTTTACGTCCGATGGCGGGACGAACCCCGCCCGGACGCCTCGTGCGGTCGCCCGGCGGGCGGGGAACGGGGACCGCCAGTCTGGGTAGCCTTCAAACGGCCGAGCCAATATCGAGACGTATCTTCGAGTGGTAAAGAATGAAAATTCGTTCTTCGAGAACGGATTTCCTGTCTCTTGTCGCCTCGACCGGGGTCGTCGCTGGTTGGTCTCGCGGAGCGGCGGCGCTGTCGCGGAATCCGGGGCGTGGCGTGCGACTCGGAGAGTGACATCGTTACGGAGCGGTCGCGTTGCCGTCGTCGGCGACGCGACCGGACCGAGTCGCCCGGAGCGTCGTCTCCATGCGAACCTCGTTCGGGACCGCGTCCTCGACGTAGGCGGCCGCGCCGTTGCAGTTGTCCGGGACGAAACAGACTTCCCGGTAGGGCGTCAGCGCGGCGACCTCACCGTCTGCCTGCCGGACCGGCAGTTCGAGGCGGTAGGAGAACCCGCCGGACGCGCGGCTGACAAACACCTGCACGACGAGTTCGTCCTCGCGGGCGACCGGGACGGTGGCGTTCTCGCCGACGGGACTCACGCCCGGACCGCCGAGGCGCGCGGTCCCGTCGGCCACTCGAAGCCCGAGCGACACGTTTTTCGGCGTCCCATCGACCTCGTAGTAGCCCGACTCGTCGCCGGTCGAGACGCGGGCAGACACGCTCTCGGCGTACTCGGGCACCGCGAGCGTCGCGTTCAGGGTGACACGCTCGCCGCGGACCGCCCGGACGCGGTGAATCGCGGGGTTGACCGACTCGCCGAGGAACGGCGTCCACTCGCCGCGGTAGACGTACCGGTAGTAGTCGCGGTCGGGGTACGCCGCGACCACGTCGAGGTCGTCGGGACCGTCCGAGAGCGCGTAGACGCGCTCGCCGTCGAAGCCGGGGTCGTTCCGGAGGTGCTGGAACGGGTGGTTGAGCCAGTCGCCGTACGGCGTCGGGAGGAACACCACCGAGTCGGAGAGCTGTCGGTCCTCGAAGGGCTGGTAGGCCCGTTCGTAGGAGTCGGTAATCTCGGCGTGGTCGGCGACGGTCGGCGCGAGGACGCCCGCCGTCGCGCCCGCGAGCAGAACCGCGCCGACGAGCGCGACGCCCGCGACGACCGCTCGCGGGCGTCGAGTGCGCTCGCCAGCGAGCGCACGCACGCGGTCGAATCCGAGGAAGGCGGCGTGGGCCGCGAACGCCGCGGTCGGCACCAACAGGTCGAAGTGGTAGTACGGCCCGAGCGTGTCGATGAGTCCGTCCGCCGGGTCCGCCAGCGCCCCGAGGATGTTGAGGTTGCCCCAGAAGTAGACGTTGCCCGCGAGTACCGAGACGAACAGGCCCGCCAGCATCGCTCTGGCCTGCACGTCGGTGAGGTCGGCGGTCTTCCCGACGGAAGCGTGGCGCAGGAACGCGCCGACGCCGACCGCGGCGAGTAGACTTCCGACCGGCCCGGCGACGACCCACTCGGTGAACAGCACCGACGCCACCTCGGCGTTTGCCCGAAGCGCCAGTTCGGGGGTGTAGTTGCGCGCGTAGCCCAGAATCTCGCGGTGGCCGAACCCGAGACCGTCCTGAGGCGCGAACGCGGCGTAGGGGAAAACCATCGGCGACCCCGTCATCGCGGCGTTGTACGCCAGCGCCGCCCCGACGCCAGCCCCCCCGCCGAGCGCGGTCAGCGAGAGGCGCGTCAGGCGCGTCGCCGACGGACCGGCCCACAGCGAGTAGAGCGCGTGGGCGATAAACGGCGCGGCGAACAGCACCGACGTGTACGGTCGCGCGAAGAACGCCGCGCCGATTGCGAGACCCGCGAGCAGGGCGTAAGCGTGGGTTGCTCGGATCCTCGCGCCCGCGGCTTTTACCGCTCCCTCGCGCCGGGCAGACCGGAGGTACGCGAACGCGAACAGCAGGTTCCAGAACGTCGTCGGCGCGTAGGGGAGGAACACCGACGAGTCTATGAGGAACAGCGGCGACGCGAGCAGGAAGACTCCCGCGAGCAGGCCGGTCCGCCGGTCGAAGGCCTCGGCTACAATCGCGGTCGTCAGCGCCACGTTCGCCGCCCCAATCCCGGCCAGCGCGAGGCGCGCGCCGCCGAGCAACTTCCCGACGGCGAACATCGCGGCCGGAACCGGCGCGTACTTGGGGTAGAGTTCCGCCCCGTCCCGGACGAAGAACCACGGCCGGAACGAGTCGGGAACCGGCGGGGACACCGAGAGTTGCCCCTCCAACAGCATCCCGGCCTGCTGGAGATACACCGCCTCGTCGTGATTGGTCGTGTGGTACGGGAACAGTTCGGTCGCAAGCAGGAGGACGATTGCGCCGCCAACCATCGCAACCGCCGCGGAGAAGAGCCGAAATCGCCGTCGGTTCATCGAGGTCGTACGGACTCCGAAACGCGCTCGGTGGCCGATTCCTCGTCGTCCTCGGGCGGGTACCACGCCAGCGTGTGGTCAGCGTCGAGTTCGACCCGGACCGGTTTGCCGATGTCGAGTTCCTTGACGTGGTTGTGCTGACAGTGGACCAGATCGCCGTTGTCGAGTTCAACCCGGTAGACGAAGGAGGGACCGGTGTACTGGCGGTGGATGATGTGGCCGTCGGCCTCCGATTCGTCCACGACGGTCGCCCGGAGGTCGTCGGGCCGGACCAGCACGTCGAGGTCGGTGCCCGCGTACTCCGTCGTCAGGCCGTTGAGACGCTGGGGCGCGAAGTTACCGATGGGCGTGACGACCGTCCCCTCCTCGTGCCACGCCGAGAGGAATCCGGCCTGTCCGAGGAAGGAGGCGACGAACCGCGACTCGGGGTGTTCGAAGACGCTCTCGGGGCGGCCGACCTGCTCCATCTCCCCGTCGTTCATCACGGCCACGCGGTCGGAGATGGAGAGCGCCTCCTCTTGGTCGTGAGTGACCGATACCGCCGTGACGCCCGCCTCCTTCAGAATTCGGCGAACCTCCTCGCGCATCTCGACGCGCAGGCGAACGTCGAGGTTCGAGAACGGCTCGTCGAGCAGTAGAATTTCGGGTTCGGGCGCGAGCGAGCGCGCGAGGGCGACGCGCTGTTGCTGGCCGCCCGACAGTTCGTCGGGCGTGGCGTCGCGGTGGCCCGCGAGGTCTACGAGGTTCAGCAGTTCGGAGACGCGGCGCTCGGTCTCGCGCTCGTCGGTCTCGGTGAGACCGAACGCGACGTTCTCGAAGACCGTGAGGTGGGGAAACAGCGCGAAGTCCTGAAAGACGAGTCCTACGTTGCGATTCTCGGGCTTGACCGACCCGGTTTCGTCGGCGACGACTTCGCCGCCGAGTCGCACCGTCCCGCCGTCGGGGCGTTCGAGTCCGGCCATCATCCGGAGGGTCGTGGTCTTGCCACACCCGGAGGGACCGAGCAGCGTGAGCAGTTCGCCCTCGCGGACCGACAGCGACAGCGAGTCCACCGCGGTTTCGGCGGCGTACTCCTTGACGACGCCGTCGAGGTCGAGAACGGTCTCGTGGTCGGCTTCCGCGTCGTCGCTCTCGTGTCGCGGTGCGGTCGCCGTCTCGTCGCGGTGCGTTCGGTCCATGGTTTCGGAGTCATCGTGTTGGGTTCGTCTAGGCATCGTTCTCTCCTTCCTGTCGCACGAGGCTTCCGTCCTGCTTGAGCAGGACCAGCATCGAGAGCGCGGACACGCCGACGAGGACGAGCGCCGGAACCGCGGCCTGTCCGTAGTAACCCGCGTCCTGTACGCGCCAGATGTACGTGACGAGGGTTTCAAAACCTGTCGGACGAAGGATGAGGGTTGCCGGGAGTTCCTTCATCGTCGTCAGGAACACCAGCGCCGCACCCGCAACGACGCCCGGACGGACGAGTGGGAACGTCACGCGCCGGAACGCCGACCCCGGCGACTCGCCGAGTGTCCGCGCGGCCTCGGTCAGTTTGGGGTCAACCTGTAGGATTGACGACTGAACCGCACCGACCGCCTGCGGGAGGAACCGGACGACGTAGGCGAACACCAGCAGGGGAATCGTCTGGTAGAGGTTGAGTTCGACGCCGAGGAGTTCCGGCGTGTTCGACGACGCGAAGTACACCAGCGCGAGACCCAACACGACGCCGGGGGTCGCGTAGCCGACGTAACTCGCGCGCTCGAACAGCGTGGCGAGTCGGGAGTCCGACCGCCCCGAGAAATACGCCACGGGGAGCGCCCCGAGCGTCGCGGCCAGCGCGGCGAGCAACGCGACCCATCCGGAGTTGAGACCGTATATCCACGAGAAGTCGAACCCGCCGCCAGTGTAGGCCGGGTTACTCCGGAACAGCCACATGAACAGGATGGCGACCGGGACGACCAGACAGAGCGCGGCGACGAGCGCGCAGAACAGCAGCGCCGGACCCTTCCAGTATCCCAGCGAGATGCGGACCGACCCCGACCCGCGCGAGACGTGGGCACCGTCCTCGCTTCGGGAGATGCGGTTTTCCAGTGCGAGGATGACCGCCGCGAACGCGAGGAGTTGAAGCGACAGCAGCGCGGCGTAGTTCGGTTCCCACATCGAGACGTACACCTGCTGGGTGAACACCTCGAAGCGCATGATGGAGGGCGTGCCGAAGTCCGAGAGCGCGTAGAGCGCGACCAGCAGACTCCCGGCCGCGATACCCGGCGCGATTTGGGGGAGCGTGACCTTCCGGAAGGCCGCCCATCGACCGTGATTCAGCGTCCGGGCGGCCTCCATCAGTCGCCCGTCGAACGACAGCAGCGAGGCTCTGGTCGTCAGAAAGACGTAGGGGTACGTAAATAGCGTCAGGACCAGCGTCGCGCCCTTGAAACCGTAGATGGTCGGAATCGATTGGACGCCGAGCGGCGCGAGCAGGTCCGAGAGAACGCCGTGCGGGCCAAACGCCGAGACGAACGCGAACGCGCCGATGTAGCTCGGGACGACCAGCGGCAGGGAGACGACGACGGTCCAGAACCGCCGGAACGGGAGGTCGGTCTGGACCGTGAGAACCGCGAGCGGGACGCCTATCAGGACCGACCCGAGCGTGACGCCCCCAACGAGCGCGACGCTGTTGGTCACGACTTCGAGCGTCGAGGGCTGAAACAGCAGGTCGAGTGCCTGCTGGAAGCCGATTTCGAGCGACCGCAAGATGAGCCACACCAAGGGGAACGCGACGGCGGCAGCCACCGCACCCGACAGCAGGACGAGCGAAACCGGTGGCGACTCCTCGTCTCCACCGAACTTCGCGGTGGCCTCGCGGATGCGGTCGCTGGTGGACATTCCTACAGCACCCCGACCTCTCGCATCAGTTCGAGGGTCGGTTCGAGGTTCGAGAGCTTCGAGAGGTCTATCTCCGGCGGTTCGAGTTGGTCAACCGTCGGGAGCGGGCCGACGGGCGACACCTCCGGAATCATCGGGTACGCGAACGTCTGGGTGGCGAAGAACTCCTGTGCCTCCGCAGAGAGCAGGTGGCGGACGAAGTCGGCACCGAGTTCCTGCTTGTCGGAACTTTCCAGAAGCTCACACCCCGAGACGTTGACCAGCGCGCCCGCGTCGCCTTTCGTGAACGCGAGGTCGATGGGCGCGTTCTCGCGCGAGGCGATGACTCGAAGCGCGTAGTAGTGGTTGGCGAACCCGGCCTGCAGTTCGCCGTCGGCGACGGCGTTCGACACTTGGAACTCGTCGGGATACCGCGAGACGTTGTGGTCCTGCATCCCTCTGAGCCACTGTTTGGTCGTCTCGGGACCTTCGAGTAGTCGCATCGCCGTGACAAACGACTTGAACGCGCCGTAGGTCGGTGCCCAGCCCATCGAACCCTCCAGCGCGGCGGTCTGCGGCAGCTGTTGGACCTTGTCCGGGATGTCGGACTCCGAAAGCTCGTCGGTGTTGTACGGAATCGAACGCGCACGCCCGGCGACGCCGACCCACGCGCCGTTCGAGTCTCGGAAGCCCGACGGAACCGGGTCCAGAACGCGCTGGGGGAGTTGGCTCGTGATGTCGGCGTCGGCGACGAGACCGAGCGACGTGGAGTCGATGGACCAGAACACGTCGGCGTTGGTTTCGCCGCCCTTCTCGACCTCGATAATTTCGTTGGCCAACTGGGTCGAGCCAGCCATCCGGACGTTGGCGTCGAAGTTGGAGTATTTCTGTTCGAGGAGGCGGACCAGATTCTCGTAGAGTCCGCCCTCACCGCCGCCGAGATATATCTCCAGGGACCCTTCGAGGTCCGGGAGATCGTCCATCGAGGTGCCGCCCGGCGCGGACCGGGACTCGACGAGCGGACCCGACCCGCGGAAGTCCGAGATGCTGAGTGCCGAACTACTCTCTTGTTCGCCGGTAAACTGCGACAGACAGCCGCCGAGGCTCGCAGTCGCGCCGACCGCACTCGACGCGAGGAGACGACGACGTGTCCAGAACTGACGCTCGCTCATACTTAGAATTAGGCTTGCCTAAAACTCTTATACTTACCGATTTCGGCGTCGGCGGATCAGTTCAATCGTCGGCCGGAGTCGGGGTGGACTCGATTGCGCGGAGTTCGTCCAGCGCCGAAAGCCAATCGAGCATGTACTCGCCGACGTAGTTGAAGAACGCGCCGTTCTCGTACTCCTCGAAGTCGCCCTCGGCGAGTTCGGTCGCCATCGCCTCGAAGACGCCCGCGTAACTGTCGGCGTCGCCACCGGTCCCGTCGATGACTTCCCAGAGGTGTTCGTTGAGTTCGAGTCCCGGAACCTCGTTGTTCAAGTCGCCGAACGTCGAGCGCGGGGCCTTGTTGTGTTCGCAGAGCGGCGTACCGTTGTAGATGCGCTTGCCCAACACGTCGCAGGCGCGCTTGAGGAAGACGCCCGACCAGATGTCGTCGAACCGGCCAACGTCCCAGCGGTTGTCGTCCATCGGAAGCTGGTAGAACGCCGGGATGACCTCGCGCTCGAACGCGAGGTTCATCGAGCAGACCGTGAGATAGTTGTCGCGGGCCGCGACGAAGTCGCCGTCGTAGTCATCGGTCGTGGTGCGGGTCTGGGCCTGTCCCTGCAGGTCGCCGTCCATCAGGATACGGACCGCGTCGAGGTCCGGCACGTTGGTCCAGAGTCCTTGAGAGGCCACCACGTCCGAGATTTCGGTCGTCTCGGTCTCGACGCTCTCGTCCATCGCGGCGTAGGGGTAGCCGCGGGGGTAGAGTCCGTGTTCCTCGAAGTTCTGGTAGAGGACGTTGACCCAGTTCTCGTCGGAGGATACTTCCTCGATTTCGCCCTCGAAATCGAGATTTCGCATGTGACTGCCGAAGAAGTCGAACTCCTCGTGGGGTAAGGTGTCGTCGTCGATGAAAAAGCCGTAGTCGAAGTCGTTGGCCCAGACGTACAGCAGGCCGAAACTCGTCTCGGCGTGACTCGCCGCGGGGACGAGGTGGTCGTACTCCGCGATGCCCTGCTCGTCGTACCACTCCGCGCGTCTACTCGCGTCGAACACCTCGCCCGAGACGCCCTCGTCGGCCAGCATCGCGGCCATCTCGTCGGTGTCGCAGAAGTCCTCGGTCACCAGCACGACATGGAGTCGGTCCAAGTCGAAGCCGTGTTCGCGGGCGTTCTCGAAGTACGCCCGCATGCACTCGTACTCCCGAATCGTCGGGACGACGACGCAAATGTCTGCTGTTGCGCTCATTCGTTACCCGAGAGTTGGTTTAGGTATACCTAAAAAGTTGTCTATCCGCGCTGGTCGGGCCGGTGGAAGCGTGTTTCGGGCGGCCCGTCTGGGCGACGCCCGCCGCCAGCGCCATCCGTCGCAACCGACCACGCCAGCGACACCCGAAGCTAAGTGTCTCGGCGTTGCGACGCGGGGCATGGACGACAAGACACAACTCTGGGGCGGGACCGCCCTCCTCGTCTTCGGTGCGGTGGTCCTGTTCGCACCGCTGGTTATCAGACTGCGGTACACGACGCTGTTGCTCGCCGCCGCCGTCCTCGTTCTCGCGGCGGGCGCGCTGTTGGTCGGTCTCTCGCGGCGCGGCCGGGCGGTCTGACTGCGGGGACCGAAATCGGCCGTGAAATGTGAGAACTTGCGACACACTCAAATAACTGACCAACGAGGATATCGAACATGTCCGTCGATTACGAGCGCGAACGCGACAGTTTCGAGTGGGCGATTCCCGACGACTACAACCTCCCGGCGGTGCTGGAAGCCCATGCCGACTCGTTCGGCGACCGACTCGCGGTCCGGTTCCGCGACGCCGAGGGCGGCGAGACCGAGCGGACCTACGCCGACGTGCGAGACGACGCGAACCGCTTCGCGTCGGCGCTGGCCGACCTCGGCGTCAGCGAGGGCGACCGCGTGATGCACCTGTTCCCGCGCCACCCCGACGCGTTCGCTATTCAGGTCGGGGCGCTGGCCCGCGGCGCGTTGCTGGTTCCCTGTTCGGCCATGCTCAAACCCAAGGACCTCGCGTTCCGGGCGAACGACTGCGAGGCCGAAACCGTCGTCGTCCACGAGGGCCTGACCGAAATGGTCGAACCGATTCTTGAGGAGACGCCGCTTGAGCGCGTGGTCGTACTGGACGCCGAGGAGGACGACGAAATCGCCGACAGCAAGAACTGGCACGCCTTTTCGGCCCTGCTGGAGGGCCGGAGCGCCGACCACGAGGGACCGAACCTCGGCGCGGACGACCCGATGTCCATCAACTACACCAGTGGGACGACCGGGCAACCGAAACCGGTCCTCCACCGCCACCGCTGGCTCCGCTGTTTCGAGCTAATCAACGCGCCCTACTGGTGGGGCGTCACGCAGGAGACGGACTTCTCTGACGAACTGCTGTGGGCGACCACGGGGACCGGATGGGCCAAGTGGTTCTGGAGTCCGGTCGGCGTCGCCCTGACGACCGGCGCGCCCCAGTTCGTCTACGAGGGGGAGTTCGACGCCGAGACGTTCCTCGACCTGATGGACGAGGAGGGCGTGACGCGACTCTGTGCGGTCCCGACCCAGTACCGGATGTTCACGCAGGTCGATGAGTTGGCCGACTACGACCTCGCGCTAACCGAGGCCGTCTCGGCGGGCGAACCGCTCAACCGCGAACCGATTCAGGAGTTCGAGGAGGCGTTCGGCGTGACGCCGCGGGACGGCTACGGCCAGACCGAGACGGTCGCGCTGGTGACGAACTACCCCGGCATCGACGTGCGGCCCGGTAGCATGGGCAAGCCCGTGCCGGGCATCGACGTGACCCTGCTCGACACGCAAGACGAGGAGGAAGTCGAACCGGGCGAGACCGGCGAGATTGCAGTTCCGGTGGACTCGCCCGCTATCTTCGACGGCTACTACGAAAAGCCCCAACTGGACGAGAAGACGTTCTACGGCGACTACTACCGGACCGGCGACCTCGCCCGGATGGACGAGGAGGGCTACTTCTTCTTCGAGGGCCGCGCCGACGATATCATCATCTCGTCGGGCTACCGCATTGGTCCCTTCGAGGTTGAGGACGCGCTCGTGGGCCACGAGGCGGTCGCCGAGGCCGCGGCGGTCGCCAGTCCCCACGACGAGCGGGGCAACGTTGTCAAGGCCTACGTCGTTCTCGCGGACGGCCGCGAAGGGAGCGAAGAGCTGACCGACGAGTTGCAAGAGTACATGAAGGCGGAGACGGCCCCGTACAAGTACCCCCGACGCATCGAGTACGTCGAAGAGCTACCGACGACCTCCAGCGGGAAGATTCGCCGGATAGAATTGCGCAAACAGGAGAAACAGCAGTTCGGGGAGTGACGCTCGCGCGTGACGACCGAATCGACACCGACCACGGGATGCGCCCGCGATTGTCCGCTCGCGCTCAGTCGCGGACGGGGACACGCGGCGCGAGTCGCGGTGCCGTCGCTGTCCGTGAGGGCTGACGAGTAGCGGTATAATCGACAGACTCACTCTGTCGCGTTTGAGAAATACTCCGAGACGGTCGTCGAATCGTCCACCGCGTCCAACGCCAGCGCGAGTTTCACCCGCGCCTTCCACGGCGCGAGGTCGCCGCCCGGAATCGCGCCCCGGTCCTGCAACGTCTGGCCGCCGCCCTCGGTGCCGTAGACCGCGCCCGTGCTTCCCGCGCCGGTTCTGGACGTGAGAACGACGGGCACGCCCGCGTCGATGGCGTCCGCGATAGTCTCGCCGAGGTCGCTGGTCGCATTCCCCAAGCCCGTGCCCGCGACGACGACGCCGTCTACACCGGATTCGACCGCGCGCTCGACTTGTCTGCCATCGACTCCGGCGGCAGAGACGACAATCTCGACGCGAGCGTCGGGTTCGGTGGCGGAGACCGACACCGACTCGCTTTCCGGTTCCCGGTGGAAGCGAACCCCGGCGCGGGTCAGCGTGGCGACCGGGCCGTCGTTGGGTGAGGCGAAGGCCGCGAGTTTGTGGCTGTGGACTTTTCGCACGTCGCGGGCCGCGTGGAGTTCGTCGTCGAACACGAGGAAGACGCCTCCATCGACCCGCTGGTGGGTGGCCGCGCGGACCGCCGCGAGCAGGTTCGCGGGCGCGTCGGAACTCGGTTCGTCGAGGCGGCGCTGTGCGCCCGTGACGACGACCGGAATCGGGAGCGAGCAGACCAAATCGAGAAAGTACGCGGTCTCGGCCATCGTGTCCGTGCCGTGGGTCACGACGATTGCGTCGGGCGAGTCGTTTGTGGCGGAGTCGCCTGAGCCGTCCGCGGCGACCGCCTCGCGTGCGCGCTCGGCGACCGCGGCCATGATTTCGAAATCCACGTCGAACCCCGGAACCTGTGCCACGGATTCGACGCTGAGGTCGGCGTGAGAGGCGAGTTCCGGAACGGAGACGAGGAGGTCCTCGCCGTCGAGATTCGGCGCGGCTCCGTCCTCGTCGGGCGTGCTTGCGATGGTGCCGCCAGTTGCGACGACGTGAACTTGCGGGAGCATATCTCCATTCCCGCCCGAGACGACAAGAGCGTACGGGTTGGGGAGAGTGTTGTCACGCTCCCGCGAGTCGCCTACCCCTCGACTCGAAAGCCCTCGTCGATTCCGAGTTCGTCCGGCCCGATCAGCCTTCCCCGAAGACGACCGCGAGAACCCGGTCGGTCCTCACCGGTGTTCAGTCCGAGCGACCCCGTCCGGAGCGAACTGGCTGACCAGCTATCGCCTCCCTGAAACCTCCATTGCGTCATCCCCGGCATATAAACCCCTCCTGCGCCTTCTGGCAGGCATGGACCGAGTCGCAATCATCGGAGCCTCGATGACCGAGTTCGGGGAGCGCGAGGCGTGGTTGCGCGAGTTGCTCGCACAGGCGGGCCGCGAGTGTCTCGCCGACGCCGACGTTTCCCCCGACGAGGTAGACCACCTGTACGTCTCGAACATGGCCAGCGGCGAGTTTGAGGGCCAGACCGGCGCGCCGAACGCGCTGGCCCACGACCTCGGCGCGATACCGGCCTACACCCAGCGCGTGGACCAGACCAGCGCGTCGGGCGGCGCGGGCATCTACGCCGCGTGGCAGTCGGTTGCCTCCGGCGCGAGCGAGATGACCCTGCTGGTCGGCGGCGAGAAGATGACCCACAAGACGACGGCGGAGGCGACCGACGTTATCGCGTCGCTGACCCACCCCGTCGAGTACAAGCACGGCGTGACCCTCCCGAGTTTCGCGGGTCTCACCGCGCGCAGGTATCTCCACGAGTACGACGCGCCCCGCGAGAGTCTGGCGAAGGTCGCGGTGAAGAACCACAAGAACGGACTGGACAACCCCCACGCGCAGTTCCGCAAGGAAGTCGATTTAGAGACCGTCATGGAGTCGCCCATCGTGGCCGACCCCCTGCGACTCTACGACTTCTGCCCGATTACCGACGGGAGCGCAGGCCTGCTGTTCTGCCCCGAGGAAGTCGCCAAGGAGTACGTCCCCGAGGACGAATACACGGTCATCTCGGGCATCGGCGGCGCGACCGACACCCACGTCGTCCACGAGCGCGACGACCCGACCGTGATGGGCGGCGCGGTGGATAGTTCCGACGACGCCTACGAGATGGCCGACCGCGACCCCGAGGACGTGGACGTGGCGGAACTCCACGACATGTTCACCATCCTCGAATTCCTCCAGAGCGAGGCCGTCGGCTTCTTCGAGCAGGGTGAGGGTTGGAAGGCCGTCGAGGAGGGCGTCACCGACCGGGACGGCGAGTTGCCCATCAACACCTCGGGCGGCCTCAAGTCGAAGGGCCACCCCTTGGGCGCGAGCGGCGTCGCACAGGTGTACGAACTGCACCGACAACTGCTCGGCGACGCGGGCGACCGGCAGGTCGAGGCCGAGGTCGGTCTCGCCTGCAACGTCGGCGGGTTCGGCAACTGCGTGACAACCACGATTCTGGAGGAGCCATAGATGACGATGTACGCCTACCGGTGCCCGAACGGGCACGTAACCTATCCGGGCCACGAACTGTGTCCCGAATGCGGCGAGGAACAGACCGATGAAATCGACCTAAGCGACCGGACCGCGGAGGTCGTGACGTGGACGACGAACACCGCGACGCCGCCGGGCGTCCGGCAACCGAACTCGTTGGCCATCGTGGAGTTCGAAGTGGAAGACGAGTCGGTGCGCGCCATCGGCCAACTCGCCGAGGACGCCGAAGTCGAAATCGGCGACGAAGTGCGGCCGGTCTACGCCGAGGAACTGCGCGACCCCGACGCCGGAATCCGCGAGAAGGCGAGTCAGGAGTGGGACGGGTATCGGTTCGACCCGGTGTGAGAATCGAATGACTCCGCCCTCCGTAGGCGACACCCGGACCTTCGAGCGCACCTTCACCCCCGAGGACGTTCGCCGGTTCGCCGAACTCTCGGGCGACTAGCAACCCCGCCATGTTGAACCCGACGACGAGGACCGCCTGCTCGTTCACGGTCTACGGCGACGATGCCGACGAAAATCGGGAGCGACTTGGAAGGTCTCGGGCACTCGATGGCCTTCAACTTCGATAACCCCGTCTACACCGGCGAGACCGTGACCTGCGAGGTGACCGTCGCGGAAGTCGCCGAGCGCGCGGACCGCTACGACCTCTCGGCGGCCGTCGCCTGCGAGAACGAGGGTGGCGAGACAGTGATGACCGGCACGGTTGAGGGATTAGTCTGGAAAAACGTGTGACGGTCGGGGGTTCGATACCGTACTGTGGAGCGTAGTACCCCCCGACGGACGGAATTAGATACACCAACATGAGCACTAATGCGACGCTGAAATGCCAATTGTCGCTAATCACGGCGCTCTGTCTCGGGAACGCGACAGCCCTTGCCAGCGTCCTCGTCTTCGATTGGAGCGTTACCCTCTTGCTCGTTCTCTACTGGTTGGAGGCCGGAATACTACTCGTCCGGACAGGTGTTGAAGGACTACTCGCAGAAGTACCGACCGAACCATTTCGGGATGGATACCGTATCAAACTGTTCGAGCGCTTGGAACTGGGGAGCAAACGCGGGACGGTCGAGATTCACGACGACTTGCCACCAGTACACCCCCGAAATACTCCGGCAGTACTTTCGCTGCTCCGCCGTGTCGCCGTTTTCTGGGTCCCGACCGGCGTGGTCCTCCTGTTCGTCGTCCCCGACTCGCTCGCGTTCGACCCAGTTGCGGTCGCACTGGTCTCGGTCGGCACTCTCGCGTTCGCGTACCGACACTGGTCGGCGTTTCGTCGTAGCTTCCTCGACGACCGACGATACGAGGAGGTCTCGGCGTCGGTCGTCTGGCCTCGGCGACGGTTTCTCTGGCTCGCGTTCCTCACCTTCTCCGCCGCGGTCTACGGCAACCCGGCCGTCGTCTCGTCTGCCGACGCCTCCGGGTCGGTACGCACCAGCGTCGGAGCGATGTTCCTCTTCGTCGCTTGTTGTAAACTCGCCTACGAAACCTACCGGGTGACGATAGTGGGGTATCCGACTCGATACGAACATCGATCCGGTCTCCTCTCGTTCGATTGGGTATCCGGCAGCATCGGCGAGGAGCGGACAGCGATAGAATCGCCCGAGAGCGAACCCACGGCTGTATTCCGGACTGAGCGACGAGCAGTCCGGGTAGATGGAATCTTATACGGACTCGGCTACGGCATCTTGTACCCCGGTAGCGTCGGTATCGCCGGTATCGTTCTCCTGATCCTCGCCGACGTAATCGGTCCGGTGTTCGGTGGTCTACTGGTCGCCGGATTCGTCGGAAGCGTCGTCGCGGGACAAATTTGGCTGTTCGACACGCAGTACGGCCACCTCGAATATCGAGTGTACAGCGACGAACTCGTCGTGTACGACCGGAAAACAGACGAGCCACAGTTACATGTCACGTCTTCCGACTTCCGAGAAGTATCCGTCTCGCGTGGAATAACGCAGCGACTATCTGGAGTCGGTCGATTGAAGCTGACCCAAATCAACGGTGACGTTCACGTCTTTAGATACCTTGCAGAACCGGATGAGTTGGCGGAGAAATTCCGATTGTAACCGAGGGAGTAAACGGTCTCGTCCGAGACTCACGTCGTCCGTTCTCGGTCAAGCGCGCGAGTTTCGGGAGTTTGTTCGCGCCGAACAGCAGGACGGCGACGAGCAGAAGTATCATCATCTCTATCCCGCCCGGAACGGGACCGAACAGCGGTGTCGGAAGCATACCGACGCTCCTACGCGGCGAGTCGGTAACAACTTCTCGGGCGTCACCGCGCTGGCACCTCAAAAACCGATAGATTCACATTGAATCCGCGGTCGCTTCGGAGTGTGTTTCCGCCGGGCCATTACGGGTTGGCACTCGCGCTCTACGCCGTGGTCGGGTACGCCCTGCTCTCGCGGGGGTACGCCCGCGACGCGCTCTCGGGCGGCGGCGTCGTCCTCGCCTACGCGCTGTTCCCTGACCTCGACGGCCAGTTCGCGTTTCTGGTCCACCGGGGCGTGACTCACACCCTCTGGTTCGCGCTCGCGGTGGGTGGTCTCTGCGTGCTGGTCGTCGCGTCGTCGCTTCGGGAGCGTCCCCGTCGAGAAGCCCTCCGCGGGGCGCTCTGGGCGTTCTTCCTCGGAAGCTTCGCGGTGGTCTCGCACCTGCTCGCGGACCTGCTCAACCCGTGGGGCGTGATGCCCGTCTACCCGGTCTCACCCGCGCTCTACTCGCTGGACCTCGTGCGCGCGACCAACGACGCCGCGAACTACGCGATGCTCGCGTTCGGCGTCGGATGCGCAACGGCCGCGTGGATTGCGGGCCGCGCTTCCGAGACCGACCGCTCGCTGGTCCAGCGACTGTACCGCAGAGTTCGTCGCAGAGAGAGCGTCAGGGAGTAGTCACTCGTCGTCGTCGGTTGCGTCGGCGTCGTCGGAATGCTCCGAACCGGCGTCGTCCGAGTCGTCCGCGTCGGCGTCCTCCGCGCCGGAGTCTTCTAGGTCGCTCCCGGCGTCGCCGTCCTCGGAATCGTCCTCCGTCGGGGCGACGCCCCCGGAGTCGTTGTTCCGGCGTTCCATCTCGTCCTTGATGGATTCGAGTTCGGCCTCCACGTCCACCTCGGCGCGGTCGTCGTCCTCCGAGGCGTCCGCCCCGTCGGCGCGTTCGCTCTCGTCGGTAAGTTCGATGGTCGTTGCGCCCCGGAGGTCCTCGTCGTCGCCGCCGGACCGGTCGTTCGAGTCGTCGCCCTCGCTGGGCTCGTCGCGCCCTCGCTCGCGGTCGATGTCGCGCTCGCGCTGGCGGGACTCCTCGACTTCGCTCCGCTCGCGGTCCACGCGGTCCCGAATCTCGCGGTTGATGCGCCGGGCGTCGTCGAGGATGTCGCGCGCGGCGTCTTCGCGCGGCAGGTCGCTCTCCCGAATCGTCGTCTCCACGTCTTCGAGCGCCGATTCGAGGCGGTCGAGGGTGAGTCTGCTCGCGTCGGCGGCCCGGCCTTGGAGTCGCTCGCGCTCCTCGTTCACGACGCTCCGCTCGGGGTCGAGCAGGCGGATGACCTGTTGGAGCGCCTTCAACGCCCGGACGTTGGCCTCAAGCATGGCGATGGCGGTCGGAATCGCGTACTCGCCGGTGAACGACAACACCTCGCGCGGCGTCGGCGGGCGCGGCAGGCCGAGCGGACCCTCGGGCGGGCGGCCAAGTTCGTCCCGGAGTTCCCGGACGCGGCCCTCCAACTCCTCGACGCGCTCGTCGATTCGCTCGGGGTCTCGGTCGCGGGAATCAGGTCGGTCGGCGGAACCGGTTCGGTCGTCGGAGGTGCGGCGGTCGTCGGACCGTCGCGGGTCGCCGTCGCGTCGGTCGTCGCGGTCATCTCTCATGGCCGGGTCTACGTGTCGCGTCCTAAAGAGTTTGGCCGCTTTCGGGATGACTGGGAAGTCGTTATCGGCGAGGGTCGGTGGTCCGGGCCGTCGTCGCAAAACGACGACGAACGTCGGAGGGAAGCTAGCTTCAGAGTTGAACTAATCGTACAGCACCGCAACCGCCCAGCACCGCCCCGCATCACCCTCACGCCTCCCCAACCTCCTCACTCCTTCGCTACGCTCAGTCGTTCGTCCCTCGCGCGGAAGGGCGCGTCGCCGACGGCGACGCGCCGTCGGACAACCCGCGTCCGACGAGCCATGCGCTCACGTCCGTTCGCGCAGACGCCCCCACGCGCCACGATTCAAACGTTCGCCTGCCGAAACTCCCGACGTTCGGAACTCTTCGCTCTATGGACGCCAACCACTCTCGCGTCGCTTGCGAAGGATTTTCCTCGCCCGCGTGACACTCTGAAATATGTCAGTCTCCGCACGCGACGCCCTCGAATACGCCACGCGAGACGAGTTTCTGAAACTCTACGCGGTCCTCGCTCTCGGGTACGTCCTGACCATTTTCAGCACGTCGTTCGCTGGAACCGCGGTGACGGCTTTCGGATTTCTCCTCGTAAGCCTCGTCGCCCTCGCGGGTCTGCTTGCGATGTTGGTCGCCGCGGTGGGCGTCCTCCACAAGATTATCGCCGAAAGCTGACGGTCTCGCGCCGTTCTACTGGGTCGCGCGCCGGTACTGAACCGGCCACTCAACGCGGTCGCCCGCTCCCAGCTCCTCGGCGGCGTGGAGCGTGAAGTACGGGTCCCGGAGGTGTTCCCGGCCGACGATGGCGAGGTCCGCGCGGTCGTTGCGAATCAGCGCGTCGGCCTGCTTGGGTTCGGTGATGCCGCCGACGGCGCCGACCAGCGCGTCGGTCGCCTCGCCGACGCGCTCGGCGTAGCGCACCTGATAGTTCGGTCCCGTCTGGGGAATCTGCTGGTCGGGGTGGATGCCGCCGGAACTCACGTCCACGAGGTCCGCGCCTGCCTCCGCGAGCAGGGGCGCGAGTTCCGCGGTGTCGTCGAGAGTCCACGACTCACGGTCCGGTAGCCAGTCGCTCGCCGAGAGGCGGACGAAAACGGGCTTGTCGTCGGGCCACACCTCTCGGACCGCGGCGGTGACCTCGCGGACGAGACGAGTTCGTCCCTCGAAGTCACCGCCGTACTCGTCGTCGCGGTCGTTCGTCACCGGCGAGAGGAACTCGTGGAGCAGGTAGCCGTGGGCGGCGTGGACCTCCGCGATTTCGAAGCCCGCGTCGAGCGCGCGCTCGGCCCCCGCCGCGAAGGCGTCCACGACCGACTCGATATCGTCGTCGTCCATCTTCCGGGTCTCGGTCTCGCCCTCCTCGTAGGGGTAGGGGTCGGCGCTCGGCGCGACGGTCTCCCACCCGCCCTCGTCGGGACCGAGTGGGTCGCTTCCCTCCCACGGACTGTTCTTGCTGGCCTTCCGGCCCGCGTGGGCGAGTTGGATTGCGGGGGTTGCGCCGCGCTTCGAAATAAAGTCGGCGACGGGCGCGAGCGCGTCGCCGTGGTCGTCGCTCCAGATTCCGAGGTCGTTGGGCGTGATTCGACCCCGCGGTTCGACTGCGGTCGCCTCGGTCATCACGACGCCAGCGCCACCGGTCGCGCGACTCCCGAGGTGGACCTCGTGCCAGTCGGTGGCGAGACCGTCGCGGTCGCAGGAATATTGACACATCGGCGATACCATCACGCGATTTCGGAGTTCCGTCTCCCGAATCGACAGCGAATCAAACAGGTCGTCAGTCATCGGTTGCCTCTCGGAACTCCGGCCCCGAAAGGTCTCGGCTCCCCCCGTTTCTTGCCGAAGGTTCGGAGACCGCGTTTTGCACCCCCGAAACACTTATTGTATACGTTGACGTTATTAGTGAAGCAATGTGTGGGGAGCAAGGAAAGGGGAGTCCGGAAGCGGTAGCCAGATTTCGACATCGACTCGCGGACCTCAAGCGCAACGGGTGTAACGTGTTGCTCGTCGGCACCGACGCGCTGGACGCCGCCTGCGAGCGTCTGCTCGGCGAGTCGAGCGCTGGACCGCGCTATCGCCTGTTCGTGACCAGCGACGCGAGACCGCCGACCGCCTACGCGAGGTTGCAGTCGGCCCAGTCAGGAGCGTACAGCGACGAGGCCGCGGTCGTGAACTGGCAGACCGATGTTCGCAGTGGGAGTGCGACCGACGACGCCTCGCTCGGGGGCGACTCCTTGGACGGCCCGGCAGGCGTGCGCAACGCCTCGGACTCGTCGCTCCGGCACGTCACCGTCGAGAGCGACGACCTGCGGGAATTCGGGACGGCTATCGAGGAGACTATCGAGCGGTTCGACGCCAAAACGGGTGGCTTCTCGCCCGCGGAGCTACGGCTCTGTTTCGATTCGCTCGTCCCGCTAGTCGCCGATTACGAGGAGCGAGACGTTCGCCGGTTTTTGCTCGGCCTGACCGAGACCGTCGAGCGATTCGACGGGATGGCCCACTACCACCTCCCCGCGCGCTACGACTCCGAGACGGTCGAATCGGTCGAGGCGCTGTTCGACGCGGTCGTCGAAGTTCGGCGCGGCGAAGAGGAGATCGAACAGCGGTGGCACCTCTCGGAGTCCGAGATGGCGACCGACTGGCTCGCGCTGTAGGAGCGCCAGCCGCGATTCTCCGGTTCGACTGCTACCCTTCGAGTTCGACTACCCCTCCGATTCGACCGACCTTTTCGAGTTCGACTACCCCCTCGAACGACTCCGCGCGGCCGTGGACTGCTCGCGCTCGTGACCGACGTACCAGTCGTACTTTTCGAGCAGTCGCTTCCAGATTTGGGGGTCACCGCCGGGCGACTCCCGGTTAACGTGGCGAATCCGCCGCAGGTCGTCCTCGCCTGATTCGGTGCGCTCGACTTGTTCGACCGCGGCATCAACGAGCGCGTCGTGGGGCGATAGCACCGCGTGGAGGTCGTCCACCAAATCGCCGAGTCGCTCGGCGGTCTTGATTCGGAAGCGGCACTCGGCGCGCTTGTCGTGTTTCAGATACTTGCCTTTGGCGTCGTCCTCGTCCTCGCGGGCGGCGGAGTAGTCCTCATCGAGTTTCACGAGCGTCTTCAGGTAGCGAGATTTCCGGTCGTCGGCGTCAACCGGAAGGTCAACGACGCGCTGGCCCGCCATCGAGAGCGCCTTCAGAAATCGCTTGCCGTTGAGACGAAAGTAGTCGTGACGGCCGTCGTTGTCTTCGACGAGGTACTTCGACCCCGTGAAAAACGCTTTCGACACCATCGGCGCTACGTCTCCCGAATCACCCCTCGCCAATAAATTTCTCGTGGATTATCACCGGCGAGAATCATCACGTAGAGTGAATGTCACATCGCGCCTCACCACTCGGTCAGCGAATCACGCGCGAGCAGGCCGTCGATGGCGCTCGCGCGCCGTTCGAGGTCCGCGAGATGGTCCCGAAGCAGGTGGCCGGTGGCGTGGTCGCCGAGGCTCTCGGCGAGTTCGATGTGACTGCTGACGCTCTCGATTGCGTCGCCGTAGGCGTCGAGGTCGTTGGCCAGCGAGGTCCGAGCGTCGTACACGTCTTCGCCTTCGAAGGGGACCCGACTGTGGCGCTCGAACGCGGCGGGACCGCTCAGGGGGACGCCGCCGATTTCCCCGATTCGGCGCGCCAGCCCGTCGGCGTGACGCTCGGACTCGGCGGCGGCCTCGCCGAGAAATCGGGCGAGTTCGCCCGATTCGGGACCGGCGACGGTCCACCGATGCTTGCGAAGTTGGTGATAGCGGACGACGCTCGCCGCCAAATCGAGGTTCAGGGCTTCGACGACCTGTTCGGCTTTCTCGGCGTCGAAACGGACCGCGTTGCCCTCGACGGTGCCCGCCTGCTGGAGTACCTGTCGCTGTTGGCTCATGGGTAATCGCCTCCGAGTCGGCTACCACCGGCGGGCGCTTAAGTGTACTCGCGGGTCGGTCCGAGAGATTCGGCGTCGGTTCTCGCGTCGGGCGTTTTGGAGGCAGGGGTGCGCTCGGTCAGTTCTCCATCTCGGCGCGTGCGGGCGCGGCGCGCAGTCGCGCGCCGCGCCTATCCGCGCGAGGGATGAGTAGCGCAGTGAAACGAGCAACGCAATCGGTTGGGAGGTGTGAGGCTCGCGGTTGCGGTGCGGTGCAGTCATTGATTGGCGTCGGCAGTAGCTAGCTCCGACGACTTTCCGACAGCAATCAAACCGGACTCAAACCGTTGCCGTACTCGAACCACAATCCACAGAATAACCGACGAACCGCCTATCCCTCAGTCCTCCAAAACCGGAATGAACTCCCGACACTCCGCCAGCACCGCGGGGTCCAACCTCGCCACCAAGTCCCGCTCGCCGCGGTTCAGACCCGCCTGTACGCTCCCGTCGGGGCGGACGACCCGCGAGCGCCCGGCGTACTCCGTCGGGTCGCCGACCGTACTTTGCCCGGTCCGACCCGCGCCGACCACCCACCGAACGCCGTCGAGCGCGCGAGCGCGCAGGAGGAGTTTCCAGTTTTGGCTGTGGGCCGCGGGCCACGCGCCGCCGACGAACAGCGCGTCCACGTCGGGCGTTGCGAACGCCGCGCTCTCGCCGACGAAGTTGAGGTCGTAGCAGGTCAGCAGGGCCGCGGTGCCGACCGGCGTCTCGACCGTGACGCGCTCGTCGCCGGGCACGAGGACTTCGGACTCGTTCGCCCAGAGGTGGCGCTTGCGGTAGATGGTGGTCTCGACGGGTCGGCCCCTCTCTCCGACCGCTTCACCCTCGCCGTGAGGGTCAAGGTACGCCGTCGCGTTGTAGTACGCCTCGCCCGCGTCGGACGCTTCGCCAGCGTCCGCGCCGGACGCCTCCGCGCGCTCGACGAAGCCGACGAGGAGCGCGGTGTCGGTCTCGGCCGCGACCGCGCGCAGACGCTCCAGCGTCTCGCCGTCACGGGCCAGCGCGACCTCGCGGACGCGCTCGTCGGCGACGAACCCCGTCAGCGCGTACTCGGGGAAGAGCGCGACATCGACTTCCGGCGGAAGAGCGGCGACGCGCTCCTCGATAGTCGCCAGATTTGCGGCCACGTCGAGGTCGGCGACGGCTATCTGGCAGGCCGCGACGGTCGGCGTTCCTGTGGCAGTCGTCGTCCGCGCGGCGTTCGGCGGCGTCTGCGAGACAGTCGGCGGCGTCTCGCTGAGTCGTGAGTCCTCTGGCACGTCCAGCGACTCGGAGCGACGGGAGAAAAACGACCGGGATTCCCGAGAGCGGAGGAGTCGGCGAACCCGTCGTTAATCCAATCGTGAGTAAATATTTTACCCTCGGAGCGACAAGAGGGGTGTATGTCCCAACAACCACTCCAGCGTCGAGAGCGCCTCTACATCGACGGCGAATGGCTCGACGCCGACGACGTTCTCGAAGTCACCGACCTCGCGGACGGCGGTTCGTTCGCGCAGGTCGCGGCCGCCAGTCCCGAGCAGGCCGACGACGCGCTCGCCGCGGCCGAGCGCGTCCAATCGGAACTGCGCGAGACGACCATTCCTCAGCGCGCCGACTGGCTCGACGCCATCGCCGACGGACTGCTTGACCGCAAGGAGGAACTCGCGGAGGTCATCGTCCGCGAGGCTGGCAAACCCATCTCCTCGGCCCGCGGCGAGGTCGAGTCCGCCGCCGAGCGATTCCGACGCGCGAAAGAGGAAGTCCGCTCGCTGAAGGGCGAGTTCCGCGAGGGCACCACCGCCGGACACGAGGGCTGGGAGGCCATCGTCAAGCACGAACCGATGGGCACGGTGCTGGCCATCACGCCGTACAACTACCCGGTGGCGACCACCGCGCTCTCGGTCGCGCCTGCGATTGCCACCGGGAACGCCGTCATCCTCAAGCCCGCGAGCGACACGCCGGTCAGCGCGGCGATTCTCGCCGCCGTGATTTCGGAACTCGACATGCCGGACGGCGCGTTCAACTTCGTGCCGGGCCGGGGGAGCGTCATCGGCGACGTGCTCTCGGGCGACGACCGAATCGACGTTATCTCGATGACCGGCTCCAGCGGAGCGGGCAAGCACGTCGCCAAGGAGAGCGGCATGGTGAACCTCCACATGGAACTCGGCGGGAACGCTCCGGCCGTGGTCTTCCCCGACGCCGACTTGGCCGACGTGGCTGGCCAGTGCGCCAAGGGGTCGTTCAAGTACGCCGGTCAGCGCTGTTCGGCCGTGAGCAGGGTGCTGGCCCACGAGTCGGTTCACGACGAGGTCGTGGACCTGCTCGAAGCCGAGATGGATAGCTGGCAACCCGGCGACCTCTTCGAGGAGGAGACCACGATGGGACCGCTCATCAACGAGGGGCAGGCCGAGTGGGTCGAGGAACTGGTCGAGGACGCCGTCGAGAAGGGTGCCGACCTCGTGCGCGGCGGCGAGCGCGACGGCACGGAGTTCGAACCGACCCTGCTGGCGAACGTGCCCCACGACGCCCGCATCGTCCACGAGGAGCAGTTCGGCCCGGTCGCGGTCGTCACGACCTTCGAGGACGAGGAGCAGGCCCTCGACATCGCCAACCACGGCGACCTCGCGCTCGACGCCTCGGTGTTCACCAGCGACTACGACCGCGCGATGGACCTGAGCGACCGGTTGGACGCCGGTGCGGTCCGCATCAACGGCGCTCCGAGCCACGGTCTCGGCGACATCCCGTTCGGCGGGAACAAGTCCTCGGGCATCGGTCGGCAGGGCCTGCACACGACCATCGAGGAGATGGTCCGCAAGAAGAGCATCATACTGTAGCCTCGACGCAGGGACGCTCGCTCCCGGTGACGCGAGTGTTACCTGAACCCTATACTCTCAGGCCGACTACCTCGACGTATGGCAAACGACCGCCGACCGGCAGACGACTTCGAAGTCACCTCCGACCTCCCGGACAGTCCGATGCACACGACCGGAACCGACCACGTCACCCTCATCGGGAGCAACGCCGAGGACACCATCGAGTTCTATCGGGACCTGTTGGGCATGCCGCTGGTCCTCCGGCAACCAAACTTAGACGACCCCTCCCAGACGCACCTGTTTTTCGACTCGGGCGACGGCCGCATCGTCACGTTCTTCGTGAACGACGAGCGCGACTCGGACCCTCGGCCCCAGCGAACGGGCGTCGGCGGGGTACATCACCTCTCGTTTAGCATCGACCCCGAGCGATTCGTGGAGATACGCGAAGCCCTCGAAGACGCGGGCCGGGGGTACAACGAGTTCGACAGGGGCATCTTCCACTCGCTGTACACGCAGGACCACAACGGTCTCGTCATCGAACTCTCGACGGACAAGTGGGCGATTCCGGACGACCGGAGAGGAGAGGTGCTGGCGACGGCCCAGCGCATCCGCGAGGAGGACGGCGCGGACTTCGCCGAGGAGCGCCACCTCGAAGCGGCGCTGGACGAACTCGGTATCGACGCCGAGAAGTTCGACCTGCCGGACGCGTCGGCGGGCGCTGGCGTGTAGGGAACGAGCAACTGCGCGGGGTCGCTCAGGGCAGAAAATACGTTTTCCGTCGTCGCGGACCGACGCGCCGATTACGCGTTCTGCTCGGCGACGACTCGCTTCAACAACTGCGGCACGAACACGATTTCGAAGACCGCGAGACCCAACACGACCCACCGGGTAATTCCGTCGAGGAAGGTGAGCGCGATGAAAGTGAGTATCGCGGCGCTACTCAGACCCATACCGTAGCGGATAAGCGGACTAGCGAACGGGGATGACATACCTCAACGAGCTTACTGCTACGGTTTAATCGTTGCTCTCTCGGCCCGCGCGTCGAGCGCGGCAAAAACCGCAAAATCGCTTATATTCGGCCGACGTTCTCGACTTCGACGCTCTCGACGCCCTCGACGGTCGAGAAGCCTTCCTCGACGGCTTCCGTCCCGCCGGTGTCGTCGGGGACGATGACGGTCGGCAGGAGCGCGACCAGACCGAACGCGACTTCATCGCGCTCGAAGCCGTTGATTTTGGCTCCCTCAGGGAGCGACTCTTCGAGTCGGTCCTGAAGCTCGTCGAGGTCGATTTCGGGGCTTTGCGGCATGACCTTGATTTTAGCGGCTACTTTTCCCATGTTTACGGTCCCATGAATCCGCAGTCGGGGCACTCGTAGAGGTTGCTCTGCTTGCGGCACTTCGCACAGCGGTAAATCTGTTGTCCGCAGTCGGGGCACTTGAACGACGCCGCGTTCGTCCCGGAGATGTTAATCCCACAGGAGACGCATCGTCGCGCCTGCTTTTGTTTCGACTGACTCATACCTCCCTGTACCCGACCACGACTTTAAATCGTTTCGATAGGGCCTCCGGACCCGACGCGCCAGTGGTTCGCAAGCGACTCGACGGCGGTTACGGCCCGTTTCCGCCCGTCGGCGAGCGACTCGCGCCCCTATCGAGCGCGTGCGGTCAGAAACGTGATTCTTAAGAGGCGAACGGGCGACGTTTTGGGTATGAGTGAAGAACAAGAGGCCGACGTGGCCGACGACGAGAACGCGGATGTCGAAGACGAGAGCAACGAGGGACTTCAGCAGGGCGACTTCGTTCGCCTCGACTACACCGCACGCACCGTAGAGGACGGCGACATCGTGGACACGACCGACCCCGAAGTCGCCGAGGAAGAGGGTCTCGACGAGGAAGAGCGCGAGTTCGAGCCGCGAACCATCGTTCTTGGCGAGGGTCACATCTTCGAGAGTGTCGAGGACGCCGTCATCGGCGAGGAGATCGGTCACTCCGGTAACACGACCATCCCCGCCGAGGAGGCCTTCGGCGAGTACGACAACGACGAGGTCCGGACCGTCAGCGCCAACAAGATTCCGGAAGACGACCGCTACCCCGGCGCACACGTCGATGTTGACGGCGAACACGGTCACGTCGAGACCATCATCGGCGGCCGCGCTCGCGTGGACTTCAACCACCCGCTCGCCGGTGAGGACATCGAGTACGACTACGAAATCGTCGGCGAGGTCGAGGACCGCGTCGAGCAGGCCCAGGGCCTCATCTCGATGTACCTCGACGCCGACCTCGACATGTGGATTCAGACCGACGAGGTCGAAGAGGAGACCGTCGTCGAGTCCGACGACGAGGACGAAGACGCTGAACCCGAAACCGAGACCGAGACCGTCGAGAAGGAGACGCTCTACATCGAGAGCACGCCCCAGCTGGCGATGAACCAGCAGTGGATGTTCCAGAAGCAACAGATCGCTCAGAACGTCATCGACCAGCTCGGTCTCGACCGCGTCATCGTTCAGGAGACCATCGACGGCGGCGGCATGGGACCGATGGGCGGCATGATGGGCGGCGGCATGGGCGGCGCTGACCTCGAAGAAGCCCTCGAAGACGCCGACGTTGACGAAGAGGAAATCGTCGAAGAACTCGAAGACGCCGACGAAGAGTAACGCCGACTCGTTCCTGCTTTCTTTTTTTTTTCCGGACAGCGGCGCGGCCGTCGCTCGGTGAGCAAGGAACACGACCGACGCCGGAGGGATATCGTTGGCGGGTATGGAGGAAGGGCGGAGTGGTGTCGCTGGAGGGCCGAGAGGCGTCGTCGGTCGGTGGGTGTGTCAGAGGCGAACGGAGCGCCGAAGCGTCAGTGGGGACCGCGGGCGATGCCGCGGTGGAGGGCTGGCCGGGCGAGGCCAGCGGGGGTGGGCGGCTCTGACTGGTTGGGGCGACGGCCGGTCGGGCAACCGGCCGACTCGGGGAGGTCGTGTGTGACCTCCACTTCTGTCTACACCGGCGATTATATTCAATTCTATCACGATACTATTCATACTATCGAAACAACCGATAGTATCGATACAACCCATACTTTCGATACTGACGGAACTATCAAGACTATTTGCACGGAACCGCCATATTCAGGCGAACGCGACGCCAGAGAAATCGTTTAGCGGTCGCGGAGTTTGTGGCGGAACGCGCGGAGAGCGTCGCTCCCGGTGTCGGTGAGAACGACCTGTTTGCGCCGCCCCACATCCTCGATTTCGACGTAGCCGTCTTCGAGCAGGGGTTCGACGATGTTGGCGTTCAGGAGCGCGAACTTCGCCTTGTCGTTGGCGGGGTCGTTGTCGGCGACGAACGCCAGCCCCTGCTCTTCGGCGTACTCGATGATGTCTTTCTTTTTCACGGTGTAGGTCTCGGTGTTCGTCTCCGCGAGGAAGTCCATCACCGCGACTTGGTCGGTCGTGGGCGACTCGATTGGGTAGGACGGAAGCACCTCGTCGCCCGCGTAGCCGTAGCTCTGGCGCTCGCGGCGGTCGGCCGCGGGGTAGTCCGTCGGGTGGACGTAGTAGGCCGTCGCGTCGGTGGCCATGCAGGCGATGGCCGCGCCGACCGCCGAGAGCTTCGACCCGCTGGAGACGTTCACGCGAACGATGTCTTCGGTGTGGTCGGCTGTCAGGGTCGTCACGACGCCCAGCACGTCGTAGATGTCGAACACGTCCACGCTCCGCGAGCGGATTTCGACGCCGAAGTCGTCCAACTCCGCGCGCAGGTCGTCGTGGTAGTCGGGACCCTCTCCTGGGTCGTCGTGTTCGAGCAGGTAGAGAATATCGACGTTGTGTTCGCGGACGGGACCGACGATGCGGTCGTACTCGTAGCCGAGCGCGGCGATGTGAACCTCGTCTATCGTCTGCATGGCGGGTTATCTTCGATGCCCGTATGCGTCCGTCTTAAGTTCTCGGCATCGAGTCTCGGACGATGGTTGGGAAGTCTTGGGAGTACGAAGCGGGAGGGGAAATCCGCGGCCCGCGCTCGTCACGCGATGTCCCGACTCGTGTCGATACGGACCGACTCCGCGAGTTCGAGTTTGATCGTCTCGGGGAGCGCGCGGCCGCCCCGGAACTTCGGCACTGCGAGGCGCGTCTCGACCGTGTCGCCCGAATACTCGGTGTGAAGCTGAAACACCACGTCGGCGATGTGTTCGGTCACGTCGCGGGTGTCGGACACGCTGCGACCGTCGAGGCAGTGGAGGAAGGCGACGCCGTCGGTGTTGTGGAGGTGGTTCTGAAGGTCGTTGAGGAAGTTCCGATACCGGTCCTCGTCGCAGTCCTCCAGCAGGTCCACCGGGTCCACGATGAGGTTCGAGTCCTCGGGGAGACGCCGGAAGAGCCGCTGGGAGTGGTCCAGCGGCGCGTCGCCGGGGACGCGGCGCACGTCGGGCGACCCGGTGTGTCCCGGCGCGCGCTCCAGCGCCTCGGCGACGGCCGCCTCGTCGCGGTCGGTCGAGAGGTACAGCGTCTGGCGCGCGGCGGTGAACTCGTAGAGTAGTAGCTCGGCCTGACTCGCGGGCGGTGCCGAGAGCGCGACGACGCTCCCCTTCGGTAGCCCCCCGTCGAGTTTTCTGTCTAACACGTCGATGCCGGTCGAGAGACGCCGTGGCACGTACTTGCACGATTTGGAATCGTTGTTTCATAAGTATTTGGGCTGAAGCACTGACACGATACGGTCGTGTGCGGTCCGAACTCTTTCGTCGTCGAGCGGTCCGACGCCACTCTCGACGCCGTCGGTGCGCGAGTCGATTCCGGCGTCGGGCACGACGCCGAGGACCGGACAGTCCAGCAGTCGCTCGATGCCCGCCGGAGTCTCGTCGGCGCGCGAGACGACTGCGCCCGCGACCGGCGCGTCGAGTTCGCGCGCCATCGCGGCCGTCTTCGCGGCGTCGCGCAGGCAGGCGGGGTCGGTCGTCGTCACGACCACCGCGGCGTCGGCCGCCCGGAGCGGTGCCACGGCGTCCGGTCCCGCGCCCGCGGGGCAGTCAAGCAGAACGGCGTCGGCAACGCCTCGAACGCGCGCCAGCGGGACCGACGCGCGGGGTCGTGTGTCGTCGTTGGCCGCGGACCCGGCCGACGGCGGGCCGGTCCCCGCCGGGAGAACGTCAATTCCTGCGGTCGGGCGGTCGGCGCTCCCGGCGACGAGGTCGGGGGGCCACCCCTCTGCGACGGCGTCGAGACCGGGCGTTCGCGCGACCCCGGCCATCGCGTGCAGGTCGGGCATCTCCCGGTCGGCGTCCACCGCGACGACGCGCCTGCGTTGGCGGCCGAGCGCGGCCGCGAGACCGAGCGTCGTGGTCGTTTTCCCGGCACCTCCCTTCCCTCCGGCGACGGCGAGCATGGCGTTGGCTTGTCCCGGCTTCCGGTTTCAACGTTCGGACGAACTCGCGGCCGTCCCGTAGTTGATAGATAGTCAATAGATTCAATATCGTACAGAGGAAACGGAGCAAGTATCCGAATGCTCTCACTTCGAACGCTGGTGGCGGACCTGACCGACGAGTCGTTGCGAACCGCGACGCTCGTCGGTCTCGCTTCGATTCCGTTCACCGTCGCCCTCTCTTGGGACTCCATAACGCTCCCCCACGAGATACTGTCGAACGGCGGAATAAACTTCGACGCGACGATTTCCGCAACGGCCATATTCTTCGCTGGCGCGGTCGTCGGCTACCTCTACGCCGGACGACCGGTGGAGGTCGAACGCGCCAGTACCCGAGCGGGGGTCGTCGGTTCTGCCCCCATGATGGTGCTGGTTCTTTTGGCCCTGCCCGTGGTCGTCTGGCACGGTTCATCGGTCCTACGCGTCGCCATCGTGGTCCTGACCCCGCTCTTGGTCGTCATGGGTGCCGGATTCTGTGCGGTAGTGTCACTTCTCGGGTCGATACTCGGAAAATGGGTGGCCGAGCAAATCGGGCGAGGACGACCGGCCAGCGTCGAGAACTGAGTCGGGGGTTCTCGACGCTACTCCCGAACCGGGCGATACGCGCCGTTGATGTCCCACTCGTGGATGCAGTGAGGGTTCCCGATTCGCTCTTGGCCGTCGATTCGCCACGTCGTCGCATCGGCGTCCCACACGTCCCGACGACCGCACTGCTGACACTCCCGTTCGTCCGGCGGGTCCAGTTCGACCATTAGACGAGTAGATGCGCGCAGGCCTGATAAATGGGCGTTCTGCCGCGGGGTTTGCCGCAAATCCGTAATCGCTCGCTTCGCGGTCCGAACTCTCGCGGGTTACTCGCGCTTGCCGACTTTCGCGTGGTTGTACTTGTGCTTCGAGAACCCGGCCGCGCCGGTTTTGGCCACGTCCACCCAGTCGTAGTAGAACCCCTCGCCGATGGGGTGGTAGACGGGGAGTGCGACTACGTCCTCCCAGTTGGCGCGCTCCATCTCGCGGTAGGCCTCGGTCCGCGCTTGTCGGTCGCTCTCGCTCCCCGACGAGTTGTCGAGGACACGCTCCCACGCGCGCTCCGCTCGGTCGGCCGCGGACGTGCCGCCCCACCGGAAGAAGTAGTCCTCGGAGGTGGGCGGGTAGAGAATCTTGAGGAACGTGTCGGGCGAGGGGTAGTCCATCGTCCACCCGTAGGAGAAGGCGTCGAGTTCGCCGTTCCGACCGCGCTCGGCGATAGATGCGAACGTGGTCTGCTCGACGGTTAAATCGACGCCCACGCTGGCCAGTTTATCCCGGAGGAGCGTCGCCGTCTCGTTCCACGCCTCGCCCTCGTAGACCGTGAGTCGGACCTCCGTGGGGTTCTCTGGACCGTAGCCAGCGTCCGCGAGGACCGCCTTGGCGTCCTCGAAGCGCGACTCGGTGAGGTTGTAGGGGTACGCCTCGGCGTCGTCTCGATACGCCGCGTTGCCGCCGGGGTAGAGGTTGGGCGGCGTGATGTGGGCCGCGCTCGACCCGCGGCCGTCGTGGACTTCCGCTATCTGGGTCTGCTGGTTCAGGACGTAGGCGATGGCCTGCCGGACCGGTTTCTCGACCTGCTCGGTGTTGAATCCGATGTAGTAGGTCCACGTCAGCGGGACTTGCAGGTACTGAATCGTCCTGCCGTTTTCGGGGAGCGGCCCGTAGGTGCCGACGTTCCGTCCCTTCTCGTCGGTGGTCTCGATGGAGACGAGACTCGAATCGAACGTCCCACTGGGGACCCAGAAGATGTCGGCGTTCTCGTTGGTGGCGTAGGTGTACGCAGCCGCGGGGTCGCTCGTGACCTGCCAGTGAATCCCGGCGACGTACGGGCCGTCGCCGTAGTAGTCGTCGCGCGCCGAGACGGCGTACTCCACGTCCTTCTGCCAGTTCTTCAGCGTGAAGGGACCCGCGCCAATGGGGTTTTCGGTGGCGAACTCGTCTTGGCTCATCTCGCCGTCGTAGCCCGGTACGTCGCCGACGACGCCCTCCGGGACTATGCCGAAGGAGGGGTAGGCCAGCACGCCCAGCGCGGCGTGGAACGGTTCGGTCAGGTGTATCTCGACAGTTTGGTCGTCCACCGCCTCGACGCCGAGCGTTCCTGGGTCGTACTCCTCGGCGGTACCGTCGCCGGTTTCGACCGTCCGAGTCTCGTGTTCGACGCCCAGAACGTCGAGGAGGTCGCTCGCCGACGTGGAGTTCTCGGAGGCGGCGACGCGCTCGAAGGAGTAGACCACGTCGTCGGCCCGAACGGGTCGCCCGTCGGAGAACGTCGCTTCGGGGTGCAACTCGAAGGTGTGGACCGTCCCGTCGTCGGAGACGCTGTGGTCGTCGGCGAGTAGCAACTCGGGATCGAGGTCGCCCTTCGGGTAGTGGGCCAACCCGTCGAACAACTGCGAGATGACGGTGGTTGACTCCGAGTCGTTCGCCGCCGCGGGGTCGAGCGTCCGGATGGAACTGCCGACCATCTGGAGCGTCCGCTCGGCGGACGAGCCTTCGGCTTTCGGTGCGCTCCCGGTACAACCCGCCAGACCGACGCCGACCGCGACGGTCCCGGCGGTGCCCAGAAACGCGCGGCGGGACCGACCGACAGAACTGTCGCGGGGACGCGTGTTGGAGGACTGATTAGGTGTCATAATGTAGCATGCCGCCTCCCGAGGCGACTGTGTGCGGCTGTTCTCGTCTCTGAATAAAGACAGTGGCTACTTAGTACCATCCGTGTCAGAGAGTAACAATCGTGAAAAGAGGCCCCAAACCGCTTTATCGACAACGCCGAACCAGTTGCCATGCGCAGACGCACGTTACTGCGCTCGGCCGCGGCGGCCGCGACGATTTGGGGGACCGGAGCGATGCCCGCGAGTGGGACCCGCGACGGGCAGGAGACCACGACTGGAGAACAGGCGACGACGACCGAAGGCGAGCAGACCACTACCGAAGACGGCGGCGAGTTCGCGCTCTCGACGGACGCCTGGGAGAACGGCGAGACGATTCCGACGCGGTACACCTGCGACGGGGAGAACGTCTCGCCACCGCTCTCCATCTCGAACCCGCCGGAGGGGACCGAGGCGTTCGCGCTGGTGATGGACGACCCGGACGCGCCGAGTCCGCCGTTCGTCCACTGGTTGCTCTGGAACGTTCCGGCCGACGCCCGCGAACTCCCCGAGGGCCTTCCCGCGAGCGAGACGCTTGACGACCTCGGGGGCGCGGTGCAGGGAGCGAACGGAACCGAAGAACTGGGCTACGTCGGTCCCTGCCCGCCGGAGGGCGACCCGCGACACACCTACCTCTTCAGTCTCTACGCGCTCGACGCGCCGCTGGAGTTGGACCCCGGTGCGGAGTACCAGCAGGTCGTGGACGCCGTGTTGCAGAACGCAATCGCACGCTCGCAGTACGTCGGGCAGTACGCTCGGAGCGCCACAACGACGACCTAATAAGGCGACAAGCGAGCGACAGACCGAGCAAGCTCCCAGTCGGACCGAACCACCGACCGACGCCACGGAACGTGAGGTGCCCGAACCCTTTTGCCGGATAGAACCGACGATACTGTCGGTTATGGGGGGAGAAAGCGGTGCGAGCGACGGAGGCGAATCGACCGTCAGCGAGGAGTTGAGCGAAGCGACCGACAGGCGAAGCCTCCTGTGCGCGCTCGGCGGCGCGGCCGCGCTGTCGGCCGCGCCGCCGCTCGTTTCGGGCGACGCGGCCGCACAGGACGACCGGACAACTATCGTCCTCGGGGCGCGGCGCGACTACTGGGTCGGGCTTCAGCCACAGGCGATAGAGGGCCAGCGGAATCCGGCGCTCCGACTGCGGCAGGGCGACGCCTACCGGGTCGTTTGGGTGAACCTCGACGGAGCGCGACATCGGTTGCGACTGCTCGACCCCGACGGCAACGTCGCCAGCCAGACCGGGCCGTCCAACCGGCAGGGCGCGACGCGGGGGACCCGGTTCCGAGCGCGCGAGCGGTTGGCCAGCTACGAGTGTGAGTTCCATCCCGACGAGATGCGGGCCGCGGTCGAACTGGGCGAGGGGTACCCGACGACCGAAAGCGAAGAGACGACACAGGAGACCAGGACGACCGAAAGCGGCGAAACGACGGCCGATGGCGCGTCCGGCGACGTGGCGGCAGAAGTCGCGGCCGGACCGTCGGGCAACTACTTCCGGTTCGTCCCCGAGCGCGTCGAGATTCCGGTCGGTGGAACGGTGCGCTGGCGCTTCGAGAGCGCCGGACACAACGTCTCGGCGCGACCCGAGGCCGCCCGACAGGTGAGTCTCCCCGAGGACGCAGAGCCGTTCTCGTCGTACCCCGAGGGCGAGTCGTTCCGCGTCGTCTCCGAGGGCGAGACTTACGCCCACACCTTCTCGGTGCCCGGCGAGTACGTCTACGTCTGCGTCCCGCACGTCGGCGAAGGGATGATAGGCACGGTCGTCGTGGCCGAATAGTTCTCCCGAAAAAGTGATTCGATTTATCACTTCGCTCCGGACACCTCAGGCGGAACGTTAAGCCCGAATCGGCCGAACCAGTTGGTCGTATGTCAGGGGGAGACAGGGGAACGGGAGACGACGGGAGAACTGACAACCCGAAAACGCCAGACGGCGAGCGAATGACAGACAGCGAGCGAGCGAGAGACGACGCGGGTTCGCGCGACCGGTATCTGAACAGACGGCGCTTTCTGATGGCTTCGGGGACGCTGGCCGGGGTCGGCGTCCTCGCGGGCAACGTCGGCGGACAGGAGACGACGGAGGGCGGCCAGCAGGAACCGCCGCTTGCAGAGCAGTATCCGGGCCTGCGAATTATCTCGGCGGACCCGCAGAACGCGGAGGCCGCCTCGCGCAGTACCTACGAGAGTTTCGTCACGCCCCGCGAGGAACACTACATCCGGAACCACTACTCGACGCCCGAGATAGACGAAGACGAGTGGACCGTCTCGCTGACCGGCATGGTAGACGAGGAGGTCGAACTCTCGATGGAGGAGATAAAGCGAGAGTATTCGACCGAGACGGTTACCCACACGATGCAGTGTTCGGGCAACGGGCGGGCCTACTTCGAACCGCAGGTCGGCGGCAACCCGTGGACCTTCGGCGCGGTCGGGAACACGGTCTGGACCGGCACGCCCATCAGCGAGATTTTGGAGGAGTACGGCGCGAACACCGACCAGAATATGTGGCTCTCGGTGATGGGCGGAGACGCCCCCGAGGGCGAGGACATCTTCACACGCTCGATTCCGATGCGGAAGGTGATGAGCGACTGCCTGCTGGCCTACGAGATGAACGGTGCGCCGATGAACGACGACCACGGCTTTCCGGTGCGACTGCTCGTGCCCGGTTGGTTCGGCAACAACAACGTCAAGTGGGTAGACCGGATGCACGTCATGGACCGGATGGTGTTCGGCGAGGAGTGGGAGGAGGGCGACCAGCAACTCTACACCCACTGGCAGCAGTATTCGTACCGCATCATCCCGGCGGGCGAGGAGGCCAACACTCGACCCCGCATCGGCGTCTTCGACACACAGCGCCAGATGGACTCGCAGGGAATCGACCAGCCGTTCCTCTACGACCAGATAGTCAAGTCGCTCATCGGCTACCCGACGCTTGACTCGACGGTCTCGCCCGGTCCGGACGGCCAGATAGAGGTCCTCGGCGTGGCGTGGGCGGGCGACGACCGAGTTGAGCGCGTCGAAATCTCGACCGACGGCGGCGAGACGTGGAACGACGCGGAGTTTTTCGGTCCCCGACAGGGACCGTACTCGTGGCGGCAGTTCCGGTACGTCTGGGACGCGAGTCCCGGCGAGTACACGCTCTACTCGCGGGCGACCGACGGGAAGGGCCGGACCCAACCGGCGACCATCTCGAACCCGGACCAAGGTCTGCGCGAGATTCGGGACGGCATGTTTCCGTGGAACGTGGACGGCTACGCTAACACCGCCTACGAACCGCACGGCGTGAACGTGACCGTCCAGTCCGACCGCGGTGGTCAGATGACTACCGAGGGTGAACGAACGACGACATCGTCGTAGACGCACCGAACGGTCCTCTTTTTTGGGAAAGAAAACGCCTCAACCGTCCTCGTAGCGATTCAGCAGTTTTACGTCGAACTCGACGGGCAGGCCCGCGAGTTCGTGGTTGAAGTCCACCGTGACCGACTCGTCGCCGACCGCGACTATCCACCCCGTCTCGCCGGTCTCCGCGCGGACGAGTTCGCCAGTCTGGGCGGTCACGTCGCTCCGGTCTTCGAGGTCGGCCCGCGGGAACTCGACGACTTTCTCCTCGTCGCGCTCGCCGAACGCGCGCTCGGGGGCGACCGTGACGGTGCGCTCGTCGCCGACCGCCATCTCCCGAACCGCATCGTCCAACCCCGGCACGACGTTCCGGTCGCCGACCCGGAACTCCAGCGGTTTGTAGTCGCGGTGACCGTGATAGATGCTCGACTCCATCGCCACGTCCACGTCCGTCGTGTCGAAAACCGCTCCGGCGTCTTCGCCCCCAGCGATGCGCCCCGTGAAGTGTACGACCGCGATGTCTCCTTTCGACGCCATACGATACCACTCGACGCTCTCTCCCTTGAACCTGCGGGAGCGTTCAGCGAGTGGCGGAGCCGAATCGGCCGGAAACGGGCGATTGGTGCGACGCCGAGTGCGTTCGTAGTGCGCACGGACGTGCCAAACTCCAGCAGAGAAGAACCGGAATTTACTTTTCCCGCGAAGTTTTAGGCAAGCCTAAAATGGTCGGTGGAACACTGCGGGACCTGCGAGAGCGCATCGCGGACCGTCACGACGAGAGCGGTCGTTACTACGTGAGCTGTGCCCGAACCGGCGAACGGCCGGTTCCGGTCGCCGGAAAGCGCTTCGAGACGCGCGAGACCGCGGCGAGGGCGGCCGAACTCGCCGCCGAGTACCGGGCTGAACTCCGGTGCTACGACCCCCGCCTCCCTCACTACGACCTCGTGGTCTCGGAGGACCCCGGCCCGAGCGGCCCGGTTGACCCGGTTCCGGTGGTCGAGGAGACCGACGCCACGCGGGTCTCGGACTTCTGTCACGACGTTGCCGCCGCGGTGTTCGAGGCACTCTCGGAACTCGACGAGAAAGCCGTCGAGCGGGCCGTGCTGGAGGCGTATCTCCACTCTGCCGAGTCGGTGACCGACCCCGACGAACTCTGTTTGGTCTTGCTCTCGACGGCGGCGGTCGAACTCGACGACCGACTCGAACCCGACCGGCAGGGCGAGGTCCTGCGAGTCGCCGCGGACCGACTCGGCGCTCGCTCGGACTCCGCGGCGTCGGGCGCGGCCGACCCCGTGGACGCCGCGCTGTCGCGCTTGGACGGACTTTCGCTGGTCGGCGATTACGCGGTGGACCGGAACGGCGGACGCGAGCGGACCAGCCTGTTCGAGGACGGTCGCGCCGGGCGCTCGTGGACGGTCACGGTCGAGGAGTACGCCTTCGACAGCGTGGACGGCCGGGTGCCGACGCTCCCGTTCGCCGTCGAACTGCTCCGGCGACTGCCCGGCGAGCGCATCGCGGTCTCCGATCTCCGAGCGACCGGCGAGTCGGGGTGGACGTTCGTCGTCTCGGCCGACGCTGCGAGTTCGCGGGCGGTCAGCCTCGCCGTGCCGGAAAACGCCTGAATCGGAAGAGGTCGCAGAGAAAGAGTCCGGTCAGGTCTCGAAGTCCGGTAGGTCCTCCGGGGCGTCGTACTCGGCCTCCCAGTCGATGTAGTCGGTCTCCAGCGTGTCGCAGACGACCTGTCCGAGTTCGGTCATCGCGGCGTTGATTCCCGAGACGGTGTTCCACGAGTCGAGGTCGGGGTGGTAGTCCCTCGCTTTCCAGTCCTCGGGGATGCCCGGCGCGTGGTAGCCAACTCGGTCGGCGAAATCGTCCCAGAAAAAGTCGTACTCGCGGAACAGGCCGAGTTCGCGGGCGATTTCGAACTCCGATTCGTCGAGGTCGGTGTGTTCGGCCCACTCCTCGAAGGCGTCGTCCCACGCGCCGTCGGACAGGAACTCCTCCAGTTCCTCCCGGCGGTAGTCGGTGTCGCCCTGCACCTCCACGTCGTCGTACTCCTGTAGGTCCCTCGCGTCCGCCAGTTCGGGCGGGTCCGGAACCGCTACGTCGAGTCCCATGCCCGAGCGATACGCCCGCGACGCCGATAAGCGTTCCTTCCGGCCGCAGGAGGGCGATTCGCTCGGTCCGAACTCGGCGCGTCGAGGTCGAACCGCCGAGTTAGGACCGGCTTTCTCCGGGGTCGCGTTCCGGCGTGCGTGCAATACGCTCGCCGTAATCCGGGTTTCCGACGCCTCTACGACTCGTTACGCCGTGGAGCGTCGTGTCGATTTATGTTCGTCTCGTCCCGAGATTCGTCCGCAGTATGGGTAACACACTATCAGACGTACGAACGCGGATGGCGACGGTCGGCGTCGCCCTGCTGGTGATGATGAGTTTCGCGGGGGTCGGGGTAGCGACAGTCGCGGCGAGTAACTCGGGCGCACAGGACGGCGAGGCCCAGGTCAGGGTGGCGCACATGTCACCCGACGCGCCCGCCGTGGACGTACTGGTAGACGGCGAACCGGTCGTCGAGGGCGTCGAGTTCGGGGCCGTCAGCGACTACCTGGCCCTCTCGGAAGGCCACCACGACATAACGGTTCAAACGAGCGAGGACGAGACGGTCGTTATCGAGGAGAACGTCACGGTCGAGGCTGACACCGCCTACACCGCGGCGGCGGTCGGCGAAGTGTCCGAGGAGACCCTCGAACTGGCCGTCTTCGAGGACGACTTCGAGACGCCGAGCGACGAGAACACCTCGGTGCGCCTGGTCCACGTCTCGCCCGACGCGCCCGCGGTGGACGTGACTGTCGCGGGCACCGACACGGTGCTGTTCGACAACGTCTCGTTCGGTAACGCCACCGACTACGTGGAGATTCCGGCGGACGACTACGAGCTAGAAATCCGGGGCGCGACCGAAGACAACGACGGTGAGGTCGTGACCACGGTCAACGTCTCGGCAGAGGGCGGCACGGTCTACTCGGCGTTCGCCGCCGGATACCTCTCGCCCGACGAGGCACCCGCCGACACGCCCTTCGAGGTCATCTTCGCCACCGACGCTGGCGGCGAGATGACGGAGATGATGGATAGCGAAAACGAAACCACGGCGGAAGCGTAACGCGCTAACCACGGCAGAAGCGTAACGCGCTGCAGACGGGAGTTCCGCGGTGACTCACTCGTCGCCGTTTTCCTCGATTTTTTCGGCGACCGCGGCCAACTGCTCGCGGCGCTGGTCGCGCGCGGCGTCTCTGAGCGCACGCTGGTTCTCGGTTGGGCAGTCGAGGTCCGGTACCTCGGTCGGCGTGCCGTCGTCGTCCAGCGCGACGAAGGTGAAAAAGGAGGTGGTCGTCTCACGCTCCTCGCCGGTCCGGGGGTCCTCGGCGCGCACGTCAACTTTCACCTCGATGCTCGTCCGACCGGTCTCGAAGACGAACGCCTCGACGACGGCGACTTCTCCGAGGTCGATAGCGGAGATGAAATCGACGTGGTCCATCGAGGCGGTGACACACTGGTAGTTCGAGAACCGCATCGCGGCGATGGCTCCGCAGATGTCCATCCAGTGGAGGACCGCACCCCCGAGCGCCCGGCCGAGGTTGTTGGTATCGTTTGGCAACAGGAGTTCGGTCATCTCGGTGTAGGAGTCCATCAGCGTCGCTGTGTCCGACATCGTTCGGACCGTCACGCTCGGGGGCAATCCCGTTTTCGCCTCGCGCGTTCGGCGTCGAGTCGGGCGTTCCGCGCTCGGCGTCGGGTCCGGCGTTCGCGTCCGAGCGCGACGCGAACATTCGTCGGAGAACTCCCGATGCGGAACTCTCGGCTGGCTGGTATTTATCTCGGCACCGACAACGGTAAAAAGGGATAGCGTGTAAGGCGAACGATGAGCGATTCAGCCGAGTTAGACGCCGGAGACGGCGAGGGCAGCGTCCGCGTCGTCGGGACCGCCCACGTCTCCGCCGACAGCGTCGAGGAGGTCCGCGAGACCATCGACGAGGAGCGCCCCGACGTGGTCGCGGTCGAACTCGACGAGGGGAGGTATCGCCAGATGCAGGGCGAAGTGGCCCAAGACCTCGAACCCTCGGACCTGCTCGAAGGGAACACCGTCTTCCAGTTCATCGCCTACTGGATGCTGTCGTACGTGCAGGCCCAGATGGGCGAGCAGTTCGACATCGAACCCGGCGCGGACATGCAGGCCGCAATCGAGACCGCCGAGGCGGTCGGGAGCGAGGTCGCGCTGGTTGACCGAGACATCCAGACCACCATCCAGCGCTTCTGGGCGCGGATGAGTTTCTTCGAGAAACTTCGGATGGTCTGGGAACTCTGTCTGGTGATGGTCGGCATCGGCGAACCCGACGAGGACGAGGAGTTCGACATCGAGGAGATGACCGACGGCGACGTGGTGACGGCGATGATGGAGGAGTTCCGCCAGTTCTCCCCCGGCGGCGCGGAGGCGCTCATCGACGAGCGCGACGCCTTCATCGCTCACCGACTCGTCGCCCTGCGGCGGGCGGGCCACGATGTCGTCGCAATCGTCGGCGCGGGCCACCGCGCGGGCATCGAGGAGTATCTCGACCACCCCGAGCGCCTGCCGCCGATGGAGGAGTTGGTCGGAACGGAATCAGGACGGCGGTTCTCGCTGTTCAAGATTTTCGGCTACGTGATGGCGCTGGGCTTTCTCACGTTCTTCTTCCTGCTGTTCATGGCCGGTGTGCGGAACGTTCTCCTCCTGAAGGTGTTCGCGGCGTGGTTCCTGTTCAACGGCATCTTCGCGTTCGGACTGGCGAAACTGGCGGGCGCGCGCTGGACTTCGGCGGGCGTCGGCGGCGCGGTGGCGTGGCTAACGAGCGTCAACCCCCTGCTCGCGCCGGGGTGGTTCGCGGGCTACGTCGAGTTGAAGTACACCTCGGTCAACGTCGGCGACATCTCCAAACTTAACGAGATTCTGGCCGACGAGGAGAGTCCGCTCCGGGACATCATGCGTCGAATGCTCGACGTGCCGCTGTTCCGCCTCATCGCCATCGTGGCGATGACGAACGTCGGAAGCATGATTGCGAGTTTCGCCTTCCCGTTCGTCGTGTTGCCCCTGCTCGGGTCCCAAGTCGGCGGCGTCGGGCAGGTGACCGACCTGATGATACAGGGCGCGCAGAACAGCGCAGACCTCATCATCCGGACGTTGACATGAAAGTCGGTGACATTCGGTTCGGCACGCGCGAGGTATTCGATATCGCCGTCGCGTGGGCGGCCCTCGGACTCGCCTTCGCGCTGTTCTTCGGCGGCGGCGGTCGGACGATTCTGCGTCGTCCGGGCGTCCTGCTCGGACTGCTCCCCGCGAGTCTCGTGACCGCGGGGTTAGGGTTTCTGCTCCACGAGATGGCTCACAAAATCACCGCGATTCGGTTCGGGCAGATAGCGGAGTTCCGCGCCGACTACGGCATGCTCTTTCTCGCCGTCGTGGGCGCGCTGGCTGGCTTTCTCTTCGCCGCGCCCGGCGCGGTGTACCATCAGGGCCGCGCGACGCTCCGAGAGAACGGTCTCATCGCGCTCGCCGGACCGCTGACCAACGTTGCGCTCGGGATGGTGTTTTTCGTGCTAGAACTGCTGTTCGGCGGCACACTTGGGAGCATCGCGGCGCTCGGCGTCCGCATCAACTTCCTGCTGGCTGGCTTCAACATGATTCCGTTCGGACCGCTCGACGGCAACACGGTCAAGGAGTGGAGCGTCCCCGCGTTCGCCGGGTTCGGCCTGCCCTGCTTCGCGCTGGCGGCGTGGGCGCTCTTTGGCTTCTCAGTCCTCTGAGTTCGTGTAGACGCCAGCGCGCCGAATCGGAGGCCCACAGAATTCAGACGCGCTCCCTCCCGACGCGCAAACGGTGGAACTTTACTCGCCGACCGCCCCATTCTCACCATGACCGAAGACGAGGAACTCACCTACGCGGACGCCGGGGTGGACATCGAGGCGAGCGAGGCCGCGACGGCGGCGCTGGTCGGCGCTGTCGGCGACATCGACGAGAGCGAATACGCGGGCCTGCTGGACATCGGCGACCGCTACCTCGCGCTTGCGACCGACGGCGTAGGCACGAAACTGCTCGTGGCTGAGGCGTTGGGCGACTACTCGACGGTCGGCATCGACTGCATCGCCATGAATGCCAACGACCTCGTGGCGTCAGGCGTCGAACCGGTCGCGTTCGTGGATTACCTCGCCGTAGACGAACCCAGCGAGGAGTTCTCCGAGCAGGTCGGCGACGGACTCGCCGCGGGTGCCGAGGAGGCCGACATCGCGCTGGTCGGCGGCGAGACGGCGGTGATGCCCGAGGTAATCAAGGGGCTAGACCTCGCGGGCGCGTGCGTCGGTCTCACACCGAAAGACGCCGTTTTTCCCGGCGAGGCCGAGGTCGGCGACGCGCTGGTCGGGTTCCCCGCCAGCGGCATCCACTCGAACGGCCTGACCCTCGCACGGGAGGCCGCGACGCGCGACCACGAGTACACCGACCCCTTCCCGCTCGGCGACGGCGAGGAGTCCATCGGCGAGGTCCTGCTCGAACCGACCCGCATCTACACGTACCTGCTCGACCACCTGCGGGACCGCGAGGTTCACGCCGGGGCCCACGTCACCGGCGGCGGGTGGACCAACCTCTCGCGGATGGGTGAGTTCCGCTACGAAATTGCCGACCCGTTCGACGCCCATCCGATTTTCCAGTTCGTGCAGGAGGAGGGCAACATCGGCGACGAGGAGATGCACCGGACGTTCAACATGGGCACCGGGTTCGTCGTTGCGCTTCCCCCAGACGAGGCAGAGACGCTGGCCGACGAGACGGACGGCCGAATCGTCGGCGAGGTCCGCGAGGGCGACTGCGTGGCGATTCGCGGTCTCGAACTGTAGCGGGGCGCGGTCCTCGAAGCGTGACGTGTCCCAGACCGCATTGGCGCGCCGACGCGTTTTGTGGCTACAAGACGCTACACGGGACACGTCGTAGCGTCGCTGCCCATGACGGCAGTCAAAGTGATCAAGGTCCTCGGCACCTCCGAGGAAGGGTGGGAGCAGGCCGCCCACGAAGCGGTCGAACAGGCGAGCGAGACTATTGAGGACATCCACGGCGTCGAAGTGGAGGACTAGACCGCGGACGTGGAGAACGGCCGGATTCAGGAGTACAAGACGACTGTCGAAGTCGCGTTTCCGGTCCACCAACAGCAGGAGTGAGCGGCGGCCGGGCGGTCGGGCGGTCGATTTTTCACCCGAACTTGTCCGGTTTCAGGAGCGACACCAGTCCGACCACAGCGAGGTGACTGCGAGCGAATGGACTCGACTGACTACCGGACCGTGAGCCGGTAACGAAGCGATATCTCCGGCTTACCCGTCATGGCCGTGATTCTACAGGATACTTTGAGATTCAAGCAGCGAAGATTACTCAAAATACGAAGAGTATTTTATAAATATTCTTCAGTCGAAAATATTATCTCTGTATATTTCATCCTTTCAGCTGATGTCTGAGAAAGATGATGAGATGGGTGGAATAAATCGGAGAAACCTCATCAAGAGCTCTGCCGCCGCAGGTGCGCTCGGTACGAGCGGCGGAGCGCTGAGTTCGGTGTTCGGTACTGTCCGGGCGGAAGAGGCCACGGCCAGCGACATCGAGCAGATCAAGCAGGCACCGGGCGTCCAACAGATTCTTGACGAACTCGGCGTCGAATCGCTTCCGGACCCCGAGAAAGTCGAGAAGCGACGCCTCGAAGGCGACGGCGAGGTCACGGACGGCGAACTCGTCATGATGAAAGTCGAGTTGAAGTACGGGACGCTCCTCGCCGCAAAGCGGAACGGTCAGATCGGGACCGTCTTTACGTTCGATAGGGACCTCTCGTCGGCACCGACCAACTACTCGATAGTGACTGAGACGGGCGGGTCGATAGCGAGTACCCGCTCCGACGTTGAGTTCGCGCGGGGCGTTACCGACGCCGAGGAGGAACGCGTCCTGTCAACGCTCGACGTTGACGGTAAGATCGAGCGAACGAGGATACAGGCGACCACGGCCATCGACGGGTTCCGCGTGAAGTTGGCAGTGACCGACCCGGAAACCGACGAACTGGAAACGCCGGAGTACCTCGTCAACGTCGGCCGAGGGTTCGACCCGAAATCCGAGGAGTTCACTGGGCCATCGGCTAGTCTGCGCTCCGTCTCCGCGTCCGGCCACACCTCCCAGCGCGTCACGACGGAGGGCATCGGAACCAAAATAATCGCGGACATCCTCAAGGATTGGCTCCTCGCCAACGTCATCAGTGGGACGCTCGACGAACTCGGCATCGAGTGTGACGACACCTGTACTAACTGTGGGCTGTGGATTTACGACGTAGTGACTGCCTGCGGGACGTGTGTCGGCTTCTGTTCGAGCAGCGTGAGTGGCGTCGGTGCGATCCTGTGCGTCGCTTGTTTCTACGCGTTCTGTAGCAAGCCCATCAGCGGTGAGGCGAACTGCGCGGCCTGTATGGCGTGTCTCCTCACGGGCGACGAACCCGACGTTCCCCCGAACCCGCCGAACGCCTTCCTCAACTGGGTCTGGGACGAACTGCCGTCGCCGCCGTCGCTCCCGTCCATCTGACGATAACTGGCGCGTTTGTCGTCCTCCGGTTTCTCGCCGTCATTTCACCGAGCAAACGGACCCGAAAGCGGCGCTTTCGGGTCCAGTTCCCGTCCGGCATCGATTCGGTCACCCGAACTCGTCCGGTTTCAGGAGCGACGCCAGTCCGACCAGTCCAAGGATAACCCCGAAAACCGCCGCGTCCGCGGCGGCCCAGAGCGAGTCCGCCAGAAACGCGTCGGCTGCGAAACCGAGGAGTCCGATTCCGAGGAGGAGACCGACCGCGCCGACCGGTCGCGCTGGTCCCATCGGAAGCGACGGCCCGACGAGGTGAGCGAGCGCAAACGCGACCAGTGCGACGAACCCCGCGAATAACTCTCTGTTAAGAAAGGACTGGCCCTCCGGGCCGACGAGCGCCAGCACGCCGAGTGAGACGGCCCCCGCGAGCAGGACGGCGACGCCTTCCTGTCGGGTCGAGAGTCGGTTCGAGACCCGCGAAAGGTGGAGGTAGCCGAACCAGACGACGACGAGAACGGCGACGCCAGCTACCTTCGCCAACACGTCGGGGTCCGTGAAGTCCTCGAACGAACGGAGGACCATGGCGAGGAAGATGAGACCGACAAGTGCGTACCCGTACGGACGAAGTCGGTCGAACGTGTTCGCTACCATATTCTGCCTTTGTCTCTGCGATAATAATACCTTTTTCTGTCGGGGATAAAACAGTGGGGCGAATTCGGTCTGACTTGCCTACAACTTCACGGCCATCATCACTTCGTCCACGTACTCGCCGTCGATTTTGTAGTGATCTTCGCGGACCGCCTCGGTCTCCCAGCCGTGTCCTTCGAGGAACTCGATGGCGTACTCGTTGGTCGAGGGCGCGCTCTGGTAGAGTTTTTCGTAGCCGTTCGAGGCCGCCCACGCCACGCCGCGTTCGAGCAGGTGGCTCCCGATGCCGAAGCCCTGATACTCGTCCAGCACGCCGACGGTCAACTCCGCGGTGTGGGCCAGTTTGTCGAGTTCCGGCGCGTAGAGATGGACCCACCCGACCACGTCCTCGCCCGGCCTGACGCCAGTCGAACCGTCCGAGGCGCTCCGCCCCTCGCCGCCGACCGTGGCGACGAAGAACATCCGCGACTCGATTTCGTTGTGTCGCAACAGGGCCTCGTCGTGGTCTATCTCGTCGGCGACGCTCTCGGCGACGATGTAGCTTCCCTGCTCGGCGACTCGGCGAATCGCGCCGACGATGCCCGAGAGGTCCTCCTGTCGGGCGGGCCGGATGGTGAACGCCACGCCGTCCACGTCGTACTCCTCGGCCACGCCCTCCTCGAAGGAGGCCCGGAGTCTCCCCTCGCGCTCTTCCAGATAGCCGTCGCGCTTGAGGATGGCGACGTGGTGGCGGAATCCGCCGGGGTCAACGCCCAGCGCGTCGCGGGCCGCCTCGAAGTCCACTTCGCCGCGACTCTCGACGTACTCGTAGATTCGCTTGCGGTCCTCGTGTCCGAATTCGAGCGCTTCTGAGAACTTCATGAACAATGGTAACACACCCCGCGACTCCTTAACTGTTTCTCGAACCCCACGCCACGCTCCGGTCGCGCTCGGGGATGGCCGTCAGGAGTCGCGCGCTCTCGACCACGTCGCGGGTCTTGATGACTAACTCAGCGACTTCGCGGACCGTGAACTCGGCGTCGATGGCGCGGCCGTGACACCGCGCGTAGAGTTCGAGCCAGTCGTTCAGTGCAGTCTCTAAGTCGGACATCTCCGCGCGGTCGAGGGGTGCGAACTCGCCGGTCCGGGTCTCGACGTAGACCGCGACCACCTCGCCGACGCCGTCTCGGAGGTAGGTCAGCGCGCGCTCCTCGGCGGGCGGGTTCGCTGGCGGGTCGAACTCTCGGCGGTCCTCGCGGGCGCGCGCCGCGAGGGCGTCGATTCGGTCGCGGTAGTCGCTCATGCGCTCCTCACGGGGTTACCCTTGCTCGAACTCGACACCCTTGCCGCCCCGCGGGTGTTCCCAGTCGGTGTCGGCGACGACCGCACAGGTACCACACTCGACGCAGGGTTGGGTGTCGAGGCTGACGCGCTTCTGTTCGCTCCCGTTAGTCTTGACCGTCTCCTCGCGGTAGCATCCGCCGCCGAAGTCCTTCGCGCTGACCGGGCAGGCGGTGACGGCCGCGCCGCTGGCCGCCACGGAGTCGTCCAGCAGTTCGATGTGCGGGTTGCCAACGTCGGTGTCGTAGGTCAGGTCGCCGATTCTGGTGGCGAGGTCCTTCGGTTCGAAGTCGGCCTCGCCCGCGACGCGCTCGCCCAACTCCTCGGCGATGACGGTCGGCAGGGTGACGTAGGGCGTCTGCGTGTCGGGCACGATTTGGGAAAGATACGGTGACGAGTAGAGGTCTTCGAGGCGGTCGCCCAGCAGGCGCACGCCGAGTCGGCCGACTGGCGAGGTGAGAAGCGAGTCGGTCGCGTTCGCCACCGGTTCGCGTTCGCCGAGCGCGCTGGCGACCCGATACCCTTTCGGCCGGAGTTTACCCATGACGCCCTCCTCGCGGAGTTTTCGCTCGTAAAGGTCGCCCGCCTGCTCGGGCTTGCCGCGCAATTTCGCCTCGGCGAACGCCTCGCCAGCGAGCGCCCCGGCCGAGACGGCGTGGTTCATCCCCTTGATGATGGGACCTTGGGCCTGCATCTGGCCCGCGGCGTCGCCCACCGCGAGCAGTCGCCCCTCGTGAGGCGAGGGGTTCGCGGCCTTCTTCGAGTCTGGCACCAGTTTGGCGCTGTACTCCACTTCGTCGTAGTGGCCCTCCAACCAGTCCGCCAGCAGGGGATGAGTCAACAGGTTGTCGAGCAGTTGGTGGGGTTCGGCCTCCTGTTCCACGATGCTGTCGAGGTGGAACACCGAGCCAATCGACAGCGAGTCCTCGTTGGTGTAGACGAACCCGCCGCCACGAACGCCCTCGAACAGGTCGCCCGAGAAGAGGTGGGCCTCACCTTCGTCGTCGCCGACCCCGAACCGCTCGGCGATGATTTCGGAGGGCACGTCCACGACGGCCTTGACGCCTTGGAACCACTCGTCGGGGTCGTCCCAGTCCATCAGGCCCGCGTCGCGGGCCAACTCGGAGTTTACTCCGTCCGCCGCGATTACGAGGTCGGCCCAAATCGGGTCGAGTTCGTCGCAGGTCACGCCGACGATTTCTCCGCCGTCACGCAGGAGTCCGTTCACCCGAACGTCGGTCAGCAGGCCGCCGCCGGTCTCGCTGGCCAACTCGTGAACTCGGTCGGCCATCCACGAGTCCATCTCCCGGCGAAGCACGGCGTCGGACCACTCGGTGTCGTGTTCGTGCAGGTCGGTGATGTCGAAGGTCTCGACCTGCTCGCCCGCGACGTTGTGGAGGTAGTAGTCGGTGACGGGTCGTTCCGTGGCCTCCTCGCGGAAGTCCGGAAAGAGCGCGTCCACCGTGTAGGGCGCGGACTCCTCGGCGTAGACGAGACCGCCCGTCACGTTCTTCGACCCGGCTTCGACCCCGCGTTCGAGGACAAGGGTCTCCACGCCGTTTCGCGCCAGTACCGCGGCCGCCGCGGCCCCGCCGGGTCCCGCCCCGACCACGACCGCCTCGTAGTGTTCGTGTTCGTCGGTCATCGTTCGTCCGGTTTCGTCAGTCATCGCTGGCCTCCGCTTTCCCCGTCAGTTCGCCCGCCTCGATGGAGTCGGTGAGGCGGGGAAGCACCTCGAAGAGGTCGCCCTCCACGAAGTAGTCGCTGAAGTCCCGAATCCGGGCGTCTGAATCGGTGTTGACCGCGACGATGGTGTCGGACTCGTCCATCCCGACCTTGTGCTGGACCGCGCCGGAGATTCCGGCCGCGACGTAGAGCGTGGGTGCGACCTCTTGGCCGGTCTCGCCGATTTGGCGCTCCTCGGCGACGTAGTCGGCGACGTGGCCGTCCACGTCGTAGGAGGCCGTAACGACGCCCCGCGAGAGTCCGAGCGCGGCGTCCTCGAAGGCGTCCACGAGGTCGAGACCCAACTCGATGCCCCGCGTCGGGTCGTCGCCGATGCCCCGACCGAGCGCGACGACGACTTCGTGACCCGTGAGGTCCACGCCCTCGTCCAGTCGGTCGAAGTCGGTCACGTCCACCCGGAACCAGTCGTCCGAGAGGTCAAGGTCGTGTTCGACCACCTCACCCTCGCGCTCGTAGTCGGGGTCGATGGGTTCGAAGCTCCCCGGTATCACCGAACAGCCCTGCGGATGGAACTCCCGGCTGGGGTTGTCGAGACAGAGAATCGTGGAATACTCGAACCCCGAGAAATCCGGGCGCTTCATGTGCAGAACGCGCTCGAACTCTACTTTCTCGCCGGGTTCGCCGGTCTTGACGGGATTCGAAATAAGCTCCTCCTCGATGAACAGTCCCGAGCAGTCCGACGCGAGGCCGGAGTCGAGTTCGGCCTGCACCTGCGCCGAGAGGTCCCGGCCGTTGTTCGTCGCCGGGAAGAGGAAGTAGCGGGGCTTGTCGTAGTCGCGCCACTCGGCAGTGGGGTCGCTTCCGGGGTTGCCCGTCTCCCAGTTGGGCGGGTCGGCCCCGCCCCGCGCCATGTCCGCGACGATTTCGGTGTAGGGCTTGTGGCGGAAGCGTTCGAGTCGGTCGTCCTCGTGGTAGATTGCCACGTCCGCGCCGCGCGCCACTACCTCGTCGGTAAGTCCCGTCGTCGCGTCCGCGTCGCCGACGAGGACGCCGACGACGCGCTCCGATTCGTACTCGTCGTTGTACTCGTCCATCAGTTCGCGGGCCTTCCCGAGCATCTCCGTGGACACGTCGAGCAGTTCGCCGCCTTGAGTCTCGCAGTAGACCCACATGTCGCGGTACTCCCCGCCCTTGAGCGCGCGGACGTGCTTCTTGTCGCGGGTTCGGGTCTGGACCTCGTAACTGATTTCCTCGTCGTCGGCCGCGGGCGCGGTCTCGTCGCTCAACTCGTCGATGCGCCGCCGAATCGCCTCGCTGGCGGTCTTGCGGTCCTTGCCCGCCTGCTCGGCCGCGAGTACCGCGTCGAGTTTTGCGGGGTCGTCGGCCGCCGCGAGTTTCTGTTTCAGTTCCGCGACCGTGTATTCGCTCGGGTTCAGGTCCACGTCGTTGTCGTCGGCCACGCTCACTCACCCCCCGCGAGGGGTCGCATCTCGTCTATCAGTTGCTCCATCTCTTCCTCGTCGTCGGGAGCCACCGTCGTCGCCTCGCGCTCGGAGGGTGCCTTCGGAATCGGGTCCACGCCCGAGACGATGGTCGGCGACCCGTCGAGACCGATGAAGTCGGGGTCCAAATCGAGGTCCTCGGCGCTCCACGTCGTGAGATGCTCGTCGTACTCCTCGACGCGCTCCTCGGTCTCGGCTTTGAGTCGCTTGTGCCGGAGTCGGTGTTCGGCCCGCCGGTAGGAGGGTTCGAAATCCGGGTCGGTCACGACGAACGCGGGCAGGGGTGCCTCGACGGTCTCTATCTCGTTGGCGTCGCCCTCCACGAGTCGCTTGGCGCGGAGCGTCTCCTCCTCGTCGTCCACGGTCAGCGAGATGACGTGGGTCACTATCGGCCGGTCGAGACACCAACTGGTCTGCGGGCCGGTCTGGCCTGTCTCGCCGTCTGCGGTCTTGAACCCCGCGAACACGAGGTCCGGTTCGCCCGACTGCCCATCACGCTCGGCTATCTTCTCGACGCCGCCCGAGAGCGTAATCGCGGTGGACCACGTATCGGCCGCGGCCATCTCGCGGTCCGAGAGGAGATAGAGGTCGTCGGCGTAGACGCTCATGGCCTCCTCCAGTACGCTCTCGTAGCCCGGCGGTCCCATGCTCATCACGCTGACTTGCCCGCCCTGCTTGACTTTGGTCTGAAGGGCGGCCTCCAGCGCGAACTCGTCGTTAGGGTTCATCACCGTGGGGGTCGCCCCGCGTTCGAGGTGGCCGTCCTCGTCGAACGACACCTGCCCCTCTCGGAAGTCGGGGACGCCCTTCGTGAGCACTACCGAGTGCATCGACACCACCTGATACGATTGTGTCTCTCTCCCATACGCCCTCAAAGTATCATCGTCAATGTTTATTACAGTAACCCCGAAATCGCGCTCTCAGGTTCGCGCTATCGACTCCAAAAGTGGGCGAAAAGCCGTCGAAACGACCGTAAGCCGCCGAAACTGCCGAATTACCCGGAGAACCGCTATCGAGTCGGCGCTCTCTGGAACATCGGCGGCGAAAAACTACTCGTCGGTCGGACGCTCGCTCTCGGGGACCTCGGTGTCGGCGTCGAATTTGAAGATATCTCCGGCGTCGGCGGTCGTCTCGGAGTCGCTATTCTCGCCGGAATCGCTCTCCGACCGGAAATCGTTGCTCTCGCCGGACTGCGTTTCCGAGTCCTCCGCGTCGGCGCGTTCCGCGCCGACGCTCGCGGCGGTACTGCCGTCCTCGCCCGCGCTCACGGCGTCGCCGTGGAATCGCTTGCGACCGCCGTCGCCGTCGGCGGCTATCTGCTCGTGGGTTCCGGCTTTCACCATCGACATCTCGCCGCTCGCGCGCATCGTTCCGTCCACGATTGCGCCCTCGTGGAAGTGGAGGTCCTCGCAGGAAACGTCGCCCCGAACCTCCACATCGTCGGCGAGTTCGACCGTCCCGTTCCGAGTCGTCACGTCGCCGTGGATGACCGTCCCGCCGCCGACCGAGATGTCGCCGCGAGCGCGCAGGCTGCCGAACACGTCGTTTCGCTGGCCCACCTCGATGGACTCGGCGCGGATGTTGCCGTGGAGTCGGCAGTCGTCGCCGATGGCCGCGGGCGTCGAGACGCGCCACGAGTCGTCGGAGACGTGGCCGTTCCGCGGGACGACCACGGGGTCGGCCTCGACCTCTTCGTTTTCGAGTAGTTCGGAGACGACTTCCTCTGCGGCCTCCTCCTCGCCGATGCGAAGCAGTTGCTGGAGGTAGACGAAGACGAAGACGATTGTCGGCATCGGATTCCGGATAACTATCCACCCGTTCGCCTCGAACCCCTCTTCGATGTCCACGTCGTCGCCGATGTCGAGGTCGCCACTGACCATCAGGCGACCACCGACGTGGACGCGCTCGCCGAGGTAGGCGTCCCGGCCGACCAATACGTTGTCGGCCACGTCTGACCACATGTCGAGGCGGAGGTCGGCCTCGGCCTCGATGTGGCCGCCAAACCGGACGCGCTCTCCGGCGATGACGTTGTGACCTCGGACGCCGAACTCGACCGTACTCTGCCCGCCGACGATAACGTCGCCGTCGGTCACGAGGTCGTGTTCCTCGACGGTCGTTCCGTCGGGAATCGCAAGCTCGTCCAAGGGGTCCGAACCAAGCGACACACCGGTTGGTTCTGGTCGAACCCTAATAAACTTCAGTCAGACACCTGCCGGAAATCGAACACTCGCCGTCGAAATTCGGAGGGGTTTTTAAATAGCGCCCTCAAATGCGGGGGTATGACGACGCTCGCGTTCGACGAGGACGGTGTGGACGTGGTGTACGAGGGGACCGAGTTCCGCCTCTCGAAGGACCTCATCGAGGGAGCGACAGGCAAGTCCTACTTCGACGTGACCGACCACGAGGTGCTTCGAATCGTGGAGAAGAACCCGAACCTCGACGGTGACGCCCGCCAAATCAAGGACATCATCGGGTAGACGAGGAGGGCCGAGCGGTCCTCCGGCCGGTTTCAGGTAGGGTTAAGGGCCGCTGGCCCGACGAGTCGAACATGAACCTGCCCGCCGACTTCGAACACCCCTCGTGGCTGACCGCGTTCGGAACGCTTGCCGGTTACGGCGCGATTCTGCTGGCGATGTTCGTCGTGCTGTTTCTCCTGCCCTACGCGGCGTTTCTCGCTCTCGGCTAAGGCTATCGGCTCGCCGATAGTTCCGAATAGCTAAGCCTGCCGCGGTCGGTTCTCAGCCGGGGGAATGGGAATGACCGTCACGAATCCGTGGGCGACCAGAACCACGACCGACCACGACGAGATACGCGAGTGGATCGAGGCGCGCGACGCCGACCCTGCACACGTACAGCAGACCGGCGAGGGCGACGACCTCGGGGTCCTGCGCATCGACTTCCCGGACGACGGCCCGGACCGAAATCTCGAACCAGTCCCGTGGGACCGGTTTTTCGGGAAGTTCGAGGAGGCCGACCTCGCGTTTCGCTACCAGAACGAGAAGAAGAACGGCGAGGAGAGCTACTTCCATCGGTTCGTGAACCGCGAGGCGACCGGCGTGGCCGACGTGCCCGACGCGGCGGTGTCGGTCGTCGCCGTGGAGTCGGTGCCGGTCGCCGGAGATGAGTCGAAGACCGACCGCGACGCGGCCGAGGAAGCCGACCGCGAAGCGGACGACGAGACGAATCCGGAGACCGACCCTGCTCGCGGTCCGACCGCCGAGGGCGTCCCCGACGAGGTGCTGGGCAACCGCCGCCCGCGAGTACCGAGACTCACCGCGGGGCTGGTCGTAGACGAGATTCACGAGAACGCGCGGGGGTACGACCACTGGAACAAGAACGGCGAGTACGTCGTCCTCCGCAACGAGAGCGACGATCCGCTGGACCTGACTGGCTGGACCGTCGAAAACTCCGACGGGACGACCTACGAGTTCCCCGAGGAGTTCGTCCTCGCTCCGAACCGGTCGGTGACGATTCACTCCGGGTCGGGCGAGGACGCCGACGACAACCTCTACTGGGGGTCGGCGCGCGCGCTCTGGAAGAACACCGGAGACGTGGTGACCGTCCGCGACGAGACCGACCGCCGCGTGATTCGGGTGTCGTACTGACGACGCGTCGCCCGACCGACGGCCGGTCGGCTACTCGCTTCGAGGAGAGAGAAAAATACGACGAGAAGGCCCTTCTCAGCAGACGTGTCGCGTCAGGCGAACGTTTTCGAGATTTCTTCTTCTTCGTCCTCGGCGTCGATCTTCGCCTTGGCCTCCTCGAAGTCGTCCATCGTGATTTCGGTGCGGTCGTCGCGGATGGCGAACATCCCGGCCTCGGTGCAGACGGCCTTGATGTCCGCGCCCGAGGCGTCCTCGGCGTTCTTGGCCAACTTCTCGAAGTCCACGTCGTCGGCGACGTTCATGTCGCGGGTGTGGATGCGGAAAATCTTCTCGCGGCCTTCGAGGTTCGGCTTGGGCACTTCGATGAGGCGGTCGAATCGGCCGGGCCTGAGGATGGCGCGGTCGAGCATGTCGAAGCGGTTGGTCGCCGCAATGATGCGGATGTCGCCGCGGTCCTCGAAGCCGTCCATCTCGCTGAGTAGTTGCATCATCGTACGCTGGACCTCGGCGTCGCCCGAGGTCTTCGAGTCGGTCCGCTTGGCCGCGATGGCGTCAATCTCGTCGATGAAGAGGACGGCGGGTTCGTGCTGGCGGGCGACCTCGAAGAGGTCCCGGACCAGCTTCGCACCCTCGCCGATGAACTTGTGGACGAGTTCCGAGCCAGCCATCTTGATGAAGGTAGCGTCGGTCTGGTTGGCGACGGCCTTCGCCAGCATCGTCTTGCCCGTTCCGGGCGGGCCGTAGAGCAGGACGCCGCTCGGCGGTTCGATGCCGACCTCGCCGAACATCTCGGGGCGTTCGAGGGGCATCTCGACCGTCTCGCGGACCTCGTTCATCTGCTCTTCGAGTCCGCCGATGTCCTCGTAGGTCACGGAGGGGCTCTCCTCGACCTGCATGACTCGCGCCCGAACGTCGGTCTCGTTCTCCAGCGTCTTTACGATAGAGAGAGAGTTGTTGACGGCGACGCGGTCGTCGGGTTCGAGGTCCTCGCGCATCTCGTCGGTGACCTCGGTGACGGCCTCCTGGTTGTTGCCGTGCTGTTTGATAATGACGCCGTCGTCGGTGAGTTCCTGTACGGTGGCGACGAACAGCGGCGACTGCTTGAGCTTCTTGTTCTCGTGGGTCAGGCGTTCGAGCTTCTGCTGGTACTTGTTGTTCTCGGCGTTCGCATCCAGAAGCTTGTCTCGCATCTCCTCGTTCTGAGATTCCAGAACCTCCAACCGCTCTTGAAGGGCCTCGATCTTGTCCTGCTGGGACGCGCTCTCCTCGTCGTAGGGGAGGTCTACGTCTTCCACAGTGTCGGTCATCACAACGGTCTAAGTCCCTCCCTCATAAGAGGCTTCGGGTCAGTGTGACGCATGTCATACAGTCGCACACTATTCGGAATTGAACTGCATCGAACTCCCGTTCGGCGTCGGAATTCGGGTCGCTCGCTCACCCTCTCACGCCGAACGCGTTCGACCGACAAAATGCTCATTAGTAATATATTCAAAGGGCAAATATTATTAAGCCGTATCCGAAAGGTGGTGATAGCATGAGTGCATCAGAAACTGCGCGACCGAAAGAGAGCCAACTCACGGGGGAGAACGCCACCGAGTCAATACGGGACCTGCCGCCCAGCGCCAAGTTGGTCGCCAAGGTATTGGAGTACAACGACACCCTGACCCAGAGCCAGATCGCCGAGGAGTCGCTGCTCCCCGACCGGACCGTCCGCTACGCGCTGAACCGCCTCGACGACGAGGGAATCGTGGACTCGCGGTTCTCGTTCTCGGACGCGCGCAAGCGTCTCTACACGCTGAATCTCGACTGACTCGCTGCGTCGTCGTCCCATAGCTCTTCGGGTGGGCACGGCGCGACCGCGCGAGCAATCTTCTTTCGTTCTCCGCTCGGTATCCACACGCATTTGGCCACCCGTTTCGTAGCCAAAGGCATGGACGCCGACGACGTGACCGAACTCATCGAATCGAATCTCGAAGACGCCGAGGCGACCGTCAGCCACCCGCGCGGGGTTGACGACGAGGACCACCTCGCGGCCACCGTCGTCTCGCCAGCGTTCGAGGGCGAATCGCTGGTCGCCCAACACGAACTAGTCTACGACGCGCTGGGCGACCACATGACCGACGATATCCACGCGCTCGAACTCAAGACTTACACCCCCGAGGAGTACGCCGAAAAAAGCGACAAGTAGCCGCGGTCCGCTAGTCCGGACACGCACATTCGGTGTCGTACACTTTGCAGTTCCGACAGTTCACGTCGCAGTTGTAGTTTTTGAGCGTCGAGTAGTTGTCAGCACACGAACTCCCGCACGTCTGGTATCTACAGCCGGTTGGCGTGACGCCGGACTCGTCTACCAGCAGTCGGTCGCCGCCGGACTTCGGTTCGACCAGCGCGTACGCCGTCTCGCGCTCGGGTTGGACGAACAGCGCGAGTTCGTGGGTCGAACTGCTCGCCGAAACCGTGGCGAGCGCGGTGGTCGTTCCCTCCTCGCGGATGGCCGTCACGCCCGCCAGCGAGTCGGCGGCGGTCGGTTCGAGACCAGTCACCTCCGAGTCGAGTCCAACGTCGAGCGCCCGGAACTCGAAGTCCTCGGGGACGAACCCCTCGTCCACGAGCGTCTCCCGGAGGTCCCTGCCGTGGCGCTCGAACGCCGACCGCAGGGCGCGTTCGTCGTGGTACTCCCCGACGAGTCGGGCCTTCTCCCGCGCCGTCGCCGCGGCACCGCCGGTGGTCGAGACCAGTCCGGCACCCACGGCGGCGGTGGTACCGATTCGCTTCAGCATCGTTCGACGGTCGATTGGTATGCTTTTTCGTGGCATACGCCATAGTACAATACCTTTTGAAATAAAAATTTAATCTAGCTAACTTGATATGGGTCGCGGCCGAGCGCGGATATTCGACTCGTCGGGCGTCGTCTCCGGTCCTCGGCCACGAGAAAGAACGGCGTCGGTGGGTTCGGTCGAGCGCGCGGCGGCTTATCGAGCGCGCTTGATGAGTCGGCGGAGGTCGAGGTGGCCTGCGCCGTGGTACGTCTCGCCCTCCGGGGCGTCTCGTGCGGTCTCCCGAATCAGGGTCTCGACTTCCTCGACACTGGCGTCCGGGCGGAGCGAGCGCACGAGCGCGACCGCACCGGCGACCTGCGGGGCCGCCATCGAGGTGCCAGCCTTCCAGCCGTAGTCCGGGACGGTTTCGCCGTCCTCGTTCGTCTCGTAGACGGTGGAAAGGACGAGGTCGTAGTACCAGCCCTCGACCTCGTCGATGGCTTCGGGGTCGTAGTTCCCGCCAGCGGCGCTCACATCGACCGCTTCGCCGTAGTTGGTGTAGTTCGCGGGGTAGGCCGTCGGCTTGTCGAGTTTCTTCAGCGCCTTGTCCTCGCGGCTCGGTTTCTTGTCGTCCCAGAGGTAGCCGATGGGACCGGTCGCGGCGACGCCGAAGACGCCCTCGACTTCGGTCGGGAGGCTGAGGACGCCCTCTTGGTCCATGTCCAGCGCGTCGTTGCCCGAGGAGTTGACGACGACCATGTCTTGAGACCGCGCGTACGAGACGGCGCGCTCGTACATCTCCTTGACGTCGAGCAGGAACGGGTACTCGTCGGGGTAGACGTACGGGAGCGGGTAGCCGAGGCTGAGGTTCGCGGCGTCACAGCCCTTGCTCGCGGCGTCCACGACGGCGGCGATGGTGTCGCCGCTCGCGCCCTGCACGCCGGAGAAGACGCGATGGGAGAGGATTTCCGTATCGGGCGCGGTGCCGAGGATGCCCTCGCCGTCGGCGTTGTTCCCAGCGACGATGCCCGCGACGTGGGTCCCGTGGTTGCCAGCGCCGTTCGGACGGAAGTCGTAGGGGTCGGTAGTGAAGTTCTCCGACAGTTCCTCGTTGACGACGCCCGCGAGGTCCGGGTGGTCGTAGACGCCGCTGTCGATGACGGCGACGCGAGTCCCCTCGCCGGTCGCCGTGTCCTGAACCGTCCGGCCGTTGCCGGGATTCTCGGTCAGGTCGCCGACGCGCTGGGCGCGCTTGTCCCACTGGAGTTCCGTGTTGGTGGGTTCGCCGCTGTCCCATGCGGGACCCTTGCTTCCGCGGCCCTTGCCGGAGTGTTCCTTGGCGGGACCGCCCTCGGGCGTCGCGTCGTGCTGGTACACCGCGAGGTCGGCGACTGTGGAGGCCGAACCGGGTACCGCGCCGGGGTCGCCTCGCGCCGCGAGTACGTCGATCTCCGAGATGTCGTGGATAATCTCCACGTCGTCGGGGACCTCACTGCGCGACACCTCGCGCAGGTCAACGAGGAATCGTCGGTCCGGTCCGCTACTGCCGTCCGCGCTCGCCGACCCCGTTAGAAGTGCCGCACTGCCGACTGCCCCGCCAGCAGCCTTGAGAAACGTTCGTCTGCTATGGTCTGACATTCCACTGTAACAGTTGTCACACGACCACTTAATATTTTATATAAATGCGTCTAAATCGAACGGAGATTCTATGGACAGACAACACGTTTGGCGTCGCTCATCGTCGCAAAAAGCGGAGAAACGCGGGAGCAGTCAGAAGTTCGGTTGTGCGACTTCCGTCCGGTTGAGTTCGCGGTTGTGCAACGCTTCGCCCGTGTCGCGGTCGAAGATGTGGACTGCCTCCTCGGGGACGTTGGCGACCACCGACTGGCCGCTGTCTACGTTCCGCAGGCCCGAGACGGTGGCGACGAACGTCTCGGTCTCCTCGTCGGACTCCGCCGTCGCGCTCTCGAAGGTGAGATAGACGTTGTTCTCGTCGCCCATCGGTTCGACCACATCGACGTGCGTCCGGAAGTCGTGGCGGCCGTCGCCCTCGGCGACGAGTTCGATGTCCTCGGGACGGATGCCGAGGACGAGTCGGTCGTGACCCTCCACGTCGGCGAACACGTCGGCCGAGAGCGGATACTCGAACTCGTCGGCTACGAGGTAGTCGCCGTCCAGCGTCACGTCGAAGAAGTTCATCGATGGTTCGCCGATGAACCCCGCGACGAAGACGTTGGCCGGTTCGTGGTAACACTCCAACGGCGTCCCGATTTGCTGGAGTTCGCCGTCGTTCAGGATGGCGATGCGGTCGCCCATCGTCATCGCCTCGGTCTGGTCGTGGGTGACGTACACCGTCGTCACGTCGAGGTCTTCCTGCAACCGCTGTAGCTCCGTCCGCATCTGCGAGCGGAGTTTCGCGTCCAGATTGCTCAGCGGTTCGTCCATCAGGAACACCTCCGGGTCCCGGACGATGGCCCGGCCCAAGGCGACGCGCTGTTGCTGGCCGCCCGAGAGTTCGCCGGGCTTGCGGTCTAGCAGGTCCCCGATGCCCATCATCGCGGCGGTCTCCTCGACCTGCGCGGCGATTTCGTCGTCGGGCATGTCGGTCGATTCCTCCAGTCCGAAGCTCATGTTTTCCCGCACCGTCATGTGGGGGTAGAGCGCGTACGATTTCTTGTTTGATAATTAGAAAAACATATGATTATAAATAATTATTTCACTTATAAATTAGAATATTATTTATTTTAATTTAGTATATAATTTAAATAAGTTATTTATATAATTTATAGATGATGTAATTAATTCTTTAATCCTATACTATAATAATTATTGATTATACAAAGGCATGTAAGAAAATCACGGGAAAATATCTCTTATTCTTAGTCCTTCACTTCGGACGCAAGCTTTGCTTCTTTGCCAGCTAAACTTGCCGACTCGTTTCTCCCCGGCAGATCAAGCTTCCAGCGTAGTGCCGTCTCATCATTTGCCCCATAGGAACCGACACTGTCGCTGAACAAGGCTTCTTGAGTAAGACCAACCCTGTGGACATCACCGTCATTAGGTACTTTGATTTCAACTTTGCCGTGTTGCCACTGAAGAGGAACTACAATATTTCCGCCGTTGCAGAAGTCCCACTTGAATCCACTAGGGTTCCCCGTGATTGTATTTTCACCACAGAAATTCGGATCGTCGTAAAGTTTGAACAACAGTTTTGCAAGTGTAAGAGCGTTACCTACGCTGCTAACGGTCGCTTTCATCGCTTCAAATGCCAACTGTCCTATGAACCCGGCAAAGTCGTAACCTTTGTTACTGTTGTTGTAAACAGTGTCTACAACTTCTCCTTTGTAGGTTTCAATTGAATCACCACTTTGTTTGATTACTTCTTCCCAAGTAGGGTCCGTATTGTTAGTAACATACCCAGGGTATGTACTATCGATATTCATATTTTCGGTACCACCCTTCACATTGTCAATTAGGAATCTGGACCCTTCCTGAGCGTGATGGCCATAGTCTTTCGTTACCTCACAATAGCTACAATTTTTCTGTCCGCCGTAAGTATGGCTGGAAAGCGCGAACCCAAAGTGATGGGAAATCAGACTCCCTTCGTCATCATATCCCTGATATTTTAGGTTGAAGCTGAGGTCCTTAACCTGATGACCGCGACTCACAGTATCCCGAGTTGCTAGAATCCCGTAGTCATCTGACCAGGGTGATCCGTTATGATGTGCACTGGCTATCGTGGAAGAACTACTAAATCCACCGATAATCGCCCCGATGCCGATGCTTGTAGACCCTATTTTGCTGAGAATATCTCGGCGGGTTGCATCGGTAGAGCCTTGTTCGTTTAACTGGCTAGCTCTCGTGCTAGATTCACTGCTTTGTTCTTCTTTCATTGTTCGCAGTTCTTAATTCTCTAATTTATACAAATATATTGTTAGCTATTTTGACTATAATTGAATTCTTCGGTATAAGATGATAATATCATTGAGGGATGTTTTGGCAGAATATTGCTTCGGTAGATTTTACCACTGGGCCGACCTCGTCAAGAGCATGACCGAGGACTACCGTATCGAGGAGGACAGTCTCGGAGAGATGCAGGTCCCGACCGACGCCTATTGGGGCGCACAGACCCAGCGCGCACTCGCTAACTTCCCCGTCTCGGGCATCACCTTCGGGCGGCGGTTCGTCCGGGCGCTCGGCGTCGTGAAGAAAGCCGCCGCGCGGGCCAACCGCGACCTCGAACTGGTCCCCGAGGACAAGGCCGACGCCATCGTCGAGGCCGCCGACGAGGTCATCGAGGGCCGCCACGACGACCAGTTCCCCGTGGACGTGTTCCAGACCGGGTCGGGCACCTCCACGAACATGAACGCCAACGAGGTCATCGCCAACCGCGCGACCGAAATCTACGGCGGCGAAGTCGGGACGCGGGAGATTCACCCCAACGACCACGTCAACTTCGGCCAATCCTCCAACGACGTGATTCCGACGGCGATGCACGTCGCGTCGCTCGAAGCCGTCGAGAAGGACCTCCTGCCCGCGCTCGACTCGCTCCGCGAGGCGCTGGAAGCCAAAGAAGAGGAGTTCGACGGCGTCGTCAAGACCGGCCGAACCCACCTACAGGACGCCACGCCGGTCCGCCTCGGACAGGAGTTCGGCGGCTACCGGACGCAGGTCGAGAAGGGTCTGGCGCGACTCGACGGGATTCGTGACCACCTCTCGGAACTCGCGCTCGGCGGCACCGCGGTCGGCACGGGCCTGAACACCCACCCCGACTTCCCCGAGAAGGCCGCCGAGTACATCACCGAGGAGACCGGCGTCGAGTTCCGCGAGGCCGACAATCACTTCGAGGCCCAAGCCGCCCACGACGCGATGTCTGAGGCCCACGGCGCGCTCCGGACCATCGCGGGGTCGCTCAACAAAATCGCCAACGACCTGCGCCTGCTGGCCTCCGGCCCGCGGAACGGACTCGGCGAACTCGAACAACCGGAGAACCAGCCCGGTAGCTCCATCATGCCCGGCAAAATCAATCCGGTCGTCGCCGAGGCCGTCAATCAGGTCCACAAGCAGGTCGTCGGCAACGACGCCGCCGTGAGCGCGGGCGCGGCCGAGGGCCAAATCGACCTCAACCTCTACAAGCCGGTGCTGGCGCACAACTTCCTCCAGTCCGCCGAGATGCTGGCCAACGCCAGCGAGGTGTTCGGCGAGAAGTTCGTCCGGAAACTCGAAGCCAACGAGACCCACTGCGAGGAACAGGTCGAACAGAGCATGGCGCTCGCCACGGCGCTCAATCCCCACATCGGCTACGACAAGGCCAGCGACGCCGCCAAGACCGCCCTGAAAGAGGGCAAGACGGTCAAGGAAGTCGTCGTCGAGAAGGGCTACCTCAGCGAGGAGGAGGCCGAGGAGGTCATCGACCCCGAGAAGATGACCCACCGCGGGATTCTGGGAAGCGACGACTAAACAGACTGGATTTCCGTTTTGGCTCCCCCCCTCTGATTTCTAGTGACGGCTACTATCCCGCTTTCTCCGTTTCGGGCCGGATTGAGCTATCTACTGCCTTGAGGGATGGGAAACTACATCACATCGTAATCGTCCTCGCCCCCAATCGCGGGCGGTCCTCGGCCACTGTCAGAGTCTACCCTGACGGGCCCGTTTGCTTCCCTCAGGATGACCCAGCATGAACTAATGCGTCTGTTAATAAATGACTGACTTTAGATGGCGAGAGTAAATATATAATTTAATAAATTAATTACTATCTGCAGTTATCTATAGAATCATTCTTCGATAATCGAAGGAAATCCCCACTATCGTTAGTGTCCTTCGTCCATTCTTCAGAATTATCGGCTACCTGAACGGTAACGCCGCCTGGGTAACCCGTACCGACACCGCTAATTGTTACGTTACTCCAAGTGTGGGAGTACGAAGCACTAATTGTTTTCTCGCTTGGACTATCTCCAGTCCAATCGAGATGTACTCCAGCAGTGAACTTGCGAGTATTATCTTGGCTGGCGTAGATAGTTTTCCAATCCTCGACCACCCAGGCGGGACCCATACTTGAGGAACCCTGATCGTAGTAAATCCAATCTGGATCACTACTGTAGAGGTCATCAGTATTGTTGGTTTCGTAGTCCCAACTCCCACTTCGCCAACCTATCCCAGCGTAGTCCTTAGGACTGTATCCCGTTTCACTGAAGTCGGGATCGTATTCCCAAGTCAGTTCGGCAGTGAACGTTCCATCAGGATATCCGGTACTGGTACAGTCATTGTACAATGAAAACCAAAGGGACGTTTCTTCTGTTTCCACTACCTGTGTGGATGCCCCAGAGTCGACTTTCTCTACCTCTAACAATGCTGAACTTTTTGCCGTTCCAACACCACGGTTCCGAAGGAATTTATGCTGTTTCTCAACACTATCTGTATCCTTAAGGATTTGATGTGATTGTTCAATAGTCTCCCGATAGCTACGCTCACTACGTGCGCTAACTGTTGGAACTCCTATCGCTGCAAGAGTAAGTCCTCCACCAATTGATTTCAGAGTCGTACGTCGATTCAACTTGCCAGAGCAGTTTTTCTCTTCTGACATCAGAAAATTATTAATTCTAACACATTATAAGACTTTCTATTTTATAGAAAAATTGAACTATTAACAATCAATTGGCCCGGAAAGATATTTACGCTATAGAGCGAACGGATCTATATGGGAATAAGCCGTCGCTCACTGCTTACCGCCAGTTTTGTTTCATTGGGTGCTTATACGTGGACAAACTATTCAATCTCAACTAATCGTAAAGTCCAAGGGCCAAGAAGATGGCGAATGTATGGGCGACTACCAACGCACGTAGCGAGTTACCAGCAAGGATTCATTCCTACAGAGTCACCATCTTCAGCCCGAACTTTCCAACTAAACGGTGACATCGCAACCTCACCCGTAGCGATCAACAACTACGCCGCCGTCGGTGATGGTCAAGGAATTGTTATTATCCCACTTGGAGAAGACGACGTAACTAGTCGGTTTACTACTCCTGGGACTGTTGGGGGGACACCGGCTATTGACTCCGACCACGTTTACGCTACATCTGACTACAGACACAGCCGAACGAAGCAAGCAGTGGTTTCTGCTATAGATCTCAACGGGGAATTGAAATGGGAAACCAGTTACGAGTCGAGGTTGGCAACATCACCGACACTTAAAAACAAGACTATTTACGTTCGTTTAGCCGACAGCCATGTTGCACTTGATAAGAGGTCGGGAGAAACACGCTGGCGACAGCAAAGCTCTGGTGAAATTACTGAGGCCGATTACCTCAACTACATGAATTTTGGACCTGCAGTCAGTGAAGACGTAGTCGTCTTTCCTGATAGTAGCGGTGTCACTGCAGTCGATAAGAGAGACGGAACAGTGCTTTGGGAGAAGAAATTAACCAAGGTTCGTTCCTGCCCTGTAATAGCAGACGAACACGTCTTTGTTTCAGACATCAAGGGAGGAGTGTACTCTCTTGATATTCAAACCGGAGACCAACAATGGGTATGGCAAGGAACCGGTTGCTGGTCGCCTCCGGCGATCACAAATGATAGAATATATGCAACTGAACAATCAGATGTCGTTGTACTCAATAAACGCTCAGGTGAATTAGAGTGGCGGACAGACGGTCACGGCGTACACGGGCCGATTCAATCCGGTATCAGCATCGTTGGTAACACTATCCTTACTAGTTCGTCATCGCTCGGCTTAGTAGCTTTCAAAACAGAAGAAAATAGGTTTGTAGGAGATTCAAACAGAAAATTATGGTCTATCGGACAAAGTGGATATAATACCCCGATCGCTTCTGGGGAAAACATCTTATTTATCGAGTATGGGCAGAACTCCCCCATCCTCCACGTTCTGAAGTAGGAATATTTGGCCTCGTAACTTTGCCATGCCCGCCACTCATTTCACCGATGGGAGTGTAGTCCTCCGAAAGATGTCCGACCGCGACACAGCCACGTTCGAGATGACCCGCAACGAGGCCCGCGTGGTCATCGCCGCGCTCTCCGACGAGGAAATGACCGCTTCGGACGACCGAGGAATGGTTCTCCAGAACGTCCAAGACCACCTCGCGGCCGAGTTCGACTTCGACGAACACCGAGGCGACGAGTTGGGCGAGACGGCCGCCGGGGACGACGCGGGATGGCTCGACAACGACTCCATCTTCGGCGGCAACGACCCCGACGACACCGCGAGCGTCGAACTCTCGCGCGCCGAGGCCGACGCCGTGACCGACGCGCTCGCCGGGTTCGAGTTGGACGAGAGCCACAAGAATGCCGGGACCGCCGAGAACGTGCGCGAGCGAATCGCCGACTCCTTGGAGTCGTGAGTCAGAACGGAATCGCGGCCGTAATAACGCCGGAGGCGGCACCGACGACCGTCTCCCACGCCGAGAATCCCGTGAAGATGGCCTGTGCGGTGTCGAGACCGAAAAACAGGAACAGCGCCGCCCCGGCGTAGTGGGCCTTCCGCACGTCGAACTTGTGGGAGAACTTGTGGAAGAAGAAGGCGTTGGCGAGGCTGACCGGGATGATGGCCAGCATCTCGCCCGCCCAGATGGCCGAACTCGCCCCGTACTGGGCCGCGAGACCGATGGTGACAAGTTGGGTCTTGTCGCCGAACTCGCCCGCCGCCATCATCACGAAGATGGGCAGAAAGCCGCCGAAGGCGTTCGGAACCTCGCGGCCGAACAGCGACACGTCGAGTTCGCTCGACTCCAGCGTGCCGCCGTCGGTCTCGGCCGCGGGGTCGCCGCGCTCGGGGACCGACCGGTAGAGCAGGACCGCGAAGACGAGGAAGAGGACCGCAGTGAACGCGTCGAGGTAGACCTGCGGAAGCGCGCCCTTCAGCGCGCTCCCGAACCAGATTTCCAGGGCGGTCCATCCGGCGAACGCGCTCCCGGCGGCCGCCACGACGACCCACGGATTGTACCGGGTCGAGAGACCCGCGATGATGAACTGGACCTTCTCGCCAGGAAGCACGGCGAGTTGGGCCGTGAACGCCACGACGAGGATTTCGAACCAACCGGTCATCGACCCGTCACCTCTGTGTTCCGAGTCGGCGTCACTATCCGCGGTGCGAGCGTGTGGGGAGAGGACATCGTTACCAAAGATTAGACCCGTCTAAACTAAAATACCTTTCCTTCTAATCACTCGCGTCGGTCGAGGCTCACCACTGGTCGTTCCAACGGAGGAGAGCGCCGTAACCGACAGAAGCGACCCAGTCGCGGCTACCGATTCCGACTGCTTTCGAGATAGAGATGACCGAGCGCGAGACCGAACACTGGGAGCAGTACGGCCGACAGTCCTGCCGAGACCAGTCCCCCGGCGAGCGGGCCGACGACGCCCACCGCGTAGTTCGAGACGCCGAGGGCCGCGGCGTAGACGAGACTGACGCCCAGTAGTTTGAATACGTTCCCGCTACTCGCTCGCCATCCCGCCTTCAGACTGGCGAACGGTCCCTTCCCGTCGATGACGCAGGCCGGGTACGCCAGCACGAGACGGTGGAACAGATAGATACCGGGCAGAAAGAGCACGAGGAGACCGAGAGTGGTCAGAATCCACATCGGAATGGCCGCGGCGATAAGCGCCGGAACGCGCTTGGCGACCGCGACGATATGGTCCCGAATCGGTCGCTTCCGGTTCGCTACCGCGTCCTCGGCGCTGGTGTACGCGACGCCCCAGACGACCGGGATGGCGAGGACGTAGACGAGAAAGAGCGGCCACACCCAAGCGTCGAACTCGGGCATCTCTGTTATCGCCGTCGGCGAGACGCCGAAGCTGACGACGACCGAAAGCAGGGAGACGAGGAGGGCGAAGCCGACGAGTTCGAGGCGGTCGGTGAGCGCTTCCCACGACCACCGGAACGTGTCCCCGACGCCGAGCGTGCGGACGTGGACGCTATCGGTCGGTTCGACCGAATCGCGGCGTTGGTCGGTTTCCATTGTCGTTCGATTAACAGACGTTTGATATAAATGTCCGGATAGTGCCCCGGTTTGGGGTTCGCCGAGAGCGCGGCCCTCAAGCGATTAGCTCGGCGAATCGGCGCCGATGGTCTGGGGAGTCGTCGCGGCCGCCACTTTCCCAGGGCGACCCGACGCCAGTCACCGACTTCACACGCGCGCAGACGGGGAGACTTATCGGCCGCGAGGTAGATGGAACGGGCATGGAAGTTCTGAATCCGCGCGTCCGCCTCGCGTGGGGCGTCGGCGCAGTCGTGACCGCAGTCGTCGTCGGCGTTCTCGCGGCCGTGGTGAGCAGATTCACGCTCGGTCCCGGCGTTACGGTCGGACTGGCCGTCGCCCTCGGGGCGCTCGCGCTCGGTCTCGCGTTCGTCGTGTTGCGGTATCGTAGCTGGCGCTTCGAGGTACGCGAGGACGACCTCTACCTCGAACGTGGCGTCCTGACGCGGATCAACACCGTCGTCCCGTTCGTCCGCGTCCAGCACGTCGATACCCAGCGCGGGCCGGTCGAACGCGCGCTCGGCCTGTCGAGCGTCGTGGTCTACACCGCTGGCTCCCGCGGGGCCGACGTGTCGATTCCCGGCCTGACGCCCGAGCGGGCCGACGACCTGCAAGAACAGCTTCGTCGCCTCGCCATCGAGAGCGAGCGCGAGACCGACGCCGTATGAAGCTCCATCCTCTGTCGATTCCCTACCGGGCGGCCTCCCGCGGGCTGAGTCTGGGGCTGATGCTGTTTTTCCTCGGCCAGTCGCTCTCGGGGTCCGACGTACTCCCGTTCCCGCTGGCGGGTCCGGTGCTGGTCGTCCTCGCGGCGCTCGGCGTCGTCGGCGCGGCGGCGTGGCAGGTCGCCTACTACCGCCGGTTCGAGTATCGACTCACCGGCGACGGTCTCGAAATCGCGTCGGGCGTGGTCTCCCGGCGTAACCGCGAGATTCCGCTCGGGCGCATCCAGAACGTGGACATCTCGCGCAACGTGATTCAGCGCGCGCTCGGCGTCGCGGTCATCGACATCGAGACGGCGGGCGGCGGCGCGACGGAGGCCAGCCTCCGGTACGTCGGCTACGACGAGGCCAAGCGCGTCCAGCGCCAGATTCAGCGCCTGAAGCGCGGCGAGGAGGCCGCCGAAGACGAGACCGAACCCGGCGAGCGAGCCAGTCCCGAGGAGCGCGAGACGGTCCTCTTCGAGCTTCAGACCGACGAACTCGCCCTGCTCAGTGTCCTCTCCTTTGACTTCCGGTATCTCTCGCTATTGGCGTTCGGTCCGGCCGCGCTCCCGTTCGTGCCGGGCGTCGCGGAACTGGCGTTCGTCGGCGGACTCGTGCTGGTCGCGCTTCTCGTGGCCGCGCTCTGGGCGCTGAGCGCCGCGACGACGTTCGCGCGCTACTACGGGTTCCGACTGACTCGCCTCGGCGACGAACTCCGGTACGAGCGCGGCCTGCTCCAACGCTACGACGGGTCGATTCCGCTCGGGAAAGTGCAGGCGCTCACGCTTGACGCCAACGTCCTGATGCGACGATTCGACTACACCACGCTCGCGGTCGAGACGGCGGGCTACGGGCCGGGACAGACGCCCTCCGGCGGGTCGGAGGCCGCGGTGCCGCTGGCGACCCGCGAGCGCGTGCTTCGCCTCGCGCGCGAGGTCGAGGAGTTCGAGGTGCCGGAGTTCTCCCGGCCGCCGAAGCGCGCACGGACTCGGTACGCCGCCCGGTACGCACTCGTCCTCGCGGGACTCGCCGGAGTGCTGTACGCCTTAGAGGTCGCCGTCACACCGCCCGCGCCGATTCCGGTCCCGCTGGCGGCGATTCCGCTCGCGTTCCTCGTCGTCGTCCCCGTCGCGGCGCACTTGAAGTGGCGAAACCGGGGCTACGCAGTGGGCGAGGACCACACCCTCACGCGAAACGGGTTCTGGAGCCAGACGACGAAGGTGGTGCCGTACTACCGCGTCCAGACCGTGATTCAGAGCCAGACCGTCTTCCAGCGACGGCGACAGTTGGCGAGCGTGGTCATCGACACCGCGAGTTCCGCGGGCGGCGCGGCCGCCGCGGTGGACGTGGACGCCGAGACGGCGGCGGAGTTGCGCGAGACTGTCGGCGAGAAGTTGCAGGCGAGTCTGGCGGCGCGGCGCGGCGAGACCGACCGGGAGTCAGACCTCGACTCCTCGCGTCGAGACTGAACGGTTTTTTACCCCTCGCGGTCCCAGTGGCGAGTAATGACTGACCACGATTACGAGGACCTCGGCCTCGTCGCAGGACTGGAGATTCACCAGCAACTCGACACCGAGACCAAACTGTTCTGTAACTGTCCGACCGAACTCCGGGAACCAGAAGACGCCGAGCGCGAGTTCACGCGCTTCCTCCACCCGACCAAGAGCGAACTGGGCGAACTGGACGAGGCCGCCCTCGAAGAGAGTCAGGTCGAGCGCGAGTTCGAGTATCTGGCCTACGACACGACCTGTCTGGTCGAGGAGGACGACGAACCGCCCCACCGACTCGACGAACAGGCCCAGTCGGTCGTCCTCGAAATCGCGCAACTGCTGGACATGGACGTGGTTGACCAAGCCAACGTCATGCGGAAGATGGTCGTGGACGGGTCGAACACCTCCGGCTTCCAGCGCTCGACGCTGATAGCCACCGAGGGCGAGATTTCGACCAGCGACGGGCCGGTCGGCGTCGAGGACCTGATGCTCGAAGAGGAGTCGGCCCAGCGCGTCGAGGAGACCGACGACGGCGTGCGCTACAGCCTGGACAGACTCGGCATCCCGCTGGTGGAAATCGGCACCAAGCCTGACATTCGGTCGCCCGAGCAGGCCCGCGAGGCCGCCGAGACCATCGGCATGCTCCTGCGCTCGACGGGCAAGGTCAAGCGCGGACTGGGCACCATCCGCCAAGACGTGAACATCTCCATCGCGGAGGGCGCGCGCGTCGAGGTCAAGGGCGTCCAGAGCCTCGACGACATCGACGACCTCGTGGAAAACGAGGTCCACCGGCAGGTCCGCCTGCTCGAAATCAAGGACGAGCTTCACGAGCGCGACGCCTCGGTCGGCGACGTGGTAGACGTGACCGACACCTTCGCGGACACCGACTCGGGCGTCATCCGCGGCGCGCTCGACTCCGGCGGGAAGGTCACGGCGGTCCCGCTGTACGGCTTCGACGGACTGGTCGGCGCGGAGATTCAACCCGACCGCCGCCTCGGGACGGAACTGTCCGACCACGCCAAGCGCCACGGCGCGGGCGGCATCTTCCACACCGACGAACTCCCGGCCTACGGCGTGACCGAGGAAGAGGTCGCGGCCCTGCGCGAGGCGGTCGGCGCGAGCGAGGACGACGCGGTGGCCATCGTCGCCGCGGACCCCGAGACCGCCGACCTCGCAATCGAGGCCGCGGCCGAGCGCGCCGAGACGGCCTTCGAGGGCGTCCCCGAGGAGACCCGCGGCGCGAACGAGGACGGCACGACCGGCTACCTCCGACCCCTGCCGGGCGCGGCCCGGATGTATCCCGAGACCGACGTGCCGCCGGTCGAACCCGACCCGAGCGAGGTCGAGACGCCCGAACTCCTGACCGAGAAGGTCGAGCGCTATCAGGACGAGTACGACCTCGGCGCGACGCTGGCCGAGCAGGTCGCCTACGGCGAGCGCATGCCGCTGTTCGAGCGCGCCGTCGAGCAGTTGGGCGCGGACCCGACTCTCGCGGCCCAGACCGTCGAGAGTACGGTCACGGAACTCCGGCGCGACGGCGTGCCAGTCGAGAACCTGACCGCGGACCACTTCCTCGGGACGCTCGAAGCCGTCGCCGACGGCGAGACCGCGAAGGGCAACGTCGGCGAGGTGCTGACGGCGCTCGCGGAGAGTCCGGACCTCACCCCGGTGGAGGCCATCGAGCAGGAAGGTCTCGGCAGTGCGGGTGAGGACGAGGTGCGCGAGGCCATCGTCAGCGTCGTCGAGCGCAACGCGGAGCAGGTCGAAGAAGAAGGCATGCAGGCGTTCTCCGGCCTGATGGGCGAGGCGATGGGCGCGCTCGGCGGGAAAGCTGACGGTGACACGGTGAGCGAACTGCTCCGCGAGGAGATTCAGAAACGGGCGTAGAACACTCACTAATCGTCTTTTCGACGTTTTTGCGCTACGACGCTTCTTCGTCCAGTCGCTCCACGGACTCCTCGATGCGCTCGATGCGCTCGACCTGTTCGTCGGTGGCCTCCGAGACCTCCGCGACCTCTCGGGCGATGTTGTTGGCGTGGCGGGAGACTTCATCAACCATCGCCGAGACCTGTTCGGCCGCGACGGCCTGCTCGTCGGTAGCTTCGGCGACCTCGCCGATGCCGTGGACGGTCTCCTCGACAGCTTCCACGATGTCCTGTAGGGTCTCTAGCGAGGACTCGACGTTATCGACGCCCGACTGGATGCGCCGCTCGGTCCGATCCAAACTCTCGACGGTGTCGTCGGTCTTGTCCTGAATCTCGCCGACCATCGCCTCGATTTCGCTCGCCTGCTCTTTGGACTGCTCGGCGAGGTTCTTGACTTCCTCGGCGACGACCGCGAAGCCGTCCCCGGCCTCGCCCGCGCGAGCGGCCTCGATAGAGGCGTTGAGCGCGAGCAGATTGGTCTGTTCGGCGATGTCGTCGATGACCTCGACCACCTCGTCGATCTCCGCGACGGTCTGTTGCAGGTCGGCCATGTCGCCGGTCACGTCGGCGCGCGCGTCGTCGATGTCGGCCATCGCGTCCATCGCGTCGCTTGCGGTCTGTTGGCCCTCGGTGGCGAGTTCCTTGGCCTGTCTGCTGGTCTGTTCGACCTGCTCGGCGCTGGCCGCGACCTCTTCGACCGTCGCGCTCATATTCTCGGTCTCCTCGGCGATGTCGTCCACGTCGCTGGCCTGCTCGCGGGTCAGGTCGTGGATTTCGTCGGCGCTCTCGGCCACGCCCGCCGCCGAGTCCGAGAGGTCGTCGAGCGAACTCTCCACGTCCTCGGAAATCGTCTCCTGAAGGTGGACCAGTCGGCTGTTGGTCTCCTGAATCTGCTCGTTGTAGGAGTGGATATAGGTGTCCGAGACGACCTGCATGTCGAGGTTTACGATGCGAAACAGCGACAGAATCTCTTCGATGCCCTCGGAGAACTCCTCGCGGACGACGGCGGTCGCCTCCTCGTCCATGCGCTCGGTAGTGCGTTCGACGACGCGCTCGCCGATTCGGGGCAGGAGCATATTGAAATAGAGCGCGTACGCCCCGAGATAGTGTTTCATCGGCATGTCCAGCATATCGTGAATCTTGCCGATGCGGGCGCGGTTCTCGAAGTAATCGCGGTCGTACTCGCCGTCGGCCAGCGACACCAGATATTCGGCCTGCGTCTGCTTGAGTTGCTCGACCGTCCGTGTCGAGCGGTCGAGAACCGCCGTGGTCTCCTCGTAGTCGGTCAGATGGTCGTAAAACTCCTCGACCGCGTCGTCGGCGACCGACTCGAAGAGATCGCCCATCTCGGTCAGCCGGTCGGCGTCGTCCGGACCGAAGCCGGTGAAATCCTTGCGCCACCGGATTTCCTCCTCGTCGATGTCGAGAGACGCCAACAGCGAGTCGCCGTCGATTTGGCTCGCCAACCGGTCGTCGGAAGCTGCGGTCTCCATGTTCACTTTGACCGCACCCCCGTGACTTAATCGCTCCGTAAATTATCAGGACTGAAAAATGACCGACAAAACGTGTTGGGGGATTCTCGGGTGGCCGAACCGGGTCGGACCATCCGTCACTCGGTCGTCGGACTCACGGCCACGCGTACCGCCGGACGCCCGAGACGAACTCCCGTGAGACGACCGCCCAGTGAGGTTCGCTGACGCGCTGGGAGAGTCGGTAGGCGACCCCGACCAACAGGACTGCGAACGCGGCGTCGGTCACCCAGTGGATACCCAGATACAGCGTCGAGAGGACAATGGCCCCCGCGAGCACCGCGGCAGTGTAGGCGTAGCGCGTGTCGGCCTTCTGGGCGTAGAGGGCCGCCAGCACCGACAGGCCGGTGTGGAGGCTCGGGAAGGCCTTGACCAGCGTGTCCGTGCTGTAGATGCCGTGTTCGATGGCGGGTGTGAGTTCGTACATCAGCGGTTCGACCGTCGAGAGGTACAGCCCCGACACCTTCACCGGGAACAGGACGAAGAAGGGCACCGCGCAGACGACCACGATGACGTACGCCAGCGCGTAGCGGTAGGCCTCCTCCTCGTCGTGGACCTTCAGCTTGAAGTACGTGAACAGGACGATGAAGGGGAACCCGACGAGATAGACGCCGGTCGCCAACACGGTCAGCGGCGTCACCGCGAACGCCTGAAACGCCGCGACGGTCGCTCCTTCGACGGCGTAAATCGCGCCGGTGAACGTTCTGGCGACGTGGAAGTTGAGCGCGAGCGTGTTCACGATTTCCGTGACGACCCACGCGACGCCGAGGTACTTCCAGTCGGTTCGGAGGAAATCCGTGAAGAGCACTCGAAATCGCTGTTCGGGGAGGAAGACCCGCTTGCCCACGAGCATGGCCGCGATGCTCGGGACGGCGACGAGGAGGGTGAACTGCGTACCGAGCGGGAGGGAGGCAAACATATTCATCAATAGCTACTCCCCAATCCGATAAAAGATTTGACTTTCTCTCCGTGAACGCGACCAAGACTGCGGTATGCGACGAGATAGCACTACTGTATCCTCCTGAAATTGATGTCTCTGCGACCGCCTCTGTGGACGTGTCGCGGGGAAGAGTAAAAATCGTTCGGGCGAAAGCTATCGGTCGTCCGCGGGGTCGGCGCTCCCGACCGCGCTCTCCTTCGCGGGGTCGGTTCCGTCCTCGGTGTGATACATCGCGCGCCGGAGCAGTCCCCGGAGCGTCCGGACCTCACGGCCGGTCGGATGCGCGCGCCCGAGAAGTCGCCGGGCGAGTCGCACCGTCTTGGCCCGCTTCTCGGTGGGATGGCCGATGGCGTCGAGAAACTCGCCGAAGTGGTCGTAGAACCCCTCGATTTCGGACTCGTCGGCCCGCTCGCGCTCCACGTCCGGCAGTTGGGTCTCCTCGACGGTGAGTTCTCGGAGTTCGTAGAGCGTGACGGTTGCGGCCTGCCCCAGATTCAGCGACGAGTAGTCTGCGCTGGCGGGAATCGAACACACCTCGTCAACGCGAGCCATCTCGTCGTTCGTCAGGCCGTTGTCCTCCCGGCCGAAGACGAGACAGGTGTCGGTCTCCACGTCGCGGAGACTGTCGGCCAACTCGTCGGGCGTCTTGAAGGGGAACCGGCGGTGCTTCCGGGCGTCCTCGTTGGTCGTCGCGGTCAGCCCGACGGTGTGGTAGTTCTCCACGAGGTGGTCGAACGTCACCTCGTCGGCGTCCGGTAACACGTCCTCGCGGGCCTGTCCCGCGAAGCCGTAGGCCTCGCTGTCGCGGCCGAACTCCGGCGGGTCCACCAGTTTGAGGTCGTGCATGCCGAAATTCTTCATCGCCCGCGCGATGGTGCCGATGTTGCCCGGCGTCTTCGGTTCCACGATGGCGACTGCTGGCGGGGTCATGAGGAAGGGTAGTCCCTGCTGAGGTCGAAGTCGTCCTCGTCGGCCTCGGCGTCCTCGCCGGTCTCGACCTCCATGTTCCGGAGGTCGATGCGCTCGCGTTCTTCCTCCGGCACATCGACGTTCATGTCCTCCATGTCGGGTTCCGGGGGTTCGGGAATGTCGTCGGGGTCGGTTTCGACGTGTTCGACGCCGCCGTACCCCTCCGGCGCGCGCCCGCCGTCTACGAACCACTCGTGGAACTCGTCCTGTAGCTCCTGTTGACCCTTGTACTGGCTCCCGCCCTCCTCGCCGAACCAGTAGAGGAAGTCCGGTTCGTGGTCCGAACAGAGGATGACCTCGCCGAGCGGTTCGCCGTAGACGACCTCCGCGACGTTGCACTCGTGGACGTTCTCGTCGCCGTGAATCAACCAGCAGGCGTCGCAGGGCGAGGAGACTAGCGCCTGCAACCGCACGAGGCGCTTGCGCGGGTCGGCCGGAATATCGTCTATCGGCCGGTACTCGCCGTCCTCGGTGAACACCTCGTCCTCGTCGAACCGCCAGCCGCGAAGCCCGATGCTGATTTTGCCCATTTGCGAGACGTTTCGGGTTCGGCGGTGAAAAAGAGCGCGTTCTCGGCGCTCGCCGCACACGCTCGGTTTTGTGGGACGGGTTTATTTTTCAGCGTCGTCGCTGAGTGTGGTTTACGTTTCGCCGCCGTCGCTAGGCGGGGTGTCGTGAGTTTGGAGGTTTCGGTCGAACACTGTATGGCTTCGCCCGCGCTAGCTACTCCACGCCCTAGCGCCCGACCTGAAACGAAGACAACCTTTTTCGCCCCGGAGTGAGCCAGTCACGGGCGATGCCCTCCGCAGACGCCTCCGAGACGCCGCCCGACGGGAAATCGTTTGGCACCCGACTCGAAACTGGCTGGGAGCGAGCGATGGACAACCTCCCGCTCGCGGCCGTGCCGCTCCTGTCGAGTCTGCTCGCGGTCGATAACGTCCGGCGGATTCGCGCCGCCGACGGAATCGAGATTGGCGTGGCCTTCCCGTTGCCCGCCGCGCTTCCCGACCTCTGGACCTTCGTGAACGTGCCGAGTTCCGACCCCGGCTTCTACGTCTCGCCGACCGCCGCGTTCCTCCCCGTCCGGATTCTCGTGCAAGCCGTCCTCGTCGCCGGACTGCTCGGAAGTATCGACCAAATCCTCCGGACCGGCCGGTACGACTTCGCCGACAATGCCCGGCGATACTTCGCACCGATGCTGGGGTTCGTCGCGCTCGTGAACCTCGCCACCCTCTCGACGGTAGGTTTCGCGGCGCTCTCGCCGCTGCTTCTCGGGGTTCTGATTCCGGCCCTGTTCGTGCTGAAGTACCTCTTCTACGCGACGGCGTACGTCGTCGCGGTCGCCGACGAGTCGCTCGGCGACGCGCTGGCCCGAAGCTATCGGTGGGCGACCACGGGCGGTCCCTACGTCTCTTTCAGCGCGGGGTACGTGCTGTTCGCCGCCGCGGTCTCGCTGGTGGTCTCGGCCTTCGTCGTCAACCTCGGCGTCATCGGCGTCGCGGTCGGTGCGGTTGCGACGGCCCCGGTCGCGCTCGCGCTGACCTTCACCACGACCGCATTCGTCGCGGAGTTGGACGCCGGAGAGCGCGATGACGCCGGAGGGCCGTAAATGCTGGCGGCTGGGAGTGTCGCCGCGGCGTCAGAGCGCGAGCGAGCGAGGCCTGACGAGACCGCATAGCGGACGAGACGGGTTCTCGGGCGATGGCCCGTGGATTCAAGGGAGCGCCGTGAGACATAGTGGGTATGCCTGAGTCCGACCTCGCGGCGCAGGTCGAAGACGTGCTTTCGGTCGCCCCCGACGAGTTTCAAGCGCAGGTCGAAGCGGACGCGGAGGTTATCGTCGAGGAGATAGAGGACGGGACCTTCGACAACCCGCAGGCCATCATCGGCTTCGAGTACGAGTTCTACGCGGTTGACGCCGAGAGCGGCGCTCTCCGGCGGGTGCCGCGGCGACTCCTCGACCTCATCGGCTTCGAGAAGGAACTGGGACTGCACAACGCCGAGATGTCTACCAGTCCGCAACCGCTCAACACGCACGGACTGGCCGCCCAAGAGGCCGAGGTGAAAGCCCAACTCTCGGCCGCAGAGGACCGCACCGGCGCGGAGGGGATGCGACTGGTCAGCGACGCCATGTGGACTGTCCCGCCCGAGGGCGAGACGGCCGAGGAGTATCTCACCGACAGCGTGTCCGACCGCGGGGTTCGCATCGCCTCGAACATGAGCGACTCGGTGCGCTACCACGCGATGGCCAACTCCGACGGGCGGGCCGGAATGGCTCTCGACGCCCCGCACGTCTCGCTGGACGCCGACACCGTGATGCCCGAGAGCCTCATCACCTCCATCCAGCCCCACTATCAGGTGCCCCACGCGCGAGACCTGCCGACCTACTTCCAGTACGCGCTCCGTATCGCCGGTCCCTTGCTCGCGCTCGGGGTGAACTCGCCGTTCTTCCCGCCGGACCTCTACGACGCCGACGCCACCGCCGAGGAGATTCTGGCCGACGGCTACGACGAGCATCGCATCGGCGTCTTCGAGACGGCCCTCAATCGGTCGGGCGACGACCCCGACAAAGTTCGGTTTCCGCGGGAGTTCGACAGCGTCGAGCAGGCCGTCGAGCGCATCGCCAACGACCGGACCATCGTCCCGATGCCCGTCGAGACCGCCGACCGGTTCGACGACGAGTTCGCCCACTTCCGACTCAAGCACGGCACCTACTGGCGGTGGGTCCGGCCGGTGTTCGGCGGGGCCACGCGGTCGGCCGCCAACGCCCGCATCGAGTTCCGACCCATCGCGGCCCAACCGACCGTCCGGGACTCCATCGCGTTTCAGGCCGCGTTCGCTGGCCTGCTCGAATCGACCTTCCGGCGCGAACACCCGGTCCGGCACCTCGACTGGGTGGTCGCCAAGGACAACTTCTATGGCGCGATGGAGGATGGACTCGACGCGGACATCTACTGGATAACCAACGACGGCAAGGAGACCACCGACCACGAGCAGATGTACGAAGACATCTTCGCCCACGCCAAGGACGGTCTCCAGATGCGCGGCCTGAGCGACCAAGACGCCGCGAAGTATCTCTATCCGCTCCGCCAGCGCGCCCGCCACCGACTGACTCCGGCGAGTTGGAAGCGCGAACGCGTCCGGGACCGACTGGACGACGGCGCGGACTTCGAGGACGCGGTGTACGGGATGCAGTCCGACTACGTCGAGATGCAGAGCGAGACGCTGATAGACGGCACGTTCGCGGACTGGGTGGGTCGCGGGGATACGGAGATGGAGCGCGAAGACTGACCCGCAAGCGGGAGTTTCTTGTCGGACAGCTACCATTCGGCGGGTATGGTCTCCGACCTCTCGCGCCGGTCTGCCCTCTTCGGACTCGGGACCGGACTGTGCGGACTAGGCGCGGTCCGCGCCATCCGACCGGACGACGTGACCGACTCGCAGTCCCGCACAAACTCGGCGCTCGACTGGCCGATGGCGCGCTACGACGCCGCGGGCACCGGCTACAACCCCGACGCCGCCGGACCGAAGGACGGCGCGCGGGTGAAGTGGGAGCGAGAACCGGACGGCTTCTCCGGCGGCACCGAGTCACCGATTCTGCTCGGCGACACGCTCTACGCGACCGGCCAGCGACTCCTCGCGCTCGACGCCGAGACCGGCGAGACGCGATTCGGCCACGAAGGGTCGTATTGGTCGAGTCCGGCGCGCGCCGCGGCCGAGGCGTACGACACCGACACGCTGGCGGTTTCGACGCGGCGGACCGTGGCGGGTCTGAACGCGGACGGTGGCGTTCGCCTGTTCGACCGCGAGTTCGGCGTCGAGCGATGGCGCGGTCCCCGACCCAAGTCGGCACTGAGTTTCCTCACGTCCGTGCCGCCGGTCGCCGTCGGTGGAACCGTCTACGCGGTGATTCCCGGCACCGGACAGGTCGTCGCGCTCGACGCGAGTAGCGGCCGGGAACTGTGGCGACGCTCCCCCGGCGACGGACTCCAGCGTCTCGCGGTCCGGAACGGGCGGGTCTTCGCGGTCCACTGGCCGTACCGAGCGACTGCCTACGACGCGGACACCGGCGAGCGACTGTGGCGGACCGACCTCGAAGAGCAGATGGTCCTCCCACCGACTGCGACCGGCGAGGGCGTACTCGTCCCGGACCGAACCGGCCTCACCCTGCTGGACGCCGACGACGGGAGCGTCCGCTGGCGCGCCGACCACGACGGCAACGCGACCGAAGGCGCGGCCGCAGTCGCCGACGGCGCGGCGTACGTCCAGTCGAACGCCAGCGAGGACTCGCTCCACGCGTTGGACCTCGAAACGGGCGAGGAGCGTTGGTCGGCCGCCGTCGGACGCGAGGGGACGCCCGTCGTCGCTGACGGCGTCGTCTACGCCCGAGACCACAACGACCTCGTGGCGCTCGACGCCGACGACGGCACGGTTCGCTGGCGATACGACTCTCGGCTCCCGCTCTCGACGCCCGCCGTCGGCGACGGGGTGCTGTACGCCGTCGCCCACGGCCGAATCGTCGCGCTGGAGGAAAAGCGATGAGCGCCGAGAATCCCGGTCGGAGCGACCCGCCCGCCGAGCGCGTCGATAGCGAACGCCTTCCCGACACGTCGGTCTCTGGCGTCCTCCGGGAGTCGGTCGGCCGCATCGCCGCCGACCCGAGACTCGCGCTTCCGTTCGTCGTCGCGGGACTCGCTCTGACGGTGGTCGATTGGTTCCGAGCGCGCGACTCGGTGCCGACGCCGTCACCCGAGCTAGTCGGCGACGTGACGCTAAGCGTCGCATATCAGCTCTACCCCGCGGGACTCCGGGCGACCGGCCTTCGCCCCGCGGCGCTGGTGGACCTCGAACCCGCGTATCTTGTGCGGACGCTCGGTCTCGAACTCGGGGCGTTCCTCGCGGTGGGTGTCGCCGGATGGCTCACGCTCTCGCGGGCCGCGGGCGCTCGCTCGCGCGCGGCGAACGACCGTCCGCCCGCACAGACGCGTCTCTCCTCTGGCGACCGACTCGGCGCCTACCTCGGATTCACGGTCGTCGCCCACGTTCTGATTCGCCTACTCGGGGTTTTCGACGGACTCGGATGGCTGTCACTGGTCGGATTCGTCGCATTCGCGGTACTCGCCGTCCGTCTGTTCGCCGCGCCCGCGCTGGTGGTCGCCGGAGACGACATCCGTGGGGCGGTTCGGGAAAGTACAACACGGTCGGCGGGCGAAGGAGCGACGCTGTTCGGTCTCGTCCTTCTCCTCGGAATCAGCGCGTGGCTTCTCGGGAGCGTCCCGGTCGTCGGGGCGTTGCTGAGTACCGCGGTCGTCGCGCCGGTTCACGCCGTCGCAGCGGTCGTCTTCGCCGAGGAAGTCGGACCGCGCCGGTAACGACGTGCTGTTCGGTGAGCGAGAACGCCGCGACTCTTTCGAGGGCGAGAACCCCGCGGCTTCCGAGAGTGAAAAACGAGGGCGCGAAGCGCCCGAGTGGTCGGAGAAGAACCGACTTACAGCGCGTCGTCGTAGTCTTCGTAGTCCGAAATCTCGACGCCGTCCTCGTCGATTTCGGCGAGCCAGATGCCGTTCCCGGACGCGGTGTCGCGTTCGACCGCGCTCTTGAGCGCGCGGACGGCGACCTCGCGGGCCTCGTCCTGACTCATCTCCTCGTCGTACTCCTGTTCGAGGACACCGAGCGCGAACTGCGACCCGGACCCGGAGACGCTGTAGGTCTCCTCGGTCACGCCGCCGAGCGCGTCGTAGGAGTAGATGTGACCGCCTTCCTCGTCCACGCCACCGAGGACCGGGACCGTGATGAGGAAGCCGCCCGAGCGCAGGAGGTTGCCCGTCAGCGTCGAGAGCGCCTGCATGCTCATCTCTTCGCCGCGTCGGGAGTCGTAGAGGTTGCCCTCGACCTGCAGCGTGCGGATGAGCGACTGGGCCGCCGAGACCGACCCGGAGATGGTGAGCGCGGCCGACGGGTGGACCTGCTCGACCTTCTGGGCGGTCTTCGAGGAGACCATGTTACCGAGGCTGGCGCGCTTGTCCGTGACCATCACGACGCCGTCGGCGGTCGTCAGACCGATGGTCGTGGTGCCGGTCTTCAGCTCCTGAACGTCCTCGGTATCGACCGAGCGGTTCGGGAGCGAGCCGAGTTCCGGCTCGTAGGGGTTCGTGTCGTCGGCTTCGAGCCGCGAGACGTTCTGGGAGAATTCGGAACCGTGCATTGGGCTACGCATTACCCGTCCCTAGGCCACCGGCACTGATAAAACCAACTCTTCGAGAGACTGTGGTATCGGTCGCACTTGCCGGAGTCGCCGCTGTCGGAAGTCGTCGCTTGGAAAATCGTCGTCGCTTCGCCGACGGTTCCGTTCAGACCGTCGTGTCGTAGGCCCGCTCCAATCGCTGTACGATTCGGTGCGCCGGGAGCGTGACGCCGAGTTGTCTGGTCAGGATGGCGAGCGGCAGCAGCGCGATGCTGGCGGCGACGCTCGTTTGGTACAGGGCGAACATGATCGCACGGTGAATCCGCGTGGACATCTGGGTTCGTACCTCGACTGGGGGTCGGCCGAGGGAATATAAAAGAGTTCTTGAAAACGAGGATTCATAACGAACGATATCTAGATTCGAAGGCGTCGCCCGCTTGCGATTCAACTCAGTTTGCACTCGGTTCAACGAAACAGGATTTCCGTGCCGCGTGGACGTAGGCATCGACTTGGCGACGCCCGGCGTACGCATAACTTATGAGGATGATACGGCTCACGTCCGCGGCTCGCGCGCGGTCGAGCGTCGGCGCGGGGAGGTCTCCGCGGGGACCTCGCCGCAATCGGGACCTCGGCGCGACTCGCCGCAAAACCGAAAGACACGAACCACCACGGAACGACCCCACGGTATGAGCAACTATCTCGTTGCGATGGAGGCGGCATGGTTGGTGCGCGACGTAGAGGACATCGACGACGCTATCGGCGTCTCGGTCAGTGAAGCCGGTCGGCGGCTGAACGAAAAGGACATGGACTACGTGGAGGTCGAGGTCGGCGCGACTGGCTGTCCGGCGTGTGGCGAGCCGTTCGACTCGGCGTTCATCGCGGCGGGAACCGCGCTCGTCGGTCTCCTGTTGGAGATGAAGGTCTTCAACGCCGACAGCGAGGAACACGCCCAGCGCATCGCCAAGAGCGAAATCGGCGGCGCGCTCCGCGACGTGCCCCTCGAAATCGTCGAGACCATCGAGTACGAGGAAGACGAGGACATCGAACTCGGCGGCAGCGACGAGTAAGTCGCCGTTTCCGGGGAGTTCGACAAAGCGAACCGCGGGCGCGCTGAGACCGACTCCCTCGTGGAAAGTCCGGCCGAGCGAACCGCGGGCGTGCCGAGACGACGGTCGGCCGACCGTCGTCTCGGCACGCGAACCGAACCTTTATTTATAACCGTTAGTTATCGGGGGACATGGAACTACCGACGCCCCAAGACATCCGGGAGCGCCGGACCGAACTCGGTCTGACCCAGAGCGAACTGGCCGACCGCGCGGGCGTCTCGCAGCCGCTCATCGCGCGCATCGAGGGCGGAGACGTGGACCCGCGGCTCTCGACGCTCCGGCACATCGTGGACGCCCTCGACGAGTCGGAGGGCGACATCGTGCGCGCGGGCGACCTGATGCACGAGGATGTGGTCAGCGTGGGTCCCGACGACTCGGTCAGCCGAGCCGTGACGAAGATGCAGGACGCGGGCTTCTCGCAGTTGCCCGTCATCAACGAGGGCGTGCCCGTCGGCTCCATCAGTTTCGAGGACCTGATGAGTGTCGGCGAGGAGTCACGCGACCAGCCGGTCTCGGAGTTCATGGGCGAGAGCTTCCCCACCAAGTCCCGGAACGCCACGCTGGACGAACTGAGTACGGACCTCGGCCACAACAAGGCGGTCATCGTGACCGAGCGCGGAAACACGGTCGGTATCATCACGGAAGCGGACATCGCGGCGCGGTTGTCCTGACTTCGTTTTCCAGTTTCTCGAAAAACACCAACAATTATCGTTCGGGGTGCCACAGAGGAACACATGACGGACTTCTCCGACAGGGTCGAGCAGGTTTCGATCAGCGGCATCCGCGAAGTATTCGAGATGGCTGGCGAGGACGCCATCAACCTCGGTCTCGGGCAACCGGACTTCCCGACGCCGGAACACGCCCGACGGGCCGCAGTCGAGGCCATCGAGGCCGGGAAGGCCGACGCCTACACCTCCAACAAGGGGACGCTCGAACTCCGGGAGGCCATCAGCGCGAAACACGACCGGGACAACGACTTCTCGGTCCCGCCGGAGAACCTCGTCGCCACCGCAGGCGGAAGCGAAGCCCTCCACCTCGCGCTGGAGGCCCATGTGGACGCTGGCGAGGAAGTTCTCTTTCCCGACCCCGGATTCGTCTCCTACGACGCGCTGACCCGCCTCGCTGGCGGCGACCCCAAGCCCGTCGCCCTGCGCGAGGACTTGACCTTGGACCCCGCGGCGGTCGAAGAGGCCATCACCGACGACACCGCGGCCTTCATCGTCAACAGCCCCGCGAACCCTACGGGCGCGGTCCAGAGCGAGGCGGACATGCGGGAGTTCGCCCGCATCGCCGACGAACACGACCTGCTGTGTATCTCCGACGAGGTGTACGAACACATTGTCTTCGAGGGCGACCACCACTCGCCGATGGCTTACGCCGAGTCGGACAACGTGGTCGTCGTCAACGCCTGCTCGAAGACCTACTCGATGACGGGGTGGCGACTCGGGTGGGTTGCCGCGAGCGAGCGCCGCATCGAGCGCATGCTCCGAGTCCACCAGTACGTACAGGCCTGCGCCAGCGCCCCGGCGCAGTTCGCCGCCGAGGCCGCTCTCTCCGGCCCGCAGGACCCCGTCTCCGAGATGGTCGCCGCGTTCGAGGAGCGCCGCGACGTGCTTCTCGACGGCTTCGCCGACATGGGCCTCGACTGTCCGACGCCCGAGGGTGCGTTCTACGCGATGCCGAAGGTGCCCGAAGGCTGGACCGACGAGGTGCTGGACCGCGGCGTCGTCGTCGTGCCCGGCGAGGCCTTCGGCGACCACGGCGAGGGTTACGCCCGCATCTCCTACGCGACCGACATGGAGACCCTGAAGGAGGCCATCGAGGTCATGCGCGAGGCGACGAACGCGGTTCGGTGACGGTACGACCGAATCGATAACGAGCGGGGTTTTGTCACGTCCGATTTTCGTTCGGTCGTGTCGATGTGAATAACTTTCAGGCAGAATAAACATACAGCTGCACATGGGAACAAAGACGATTTGGGTCAGCGACGAAATCTACGAACGACTCGAAACGCGAAAGCAGGACGACGAGAGTTTCACCGACCTCTTCGAATGACTTACTGACGAGGAGTGCGACATCTACGCCGGGTTCGGCGTATGGTCGGACTCCGACGCGACCGAGGCGATGCGCGAGGCACACGAGGACGTGACAGTCGCTCTCGACGTAGAGACGTATCGCTGAGCAAGTTCGGTCTAGTCGTCTTACGGTAAGAGGTTTGGGCGAATTGACTTACCGCGCGTACGTCGGCATGTACTCGCGTCCTACGTCGTGTTCGTAGAGCGCGATGTTACCCTCAATGTCTGTCTCAGTGTACTCGTGGACGATTGTTTCCAGTGCGTCGAGTGTGTTGGTGTCGCCGTCTTCAAGCGCCGCGACGTACTCGGGCGCGAGTTCTTCGCCGAACATCGTGTTGTCAAGTTTTGCGTTCCGCCATGTCGTCTCGTACTCGGGAATTTCGTACGATTTGAGCGATTCTTCGAGCGACGGCCACTTGTTGTTCCGTTTGTCTGCGAGGGACTTCCGCGGTTCGAACAGGTCAATGTGATTCGACCGACACGCAAGGTCCGGCCCGTCCGAAACACCGAGTGCTGTCTGTTTGTCGTCAAGGAACTCGAAGTCGAAGCCCTCGCCGCCGTAGGTCGTTAGCGCGTCCGGATTTCGCTCGTTCAACCACTCGTAAGTCGTCCGGATCAGTTTGGCTTCGTCTCCGTCGAAGTCCTTCTGAGTGTGGACTGCAACTTCAGCATCACCTCCATCGGCTTTGTAGTAGCCGACGCCGACCGCGATGAGGTGTTCACTTCCGCCGTCGAAGCCCGAGGTCTCGATGTCGAGAGTCCCGATACTCGGGAATCGATCTTCCGTATTTAGGTCAAGCGTAGACACATAATTTACAACATACAAAACTGTAGTAAATCTTCTCCTTCTGCCGTCCGTTTTACCGCCCTGAGATTTTATGCGTCTCGCTCTCGTGCGTTGGAACCATGCCCATCGCTCGCCGGGAGTCCGGCGTCGTCCCCGCGGCCCGCGCGCTCGCCTCGCAGGTCCACCCCGTCTTCATGACGCCGCCCGTCGCCTCCTCGCTGTTCGGCGGCGTGCTGGCCGGGCGCTTCGACCTCGCGGCGGGGCTTCTCCACGCGACGGCCATCTTCGCGGCCGTCTACACCGCCCACGTCAAGGACGGCTACGTGGACTTCTACGTCCGCGACGAGGACGACGACCACCCCCTCTCCGAGCGCGGGTGTAAGCGTGCGCTCGCGGGGTCCACCGCGCTGTTCGCCGCCTGTCTACTCGCGCTCTGGGCGCTCGCGGGCGGTCTCGCCGCGCTCTTGACGCTCCCGACGTGGCTCGTCGCCTACCACCACGCCCCGCAACTCGACACCAACCCCGTGACCGCGACGACGGGCTATCCCCTCGGCATCGCGCTGGCCATCCTCGGAGGGTACGCCGCGCAGGCCGGGACGCTCGCACCCATCGCGCTCGCGTTCGCCGCCGTCTTCCTCGTTTTGCTCTCGGGGGTGAAGGTCATCGACGACGCGCAGGACTACGACTACGACCGCTCCATCCGGAAGCGCACCGTGGCAGTGACGCTCGGTCCCGAGCGCGCCAGAACCGCGGCCTACGCGCTGATGACGACGGCGCTCGTTCTCGTCGTCGCGCTCGCGGCGCTCGCCGTCTTCCCGCCGAGTAGCGTTGCCGCCGTCGCGGGGTTCGGCGCAGTAGCCGGGGTCGCTCGCCGGGCCGACCCCGAACTGGCGACGATGCTGCTGGTCCGGGGGTCGTACGTCTTCCTCGCGCTGTTGCTCGCGGCGGTGTGGTTCCGACCGCTAGCGTGACTCCGAGTTCGCTTGCGGAAAGGTGTCCCTGCCTCCCTGAAACGATGGTTACGCCGGGTTCCATCCGGGCTACGTCGGGGTAGTCGTCCGTTCTCCCGATGAACGATTGGAGCCTTTCTTTCCAGACTCGGTAGTGGCTCCGACGAGGTGTTTCGATGACACGAAAGATAACGCTCGTAGCAGTCGTTGCGATGCTTGCGATGGGAACGTCGGCGGCGCTGACGTTCGGCGCCACGCCGCAGGCGAGTTCCGACGTAGTCGCGGAACAGGAGACGACCACAGCAGTAGAGACGACGATGATGCAGACGACTACGGCCACGGGGCAGGCGAGCGTCACGCTCGGTGACCAGACCTCGAACGGGACCGCGGTCGTGGTCGAAGAAGTCGTCGTTCCCGAGGGCGGCTTCGTCGTGATTCACGAGGCCGAGAGCCTGCAAACGACCCAGATGGAGACCGAGATGGGAACGGAGACCGAAACTGCGGTTGGCATGGAGACGACCGCCATGGACGGCCAGACCCAGCAGTACGCGGCGGGTCCGGTCCTCGGTAACTCGACGTACCTCGAACCCGGCGTTCACGAGGACGTGACCGTCCGACTCGACGAACCCATCGAGGCAGACCAAGTCCTCATCGCCATGCCGCACATGGATACGAACGACAATCAAGCGTACGAGTTCCCCGAGACCGACGACCCCTATACGGTTGACGGACAGGCCGTCATCGACTGGGCGAACGTGACCGTCGAAGCGGGCGAGACGACGACCGTCGAGGACGGCGAAACGACGACCGAAATGTAAAATCGATTTAATACTCCGCTTTCGGGCACCTATTTGACGCCCAACGGATTTTGCACCGCGTTTCGACTCAACGGTCAGGCGAGTATCTGAATCGCAACGCCAAGGAGGATGAGGAGCGCCCCCAGAGCTACTGCGAAAACATTTCTTGCCGGGAGTTCGAAATCCGCTGGCTCGGAGGTGAACGCCTTGTACGTTGATACGACGACCAGTCCGCCGCCGCCGAGGACCATCAGTGCGACCGGTACGCTAGCACCGTCGGCGCTGGCCGAGAGGAGACCGTCAACGCCAATCGCCGCCCCGGAAATCGCCAGCGACCCGTGATAGAGGTAGAACAGTTGCACATCTGAGGGTTATCGAGGGCGGAGAAAAGTCTGTTCGATGAAGCCTGTCGCGCCGACGAGTCGCTACCGACCCCTCAAGCTTTAATCCGCTGTCACACTGACGTTCGGTATGGCAATCGACGGACGCGAGCGCGAGACGGTACCGAGCGACGCCGACCGACCGTGGACCCACGAGCAGGCAGTCGTCGGCGACGTACGCCTTCACTACGTCGCGGCTGGCGACGAGGACGACCCGCTCGTTCTCTTGCTCCACGGGTTCCCCGAGTTCTGGTACTCGTGGCGCGAACAGATTCCCGCGCTCGCCGACGCCGGGTACCGGGTCGTCGCGCCCGACATGCGCGGGTACAACCTGTCGGAGAAACCGCGAGGCGTGGACAGCTATCGAATAGAGAAATTGGTCGGCGACGTGGTCGGCCTGATAGCGCATTTCGGCCGGGAGAGTGCCCACATCGTCGGCCACGACTGGGGCGGCGCGATAGCATGGGAGACCGCGATTCGCCGCCCGGAGGTCGTCTCCCGACTCGCCGTGCTGAACGCGCCCCATCCCGAGCGGTTTCGGCGGGAACTCTCGCGCAACCCCGAACAGTTGCGGCGCTCGTGGTACATGCTGTGGTTTCAGATGCCCGCGCTCCCCGAGACGCTTCTCGGCGCGGGAACCGCCGCCGGAATCGGGCGGATGCTCCGCGAGAGCGCACGTCCGGACACCTTCAGCGACGAGGACGTTCGGCGCTACCGGGAGGCCGCCGCCCGGCCGGGCGCACTCGCCGCGGCTATCAGCTACTACCGGGCGCTGTTCCGCGAGAATCTGGTCGCCGAGGCGCGCCGACTCGTCGGGAGAGACGACCGCCAGCACCGCGTTCGCGCGCCGACGCTGTTGATTTGGGGCGAGGACGACGTGGCGCTCGGCACGGAACTGACCGAGGGACTGGGCGAGTGGGTGGCGGACCTGCGCGTTGAGCGACTACCCGGCGCGACTCACTGGGTCCAGAACGACCGACCAGAGGCGGTCGGCGACCTGCTGGTCGAGTTCTTCGGAGAGGGTGAGCGAGAGTAGGAGGCAGAGAGAAAGAGGAAGAGAGTGAGCAAAAGCGAGAGGGTATGAGACAGTCAAGGCGCGTTCTCGCCTCACCGCGGTCCATCTCGGCAATTATTTCGACGGCGGTCAGCAGATCGGCCTGCGCACCGCAGAGGTTGGAGGCGACTACTTCGCGGTACTCACGATTTTCACCACGTCGCCCTCCTCCATCTCGTACTCGTCGCTGATCTCCCGGTTCGTCTTCCCGTTGACCGCGTGGAGATAGCCGTCGCCGATGTCGCTGTGGACCGCGTAGGCGAGGTCCTTCGGCGTCGCCCCGCGAGGCAGGAGGAAGGCGTCGGGCAGGACGTTGCCCTTCGCGTCGGTCCACTTGGTCTCGTTCTGGACCGGGTAGGCCGTAATCCGGTCGAGCAGGTCGTAAACCCCGGCGTTCAGCGACTCCTGTACGCCGGTTCCGCCCCACTCGCCCATGACCTCCCGAATCTTTTCGAGACCCGCCTGCTGGTCGTCGCTCAGGTCGCCGACCACCTCGAAGTCCTCGTCGCCGGGGTCGTAGTCGATGGCTCCGGCCTGCTCGGCCTGTCGGAGCGCCAGTTCACCCTCTGCGGTCGCCGGAATCACGGGCTTGCCGGTCTCTTTCAGGCGCTCGATGTTCTCCGGGGGAGCCACGTCGGCCTTGTTCGCCACGAGGATGATGGGCTTCGTTCGCGCTCGAACGTCGCGGGCGAGCGCGACCCGGTGGTCGTCGGTCCACTGAATCGGGTCGTCGGGATAGTCGAGTTCACGCAGACTGGCGGCCACGTCGGCCTCCGTCGCGCCGAATCCGGTCAGCATGTCCGCCAGCGCGTCGTCGATGTCGAAATCGGGCGACCGGGACTTGCGCTCGACGCTCTCCCAGTTGCGGTCGATGATGCTGGCGAGCCACTGGTCCATCTCCTCCTCGATGAAATCGACCTCTTCGACGGGGTCGAACGTGCCGATTTCGACCGGTTCGCCCTCCTCGTTGGTGCCGCCGGAGGCGTCCACGACGTTGAGTATCGCGTCGGCGTTCGTGAGTTCGTCCAGAAACTGGTTGCCGAGTCCGCGGCCCTCGTGGGCGCCCGGCACCAGTCCGGCCACGTCGAGCAGTTCGACGGGGACGTAGCGTTTCCCGTCGTGGCAGTTCTCGTCGCCACAGCGCTCGTCGCGTTCGAGACAGGGGCAGTCGGTCCGTGCGTGGCTGACGCCGCGGTTCGCGTCGATGGTCGTGAACGGGTAGTTCGCCACGTCCACGTCGGCCATCGTCGCGGCCTTGTAGAAGGTGGACTTGCCCGCGTTGGGCTTGCCCGCCAGCGCGATGGAAATCATGCGAGAAGCTACCGGCGTATCGGGGAACTGCCTTTCGGTTCCGCGAGTTCCGAGGGTCGCTAGTCGTCGCGCAAGAGTCGCTGTTCTCGCGCGGCCGACCGCCAGCGGTCGGCCGCGACGACGCTCAGAACGCGCCGAGACTCGACTGTAACTGTCGGTCGCTTTCGTCCTCGCTAATTTCGTAGCCCACCAAGTCCCGTAAATCGACTGCGTAGGTCGTGCCGCCCTGCGCTAGCACCAGCACGCGGCCCTGCACGCCGAGAACTTCGCCGGTCGCCAGCGTTTCTGCGACTGGTTGGGCCGAGAGGTCGAGACCGTACTCGAAGTCGAATCGCTCGATGGGTTCGAACTCCGCGAGGGTGTCGCGCCACGCCGCGGCGTCCACGTCGCGGTGAAGCCCCGTTATCTTGTCGGGGACGCGAACGCGGTCGGTGAACTCCTCGGCCAGTTGCGATTCGATGTCGCGGGCGACCCGGCCGTTCTCGACCGTTCGGAGGTGGGCCGCGCGGTCCGCGCCCTGCTCTCGGAGGCGTGTCCGGAGTCGCCACTCCTTGGTCACGCCGACCTTGAACGTCGCGGGCGCGAACGCCGCGAGGTAGATGGCGTGGTCGTCGTAGCAGTCCATCTCGTCTTTGAGACAACTCCCGGTACACCGAGCGCAGACCCACGTTCGGGTGTGTTGGTCGCAGTAGGGTGCGCCCTCGTTCGCACACTCGTAGTGGGTCGGGCCGTCGAGCGCGCCCGCACAGCGACGCTCCCCGAGCGAATAGCCGAGGGTGCGGCCGGGGTCGAGTCGCTCGCGGCGGACCTCGCCCTCGTCGGCGACGACCAGCGCGGCGCGCACGCGCTGGTCGTCCGTCTCGCTCACAGTCGCACCGCTCGCGTCCGTGTCGCCCTCGCGCTCGGTCTCGTACCCGACGATTTGCACGCCGCTGGCTACGGGGTCGGCTCCTAAAGGCGTGCGGTTTGGTGCGTCAACGGGTCAATGTAGCTTGCGCAACCTTATACAAATAATATCTAGTCCTACATTTAGTATTTATACCTAAGAAAAATTCATTATCTATCACGATTATTTACACACGTCATGTCTCACAATGACAACGGTGTGTCGAGGCGAAACGTACTGAAAGGGGTCGGCGCGTCCGTGGCGGCCGCAGGTGTGGGAACCGGTCTCGCGGCCGCGAAACCCGACGACACGGTCGAAGTCAACGTCGGGTTCAACTCCGAGCGCGGTCGTCAGGCCGCGCTCAGTCGGGCCGACGAGACCGTCCGGACGTTCAACTCCATCGACGTGCTGACGCTCCGCCTGCCAAAGCAGGCGGTGACGGCGCTCGAAACGAATCCGAACGTCCGCTACGTCGAGGAGAACGGGACGATGGAGGCGTTCGCTCAAACCCTGCCGTGGGGCGTTGACCGCGTGGACGCGGAGGTCGCCCACGCGAACGGGGAGACGGGCGCTGGCGCGGACATCGCCATCGTGGACACGGGCATCGACGACGACCACCCCGACCTGCAAGCCAACCTCGGGCGGGGCAAGGCCTTTGTCTCCTGCGGGAACGGCGGTTACTTCGGGAACTGCCAGTTCTCGGGCAACAACAACGCCTGTAACGAACCGTGGTCCGACGACAACGACCACGGCACCCACTGCGCGGGCATCGCCGACGCGGTGGACAACACCGAGGGCGTCGTGGGAGTCTCGACGGAGGCGACCCTCCACGCGGTCAAGGTGCTGGACTGTTCGGGGAGCGGGACGTTCTCGGACATCGCGGCGGGCGTCGAGTACGTCGCCGACCAAGGCTGGGACGTGGCCAGCATGAGTCTCGGCGGCAGTTCGGGGTCCTCCGCGCTCAAGGACGCCGTCGAGTACGCGCAGGGCGAGGGCGTCCTGCTCGTCGCGGCCGCGGGCAACGACGGCCCGTGTACCGGCTGTGTGGGCTACCCTGCCGCCTACGACGAAGTCGTCGCGGTCAGTTCGACCGACTCGAACGACGACCTCTCGGAGTTCTCCTCGCAGGGTCCCGAAATCGAACTCGCCGCGCCCGGAACCGACATCTACTCGACGGTGCCCGGCGGCTACGCCACCTTCTCGGGCACGTCGATGGCGTGTCCGCACGTCGCGGGCGGAGGTGGCCAACTCATGGCGAACGGCGCGACCAACGGCGACGCCCGCAGTCAGTTGAAGTCCACCGCCGAGAACATCGGCCTGTCGAGCAACGAATCGGGAGCGGGCCTGTTGGACGTGGCCGCCGCACTCGGTCTCGACTCGTCGGACGATACGTGACCTCGCGTTCGAGCGGTCACGCGCTCATTTTTCCGAGGAAATGATGAGAATTCGAAACAGAGAAATCTGGCCCCTAACCCCTGGAAATGCTCTGCTAATCGTTTATTTTACATATTAGCTAGAACATTTATATATCATAATCATTATTTTACAATTGTCATGGGAGATAATGACAATGGTGTGTCGAGGCGTAACGTGCTGAAAGTGGCCGGTGCGTCCGTCGCAACGGCGGCGGCGAGCGGACTCGCGGCCGCGAAACCCGACGACACGGTCGAGGTCAACGTCGGGTTCAAGTCCGAGCGCGGTCGCCAAGCCGCGCTCAGTCAGGCCGACGAGACCGTTCGGACGTTCGACTCCCTCGATGTCGTGACGATTCGCGTGGCGAAGCGGGCGGCGACGGGACTGTCGAAGAACCCGAACGTCGAGTTCGTCGAGGAGAACGGCACGATGGAGGCGCTTGCCGAAACTCTCCCGTGGGGGCAGGACCGCATCGACGCCGACGTGCTACACGCGAACGGAGAACTCGGTAGCGGTGCCAACGTGGCCATCGTGGACACGGGCATCGACGACGACCACCCGGACCTGACCGACCACCTCGGGGCGGGCAAGGCGTTCGTCACCTGTAACACAAAGGGTGGCTGTCGCTACGGCGCGAAACCCGCGAACAACACCTGTACCTACTCGTGGACGGACGACAACAACCACGGGACCCACTGTGCGGGCATCGCGGCGGGCGACGACAACAGTCAGGGCGTCATCGGTTCCGCGCCCGACGTGACGCTTCACTCCGTGAAGGTCCTCGACAAGTGCGGCAGCGGCTCGTACTCCGACATCGCGGCCGGAATCGAGTGGGTCGCCAATCAGGGCTACGACGTTGCCTCGATGAGTCTCGGCGGAAGCGCGTCCAGTACAGTCGAGACCGCGGTCCAGTACGCCAGCAGTCAGGGTGTTTTCCTCGTCGCGGCCGCGGGTAACTCCGGACCGTGTACCGACTGCGTGGGCTACCCCGCGGCCTACCCCGAGGTCATGGCCGTGAGTTCAACCGCGAGCGACGACAGCCTCTCGGACTTCTCCTCGACCGGTCCCGAAGTGGACATCGCCGCGCCCGGCACCGACATCTACTCGTCGGTCGCCAACGGCGGCTACGCCACCTACTCGGGCACGTCGATGGCGACGCCCCACGTCGCTGGCGTCGCGGGGCAACTCGCCGCCGACGGCCAGAGCGCGAGCCAAATCCGCTCGACCTTGGAGAGTTCGGCCGAAAACATCGGCCTGTCGAGCAACGAGTCCGGTGCGGGCCTGCTGGACGCCGCGGCCGCGCTCGGCTACGACTCCAGCGACGACACTTGAGACTCTCCGGCCGCTAGAGGCGGGGCGTTCGCCTCGTGCTTCGGCGAGCCGACTCCGCTCGGCCAACTTTTTCGGAGGGTTCGACGGTCGCCAGCGCCGCGGATCGCTCTCGGCCGCGACGAACGCGTCTCACCACGCACTGTGTGCGCTTCTCGACGGCTGAGTCGCTACAAGAAGCCAGTAGAGACGCCGAAACCGAGTGTGATGGGATACCCTCAGCGAACAGTTAGCTCAAAATACAGTTTATTTTTCCAATATCATAATCTAGAATAAAACTTTATTACGCTACCTTCCAATTAAAAAATTGCAATGCTTGGTAACGACAGTGGCGTTTCCCGACGTAACGTGCTGAAAAGTGCTGGCGGTTCGCTCGCCGCGCTGAGTGCGACGAGTCTCGCGGCGGCAAAGCCCGACGACACGGTCGAGGTCAACGTCGGCTTCAAGTCCGACAAGGGCCGACAGATGGCGCTCTCCTCCGCCGACAACGTGGTTCGGAAGTTCGGTACTCTGGACGCCGTCACGATTCAGGTCCCCA